>NZ_JXSI01000002.1:0-664544 GCF_002916705.1 Pseudomonas sp. GZJR-8 | reverse complement strand
CATGTGTCCGGTCTATACAGGCTCTTTTCCAAAGTGACCCGCTGTAAAAGCGGAACCAACAGTGGCCATGACCTAAATAACGGATATGTACTCGGTCTGATCCAGCATCCTGGTCGGCTGTCAGGCCGCCATCGGGAGCAAGCCCCCTCCCACAGGTCCGGCGTAACGCCAAAGTTGTGTAAATACCCATGCCCCCAGTAAAAGCTCGCACATTCCTCCCCACCCACTAAGCTCAATCTCGAACAAAAACAGCGAGCAGCCCGCCATGCCCCATCTCACCGAAACGTTCCGCAGCCGCTACCGCGCCAACGTGAGTCGCCATTACAACCCCTGGCTACACGCCGCGTTCGTCCTCGGCTACGGCATCACCTGTATCACCCTGGCCTGGTCCTCCACCGCACAGATCACCGCCCTGCAGTGGCTGACGGTGCCCTTGACGCTGGTGTTCTTCAACCTGTGCATCTACCTCGTGCACCGTCATCTCGGCCATCACAAACACTCATTCGCCCGGCTGTTCTACGCGCGCCACACCGGCGATCACCACAGTTTCTTCACGCCCGGCCACATGACCTACGACAGCCCGAGTGACTGGCGCGTCATCCTGTTCCCCGCCTGGCTGATCGTACTGCACAGCCTGGCCATCACCCTTCCCGGCTGGTGGCTGCTCAAGCAACTGAACCCCAACGTGGCGGGGTTGTTTGCCGGGTGCATGATCCTCGGCTACCTGCTCTACGAGGTGTTCCACGCCTGCGAACACTTGCCCGCTGAACACCCGGTGGCGCGCCTGCCGTGGATTCGCCAAATGCATCGCCTGCACGCCCTGCATCACCGTCGCGAGCTGATGCAGGGGCGCAATTTCAATATCGTGTTGCCGTTGATGGATTACCTGTTTGGCACGCTGCATTGGGAGCCGATCACAAAAAAAGGGGGCAGCCCAAATGGACTGCCCCCTGCTTCACACTCCTAGATCACTCAGCGCACGATAGTCTGGCTGCAGATGTGGCCCAGGCTGACGTATTGGGTGATATTGCCGCCTACGCCCACGCCCGGAAACTCCTTGAGCTCGATGCGCCAGCCACCTTCGTTGAACCAGGTTTCCCAGTTGTAGGTCTGGCCCGACGCGCTGTCCGGGTACCGCACTTTATAGTCGCCGGAGCAAGTGCCCAAGGCGACATTGCCCGAAGCTGCACCCGTGATGCCGGTCTTGGCCTCATAGTTGACCCAGTTGTAAGTTGCACCAAAGTGCTTGTCGACCCGCAGCACTGGGGTGACCCCGCGCAATGGCTCACCGGTGCTGTCCGACCATTGGGTGCTCCAGCTCAGATTGCGGGCTGCCTGGGTGGCCAGCTGGAAGATCGAGCTGGGAATGCGCACTACGTTATCGCCGTTCACGTTGTGCTGGTTCAAGCGAGGCGCCGAACCCAGGGTCAACTTGTACTGGGCCTGAGGGTTCAACGCCACCGCCGGGTTCGCCCGCACACGTACCTTGACCGTGTAGCCCGGCGTCAGGTTCGGATAGGTGGAGGTGGAATCCGGCTGAATCACTACCCAGTTATTACCGTCGAAACGCTCGAAGATCCACTGGTTGCGCGTACCCGCACCATCATCACCCAGGAACATGCCGACACCCTGGCCACGCAGCGACGTGAAGGAGAAGTAATCCACATCATTGACGCTGTCGAGGTTACCGGTTACCTGGTTCAGCGCATCCGGCAGGGCAAACGCGGTTTGCTCGGTATCGTTGGGCTCGTAGGCATCAATGTTGCTGTCTACCGCCACGCCGAAGCTGAACTGCGAGTTGCTCGCGGCATTGGCCACCATGAACCAGTAGTAGTCACCGGCCGGCAATACACCGTTGAGGTACTCATCGGCATTGCCGGCGTTATCAGACGTGCCCAACGGGGTCAGATTACCCTGCCCGTCATCGTGGAACAGGGTCAGCGACATGTCGGTGCCGACACTCTGGTTCAACAACTGCACCTGAATTCGCGCATTCTTCGGCAGGTTGAAGTGGTAGGCGATCTGCGCGCCGGTCTCCACCCCGGTCAGCGTGTAAAGGGTGTTGATATCCAGAGTTGGAAACAGCGGAGTGAAGGCAGCAACCGCCGCTTCCTTGAGTTTCGCCTGATCGGGCTTTACCAACTCGCCTACCTTGGCATCAACCACCGCATTACTGGCAATTGCCTTGACGGCTGACACCTTGGGCTTGCCGGCCTTGGCTGCATCGAGCTTTTGCTTGAGTGCGTCCGAGACAATGGCCTTCTCCACTGTGCCACCTTGTTTCAACGCTTTGTCCACGGCCTGCTTGACCGTCTGCGCACTGAGCTTGGGAGGGGTTTGCTCGGCCAGGGCAAAGGCCGAAACAAAGCAGGAGGCCATCATGGCCGCGCCTAGCATAAGGGCTTTTTTCGATTTCATTTTTTATCCATCCATAGTTAAAAAATTGAAGCTCAGGTGACCGGTGACATCCGGTCACCTGGGATGGACTGTAGGACAATACTGTATTTATGTACAGTATTTTAACAAAATATGTGCTCCTGGCTTGTTACGCGAGTGAGCCCTCCTTCTATGGAATTGGGATATCGCACCACCTGCGCCAAACCTCCCATACAACCATTTGGATGATACAAATACTCGCGAGGCGATACGGCCACAAAGCCCAGCGCCTCAGCGTCAAGGGAACAGATGCCAGCTCAGCTTCGGTCACAAGGCCGGCTTTGAGATAAGCCTTAGGCCCTGACAGGATATCGACCATCAGGCTCATGCGATGATACCTGTCGATCATCCGATTTCTTTTCCAGAAACGCTTATGTAGACGAACCTTCTCGTTCTCACTGAAGTAACTTTCCAGCTCATCCAGCTTTGCGTATTCAGCAAACACTATCAGTCCCAAGACGACACCCGACCCAGCGAGCCACACAATGGTATATACAAGAAAAGGGGACATCGTTATGTCCCCTCGGGTTGGAATATCAGATCGCCGTCGATTTCCATGACTCTTCCGCCTACAAACGCACCACCCTCACCAAAAAAAGAGCCTCCCGCAGACCCGCCAACAGCCCCTCCGATAATTCCACACGCCAGTTCACCGTTGCCTTTCAGTGAAATACCTAATGCAATCCGGCATGCACTGCGAGCAATATTTGCAGCAGGCTTGCCCACAAGAGCAGCGCCTAATACTCCAGCCATCAACCTCCCCGTCTCCACATATTTCGCTCTTTTGCATTGCACCTCCCTTCCCACCACACACGCCTCCCTGATTTCCAAACCCGCCACGCCTACATCCATCGCCAGCCCTACATAAGTCCCATTCCCCAGCCATTTCGAAGCCTGCGCAACTGCCCCGATCCGCTGTGCATACCCTGCTATTTCGCCTTTATGCAGGTAGCTCTTGGTTGAAACGCCAAGCACCTTTTTCAATGACTGATTCCCCCTCAGCCCTGTCCCAAACCGCGCTGCACCTTGCAGTTGCCTATCCAGGTTCCCGAACAGCATCTGCCGTTGTCGAACAAACTCAACCCGGTCCAAGCCACCCCCTTTCAACCGCTGATGTAACTGTTCAATCGACTCGAGCGTAAGCACCACCTCATCCAGATGTCGCCCCCACGCAGATGTCGCACCCCCCACGCCTATCGAGCCATACCCCAACAGGCTCTGCAGCAGGTCATAGTCATTGATCACTGCTGGCCCAGCCGACGCATCCAGTGCCAGTCCTCGGTGAATTTCCTCGGCATAGCGCATCAACCAGGCTTCTTCGGCACTGCAAGTTACGCTGTAATTATCAGGAATAATCACCAACTGTCCTGGCGTCACCAGCTTATGGCGCAGGTGCCGATTCAACACATCGAAATGATCAGAGCGCTGCCGATTCAACGCCCCACCCATTAGCCTGGACTTCAAACTGAGGTAGTCCGTGGTGCGGTCGTTGAGGTATGCCTGCGCCATGCCTTACATCTCGAATGCCATGAAGATGGCATCGAAATATAAGCAAGCGCCTACAGCCCGGACACAAGCAGGCGGGGGTCAAACAATACGTTTGGGAAGTTACCTACACAGCAAAAGATAAGCGCCTACGGAAGACGCCCTAATACCCCGTCATCTCCAAATACCCCACCCCACCCTCGAACTTCACCGGCCCTTCCCAGTAGGGAATCCCCAGGTTCATCCACGCTTTCGGATTGACCGCCTCGGTGGTGATGTCCAGGTGTTTGCCGGGGATCTTCAGCGACCAGCGCGTGGGAATGCTGCGCCCGTCAATCTCGGTTCTGCTCAGCGGCGCCAGTTGAATATCTGCGTTGTGCAGGGTCTCGGTGCGGCCCTGGGCGTCGATCCAGGTTCCGGTGAGGTACCCGCCGCCGTCTTTGTCTCGCACGCGAAAGAGCATCAGTTGCGCGCCCCGGTCCAGGTGCAGGGAGAACCAGTCCCAGCCGGTCTGGCTGGCGGCCAGGGGTTGGCTGCTCCATTCGCGGTCGAGCCAGGCCGAGCCGCTGACTTCGTACGTCTGGCCGTCGATACTGATGCTGCCGGTGGCGTTGAAAAACGGCTGGCTGTAGTAGTACGACGCCTGGCCCTGGTCGGATTTGCGGCTGTAGCCGTTGTCACCTTGCAGCACCAACGGGCGGCTGGAGGTCAGTTGCAGGTCGTAGGCGAATTGCGCACCACTGGCCTTGAGTTGCATATCGGCCAGAGCGCTAGTGGCGCCTGGGCGGGTGGCGAAGTTCCAGTCGTCGATCCAGGCGTTGAACGGCAACGCTTGCGCTCCGGCCTGGCCGACACCACCACGGGCGAAGCGTTCGGCGGCGTAGTGGTGGGTGGCGCTGGTGACGGCGGCGTGGCCGAGCCAGATGGTGGAGTCGCGCCAGCCTTGCTGCATCGGCCCGGCATTCACGGCGTTGCGAAACAAGGTCCATTGCACGCCGAACACATTGCCCTGGGCATCCTTGAGGTTGGCGGTGACGTACCACCATTCGATGCGAAAGCCTGGGTGCGGGCCGTGATCTTCGGGGAAGCTGAAGACTTTACCAGGGGCCACTTGGGCAAACTCCGCCGCATCGCTGCCCAGCCCGGCGAAGCTTTCCTCGGGTGCAGGCGGCTTGTCACAGGCACTCAACAGCAGCAGCAACACCCCCCACCCCAACGCTTTAATCTTCATTTGCAAAGGTCCTCAACAAATCCGCCGGGCGGCTGCGGTAGAGCTGCCATAGCGGCCAGGCCGAGGCTAGCAATGTCGCAAGCAACGCCAACCCCATCAACTGTGCAAGCTGCCCGGGGAATACCTGCAACGGCAGGCGCCAGCCGAACGCCTGGACGTTGATCACCGCATCCAGGCACCACGCCAGCAACAGCCCCAACGGCAACGCAAGGACCAGCGTCAGTACCGCCAGCAGCCAGGTCTGGCCAAGGTTGAGCAGCATCAGTTGGCGGCGTGTCACCCCCAGCGCCCACAACGGCGCAAGTTGCCCGAGGCGACTCTGGCTCTGGGTCAGCAGGCTGATGAACAATGCCACGCCCGCCACACCCAGGGTCAGACTGTTCAACGCAGCAGTGGCGGCGAAGGTGCGTTCGAAGACCTGGCTGGACCACCCCTTGAGTTGTTGTTGATCGACGATACGGCTGTCTTCCAGGGTAAACTCGCGCTGCACTTCACCCACCAGCGGCTGCACATCCTGGGGCGCCACGCGCAGGTTGAATCGCACCGGTGACAGCGTCGGCCAATGAGCCAACAGGTGCTTGGCGTTGACCAGCAGATGGCCCTTGGGGTTGCCATAGTCGGCGTAGATTCCGACGATTTCCGGTGCCCATGTGCCCTGCGGGGTGGGGACTTGAACCCTGTCGCCCAGGCGCACGTTCAAGCGCCGCGCCAACTGCTCGCTGAGCATCACGCTATCGTCTTGCAGCAAGCGGTCCCAGGGTGTGCTCGTCGCCTCCAGCAACGGCCAGTGCTGACGATAGGTGGGGTTGTCGACCACACCAAACAGCTCCGCCGGCCAGCCTTGCAACTGCACCGCGACCTGCCAGCTGGGCAGCACCGCCTGCACCAACGGCTGCTGTGCCAACCATGTGTGCAGTTGCTGCGCCTGAGCCGGATTTTGCGGGTTGAGGTAAAGCTCGGCGGTCAGGCGTTGTTCCAGCCAGTGGTTGAAGGTCTGGCGAAAACCCGAGGTCATGGAGCCTGCGCCAATATTGGCCGCCAGGGCCAGCAACAGCGCCATGAGTGCCAGGCTCAAGGCTGGCAGTTGCTGGCGACAGTCGGCGAGGAACCACTGGCCCAGTACCGAACGACTGCGCCCCAGCACGCCGTTCAACAGCGCATTGAGCAATACCGGCAAACCCAGTGCAGCGCCCAGCAGCAAGGCCGCCATCAGCACGAATCCGGCGGCCAGGCTGTTGCCCAACTCCAGGGCCAGCAGTGCAATGAGCAGCGCCGCAACCGCCACCCAACCCTGGCGCCGCAACCAGCGCCCGTGGGCCTCATGCCAGGCTTGTGCATTGGCCAGCGCCAGCAACGGCAAACGCGCCGCACGCCACAGGCTGCTGGCCCCTGCGAGCAAGGCGCCGAGCAGGCTCAAGCCCAGCCCTGCAAGCCACCACCCCGGGCTCAAGCTCAGTTGACCTGCCACTTCGGCCCCGTACAGGCCGCGCAAGCTGGCGGCGACGTCCGGCAGCAACAGGCTGGCCAGCAGGTAACCGCTGGCGACCCCGAGTACACCGCCCAGCAATGCCAGAAATCCCAGTTCGACCCCCAGGCTCAGGATCAGCATTCGCGCACTGACCCCGCAGGCACGCAAAGTGCGCAACAGACCCCGCCGTTGTTCCAGGGCCAGGCCGATGGCTGCGTGCACGATAAACAACCCGACCACGAAGGACAAAAAGCCCAAGGCGTCGAGGTTCAGATGAAAGCTTTCGGTGAGACGTGAGAGGTTGTTGTCCTCGCCCTGCTTGAGTTGCAACCCGGCGGGCGCTTGGGGATGGCGGGCGGCGAAGGCATTGTCCAGCAGCAAGCGCGACAGCCGCCCCTGCATGTTCAGCACGGGTTGGGCAAAACCGATATCGGTAAGCAGCATACCGGGGGCCATGTCCGGCTGAACCTGCAACGGCGGCAAGCGCTGCCCGCTGGCCGTCAGCGGTTGTTCGCCCGCGTGCAAACCGAGCGCCTCCATGGTTTGCGCGGCAACCCAGGTACGCCCCGGCGCCTGGAAAAACGCCAGCATCTGTGCCTGGCTCAAGCGCTGCCCGGCCACGCTGCCGCTGCCAGGTAACGATACCGGCTCAATGCCCATCAATTGCAGCCGCTGCTCCTCATGCCCCTTGAGTACCACCCGCCCCTGCACCACCGGTGACACCGGCCACCCGGCGCGGCGCAATTGCGCAAACAACGCTTGGGGGAAGGCGGCGCCGTCCGGTGCGCTCAAGCTGGCCTGCGGTTCGCCGCCGATCAATTGGCTGGCGCGCGCATAGCCGTCCCGTGCCTGGCTGTTGAGCGCCTGCACGCCCGTCAATAATGCGGTAGCCAGCCACAGGCCGGTCAGCACGCTGAAAAATTGCACCGGGTGACGGCGCCAGTGGCTCAACAACGCACGCAACGCCCAGCAGAACACCGCCATCTCAGCGCGCGTCCATCGGTACGACACGGCCATGGTGCAGCAGCACCTGCTGGTCCAGGCGTGCGGCCAGGCGTGGGCTGTGGGTAACCATCAACAGGCTGGTAGGGCTGTCCTGCAGCAGATCCAACAGCAACTGCAGCACCTCATCGCTGGTGGTTTCGTCGAGGTTGCCGGTGGGCTCATCGGCCAACAGCAAACCCGGACGCGAGGCCAGCGCCCTCCCTACCGCCACCCGCTGCTGCTGACCGCCGGACAGTTGCTCTGGATAACGCTTGAGCAAATCGCCCAGCCCCAGACGTTCCACCAACTGCGCCTGCCAATGCGGATCGAAGCGCCCCGCCAGGCGCGCCTGGAATGCCAGGTTGTCCTCCACACGCAAGCTGCCGATCAGGTTGAACTGCTGGAACACCAGGCCGATTTCGGTACGGCGCCAATGGGCCAGTTGCCCTTCGTTGAGCTGGTCCAAGCGCTGCTCGCCAATGCGGATGCTGCCGCCGTCGACCCGATCCAGGCCGGCCACCAGGTGCAGCAAGGTGCTTTTGCCACTGCCCGACTCGCCCATCAGCGCCAGACTGCTGCGCGCCCCCAGGTACAGGTCGACACCGTCCAGCACGGCCAGCGGACCTTGGGGAGTGGCGTAGTGTTTGATAACCCCTTGTACCTGCAACATAGGAACGCTCATTTGAAGGACTGCCAACGAGAATAACGGCTGAGGGACATGCCCACGCAAATTTTTCACATGGATTTCACCGCCTGCCCATCCTCGACACTTTAAAGTGCGCTCCCAGCGGTGATAACTCGCAACTTGTTAGTTACTAATATTCACACTTTTTACGACGCGGATGTTCAGCAAAAAGACAGCAGCACTGTGACAGGCTGCTGCTCCACAACGGGCGATCGCCCATTAACTTCACTGGTTATAAGCACAACTAAAGGGCCGAGGGTGAATAGCGTGGCAGACATGATCCTGGCCAATCCAAAACCCAAATGGGCAAGGTTGAAGCGCCTGAAAAAATACCGTCTGCCTGTGCTGGGCATCAGCGTCATCGGCCTGCTGCTCACAGGTTTTCTATTGTGGCCCTCTTCCCCGCTTGACCTGGGTGTCGGCCATCGCCTGGTCACCTCCGGGGTGCTCGCCAGTTGGCGCCAGGGCGACCTGGTGGTTCTGGTGCGTCATGAAGAACGCTGCGACCGCTCGAAAAATCCTTGTTTCGGCCCTGTCAGCGGCCTCACGATCCAGGGCACGCAACGCGCGACCGAACTGGGCAAAGCCTTTGATTCATTGGGCATGGAGGCCACCGATGTGCTGAGCAGCCCGACCACGCGCACTGCCCAAACCTCGCTGTTCATGTTCGGCAAGACCGAGCTGTCCCCGGGCCCGCTCGCCATTTGCGGGGATGCCATGGCGGAGGAAATCCTCAGCCATAAAAAGCCGAGTCGCAACCTCATGTTGATCACCCACAGCGCCTGCATGAGCGACTTCCAGACGAGCCTGGGCTTTCCCCATGCCGCAGCGGCCGAATATGGCAGTGCACTGTTCGTCAAGGTATTGCCCAACGGCAAACTTGAGGCAATTGGCACTCTGAAAATCCAGCAATGGGCCGCAGTACTTAAACAACTTTAATTACACTTATTTACATATCCAGCAGCTATTACGTTCAGCAAAACGACAGCCCTGTTCTGGCATGTTCAGTTGCGCCTCTTAGTTAGGTTCCCCCCCTCATTGATTCAGTGAACATCACGATGCTCGGCCCGATTAATTCAATACTCTTCTTGCACCTGTTTGAACGTCATGGAGCGACGTGCTCATGACCCGCCTGAACCCTCTGCTCTGGTTAATCCTGGGCGTTGCCGTTTTTTTCTTGCTGCCCCTGGGCTTTCACGGCCTGTGGATTCCGGATGAAACCCGTTATGCCCAGGTCAGCCAGGAAATGCTGATGAGCGGCAACTGGGTAGCGCCGCACTTTATGGGCGTGCGTTATTTCGAAAAGCCCGCCGCGGGCTATTGGCTGATTGCCCTGGGCCAGGCGGTGTTTGGCGAAAACCTGTTCGGCGTGCGTATTGCCTCGGTCCTGGCCACGGCGTTGAGTGTGCTGCTGGCCTACCTGATCGCGCGGCGCCTGTGGAACGACCCACGTAAAAGCTTCACCTGCGCCCTGCTCTATATGAGCTTTGGCTTGGTGGCCGGGCAAGCCGGGTATTCCAACCTTGATCCGCAATTTACCTTGTGGGTCAACCTGAGCCTGGTCGCCCTGTGGTTTGCTCTCGACAGCCCCACCTTACGTGGGCGTCTGGGTTGCTGGGCCCTGTTGGGGCTGGCGTGCGGCATGGGGTTCATGACCAAGGGGTTTCTGGCATGGCTGCTGCCGGTATTGGTCGCGGTGCCTTACCTGATCTGGCAGCGCCGCGTCGGTGAGTTGCTGCGCTACGGGCCGGTGGCGATTATGGTCGCGGTACTGGTTTGCCTGCCGTGGGCATTGGCTATCCATGTGCGGGAACCGGATTACTGGCGCTTTTTCTTCTGGCACGAACACATTCGCCGCTTCGCCTCCGAGAATGCGCAACATGCGCGGCCGTTCTGGTTCTTCCTGCCGATCATGGTCGCGGCGTGTCTGCCGTGGGCCGCATTGCTGCCGACAACACTGTGCAAGGCCTGGAACGAAAAACGCCAGCCGGCGATTGCCTTTCTCGCCCTGTGGTGGCTGCTGCCCCTGGGCTTTTTCAGCCTGAGCAAAGGCAAGTTGCCGACCTACATCATGCCCTGCCTGCTGCCCCTGGCGCTGCTGATGGGCCACGGCTTGATCGACCTGATCAAGCAAGGCAAGGCACGTACGATTGTGATCAACGGCGCGGTCAATTTCGTTCTCGGCATGGCGGCCATGGTCGGGCTGATTTACCTGCAAATCACCGACCCGCTGTACGGCAACAGCCACGCCGAGATGTTCAGCCTGTCCCTGGCTTTTATCGTGCTGCTGGGCTGGATCCTCGCCAACCTGTTGCAAGCGGTGCGCCCGCTGACGTTGTGGGCGATGCCGGCGCTGGGCATTGGCTTGCTGGTAGCCCTGCTGCCGGCGGGAATGCCGCAGTTGATAGCGGATAACGAAATGCCCGACCAGTTCGTGCTTGAGCACCTGGACGAACTGCAACACACCCGTGCTTTGCTGAGCAACGAACTGGGCCTGGCATCGGCATTGTCATGGCGCCTGCGTGAGCCAGAGGTAGCGTTTTACGGCACCGAGGGCGAGCTGCGCTACGGCTTGCATTACGAAGAAGCGGCGCACCGCAAGGTCACGCTCGACAACGTGCAAGCCTGGTTGGCCCAAGCCCGCGAGCGAGGTTCGGTGGGCGTGCTGATGCGGGTCCGCAGCACCAGCGAACACCGCGAAGAAGGGCAATTGCCGCCCGGCGGCAAGCGCTATCGCAAGGGCAACCTGGTACTGACGATTTACCCCCAACAACCTTGATCGCCTTTGCAGGACCAGCCCATGAGCCTATGGAAAACCGAACGCGGCGCCCTGGTTTTACTGCTGGGCGTCTCGGCCTTGCTTTTGCTGCTGGGCCTGGGCAGCCGCGACCTATGGGGGCCGGAGACGCGCTGGGCCAACATCGCCTTGCAGATGCTGCAAAGCGGTGATTACTTCGACCCGTATCTCAAAGGCACGCCGTATTACGACAAACCCCTGCCCTCCTACTGGCTGATCACCGGCTTCGCCAGCTTGACGGGCGGCCTTGGCCCGTGGTCGTTGCGTCTGTCATCGGTGATTGCGGCGTGGCTGAGTATCTGGCTGGTGTACCTGATCGGCGAACGGCTGTTTCGCAAAGGCACAGGCTTGATCGCCGGCTGGATGCTCGCCACCACCTTCTACTTCCTGTTCTGGGCCAGGGTCGCCACCGCCGACGTGCTGACCGTGTGCGGCGTGCTGGCAGCCGTGTGGTGGTATTGGCGTGGGCCGGAAGACACCAGGCTTGGGCGCTACACGATGTTTTTCCTGTTGCTGGCAGCGACGTCACTGTTCAAGGGCTTGATCGGTGTTGTGCTGCCTGGGCTGGTGCTGCTGCCGCACCTGCTCAGCCAGCAGCGCTACAAACGCCACCTCAATCTGCGTCTGCTGTTGGCCATGCTGATCGCCGCGGCGTTTTACGCGATTCCTTTCGTACTGTCCCAGCGCTACGGCGCGCCCTCTTATGGCGAGAGCGGTCTGGCGTTGGTGTTCAGGGAAAACGTGGTGCGTTTCTTCGACCCCTTCGATCACATGGGGCCGATCTACACCTACCTGATCTACCTGCCGGTCTACACCCTGCCCTGGGCCCCCTGCTGGCTACTGGGCCTGTGGCTGGCGGTGCGGCACTGGCGCCACACCCCACCCAACGTGCGCTGGCTGGTGTGGGGCCTGGGCCTGTTGTTTGCATTCTTCACCGCCAGCGGCAGCCGCCGCAGCTACTACGTACTGCCGCTGGTGCCCTTTGCCCAACTGCTCGCCGCCTGGTGGCTGAGCGAACGCCTAAAGAAAAAACCGGCGAGCTGGCCGCGCTGGCAAAAAGGCTTCGGCATCAGCGCAGGCCTGCTCTTGCTGGTGCTGGGTGTGATCTACCCCTGGACTACCGGCAACGGCGGCGTGACCCGCTTCGCCGAGGATGTGCAAGCCCAAGCCGTGAAAAGCGCACCGTGGGACCAATGGCAAATGGTGCTGGTGGAGGTCGACAACAAGCTGCCCATGTACCTGCAAAACCACGGCAGGCCCTTCTACTACGTCAGCGAAACCCAGGACTACCCCCGCCAGGGCAACAGCGCCGCGTTCATGGCCTGGCTGGAAAAGATCAGCGGCCAAAGGTTCGATCCGCAACACACGATTATCATCGCGCAGTATTCCAGGGAAGACCCGATGCCGCTGGCGTTTCTGGGCGTGGATCATCGAGTGGTCACTACGCAATCGGATAATGGCGAGCGCTTGTTTCAGAAGCGTGAGGGAGGGAGCGTGGCGTTTGTTCCGATGCCACGCTGAGAATCGAAGAGGTGCTGTTTGCAAAGGCTTGGCGTGAGCCCCCTACGGGGTGCATTTAAACTTCGCACACAAACTCGTCAGCCTGCGCCTTGAGCCAATCAAACAACCGAGCGATATCCGGCTCCGACTGACGACCCTCTCGGCAAATGATGTAATAGGCAGCCGGCGACATCATCACAGGAGCTTCCAGCGCAACCAAGGCTCCCTCCTTCAACGCGTCATGTACCAGTGCAGTTCTGCCCAACGCAATTCCCCCGCCTTTTACCGCCAGGCTGATAGCCAAACTGGAATCAGGAAAGCGTGGGCCATGGTGATAGGGCGGTGCTTGCAGCCCCTGGAAGGCAAACCAGCTCTCCCACCCTGGACACACTTGATCATCCACCCGATGAATCAATGGGTACTGGGCGATATCCGCCAGGGCAATATCGCCGTGTATACGCGCAAACGCTGGCGAACATACAGGAAATACCGCATCGCGCATCAAAAGCTCGACATGGTGGTCCGGATAGTCGCCGTACCCCATCACCACGGCGACGTCATACTGATGCGCACTCAAGCTGCTGCTGCTCATGTCCGCGCTGGTCAACACCAAATCCAGATTGAACGACGCGTGAGCATGAGAACCATGCATCCTGGGAATCAGCCAGGTTGAGCACAGAGAGGACGTACAGGCGAGGTAAAGCGGTTGAGGTTTACCGGGACTGAGCGAATGCAGCACAGCATCCAGGTCTTTGAAAAAACCTTCGGCCACCGGCAACAGTGCCTGCGCCGCCGGCGTGAGTTTGACGCCCCGTGAGTGGCGCTCGAACAACTGCACCCCCCACCACTCTTCCAGACCTGCGATTTGATGACTGATAGCGCTGGCGGTGAGGTTCAACTCGGATGCGGCACGCGCAAAACTGCCGGTCTGCGCGGCACTCACGAAGGCTTGAAGCATAGGGGTCGGGGGCGGACGTTGGGCCATCAGTTGCTCACTTTGATCAGGATGATCCCGCCAACAATGACGAATGCCGACAGCATTCGCCGCCAGCCAAACCGTTCATGAAAAAACAGTACGGCAATAATGGTGCCGATAATAACACTGGTTTCCCGCAACGCGGACACCTTGGCTACCGCATCCAGGGACAACGCAAACAACACCAGGCCGTAGGACGCCAGGTAAAACACCCCTCCCAACATTCCTACCCGCCAGTGGCAGCGGATGGCCTGGGTGAATGCCGGACGCGCCTTGATCAACGCCAATAACGGGATCGGGATGCTCTGGAATACCGTCAGATAAATGATGTATTGCAGCACCGTCTCACTGGCTCGCACGCCTTTGGCGTCCACCACCGTATAGGACGCAATGAACGCTCCAGCGCACACCGCCATCAGGATCGGCTTGAGCATGTGCGCCGTCATCCTGCGCACAAATGTCAGGCTGATGATCCCCACGCAAATCATCAGCACACCTGCCATCGCCTGAAACGACAGCTGCTCATGCAGTAAGAAGTAGGAAAAAAGCGCAACCAGTACCGGCGGCACACCACGCATGACCGGGTAAACCTGACCGAAATCGCCGGTCTCGTAAGCCTTGATCAGAAACAATCGATAGATCGTATTGAGCACTACGGAAACCAGCACATAGCCCCACACCTCAAGGCTTGGCACATGAACCAACGGCAGCGCTGCCAGACAGATCAGCAATGCGGTGCCATCGACCATTGCCAAAGTCATAAAGCGACTGCTTCCGGCGCGTACTACGGCATTCCAAGTGGCGTGCATGAAGGCGGAGATCAAGACCAGGGTGATCGCGATATCGGAGTTGTCCATGGGGCTCGGCTTTTGCTGAAAACAGGGAGGAATCAGTTATGCAGGGCAAGCCAGGCATCATGGCTTGCGTAACCACATCCGTAGCATGTAGCGATTGAGATCGCTCAGCCGCTCATCATCATTGATCTGCGCACAGGGAACATTCCTGTCTATGAAATGCGTGCGGGTATGCAGGAACTTGTTGTCGGCAGAAATCAATACCTGCCCTGGTTCAAGCAGTATGCGATGCTGGACTGAAGACTGGTCGAGCACAGCATCCAGTATATTCAGCGCCTGAGTTTGTGCGAGGGTCAACGGGACACCAGCCTTCAGATGAGCCGACTCAATGTAGACACGAAAATACCTGATCAAAGGAATGCCTGCGTCTGAAAAAATCAAGATGGGCGCTTTAAACAGCGTCTCATCCTCGGCCATGCCTCGATTCTCAAAAAAGAAATCGCATTTCAGCTGTGTCAGTACATCTGGAAACGTCATCAGCTCTGCGTAGACCGCGCTCGCATTAATCAGAATGCTTTCACCACCCAGCAGTGCTTTCTGACCACACGCCAAGATCAAATAGTCGATAGGTAGCGGGTCACTCACACCATCGTTGTGTACGTAAGCACCCTGCCGGGTTTGGTGGTATCTGGCACCCTCTTCAATACTCTTACCGCCCCGATCGTATACTTCAATAACCTTATGACCGAGATGATTCTGCACCATTGGCTTTCCCAGCAAAGAGCCAAATGTCCAAATGAGTGATTTGAAGACTGCGAGGCTATCGACTTTAAAGCCATCCAAGATCAACACATGAGTTTCATGGTCAATCATGTTTCGAATATTGTTTAATTCCGCATGCAGGATGGGTGAGCGAAGCGGATTGATGCAGGCAGGTGTTGTATCGAAGCGATGATCTTGACCACTGGACTCGACTATATTCTTTGCGCACAACAACTCATCAAATGCGGCTTTTGAAAGTCTGACTTTGGCTGCCTCTTGACGAAAATGACTGACATCCATGTTCATCGCAATCCTTTACGGTGGTGAGTAGGAGCCTCCATTTAACTAAGCTCAACCTTGTCCGAAAAAGCGAAACCTCATCAGGGTAGCCATCAACGCTCGTCATGACAGATTTTTCCTACGCCAAAATATGAGCTGTCACTGCTGGCAGTTTTGTCATGGTTTGTAAAGGGCCAGCAAGCCATCTCTCTTTAAATTGCAGGACGAAGATTCTGGCCGCGTGGCATTTGCTGGAGATAGCCAGAACCACAGTGGATCGCTCCATCGAGTGCATGAAGCCCTTGACGGCAACACCGTAAAATGTGGGAGGGGGCTTGCTCCCGATGGTACCGGTTCAATTGATATATCTGCTGCTCACACCCCACTGTCGGGGGCAAGCCGCAATGTCTGTAGGAGCGAGCTTGCTCGCTCCTACAAGCATATAGCCTGCCGCCCCACACACATTGAAGGCATTCCAATCTTCAGATCCGCCGGCGGCGGTTGAGGGCGGGAATGGCGGTTTGCGGCACTTCAACGCGCTGGACCTGCGCCACGGTCCTGGCGGCGAGTTGCGCCAGGGTTGGCTGGCTGAACAAGGTGCGTGCGTCCACTTCCAGCCCGGCCTTGCGCAGGCGGGCCACCAGGTTGACTGCCAGCAGCGAGTGCCCGCCCAGTTCGAAGAAATGGTCGTGGCGCCCTACCCGCTCCAGTTTCAGTACGTCGGCCCAGATGCCGGACATCAAGGTTTCCACTTCGCCCTGGGGCGCTTCGTAGGCACGGCTGAGCACCGCGTCCAGGCCCGGCTCCGGCAGGGCCTTGCGGTCGAGTTTGCCGGCAGGGTTCAGGGGCAGTGCGTCGAGTTGTACGAAGGCGGCCGGCACCATGACTTCCGGCAGTTGCTCCAGCACATGGGCGCGCAAGTCTTCCAGGCTCGGCGCCTGGCCGCGCAGGGTGAAGTAGGCGACCAGGCGCTCATCGCGAATCAGTACCGCCACTTCACGCAACGCCGGGTGTGCACTCAGGCGTGCTTCGATTTCGCCCAACTCCAGGCGCACGCCGCGCAGTTTGACCTGGAAGTCATTACGCCCGAGGAATTCCAGATTGCCGTCCGGCAGGTAGCGCACCAGGTCGCCCGTGCGATATAGGCGGTCACCGACAACGAAGGGGCTGTCGATAAACCGCTCGGCGGTCATCTGCTCCAACCCCAGGTAGCCGCGGGCTACTCCCACACCACCGATATGCAGTTGACCGCTGATGCCTATGGGTACCGGTGCGTCATGGGCGTCCAACACGTACAAGCGGGTATTGTTGATCGGCCGGCCAATCGGCAGTTGCACCGCGGGTACTGGCGCGCCGGGTTCGAGGGTCCAGGCGCTGCTGTCGACCGTGGCTTCGGTGGGGCCGTAGACGTTGTGCAAGCGCACCTTGGGCAAGCGCGCCTGTACGCCACGGGCCAGGGCTTCGGTCAGTTCGCCGCCGCCGCACAACACATCGGTGAGGCTGGTGCACAGGGCCGACTCGTCCAGCTCAAGAAACTGCTGCAACATCGCCGGCACAAACTTGATCACGCTGATGTGCTGCTCGCGAATCAACTGGGCCAGGTACGCAGGTTCACGATGACCATCGGGCCGCGCCAGCACCAGGCGCATACCGTTGCTCAATGGCCAGAACAGTTCCCACACCGAACCGTCAAAGCTGAATGGCGCGCGCTGCAACAAGGCGCCGCCTGCGGCGTCGGGGCACAATTGCGAGCCCCAGTGCAGCAGGTTACCCAGGCCGCGATGTTCGATCATCACGCCCTTGGGGGTGCCGGTGGAGCCCGAGGTGTACATCACGTAGGCCAGGTTGGCGACGCTCAAACCCGGTACCGACGGATTGTCGGTTGGTGCCTGGCTCCAGATGCAGTGGTCGAAGTCGATCACGGGGATTGCAACCTCGCCCGGCACTTCGCGGGTAGCGCCGTGTACCAGCAGCGCCACCGGCTGGCTGTCGGCGAGCATGTAGGCCAGGCGTTCGCGTGGGTAGCCCGGGTCGAGGGGCACATAGGCACCGCCCGCCTTGAGAATTGCCAATAACCCCACCACCAGCTCCAACCCGCGCTCCACACACAGTGCCACCCGCGAGTCGGGCCGTACACCATGCTCGCGCAAGTGAAAGGCCAACTGGTTGGCGCGTTCGTTGAGTTCGCGGTAGGTCAATTGCTGCTCGCCGGCCTGCACCGCGATGGCATCGGGAATGTCCCGCGCATGGGCTTCGAACAGCGCCTGGACAGTGAGGGTTTGCGGGTAGTCCGTAGCGGTGGCGTTGAAGCCTGACAACTGGGTGTGCAACTCGCTGGCGGGCAACACCTGTATGTCGCCAAGCGGCATTTTCGGCGCCTGCTCAAGCGCATCCACCAGGCCATTGAGCACCGTGTCGAGGTAGCTCAGCACCCGCTCGGCACCGACTGTGCACGGCGCCTTGGCTTTGAGCCGGAAACCGCTGGCCACGTCATCCACCGTCAACATCAGCGGGTAACTGAGGATATCTTCACTGTTGAGCAAGGCCATGCCCGGTACCAGTTTCAGTTCGGGATCGGCCGAGGTGTGGCGGTAATTGAGCAGACTGTTGAACAACGGTGACACGCCGCTGCAACGCTGGGCCAACGCCAGGGAGGCTTGTTCATGAGCGAGCAAGGCGCTCAGTTGTGTGTGGGTGTCGTGCAGTGCATCCACCACGTTTTGCCCGACCAGGCGCAGGCGCAGCGGCAAGGTGTTGATGAACATGCCCAACGCCCGCTCGGCACCCTCGCCGGCTTGCAAGCGGCCAAGCAGTACGGTGCCGAACACCACATCGTCGCGGCTCGCCACCCGGCTGAGTACCTGGGCCCAGGCCAGGTGGAACAGGCTCGCGGCGCTCACGCCAAGAACGCGGGCCTGGCTGCGCAGGCGCAGGTTGAGCGCGTCACTGAGCAGGCGTTCGGCTTCTTCGGTCTCGGCACGCTTGGCCTGGCGCTCCTGCACGCCGAACGCCAGGGTCGGCTCATCCACCTCTGCCAACTGCTGGCGAAAGAACGCCTCGTGCGCAGCCTGGCGCACGGCTGATCGGGCTTGCGCCACCACATTGCGGTACGGCACCGGCACGGGCAGTTGCGCCTGTTGGCCGAGCAGATGGGCGCGGATCTCGTCCACCAACAGGGTGGTCGAAGTGGCATCGTTGACCAGGTGATGAAAGCGCAGCCTGGCGATCCAGCGCTGATGGTGAGGTTCTTCGGCGTAGTCCAGGGCCATCAGCGGCGCCTGGCGCAAGTCCAGCGGTTGAGCCGGCTCGCGCAGCGGTTCAACCCGCAACCGCGCTTTTCGCCACACCACCTGCATCGGTTGTTCAAGGGCATCCCACACCAGGCTGGTGCGCAGGATGTCATGGCGGTCGATCACTTGCTGCAGGGCGTGGGCGAAGGCATCCAGTTGCTCGCGGCGCGCAAAGCTGAACAGAGCCTGTTGCTGATACGGGTCGTGCACATCGGTGATGTGGTGATAAAGCAAGCCTTCCTGCAACGGCGCCAGCGGGTAGATTTCCTGCACATTCGCTGCCCCACCAGGGATGCTTGCGACGATGCGGTCGAGGCTGGCTTGATCCAGCTCGGCCAAGGCGAGCAGATCGGTACTGATATGCGTACAGCCTGGCGGGATTCGATTGTCTGGCACCGCCATTTCATTACCGCCACACGCTGCCGCCAGCGCCGCCAACGTTGGCTGGCCGAACAGCACCTGCACATCGGCACGCAGCCCGGCCTGGCGCATGCGCTGCACCAGTTGCACCGCCAACAGCGAATGCCCGCCCAACTCGAAGAAATGGTCGTAGCGCCCTACTTGCTGCACGTGCAGCAACTCGGCCCAGATCTGCGCAAGGGTAGCTTCCACACCCGCCTGCGCAGCTTCGAAGCGGCGAGTGACAAAGGCTTCCTGGCTGGGCGCGGGCAAGGCTTTTCGGTCGAGCTTGCCATTGACGGTCAGGGGCAACGCCTCAAGGCGGACATAGGCCGCCGGCACCATGTAGTCAGGTAACGAGGCCTGCAGATGGGCGCGCAGGGTTTGGATATCGACTGGCTCGCGCGGGATAAACCAGGCCAGCAATTGCCCTTGGCGAAACTGCACTACCGCGTCCTTGATCGCCGGGTGGGCGGCCAGGGCCGATTCGATTTCCCCCAGTTCGATGCGTACACCGCGGATTTTTACCTGGTCGTCGTTGCGTCCCAGGTACTCAAGATTGCCGTCCGGCAGCCAGCGCGCCAGATCGCCGGTGCGGTACATACGCGCGCCGTTGAAAGGATCGTCCAGGAAGCGTTCGGCATTCAGTTCAGGACGGTTCAGATACCCCCGCGCCACGCCCTTGCCGCCCACATACAACTCCCCCACTGCGCCAATCGGCACCGGGCGTTGTTGCGCATCCAGCAGATAAACCTGGGCGTTGGCGACCGGCGCGCCGATGTGCAGCGGCTGGCCCACCTCAATGGCTCCGGAGGTGGCAACCACAGTGGCTTCGGTAGGGCCGTAGTTGTTGATCAGTGCAAACGTCTGCGCCTGGGTGAACGTGCGCAGGCGATCGCCGCCAATCAGCAAGGTGCGCAAGGTAGGATGCCCAAGCTGCTGGCTAAAGGCGTATTCGGCCACAGGCGTGGGCAGGAAACACACGTCCAGTGGCTGCGCGCGCCACCAGTCGAGCAGCGCATCGATATCTTCCGCACCGTCGTGGGCCGGTGGCAGGTGCAGCGTTGCACCCACGCATAACGCCGGCCAGACTTCCCAGGCCATGGCATCAAAACCAAAGCCGGCGACGCTGGCGGTATGGCTGCCCGCGTGCAGGTCGAACGCCCGGCAGTGCCAGTCCACCAGGTTCGATACGCTGTGGTGCTCCACCATCACGCCCTTGGGCAAGCCGGTGGAGCCGGAGGTGTAAATCACATAGGCCAGGTTCGACGGCGAGACCGCGACCTCGGGGTTACTGTCGATGTGCGAGGTGACCTGCTCCAGCGCGATCACTGGCACCGTGGAGACAGGCAGGCGCTGGCGCAAATCCTGCTGGGTCAGGATTGCCACAGGCGCACTGTCTTGCAGCAGGTAGTCCAGGCGTTCAGCCGGATGGGCCGGATCCAGCGGCACGTAGCAGGCGCCGGATTTGAACACTGCCAACAACCCCGCCAACGTGTCCAGCCCGCGTCGGGCCAGCACGGCCACGCGATCATCCGGCTGTACGCCGTGTGCCAATAGTTGATGCGCCAGGGCATTGGCCTGACGGTTGAGGTGGGCGTAGGTCAGCTGATGGCCCTGATACACCGCGGCAATGGCGTCGGGCGTGTGTGCGGCTTGCGCTTCAATCCGCCGGTGCAAGGTTTGCGGCAATGCGTTGGGCTGCGCGGTGGCGTTCCAGTGCAGCAGCCGAGCCTGAGCTTCAGGCGCCAGCATGGAAAACTCACCGACTGGCAGCGAGGGGTCTTCCAGCCCTTGCTCCAACAGCCAGGTGAAGCCGCGCGCCATCGCCTGGACTTCGTCGTGCTGGAAGTACGCCTCGTTGTAGACGCAATGCAGCCACGCGCTGTCCTGGTAGCGGTTGCTGCGCAGGTGAATGGCAATCGGCAATGCCTCATGGTGGTTGGACACCTTGATGGCACGCGCCTGCACCTGACCAAAACGCAGGTCATGGTCGTCCTGCTCGAACGACACCGACAGGTCGAACAACTGCCCGCGATCGGTTCGTCGCAGGCCCAGCTCACGGTTCATCTCGCTTAACGGGAAGCGCTGATGGCGGAAATCCTGCTTGAGCTGATCGCGTATGCCGCGCACCAGCTCACCAAAAGGCAACCCTTCGCTGAACTGAAAACGCACCGCACTGACCTGGGCAAACATGCCGACGGTAGCGCGAAAACGCGCGTTGGAGCGGTTGAGAATCGGCAGCCCCACTACCCATTCCTGGCGTTGACTGGTGCGGCTGAAATACACATACATCGCCGCCAGCAGCACATGAAAAGCCGACGCCTGGCAGCGGTTGGCGACCTGCTCCATACGGTTGAGCAGCGCCACCGCAAACCCTTCCAGGAAGGTGTTGCTCGACGCCTTGGTGGTTTGCTTGGGCATCAGCAGTGGCTCGGGCAGTACCTGGAACTTATCCAGCCAATAGTCGCGGTCACGGGCGTAACGGGCCGAGTGCAGGTAGTGCTGGTCGGTGTCGATAAAGTCGATATAGGACGGTGCGAACGGCTCCACGTGCCGGCCTTGCTCCAGGGCGGTATACAACTGCGCGAGGGACTGCACCAACTGGCCGAAGCCCCAGCCGTCGAGAATCAGGTGGTGAGCCTGGATACCGAGGTGGTAGTGGTCGTCGTCGAGTTTGACCAGCAGGACGCGCACCAGCGGCGCGCCGCTCATCATGAACGGTCGGGCCATTTGCGCCTGCATCAGGGCCCGGCTCGCGGCGCACGGGTCGGGTAACGCCGCGAAGTCATGCAAGGCCACGTCCACCGGCAGTGCCGAAGCGAAGGTTTGCCGCGCCAGCCCTTCGGCGTCGGTATGCAATTGAATGCGCAACGCATCGTGTCTGGACACCAGCTGCGCTACGGCCTGCTGGATGCGCTCGGGCATCACTGGGCCGGCAACATCCAGATAGCCGCCAATGTTATACAGCGGCGAATCGCCCACGCGCATCTGATCAAGCCAAATGTCCTGTTGGGCGGCAGTGAGGGGGAAGCTGGCCGGCTGGCGGGAGGAATACTGCATAAGATCCTTCTCATGGAGGTCAGGCACTGGCCGCGCAGGGTGGCCCATTACGCCGAATTTGCCGGATTTGAGCATGGGGGGGCCGCAGGCGTCTGTCACCCGAAACCCGGACATTCGAATGGATGGAACGGGCTTGGTGGGTCGTTCACTGCTGAAACGATTAAAGCGCTGTAGGAAATTGGCTATACATGGCCGATGCTGGCACTTTGAACCTCTGCAAGAATTTAGACTTTTACTTTAAATATCATCCAGTTACTTAAACCTAAAAATACCTTGCGAGCGTTCGTTGCCGGTTTTATTGACCAGAAACGTCGGAATAATGACGCAGACTTTATGGCAGCTTGTGTCCCTCGTTTCCGCTACATACGTAGGACAAATCCATATGGCTAAATAAAATCTCGAACGCCGAGTTACGTTCAAGCAGTACGGATCGCCCCGCCGCAGCCCGGAGCCTCCGCAGACGGTTTTCGACATCAAGGATGAAATGGCTATGAGTCTGACCCGCAGTATTGGCGACACACAGGGCCCGCATTTTTATGCCGAAATGGGCGAGTTGATTTCAAACAGCGGCCATGAACGCTTCGCCGCAGACATGTTGCACCTGGTAGACAAATGGGTGCCGATTCACCTGGTGGACCTCAGCGAATGGACGCTCGATGAGCTGCGCGACCGCGTGCTCGACATCAAGCTGCTGGGCAGCGCCGGGCTGAAAAAGGAGTTGTCTGTACCCCAGACACTGCACCCGTTGAACGACCACCCGCTGATGCGCGAAATGCTGCGCATGCAAGACCCGTTGTTGATCCAGATGAAAGCCAAGGCCAACAGCGCGCACCCGTTGGGCAGTTCGCACCAGTGCAACCTGGTATCGCGCCAAGGGAACCGACGCTGTGTGATTTCGTTCTACCGGCCGCCAACTCAGCGTGGGTTTTCCCTGGCTGAGTTGTCGTTTCTCAAGTGCTTGTCGGACACCCTGTTGCCGTTGATGGAGCGGCACGCGCAACTGCTGCGCCAGGTGCCGCACGCCGAGATTGAGCCGGCCCACACCCTGCTGGAACAATCGCAATTGCAGCGCGAGTTCTACAAGCGCCTGGCTCTGAGCGATATCACCCTTTCGGCGCGTGAGCAGGAAGTGTGCCTCGGCCTGCTGACCGGCGGCACCGTGCCGCAGATCGCGGAAAAACTCAGTGTGAAAAACAGCTCGATCGAAACCTACCTCAAGCGCGCCGCCGCCAAGCTGGGCGTGAGCGGCCGGCATGGCCTGGCCAAATGGATGGTGGGTGCCTGATGAACAAACGGATGCTTTGCTGCGTCGGGGTGGCGTGGACGCTCAGTGGCTGTTCGCTGATCCCCGAGTATCAGCGGCCAGCAGCGCCGACGCCTGCGCAGTTTCCTCAAGGCGGCGTGTACAGCCTGGCGCAGGCCGGCGACCTGACGCAGAATCCGGATTGGCAGCAGCTGTTCCACGACCCGGCGCTGCAACGGTTGATTGCCGATGCCCTGGTCAACAACCGCGACCTGCGGGTAGCCGCCCTGAATGTAGAGGCGTTCCAGGCGCAGTATCGTATACAGCGCGCCGACCTGTTCCCGGC
The DNA here is from genome assembly GCF_002916705.1 of Pseudomonas sp. GZJR-8. Classification (NCBI taxonomy): domain Bacteria; kingdom Pseudomonadati; phylum Pseudomonadota; class Gammaproteobacteria; order Pseudomonadales; family Pseudomonadaceae; genus Pseudomonas; species Pseudomonas sp. GZJR-8. The sequence goes on along the minus strand of NZ_JXSI01000002.1, from coordinate 640,806 downwards.
GATCTCCGCCAGCGGTGCCGGCAAGCGTCAGAAATTGCCGGGTAACGTGACAGGCACCGGCAAATCGGCGATCACCTCCAACTATTCCGCCACCTTGGGCCTGAGCGCTTATGAGCTGGACCTGTTCGGCCGCGTGCGCAGCCTCAGCGAACAGGCGCTGCTGACTTACCTGGGCACCGAAGAAGCCCGACGCAGTGCGCAATTGAGCCTGGTGGCAAACGTGGCCAACGCCTACCTGACCTGGCGCGCCGATCAGGAACTACTGGCCCTGGCCGAGCAAACCCTGGTGGCCAACGACCACAGCTGGCAACTGACCAGCCGCAGCAAAAACGCAGGCAAAGCTTCGGCGCTGGAGGTGGTGCAAGCCCGTACCGCAGTGGAAAGCACCCGCGCCAGCGTCGCACGCTATGAACGCCAGGTCGCCCAGGACCTTAACAACCTCGTGCTGCTGGTGGGCGGCCCGGTGGATGAGCATCTACCCGCTCGCCCGCTGGCCGATGATCTGGTCGCCCGCGTCCCCGCCGGGTTGCCCTCCGACCTGCTGCAACGCCGCCCGGATATCCTCCAGGCCGAATACCAGTTGCAGGCGGCCAACGCCAATATCGGCGCCGCCCGTGCTGCGTTCTTTCCGTCCGTGACCCTCACGGCCAATGCCGGCAGCACCAGCAAGGAGCTGTCGGGGCTGTTCAAGGGCGGCTCGGGCACCTGGACCTTCCAGCCGCAAATCAACCTGCCGATCTTCAACGCCGGCAGCCTGCGTGCCAGCCTCGATTACGCCAAGTTGCAGAAGGACATCACGGTGGCCCAGTACGAAAAGTCCATCCAGAGCGCCTTCCAGGAAGTGGCCGACGGCCTTGCCGCTCGCCAGACCTTCAACGACCAACTGGATGCGCAACGGGATTTCGTTGCCGCCAACCAGAACTATTACGACCTGGCCCAGCACCGCTACCGCAGCGGCGTGGACAGCAACCTGACGTTCCTCGATGCGCAGCGTGCGTTGTTCAGCTCGCAACAGACGTTGATCGTGGACAGGCTGGCGCAGCTGGTGGCGGAGGTGAACTTGTATACGGCGTTGGGTGGAGCGTGGCGCGTCAACGCAACGCCGACTGCCGCAACCGATACTCCCCCGGCGTCATCTGCGCATACCGCAGGAAAAACCGGCTGAAATATGCCGGGTCCTTGAACCCCAGCTGGTAGCAGATTTCATTTGCAGAACTGCCGGTAAACAACAGCAGGCGTTTGGCCTCTTGCATCAGGCGCTCAAGGATCAGGCGCTTGGAGGGCAGGTCGGCGATGCGTCGGCACACCTCATTGAGGCGTGCCTGGGTCACGCCGATGGCCTGGGCATAACGCGCCAGCGGCCAATGCTCCAGGTAATGGGCTTCGATCAGTTCGTTGAAGCGGTGAAAAATCCGCAGGTCTTCATGGGCAGTCGGCCGTGCCGGCAGGGCGTGGGCGCACAGGCGCAGCAGGCGGATCATGATCAGGCGCGTCAGGCTGTCGAGGGCGGCCGCGCGCCCTGCCCGTTCGGCGTTGATCTCGCCGCACAGTTCTTCGAAAAGCTGGTCCAGCCCTTCGGCGTCGGCACCCAGCGCGACACACGCAGCCCCGGAGGCGAGGCTGGGGTCGGCGTCGATCAAGCCCCACACCAGCTGCTGGCGCACCGTCAGCACATGCCCGTCGGCATCGGCTTCGGTGACGAAGGCGTGGGCCACCGTGGGCGGCGTGAGGAAAAACATCGGCCCTGCTTCGACGTACTGGCGGTCGTCCAGATACACCCGCACCGCGCCACTCTTGACGTAATGCACCTGGAAAAACCGGTCATGGCGATGCACGGCCATATTGCGCCCGAAAAAACCTGCCAGGTTGCCCAGCTTGTCGTAATGCACCTCGGCGTCGCTGTAACGCTGGTCGTAGACCTGCCCGAGGTTGATGTTGGGAATCGGCTGCACGTCGCCCTCCTCTTGTTGTTGTGATGCCATCGGAGTGTGCCACGCTTGACGGTAGTTAACATATTAATTATAACGTTAACAACTTAACGAACTGCCTATGCAGCCGTCGTCACCGCCAGGAGAAACGCATGAGCCGTACCCTGCATGATGTTGCCAGCGGCACCCTGTTCGGCGTTGCGCTGAACTACCAGGGCCTGCTGGACCAACATCTCGCCGCCTTCGAGCAGGCGCCCTACCAGAAGCCGCCGACCAAGCCGGTGTTGTTCATCAAGACGCCCAACACCCGTAATGCCCATGGCGGCGTGGTGTTGCAGCCTGCAGGCGAGCGCCTGCAACCGGGCCCGGCGCTGGGCGTGGTGATCGGCCAGCGCGCCAGCCGCGTCAGCCTGGACAATGCCATGGCCCACGTGGCCGGGTATGTGGTGGTCAACGAATTCAGCCTGCCGGAAGACAGCTATTACCGCCCTGCCGTCAAAGCCAAATGCCGCGATGGGTTTTGCGCCTTGGGCCCGCAAGTGATTGAGCGGGATCAAGTGGCCAACCCCAACGAGCTGTCCCTCAAGCTCTTCGTCAATGGCGAGCTGCGCCAGCAAAACTCCACCGCCCATTGGGTGCGCGACATCCCACAATTGATCGCCGAGATCAGCGAGTTCATGACCCTGCATCCCGGTGACGTGCTGATCACCGGTACACCGGAGGGCCGTGTGGATGTGCAGCCGGGTGATCGTGTTGAAGTTGAAATCACTGGCGTCGGCCGCCTGCTCAATATCGTTCAGGCGGAGGCACTGGCATGAAGCGCGCACGTATCCGTTTTGAAGGTCAGATCCATGCCGTGCAGGTAGACGACGATCACAGCGTGCGCCTCAGCGATGGCCGGCGGCTTGCCGAAGATCAGGTGCAATGGCTGCCGCCCGCCACCGGCAATATGTTCGCCCTGGGCTTGAACTACGCCGATCACGCCGCCGAACTGGCCTTCACACCGCCGACCGAACCGCTGGCCTTTATCAAGTCGGTCGGCACCTACACCGGTCACCGTCAGGTCAGCTGGCGCCCGGACAACGTCGCCTACATGCACTACGAGTGCGAACTGGTGGCGGTGATCGGCAAGACCGCGCGCAACGTCAAGCGCGCCGACGCCCTGGATTACCTGGCCGGCTACACGGTGTGCAACGACTACGCGATCCGCGACTACCTGGAAAACTACTACCGCCCCAACCTGCGGGTTAAAAACCGCGACGCCACCACCCCGGTGGGCCCGTGGATCGTCGACGTGGCCGATGTGCCCGACCCAGGCAACCTGAAATTGCGCACCTGGATCAACGGCGAGTTGCGCCAGGAAGGCAGCACCCAAGACATGATTTTCGATATCCCCTACCTCATCGAATACCTGTCCAGCTTCATGGCCCTGCAACCCGGCGACATGATCGCCACCGGCACGCCCGAGGGCCTGGCCGATGTGGTGCCGGGCGATGAGGTGGTGGTGGAAGTCGAAGGCGTGGGCCGCCTGGTCAACCGTATTGTCAGTGAGACGGAGTTTTTCTCCGTGCGCAAAGAGGCTTGAGCACCATGATCAAACACTGGATCAACGGCCGTGAGGTCGAGAGCAAAGACGTATTCATCAACTACAACCCGGCCACCGGCGAGGCCATCGGCGAAGTCGCCAGCGGTGGTGCCGATGAAGTCGCACAAGCCGTGGCGGCAGCCAAGGAGGCGTTTCCCAAGTGGGCCAACACCCCGGCCAAGGAGCGCGCACGCTTGATGCGCAAGCTCGGCGAATTGATTGAACAGAACGTGCCGCGCCTGGCCGAGCTTGAAACCCTCGACACCGGCTTGCCGATCCACCAGACCAAAAACGTGCTGATCCCACGGGCCTCGCACAACTTCGACTTTTTCGCCGAAGTCTGCACCCGCATGGACGGCCACAGTTATCCGGTGGACGACCAGATGCTCAACTACACCCTGTACCAGCCGGTAGGCGTGTGCGGGTTGGTGTCGCCATGGAACGTGCCGTTCATGACCGCCACCTGGAAGACCGCGCCGTGCCTGGCGCTGGGCAATACCGCCGTATTGAAAATGTCGGAGCTGTCGCCACTGACCGCCAATGAACTGGGACGCCTGGCGGTGGAAGCCGGGATCCCCAACGGCGTGCTCAATGTGATCCAGGGCTACGGCGCCACCGCTGGTGATGCACTGGTACGCCACCCGGATGTGCGGGCGATTTCCTTTACCGGCGGCACCGCCACCGGCAAGAAAATCATGCAGACCGCCGGCCTTAAAAAGTACTCCATGGAGCTGGGCGGCAAGTCGCCGGTGCTGATTTTTGAAGACGCCGACCTGGAGCGCGCCCTCGACGCCGCACTGTTCACGATCTTCTCCCTGAACGGCGAGCGGTGCACCGCCGGTAGCCGGATCTTTATTCAGGAAAGCGTCTACCCGCAATTTGTCGCCGAGTTCGCGGCGCGGGCCAAGCGCCTGATCGTAGGCGACCCGCAGGACCCCAAGACCCAGGTCGGTTCGATGATCACCCAGGCCCATTACGACAAGGTCACCGGCTACATCAAGATCGGTCTGGAGGAAGGCGCCACACTGCTGGCCGGCGGCCTGGAGCGCCCGGCCAACTTGCCGGCGCACCTGAGCCGCGGCCAGTTTATCCAGCCAACGGTGTTTGCCGATGTGAACAACCGGATGCGCATCGCCCAGGAAGAAATCTTTGGTCCGGTGGTGTGCCTGATCCCGTTCAAGGACGAAGCCGAAGCGCTGCAACTGGCCAACGACACCGAATACGGGCTGGCGTCCTATATCTGGACCCAGGACATCGGTAAGGCTCATCGGCTGGCGCGCGGTATTGAGGCGGGCATGGTATTTATCAATAGCCAGAACGTGCGCGATTTGCGTCAGCCCTTTGGCGGGGTGAAAGGCTCGGGCACCGGGCGCGAGGGTGGCCAGTACAGCTTTGAAGTGTTTGCCGAGATCAAGAACGTGTGTATTTCCATGGGCAGTCATCACATTCCGCGCTGGGGTGTGTAGCCCAGGATCAAACAAGCCTCCTGTGGGAGCCGGGCTTGCCCGCGATGCAGACACCGCGGTCCTTCAGCCGTACCGAGTCGATGCAATCGCAGGCAAGCCAGCTCCCACAGGGACCTCACAAGCCTTACAAGAATAATTATTCAGGAGAATCATCATGGGCGAAGTGGTTCTGGCAGCGAAGATCTGCCACGTACCGTCGATGTACCTGTCGGAACTGCCCGGCAAGCATCACGGCTGTCGCGAAGCGGCGATTGCCGGGCACAAGGAAATCGGCCGGCGCGCCCGCGAACTGGGGGCCGACACCGCCGTGGTGTTCGACGTGCACTGGCTGGTCAACAGCGGTTATCACGTCAACTGTGGCGAGCAGTTCCAGGGCACCTACACCAGCAACGAGCTACCGCACTTCATCAAGAACATGGACTACGCCTACCCGGGCTGCCCCGAGCTGGGCGAGCTGATCGCCGTCGAAGCCAACCTCTCCGGCGTGCGCAGCATGGCCCATAACATCCCGAGCCTGGAGCTGGAATACGGCACGCTGGTGCCCATGCGTTACATGCACATGGGCGTGCCCGAGGATCAAAAACTCAAGGTGATTTCCATCGCTGCCTGGTGCGCCTGGCATCGCCTGGAAGACAGCTTTGCCTTCGGCGCCGCTGTGCGCCGGGCCATCGAAAAGAGTGACCGCAAAGTGCTGGTGCTGGCGTCCGGCTCGTTGTCCCACCGTTTTTCCGACGACCGCCAGGCCGAAGCGAATATCCACAACTGGACCCGTGAGTTTGACAAGCAGGTAGACCTGCACGTGGTCGAGATGTGGCAGCAAGGTCGCTTCAAAGAGTTCTGCGCGATGCTGCCGGACTACGCCGAACACTGCTTTGGCGAAGGCAAGATGCACGACACCGCCATGCTCCTGGGCCTGCTGGGTGGGCCGGACTATGCCCAGCCGGCCGAGATCATCACGCCGCCGTTCGGCAGTTCGGGCACTGGCCAGATCAACGCGATTTTCCCGCTGTAGCTTTGGGAGAAACCTATGCCGCACTTTATCGCTGAGTACACCGACAACCTTGAACCTCAGGCCGATTTGCCTGGCCTGTTTGAAAAAATCCACCGCGTGCTGGGCGACAGTGGCGTGTTTCCGTTGGGCGGCATCCGTAGCCGTGGTGTGCGCCTGGACACCTGGCGCATGGCCGACGGCAAGCATGACTACGCCTTCGTGCACATGACCCTCAAGGTCGGCCACGGCCGCGACCTGGCCACGCGCCAGGCGGTGGCCGAAGCCGTGTTCGCGGTGATCACCGCGCACTTCGCCCAATTGCAGGCGCAGCGGTTGTTGGCGCTGTCGTTCGAGATGGTCGAGTTGCACCCACAGCTCAACTTCAAGCAGAACAATGTGCATGCGTTTCTGAATAACGCGGCGGGATAAAAACCTGCCCTCCCCTCACGGCCACTCAGACAAAAAGTACAACACCATGAGCACAGCCCACTCCACTGCAAGCCTGCGGCTTGCCGAGCACGACCGCACCCATCGTTTGGTGACCTGGCGCCTGATGCCCTTGTTGCTGGTGTGTTACCTGTTCGCCCACCTGGACCGTATCAACATCGGCTTCGCCAAGATGCAGATGAGCCACGACCTGCAGTTCAGCGACACGGTGTACGGCTTCGGCGCCGGGCTGTTCTTCATTGCCTATGCGCTGTTCGGCGTGCCCAGCAACATGGCCCTGGACCGGGTCGGACCACGGCGCTGGATCGCCTGCCTGATGGTGGTGTGGGGCCTGCTCTCCACCGGCATGTTGTGGGTGGAAAGTGCTAGGGGCTTCTACGTGCTGCGCTTTTTGCTGGGGGTGGCCGAAGCCGGGTTTTTCCCGGGGATCCTGGTGTTTCTGAACCGCTGGTACCCGGCGCGGCGACGTGCCCAGGTCACCGCCTTGTTTGCCATTGCCGTGCCCATGGCCGGGGTGTTGGGCGGGCCGATTTCCGGGGCGATCCTGGAGAACTTCCACGACGTGGGCAGCCTGCGCGGCTGGCAATGGATGTTCCTGATCGAAGGTGCGCCCGTGGTGCTGCTGGGGCTGGTGGTGCTCAAGTGCTTGCCGGACAGTTTCGAAGTGGTGCACTGGTTGAGCAGCGAACAAAAACAGCAACTGCGCACCCAGTTGAGCAACGAAGAACAGCGCAAGACCATCACCTCGTTCAGCGGCATCCTGCGGGACCCGCAAGTGTGGCTGCTGGTGGCCGTGTACTTTGCGGTGATGCTGGCGGTCAACACCCTGGCGTTCTGGATGCCGACCCTGATCCACGGCGCCGGCATCGGCCGCGACAGTCAGGTCGGCTTGCTCAGCGCCGTGCCCTACCTGGCCGGCTGCTTCTTCATGCTCGGCTGCGGGCGCTCGTCCGATCGCCAGCGCGAGCGTCGCTGGCATTTATGCGTGCCCCTGCTGATGGCCGCTGTCGGCATTGCCGTCGCGGGCCTGGCGCCCGGCAATGCGCTGCTGGTGATGAGCGGCCTGGTGGTCGCCGGCATGGGCGCCAGCGCGGCGCTGCCGATGTTCTGGCAACTGCCGCCGGCGTTTCTTTCCAATACCACTCAGGCGGCGGGCATCGCCATGATCAGCTCGTTCGGCAGCATCGCCGCGTTCCTCGCGCCCTACCTGATCGGCTGGATGCGCGACGCCACCCAGAGCGCCAGCCTGGCCCTGTACGTACTCGCCCTGTTTATCGCCCTCGGTGGCCTGCTGGTGCTGCGCACTCAGGCCGCCATCGTCAACCCACACTAGAGACCGTTGCCATGCTCGACTCCCAGCAAATCCTCGCGGCCGCCGCCCACCTGGACCGCGCCGAACGCAGCCGCGAACAGGTGCGTCAGTTTTCCCTCGACTACCCCGGCATCACCCTCGAGGATGCGTACGCCATCCAGCGCGAATGGGTTGCGCAAAAGATCAAGAACGGGCGCACGCTCAAGGGCCACAAGATAGGCCTCACTTCACGGGCCATGCAGGTTTCTTCGAACATCACCGAGCCCGACTACGGCGCCCTGCTCGATGACATGTTTTTCGACGAAGGCAGTGATATTCCCTTCGAACGCTTCATCGTGCCGCGTGTGGAAGTGGAACTGGCGTTCATCCTTGGCAAGCCGCTCAAGGGCCCCAACTGCACGGTGTTCGATGTGCTCGACGCGACCGAATGGGTGATCCCGGCGCTGGAAATCATCGACGCACGCATCCAACAGGTCGACCCACAGACCAACGCCACCCGCAAGGTGTTCGACACCATCTCCGACAACGCCGCCAATGCCGGCGTGGTACTCGGTGGCCGGGCTGTGCGCCCCACCGAGATCGACCTGCGCAAAGTGCCGGCGGTGCTGTATCGCAATGGCGTGATCGAAGAGTCCGGCGTCTCGGCGGCAGTGCTCAACCACCCGGCCAAGGGCGTGGCGTGGCTGGCCAACAAGCTGGCGGCGCATGACGTCACCTTACTGCCGGGCCAGGTGATTCTCGGCGGCTCGTTTACCCGCCCGGTGGCCGCCCGCCCCGGGGATACCTTCCACGTCGACTACGACCTGCTCGGTTCGATCGCCTGTCGCTTCGTCTGAACACTGGAGGATTGTCATGGACATGCCTGTCAACCGCTTCAAACAACGCCTGCACAACGGCGAGGTGCAGATCGGCCTGTGGCTTGGCCTCGCCAATGCCTATAGCGCCGAGTTGGCCGCCAATGCCGGTTTCGACTGGCTGTTGATCGACGGCGAACATGCGCCCAACCACCTGCAGGGGATGCTTGCGCAATTGCAGGCCATCGCGCCCTACCCCAGCCAGGCGCTGATTCGCCCGGTGGTCGGCGACACGGCATTGATCAAGCAACTGCTCGATATCGGCGCGCAGACGCTGCTGGTGCCCATGGTCGAAAGCGCTGCCCAGGCCCAAGAACTGGTGCGCGCCCTGCACTACCCACCCCAGGGTATTCGCGGCGTCGGCAGTGCCCTGGCCCGTGCTTCGCGCTGGAACAGCATCACCGACTACCTCGACCAGGCCGACGCGCAGATGTGCCTGCTGGTGCAGATTGAAAACCGCGAGGGCCTGGCCAATCTGGACGCTATCACCGCCGTCGAAGGCGTGGACGGTGTGTTCATCGGCCCGGCGGACTTGAGTGCGGCCATGGGGCATCGCGGTAACCCCGGGCATCCTGAAGTGCAGGCGGCGATTGAAGACGCCATTGTGCGCATCGTTCAAGCGGGCAAGGCGGCGGGGATTCTCAGTGCGGATGAACGCCTGGCGCGGCGCTATATCGAACTGGGCGCAACGTTCGTGGCGGTGGGAGTGGATACCACCGTGTTGATGCGCGGGTTGCAAAGCCTGGCCGGGAAGTTCAAAGACGTACCGGTGGCTGCCAATACCGGTGGTGTCTACTGAGATCCAATGTGGGAGCTGGCTTGCCTGCGATAGCGGTGTATCAGCGACAAATAAGCCAGCTGACCCGACGCTATCGCAGGCAAGCCAGCTCCCACAGTTGACCGGCGGTGGTTCAGTCATTAGTTCAGCGCTTGATGTTCTTCAAGTCATCCAGCAACCCCAGCAAGGTCTGGAATTTCTCTTCGCCAAGCTGATCCTGCAAACGCTGGTAGTTGGCCTCCATGCACTGGCTCATGGACTCGAAACTCGCCTTGCCCTTGTCTGCCAGGGTGATAAGCACCCGGCGCTGGTCCTGTTCGGCCTTGCGTCGGTGCACCATGCCGGCGGCTTCCATGCGCACCAGCACGCCGGTCATGCTCGGCTTTAGGATGCACGCCAGTTCCGCCAGTTGGTAAATCTCCAGCTCACCGTGCTGTTCGAGGATGCGGATGATGCGCCATTGCTGTTCGGTCAGGCCGTGTTCATTCAGCGACGGGCGGAAAAAACTCATCGCGGCCTCACGCGCTTGCAGCAAGGCCAGGGTCAGGGATTGTCGAGGTTTGGACATAGGATCAGGGTCACGAAGTATTTAGTTAATAATTTAACGAAACTCTAACATTCCCCGCCAGCGAGCGCGCTATAACTTGTGTGTGCCCTCGCCCGTGGCGCGCTGAATCAAAAACCCGGGCACGCAGGATCAAGACTTCCAGCCCGTCAGGGGCCCTAATGGAGGCATCCGCTTTAGCGCCTTCCTTCACTTTTTCAGGCTGCGCCATGATCAACATCGAAACCCCTACGTATTACACCGCCACCAAGAAATACAACCTCAGCTTCCCCACCCTGGAGCAAGACATCGACGCGGACGTCGTGGTGATCGGTGGCGGCTTTTCCGGGATCAACACCGCGCTGGAGCTGGCGGAAAAAGGCATCACCAATATCGTGGTGCTTGAAGCGCGCTACCTGGGCTTTGGCGGCACCGGCCGCAACGGCGGGCAGATCATGGCGGGCATCGGCCATGACCTGGAGAAGATCAAGAAGGACGTGGGCGAAGACGGCCTGCGCCAAGTGTTCGAGATCAGCGACTTGGGCGCAGATATCATCAAGAACCGCATCGCCAAGTACAACATCGATGCCGATTTCTGCCACGGCTACGGCTATATGGGCTTCAACGCCCGCCAGGAAAAAACTCTGCGCGCCTGGGAGAAGGACTTCAAGTCGGTCAACAGCCAGCATGAAATCCGCTTTCTCGGCGGCTCGGATGTGCAGCAGATCATCGGTTCCAACGCCTACACGAGTGCGCTGCTGCACATGGGCGGCGGGCATGTGCATTCGCTGAACCTGCTGCTGGGCGAGGCCACCGCGCTGGCCGGCCATGGGGTAAGGATTTTTGAGAACAGCCCGGCCCTGGAGGTCAGCTACGGCGAACGCATCACCGTGCGCACCGGGCGCGGTTCGGTACGCGCCGGCAAGTTGCTGTGGGCCTGTGACAGCTTTCTCAACAAGCTCGAACCGGAACTGCACCGCTCGACCATCAACACCTACGCTTTCCAGATGATGACCGAGCCGTTGTCCGAAGAATTGATCCAGCGCATCAGCCCGATCCGTGGCGCCTACAGCGATATCCGCCCGGTGATCGACTACTACCGCGTCACCAATGAAAACCGCCTGCTGTTCGGCGCCGCGACGCCTTTGGTCGAGCATATTCCCGGCGACCTGAAAGCCTGGAACCGCCACCTGATGCTGAAGATTTTCCCCTACCTCAAGGACGTGAAAATCGACCTGGCCTGGGGCGGCCCGATGGCGTGCAGCCCGAATCTGTTCCCGCAGATCGGCACCTTGCCGGGGCGCAGCAATGCGTTTTTCGTGCAGGGCTATTCAGGCTTTGGCGTCACGCCCAGCCACATCATCTGCAAGGTCCTGGCCGAAGGTATGAGCGAAGGCTCGGCGCGCTATGACCTGGTCAGCTCGATCCGCCGCCCGACCATCATCGGCAAGGACGCAATTCGCCCTCTGCTGCTGACGGCGGGCAAATCCTGGCACCAATTGTCCGGCTACTGGAACGGACGTCGTTGATTCGCTTTTTTTCACTCATCAGGAACCACTGCCATGACCCTCACCACCGTCAAACATAACGTCCAGCTGTCGGAACTCGATGCCTGGGGCACCGTGGCCGACCTCGGCTCACAGATCCTTGAAGGCGAGGTGCGCGCCTTCGGCAAGATGACATTCGGCGCACCTACCGATGCGGTCAGCAGCGCTTACTTCGGCACCACCCGGGGCAAATTCCGCATGGTTTACCCGTTCGCCGAACAAGCCACGGTGGTCACCGGCGAGGTGATACTCACCGATGAGTCCACCGGCCAGTCCACCCGCTACAAGGCCGGTGACAGCTGGTTTGTGACCAAGGGCACGCCGGTGCTGTGGGAAGTGGTCAGCGAGAGTTTCGTCAAACACTACTTCGCCGTTGTTTAAGGAGCCTTGCCATGAGCACTTCTTCTGACTGGATCACCGTGGGCGCCCTGGCCGACGGTTTTGCACCCGAAGCGTTCATCCTGCCGAACCTCGCCGACCTGGCGGGCCAGACCTTCACTCTGCACTTTGCCAATGGCTGGCAGATCGAGCATCGCTTCGAACAGGAGCGCCTGGCCTGGCACGCCGCCGACGGTCACTCCAGCGGCAGTGCAGCCTACCGCGCCAGCTCGATTCGCCCGGGCCTGTACCTGGTGGACTTCATCAAGCACGAAGCCGGGCAAAGCTGGTCGATCAGCCTGGTGCTGGACACGCCGACTGCCTCCTTTACCGCGGTGATTGGCCGTATGCCGGAGCCGGCAGAGACCCACGAAGGTCTTTACCACCGCGCCCTGGCCGGCAAACCGCTGACCTCGGTGCACGCCGAGTTCCTCCACGGCAGCCTCGACCGGCCGTGGCAGGAGGGCCATTGCCTGCACGCCCCCACCGAGGAACTGGTGGGCCTGCGCAACCACTACCGCTACAGCCCCAGCGAGGTCTACGAGCACATCTACCTCAACCCGCGGTTCTATGCCTGGCAATGCCTTGAGGGTGTGGAGAAAGGCTTGTGCGACACCGACCGCTGCCATTACTACAAGATCGCCGAGCAGCTGTACCTGTTCGTCTGGCAGGAGAAGATCGTGCCCACCCTCGGCCTGGTGCTGATCGACCTGCAACAACACCGCAGCGACGGCAAGATCTTCGGCTATGCGGGGGCATCCTTCGACGCGCTGTCGAACTTCCCGATCAGTTCCTATTGCCAGGTGCTCAACCGCACGGAGTACCCCCGTGACTGAGGCGCGCACGGTGGTGATCACCGGGGCCGGCACCGGCATCGGCGCCGCCTGTGCCCGGCTGTACGCGCAGGAAGGCGCACGGCTGGTACTGATCGGCCGGCGCCGCGAGCCACTGGAACAGGTAGCGCAGGCCAGCGGCGGCCTGATCCTGGTGGGCGATGCCGCCTGCCCCGACACCTGGGAGGGCTTTATCCGCGAGATTCACGCCCACTACGGGCGTATCGACGTGCTGCTGGCGTGTGCCGGCGGTCATGGCCTGGGCAGCGCGACCCAGACCAGCCCGTCTACGTGGGAAGCGGCGCTGCGCAGCAACCTGGACAGCGCGTTCTACAGTGCCCGCGCCTGCCTGCCGCTGTTGCAGCAAAGCGCCGGCAGTGTCGTGCTGATCGGCTCCATCGCCTCGCTCGCGGCGGGGCCCGAAGTGTGCGGCTACACCACGGCCAAACATGCGTTGCTCGGGCTCAATCGCTCGCTGGCACGGGACTACGGCCCCCACGGCGTGCGCGTGAACGCGGTGTGCCCGGGCTGGGTGCACACGCCGATGGCCGATGCCGAGATGCAGCCGTTGATGGAGGCGTACGGCGACACCTTGCAGCAGGCGTACGAGCGCGTGTGTGCCGATGTGCCGCTGCACCGTGCCGCCCGGGCCGAAGAGATCGCCAAGGTATGCCGCTTCCTGGCCAGCGACGACGCATCGATCATTACCGGGGCTACGTTGGTGGCGGACGGTGGGTCCAGCATCGTCGACGTGCCGACGCTGGCGTTTACGCGCCTGGAGCCTGCCCATGCCCAATGACCTGGATTTCAGCGACCAAGTCGTGCTGGTCACCGGCGGCGCCCAAGGGATTGGCCTGGGTATCGTCCAGGCCTTTGCCGAACGCGGTGCGCGGGTGGTGATTGCTGATCGCCTGCTGGAACAAGCTGAAAGGGTGGCCGCTGGGTTGTGCGCGCAGGGCTATCAGGTCGAGGCCGTGGGCGTTGACCTGGCGCAAGCCGAGGCGGTGTTTGCCTGCGTTCAAGGCTTGGCACAACTGGATATCGTGGTGCACAACGCCGGGTATTTTCCGCTGACAGCCTTTGCCGACATCACCCCGGCGATCTTGCAACGCACCTTGGCGGTAAACCTTTCGGCGCTGTTCTGGCTGACCCAGGCGGCGTTACCGATGTTTCGTGAGCAAGGCCGGGGTTGCGTGCTGGTGACGTCTTCGGTCACCGGCAACCGGGTGGGTTATCCGGGGCTGAGCCACTATGCGGCGTCAAAGGCTGGGGTGAATGGGTTTATCCGCAACGCGGCGTTGGAACTGGCGCCGTTGAATGTGCGGGTCAATGGCGTGGAACCGGGCATGATCGCCACGCCGGCGATGAGCAACCTGGGCGATGCCGCGCTGAATGAGAGCATCGCCAGCCGTGTGCCACTGGGGCGTTTGGGCGCGGCTGCGGATATTGCCGGCGCGATGCTGTTTCTGGCTTCTGACCTGGCTGGCTATATCACCGGGCAGACCTTGGTGGTCGATGGTGGCTCCACCCTGCCCGAATAACGGGGACCCATGTGGGAGGGGGCTTGCTCCCGATAGCGATGGTTCAGTCAAATATCCAATGGCTGACACACTGCTATCGGGAGCAAGTCGAATCGTCGCACCGCCCCTCCCACATTGGATCTCCTGCAGCCTGAAGGACCTGTTTATGCCCCCACCGCCTGCAACCGGCTGGAACGAAAATCCTTGGGCGACACCTCGAACTGTTTCTTGAATGATCGGCTGAAATGCGCCGAGTCGGTAAAGCCCCACTTGTAGGCAATCGAGGTGATCGACTCGCTACGCAGGAAGGGGTTGGTCAAGTCGTCCGCACTGCGCTTGAGCCGCGCCCGCTGGATGTAGCGGCAGACGCTGTCGTCCTGTTCCTCGAACAAACGGTACAGGTGCCGCACCGAGATATTCAGGCGGTTGGCCAGGCCAATCGGGCTCAGGCCAGGCTGGCCCAATGACTCATCAATGACCTTTTGCACATAGCTGCGCAGATTATTGCCCTGCAACGCAGCAACGCCCTCGCGGCACTCATCGCCCTGCTCCAGCGCCGAGCCCAGCAGCGACACAAAGGCCGCCTGCAGCGCGTCCACTTGCGTGGCGTCGTCATCAGTGTCGTCCTTGCACAGCTGATCCATCAACACATGCAACATACGCCCACAGGCTTTGGTCGAGGAGATCTTGCCGAACGCCAGCGCCTGGCCGCCCAGGTGCTTGCACACCTCGGTGCGCGGCAACGACAGCGAGGCATGTTCGATCAAACCAAAGGGGGTGATTTCGATGGAGCCCACCGAGTCCATCAACAGCATCTCGCCGGGGGCCAGCTGCACGGTCTGCTCGTTTTGGGTGATCTGCGAATAGCCGCTGCGCTGGCTGACCAGGAAGCACTCCTGGTCATTGTCGTGATCGGCGTGGTGCGTCGGGCGTTTGATCAGCCCGGCATTGGTGCGCAGGATGGCCAGGCCACGGGGCAAGTTGTGGATCTCGCCGATAAACAGCGAACGGTTGAAGGCCAGTTCGGTATCGAAGTGGCCGCACGCGGCGCGCAGTTCGCGGTTCCAGCTGTCGAGCCCGTCGGGTGCATGCTGTGGGATGCTCATGGGGTGTCTCCGCAGTGGCGTTCTTTTTGTTGTTCTGATGCAATAGTTAACATGTTATCTATATGCACGCAACAACAACCTGTTTGCCCTTTGCAGAAGCACTAATGATGCCAATCACAGCGTCGACAGCGCCCGCTTGATACCCGCCAACACCGCCAGTAAATGGTTGCGTTGCTCAGGGCTTACAGCAATGTAACGCCGAAACGCAGGCATCCGGTTGACCACCTCACTGCCGCCCATATGCTCCAGGCGCACACACCATTGCCGGTCCTTGAGATCAATGCGCAGGCGCTTGAAATCCAGCGGCATCAGCGCCTGGAACAACCCGCTGTCGGCCAGCAAACGCGACTGTAGCTCACACGCCAGAGCCTGGCTGCCGGAGCGCCGGCGCACGCGGATACCGTTGCGCCGAATAGCGCCGCCATGGTGCACCTCGAAGCTGCCAGCGCCACTCGCTGAAGCAGGTACGCGCAGGACGCACTCGGTCAGCACCAGGTGCATCAACAACTGCGACTCGGTGCGCTCGAAAATCTCGAAGTTCACACCGTCCACTTCAAGCGTCGCCAGGCCCAGATCACGCCGCAAGCGCGCCAGGGTCACCCCAGGTCGATAACCGCTCGGTGCACGGTCTGCGCTGAACAGCTCATACAGTTTTTGCCGCAAAGTCGTTATAACCGTCATGGGCAGGCCCTGGTTCATGACTGAATTCCTTGGCCAACACCTCCTCGACGCAGGCTGGCTTGAAGGGGTTGACCTTCTGCACCACCAGGGTCCAGAACAACGCATAGGTGGCCGTCACGCCGAGCATCACCCCGAATGGCACGTAGATGTCAGCCGGGTTCATGCCTGGCGGGGTGATAAACCACATGCCCAGCAGGATGCCGATGCTGGAGACGATCTGCGGCAGCGGGAACCACGGCGAGCGATAGGCCCTGGGCAGGTCCGGACGACGAATGCGCAGGATCACCACCGACAGCGTCACCAACAGATAAGCAAAACTCCACGCGCACACCGCCGCCAGCACCAGGTGCATGATGTTGTCGGTATTGCCGCCCAGGTACAGCGCGTGCAGGCACGGGATCAGCATCGCCACCAGAATGCACAGCAACGGCGTTTTGAAGCGCGGGTGCAGATAGGTGAACACCTTCGGCAACGCGCCATCCACCGCCATGCCGTAGAGGATACGCGGCACACCGGCCATCAAGGTATTGATGGTCGCAGCACCGGCGAAGAGAAAACCGATACCCAGCCACAGCGGCCCGATCTGCCCCATCACCTGCTCGGCGAACCGGGGGATGGCCATGGGTGTATCCAACAGGTGCACGCCGGAGGCGGAGTCGAGCACCACGTTTTCCACCTGGCGTTTCATCGCGGCGCCATAGATGAACATGCATGTCGCCACGCCCATCAGCCCGAGCATCATCGCCCTTGGCATGACCTTGGCCGATTGGCGCAGGTCCGGCGCCAGCGGGGTGACGAACTCGCAACCGACGAACATGAACATCGCCATGCCCACCAGCGACAGCACGGTGACCAGGTCGGTGCCCACCAGTGATTCCCCGAACCAGCCATCCAACTGCACCGCCGGCGCGGCGATCAGGCCCAGCACGCCGAACACCATCAGGGTGGTCCACATGCCGAACGTAAGGATGATCTCTGCGCGGCCAAAGGCGCTGACCCCGAAGGCGTTCAGCACCCCGAACACGATCACGAAACCCACGCCCAGCAGCCATGAGCCGCCGGCCGATTCTGCCAGGGTATTGAGGTGTTCGAAGTTCACCAGCGCCATGACCCCGGCGAGGATGGTTTCGGCGGTGCCGGCGAACACGTGCACGATCAGATACGCCGACAAAGTGCCGGTAATCGCAAAGAACCGGCCCATGCCGCAGTTGATGTAGTCGTACACCGAGCCGGTGGTGGGCAGTATCGAGGCGGCCTCGGCGAAGGTCGTCGCCTGGGCCAGCATCATCACCACGGCGATCAGCATCGCCAGGGCAAAGGCGCTGCCGCCAATGCCAAAACCCATGGTGGCGGTGAGGATCACCGGGCTTGCCATGATCAGCCCGATGGTGCTGGCCAACGCGGTGGGGAAACCTACCGTACCCCGGTTGAGGTGCGCGGTGAGTCGGTCGTTGATCGACATTGTGGGGTCCTCGAAAGCGGTTTTTTTAGTGTGTCGGCACTCTGCGCCCCACCTGGCTCGATCGTCTTGCCCCTGTCTGCCGAAGGTTTTGTTGCTGCCTGCCACGGCGTATCGCCTGGCGGCCAGGGTCAACTGCCTGGCACGCATATGAAAGACTTGGCCTGCGACCGCTCGCCCTAATGCGCCCTCACTCTTAACCAAGATGGGGACAATAACAATGGAGCACACACTGAAAAACCGCCGCCTGCGCCAGGCGGTCGGCCTGGGCATTGCACTGCTGGTCGGCCAGGCCCAGGCCATCGAGTTGTATGCCGATACCGACACCCAGGTCACCGGCAACTTCCTTGCCGTCTACGGCCTGTTCAACAGCCCGAAGAACTACGATGGCCGCAGCGGCGGCTCCACCTGGCGCGAGGGGTTCATCAAGTACGGCCTGAGCGTCGAGCAGAGCCTGGGCAACCTGGGCGGCGTATACGGCACTGCGAACCTGGTGAGTTCCGGCACCTGGGGCGACGGCGATGCGTCGGGGTTGACCAACGGCACCGAGCGCACCACCAAGTTTGACGAAGCCTTCGCGGGCTGGCGCTCCGGCGAGCTGTTCCCGGCGCTGGGCAAGGATGGGGTAGACCTGTCGTTTGGCCGCCAGATCATCCTGTTGGGCGACGGCTTCATCATCAACGACGACGGCCCCAACCTCGGCAATGGCGTAGGCGACGGCGAGTTCAATCGCGGCGGCGCCTACTACATTGCCGCCCGCCATGCCTTCGACAAGACTGCGGTGATTCGCCTGGGTGGCAAGGACGGCGTGCATGGCAGCCTGATGTGGATCAAATCCGACAACCGCGCCCAGGCCCTCACCGAGATGGCCGCCGGCACCCTGGAGTACAGCGCCGCGCCGGGCACCCTGGGGCTGACTTACATTCACGGCATCGATGTGGACGAGCGCTTCGCCACCGACCTGCAGCGCCAGCGCAAAGGCATGAACCTCTATAGCCTGCGCGGTGCCGGTAATGCAGGTATCGACAACGCGCACTTGGCTTTCGAACTGGCCCGCCAGGACAGGCGTGACAGCCAGCAAAACGCCGGTTACGTCGAAGCCGGCTACACCTTTGCCCACCTGCCCTGGTCACCGGACCTGACCTACCGCTACGCACGTTATTCGAAAAACTGGGATGGCATGTTCTCAGGCTTCAACCGTGGCTACGGCACCTGGGTGCAGGGCGAAGTGGCGGGCAACTATTCAGGCCCATTCAACAGCAACACGGCGGTGCAGCACGTAGCGCTCAAGGTCAAGCCGCTGGACAACATCACCCTCGGCGCACTGTTCTTTGACTACAACACCGTCAGCACCCGCGGCCAGTTGAACCTGGATGGCCGCGAACTGGACCTGTACGCCGAATGGGCCGTGAACGAGCACCTGATCATCACGCCGCTGCTGGGCCTGTACAAACCCGATAAAGCGGCCGACACCGGCGGTAACCAGGTCGGCGGCAACGGCACCAATGTCTACAGTCAGCTGGTGGTGGCCGTGCCGTTCTGAACCACCTCGGGCGCGCAGGGAGGCAGCGCCCGGACCTCGGCGTAGGCGCCCTGGTGGTAGAGCAACGGCGCACGGCCGAAGTCATCGAACGCCACCACCTTGCCGATCATGATCCAGTGATCGCCGCCATCGATCTGCTGGTACTTCTCACAGTGAAAGCGCGCCGAGCAATCGGCGAACACCGGCGAGCCGCCCTCACCCGGCTCGTACTCGATCAGGGCGAAGCGATCTTCACGGGGGCGCGCAAAGTTGTTGGACAGGTGCACCTGGTCCGCCGCCAGCACATTCACCGCAAAATGACTGGCCTCCTCGAACACTGCATGGCTGTTGGAGCGCTTGTCGATGCTCCACAGCACCAGCGGTGGGTCTAGGGACACCGAGTTGAAACTGTTGGCAGTCACGCCGACCTTGTGCCCGGAAGCGGTGGCGGCAGTGACCACCGTCACACCGGTGGCGAAGTTGCCGAGGGCGCGGCGAAAGGCCCGTGGGTCGAAAACGTCAGACATGCAAGACTCCCGGGTGGCCGCTCGTGGCCGCCCTTATTGTTATGGGTGATAGGCGCGGCTACACCATGCTCGGGTCGGGTTCCAGGCCCATCAGCTCACGGCCGAGGATCTGCGCGCACACGTCGTAGTCGGTATAGGCATGGGCGCCTGTCATATGGGAATCGCGGAACAGGCGCTGCATCTCGTTGTGCTCGAACCAGGCATTCCCGCCCGCAGCGGCGAACAAGCGGTCTACCGCGTCGATGCACATCTTGGTGGCGTAACCCTGATTGGTGCGCCAGAACGCCAGGGTTTCCCGCGTGGGGTAACGGTGGGCGGCGCTGTGTTCGGCGTGTTCCTGCCAGGTTTTTTCCAGGAACGCTCGGGCGGCGGCGACCTGGTGGGTGGACTCGGCCAGGCGCATCAACGCCGGGGTGGCTGCGCCGACGGCGGCACCGGTGTAGGCGCGCACCCGCGTCCTGGTTTTTTCGCGAAACACCTCAAGCATACGCTCGGCCACACCGAGGCTGACGGTGGAGAAGCCACTGGCAAAATATGGCCGATACGGCGCGTAGAAAATCTGGCTGTCGGGGTAGAGGCCAATGCCTGCGGACTTGCCCTCCATCATGTCCTTGGCCTTCTGGATACGGTGTTCGGGCACCCAGGCGTTGTCGATGATCAGGGTCTTGGTGCCGCTGCCTTTCATGCCGGCCGCAAACCAGTCGTCGCGAATCTGATAGTCACTGCGCGGTAACACAGCAAAGCAGTAATCCTGGGTGCCTTCGGCGTTCTGGCGACGGCAGCCGACAATCGCCCACTCGCCATGGTCACAGCCGCTGCTCCAGCCCATCTCACCGCTGAAGTACACCCCGCCCTCGCCCTCGGTCACCCGACCGAACGGCGCAATACTGCTGCTGGCCGTGGCATCCGGGTTGGCACCCCAGATTTCCTGCTGCAACTGGGCCGAGAACAGCGCCAGTTGGTGGCTGTGAGTACACAACAAGCTCATCGCCCAGGCGGTACTGGCGCAACTACCGGCGAGCAAGGCGATGCAGTCGGCGAACTCGGGCAGCGTCAGCTCCAGGCCGCCGAAGGCCTTGGGCTGAAAGGCACGGTGCAGGCCGATGCTTTTGAGCAGGGCGATATTTTCATCCGGTACCTGGCGCAGTTGCTCGGCACGGCTGGCATTCGCGGCAATGGCCGGCAAAAGGGGTTTGAGGTCTTCAAGGAGCGGGTTTGGCTTTTTCATGGACGGCCCTGCTTATTATTGGAAGTCCGACAGGCGTTCCGGATTGCGGAACGGCGCTGGATGCAGGGCCAGTATCGAACGGGCCGTGCTGGCGGGAAATGCACGTTCGGCAGGCAAGCTTGTACTTTTCACAGGCGCGGCAGGCACAGGCATAAAACCTGGCAGGCACAGTCAAGCCGCTTATTGGTGCGTTGGTTACCCTCGGGTTTTCTTTTGTGAACTGCCAGGAACCTGCCATGAGCGATATCCCGTTGCTGCCTCAAGTCGAAGCCTTTTTGCGTCGCCGCCATGGGCTGTTTATCGACGGTGTCAGCGTGCGCAGCCACGCCGATCAAACCCTGAACGTCATCAACCCTGCCACCGGGCAGGTAATCGCCGAAGTGGCCGACGCTGACCTGGCGGATATCGATGCCGCGGTCGCTTGCGCCAACCGTGGTTTCCAGCGATGGTCCCAGGCCGCGCCCGCCATACGCGGCAACGTGCTACTCAAATTGGCCGATCTGCTGGAACAGCACCGTGAAGAACTGGCGCAGATCGAAACGTGCCAGTCGGGAAAGATCATCCAGATCTCCCGCGCTTTCGAGGTCGACCAGGCCGCGCATTTCCTGCGCTACTACGCCGGCTGGGCCACCAAGCTCAGCGGCCAGACCCTGACCCCATCCCTGCCGTCGTTCAATGGCGAGCGCTACACCGCCTTTACCCTGCGCGAGCCAGTGGGCGTGGTGGTTGGCATCGTGCCGTGGAATTTCTCGACCATGATCGCCATTTGGAAACTCGCCTCGGCGCTGGTGACCGGCTGCAGCATCATCATCAAGCCCAGCGAATTCACGCCGCTGACCCTGCTGCGCATCGCTGAACTGGCCATCGACGCCGGGCTGCCGGCGGGTGTGCTGAATGTGCTCACCGGCGGCGGCCATGTCGGCAAGGGGCTGGTTGAACACCCCGGCACGCACAAGGTTTCATTCACCGGCTCAGTGCCCACCGGCATCGCCGTCGGCCGCAGCGCCATGGGCGCCGGCCTCACCCGTGCGACCCTGGAACTGGGCGGCAAGAATGCCGCCGGCTTCCTACCCGATATGGACGTGGACAAGGCAGTGGACGGCATCATCGAAGCGGGCTTTTTGCACTCGGGGCAAATCTGCGCGGCGGCCGAACGCTTTTTCGTGCACCGCTCGCAAATCGACGCCGTGCTGGAAAAACTCAAGACGCGCCTCGGCCGCCTGAACATCGGCTCACCGCTGGACGAACACACCGAATTCGGTCCGGTCACACACCAGCAGCACCAGCACAAACTGCTCGGCTACTTCAACCAGGCCCGCGCCGAAAACAACACGATCATCCACGGCGGCCACCTTATCGACCGGCCTGGTTGCTACGTCGAACCCACGGTGATCCTCGCCAACCACCTGCACGACACCCTGCTCAACGAAGAAACCTTCGGCCCCATCGCCACCTTCCTGCCCTACGATGACGAAGACGAACTGCTGGCGCTTATGAACCACGGGCCCTATGGGCTGAGCGCCAGCCTGTGGACCAACGATTTGGGCAAGGCCCTGCGCATGATCCCGGCGATCAAGGCAGGCACCTTGTGGGTGAACATGCACACCTTGCTCGACCCGGCAGTGCCGTTTGGTGGGTGCCGGTCTTCGGGGGTTGGGCGGGAGTTTGGCAGTGCATTTATTGAGGATTACACCGAGCTTAAGTCGGTGATGATTCGGTATTGATTGGGGGGGCAGTGCACATCTGGTTTGGTGTACACCGGCCCCTCCCACATTTGGATCGCATTGCATCAGTGAGATAGCTGTCTTTGTCAGCCACTACTTGCTGCTTTCAAAAAAGCGCTCGCCTAACTGAACGGAACCACCGCCTCCGCCTCAACCTCGATCAACCAATCCGGCAACGACAACCCACTGACCATAATCCACGAAGACGGCGGCGGGTTATGCGCGAAGCGCTGGCGCAGAGCTTCAGCAATCGGTTCCTGCTGATCCCGGGCAGACTCGACGATATACAACCGCAGCATGATCACATGGGACAGATCGCCCCCTACCTCAGCCAGCACCTTCTCGACATTGTCCAACGCAATGGCCGTCTGCTCGGCAATGCCTGGGCCCACAGTGCACTCTTGAGCATCCACGCCCACCTGCCCGGAAAGCATGATCCGCCGACCATCCGGCACTTCCATGGCCTGGCTGAAACCGTATTGCAGCGAATTGAATACCGTCGTGGGATTAATGACCTTTCGTTGCATGACCAATCCTTGTTTGTCAGTAAGAAGACAAGGCTAACCCAGAGAAACTGCCCACGCTGACGGTTCAACATCCAGCAACATGTTCATGGGTGAAGCGCTGGCCTGATGAATAAGCGCAAATTCAACAAGCAATGACATCCCACTGTGGGAGGGGGCTTGCTCCCGATGAGGTAGTGTCAGCCAACACATCTGTGACTGACCCACCGCTATCGGGGGCAAGCCCCCTCCCACATTTGATCTGCTGCACCCGAACCATCGTGCTCAACGCTGGACGATCACTGCTATCATCCAGCCACTACTCATGACATGGAGGTCGCAATGCGCCGGATAACAGCCCTCGCTTTCGTACTGGCCTGCATCGCCCTCACCGGCTGCAGCATCACGCAAACCGTCACGCCTGTTCCCGCCTCTAATGTTCACTCCCCTGAAATCTGCATGATCCCCGCTGCCGGCTTGCGTGAAGGCTTCAACACCACCTACACAGCCCAATTGCGCAGCAAAGGCTTTCAAACCCGCGAGTTACCGCCAGGCACCCCGCCCGCCAATTGCGCGTTGTCGACCACTTACATCGGTACATGGAGCTGGGACATGGCGTTGTATATGAGCTTCGCCGATATTCAGGTGTTCGAGAACGGTCGGCGGATCGGACAGGCACTGTATGACTCAACCTCCGGCGGCGCCCGAATGGGCAAGTTTATTGATGCACAAAGCAAGATCATCGAGATGACCAACCAACTGTTTCCCAACACTGACTACGGCAAAACTGCGGGTCAGGCTAACCGCCTTCCATAGACTGAATTTGTCAGACGGCTCTTACACAAACTTCGGGTTGCGTCCGATGAGTGTCGCCGCTAACCTTCGCGGGTCGCTGCAAAATCAGCGAATGGGTGTGGTAGCCCAGTTCTTTCATAGACCCCAAAACGCTCAAGGGCGTTTTTTTGTGCGGGCTGCTTTGTGGCGGCTGTGCATGGGAGGCTTCGGCCTGCCGGGTTTCTATGACCGGTCTACCACCCCGTGTACAGTCGCCTCCTTACTTCGTGTGGTAGCGAAATGGAGGTGCTCATTCATAGGAGCTTCGCCATGAAAAAAGTCACACCCAATCCCCCGCCATCCCCCTCGGATGACAACCCACAACTACCTCCCGATGTCATTTTCACCGTCCGCCCCGGACTCAGCACTGAAGCCGCCTTGAGCAATGCCAGCGAAATGCTGGAGTCAGCGACTGTCTGTGCCTACGACTGTGCCGAACAGCTTGACGGCCAGAGCCGCAAGCATGTGCTGGCGGTGGTGCAGATGATTGAGATTGCGCAGTTGCTGGTCGATGAAGCGCTGAACCGGGAATGCCCGGTGGCCTGATTAACAAGCGCAAACTCAACAGGCAATGACGTTCCTATGTGGGAGGGGGCTTGCTCCCGATGGCGGTGGGTCAGTCACAAATCTGTCTACTGACACTACCTCATCGGGGGCAAGTCGAATCGTCGCACCGCCCCTCCCACATTTGATCTCACTGCATCAGTGAGGTAGTTGTGCCAGGGAGAGCGCGCCAGGCTACCAGGTGCCCATTGCTAGGCTGTGCGGTGAAAACTCTGCGAACTGCCACCGCAGTGCCAATGCTGCCGGACGGCGGACCACGTTCTCCACCGTCACCGTCCACAAGCGCTGCGCGCCCTCGAACTCGGCCACTGGCGACCCGCTGAGAATCAACGTTGTACGTCCCGCCACTTGCAGCACGTCGCCCGTCTCAAAATCAATAAACAGCAACCCCGCCACCGGGTTGGCTTGCAGGTTACCGAGGGTGTTGAAGAACAGGTTGCCGGCAAAATCAGGGATGGTCAGCACGTTGCCTTCCACCCGCACAAACCCCGTGTTGCCGCCGCGATGGGACACGTCCACCGAGCGTTCGCCGTGCTGGTCCACGTAGCTGGCGACGAAGAAGGTGTCGGCGTTGCGGATCAGCGTTTGGGCGGCGGCGTCCAGGCTGGTGCTGCGCTCGGCTGTATCGCCAGGTTTGCGCGCAACCCCAGCGACAGGCCGCAGTTGGATGTACTTGGGGCAGTTGCCGAAGGTGTGCACCACGTTCACCGCAAAGCCGTCATGATCCAGCGCTCCGATCCGGCCGTTCATGCGGTTGCGACGCCGGGTGCCGAGGTCGATGCCGAGCAAGCCAACAGACGCGCCACGAGTGATGCCAGCCGAGGCCGGATCGCTTCTGGCGGGCAGGCTGTCGATTTGCAGCGCCTGTGGATCCGGTGAATGGGCAAACCCTGGCGCGCCCTCCAGCATGGTCGCCCAGGGGATACCCTGTTCGTCCACCACACCCAGAATGAGGTAAGGCAACAACGGATAAAAATCACGATGCTGCTCGGGCAAATAATCACGAATGACCTTCGGCCCGATCATGGCCATGCGTTCGGCGACGCCTGCACTTTCCTGCAATTGCCGTTCGCCGACATGCCAAGGGGATTGTTCGATCGAGTTCATGGCGATCACCTCTGGTTGGGTAACCGAATGCTGCGCCTACCCAACCCTGCAGAGAATGCCCATCCCAGGCAATCCACTATTACGCCAGCTGAAATGCCGGATGTTCGCGCAACGCGGTGACGCAGTAGTCGACAAAACTGCGCACGCGCATCGGCGCATGGCGGCCTTCGCGGTAGATCACATGCACCGGCAGAGGCGGCAGTTCAAAGGCCGGCAAGACACGACGCAGTTGGCCATTTATGAGGTGATCATGAACCGGATAACTGAGGCAACGAATCACCCCCGCGCCCTGCACCGCCGCATTGATCGCGCCTTGCACCGTGGCGCAACTGAGGCGTGCGCGGGCCTTGAGGGTGTAGTAGGGGAATCCCCAGTGCACCGCTTCAGCGCTGGCAATCAGATGATGTTGCTTGAGGTCGGCCGGATGCCGGGGCTCGCCTTTGGCCGCCAAATACGTGGGGCTGGCGCACAGCAGGGTGCGCACTTGCCCAACCTGCCGTGCAATCAGCGACGAGCTGGGCAATTGGCCCACCCACACCGCCACGTCAAACCCCTCTTCGTGCAGGTTGGGATAATAGTCGTGGTAATGGGCGATGACACGCACCGCCGGGTAGTGATCCATATAGCCAGCCAGCAGTGGCGCCATCACATAGCGGCTGAACAGCAACGGCAGGCATATCCGCAGGTTGCCCTGGGCGTGCACATGGGCGCCGTTGGCCGAGGCTTCGGCCGCGTCCACCGCTGCCAGCAAGCGCACGCAGTCTGTAAGGTAAGCCTGGCCTGCATCGGTGAGGTTGACCCCACGTGTGCTGCGTTGCAGCAACACCACCCGCAAGCGTGCCTCCAGGCGCGCAACCGCTCGTACCAGGGTCGGGCCGGAAACCTCTGCATGGCGTGCCGCCGACGCCAGGCTGGGTTGCCCGGCCAGCGCGGCAAACAGCTGCATATCGCGAAAGCGCTCCATCAGGTGCGCCGCTTCGTCGCCGGGTTCAGGGCCGGGTCCTGCCCGAGGTGATGGCTTAAGAAATCCACAAAGGTGTTGACCTTGGCCGGTATGCGGCCGTTTTGCTGGAACACCACGTGGATCGGCAGCGGCGCCGGTTCGAAAGCCTCCAGCACCAGCTCCAGCTCACCCGCCGCCACCGCTGCCGCCACCTGATAGGACAGCACCCGCGTCATGCCCCAGCCCAGGCGCGCCAGGTTGATTGCGGCATTGTTCGCCGTAACGCTCAGACGCGGCTCAATGGCTATCTTCAGCGGCCGCCCGGCGTCGACGAACGTCCATTCACTGACCAGTTGGCTGGACGATGAGGAGACGATCCTGGCTTCCCGCAATTGCTCAGGTCGCTGCGGGCGCCCATGTTGGTCCAGATAAGCCGGCGATGCGCACACCACCCGGCGCACTTCGCCGACCTTGATCGCCTGCTGCCCGGGTTCGTGCAGATGGCCGATACGCACCGCTACATCGACGCCTTCATCGGCCATATTGACCACACGGTCGACCAGCAAGGCACTGATGTTCACCAGGGGGAACTGGTCCAGGTACTCCCCCAGCACAGGCGCCACATACAACTCGCCAAACAGCACCGGTGCGGTCACCGTCAACTGGCCGCCAGGGATGGAGTAACTGCCCGCTGCCGCTTCCTCGGCCTCTTCCAGTTCGGCGAGGATGCGCCGGCAATCTTCCAGGTAACGCTGGCCGGCATCGGTCAGGTGCAGGCTGCGCGTGGTGCGTGCCAGCAGTTGCGTGCCGATGCGCTGCTCCATGGCTGCAATGGCGCGGGTGA
Source organism: Pseudomonas sp. GZJR-8 (assembly GCF_002916705.1). NCBI lineage: Bacteria > Pseudomonadati > Pseudomonadota > Gammaproteobacteria > Pseudomonadales > Pseudomonadaceae > Pseudomonas > Pseudomonas sp. GZJR-8. The sequence continues at coordinate 613,581 of NZ_JXSI01000002.1, read as the reverse complement.
CGCTGGGGGGCGAGGTTTTCAGGCGGCGCGCAGCAGCCGCAAAACCCTCCTCCTCGGCCACCGCCAGGAATACCTGCATCTCATGAAATCGGTCCATCGGCATCCCTTGAGCGTTACTGTGATTGCAGCCCCACCGCCGTGCGCGGCATAGCGACAAACCCTGGCAAGGCTTCGATGCTGGCAAGCCAGGCACGCACCTCAGGGTAGTCGGCCAGCGACACGTTGCCTTCCGGCGCATGGGCCACGTAGGTGTAGAACGCGATATCGGCAATGCTTAGCTGATCGCTGGCCAGAAAGCGGCTCTCGCCCAGCTGCTGCTCCATCACGCCCAGCAAGGCATGGGCACGGTTGATCGCGCTGACAGTGTCCACCTCGGCGCCAAACACCGTGGCCAAGCGCGCCGTGGCGGGCCCAGCATGGAGTTGACCGGCGGCGGCCGAGAGCCAGCGTTGGACCCGCGCTTGCCCGAGGGGATCGCTTGGCAACCACTGCCCTTTGCCATAGGTACTGGCAAGGTAGACCAGAATCGCATTGGAGTCGGCCAGCACAATACCTCCGTCATCGATCACCGGTACCTGGCCGAAGCTGTTGAAGTTGGCGATGAACGCAGGTGCTTTGTGGGCGCCTTGTTTGAGGTCCACCAGGATAAATTCATTGGGCAAGCCCAGCATGGACAACATCAGCTCGACTCTGTGGGAGTGGCCAGACAAGGGAAAACCATACAGTTTGATAGCAGGCATGAAAGACTCCAGATCGTTGTCGACCGAGTATTCGCGTCGAGGGAAGCGATCTTCTTATGGACAACCCTGCGATGGAATCACCAGATTGTACAATCCAGCATTTCACAGAATGAAACAATGAGGTGATCCATGGCGAACGGCTACCTCTCCGCCAGATAAGCCCCCCGCCATTCAAGTATGCGAATCTGGTGGTAATCTGCCTCGAGCACGGCGGGGTCTTCATGTACCAGATACACCGTGCCCGGCTGACTGAAAACATCCTGCGTCACGCCGATCTGCTGGCCGTCCTCAACGTAAAACACTGCCTCGAAAAACGACTCAAGCTTGAGTAACTCCCTCAAGAACCCATCTTTTTCAAAACGCCCCTCTGAGCGGTTTATCAAGCAAACATTGTAGGTATGTTGCAGACGCTGATAATTGACCTTCCTCGCCAGTTGTTGTTCAAATAACTCAGGCTGCATGAGGGATAAAACCACAGCATCGATCTGACCAAGGCCAGTAGTTACCTTTGAAACCCCAGGCCGAAGAATGCCGTCAGTGCGGGCAGCAATTTCCACCAGTTTCGGACCGTCTTCAGTAAACATAATCTCCGCATGGCTAGGCCCATTTCGGATCCCCAGGCACTGCACCACTGCTCGTGTGTATTGGACCAGAATCGGATAAACCATCGAATCGGGCCCAATCAGTTCGTCAATGTCATAGAGTACGCCGCCGGTCGGCGTTCGCTGCTTTCGATAACGGACGACTTCAGTGACGAGTTGTTGCCCGTCGAGCGATACCATGTTCACCACATACTCCAGTCCCGCCAGGTATTCCTGAATCAGGACCCGCGTGTTAGGTATATTCAGCTTGTTGGTCGTTCCTAACAGGCGCTCCATAGCAGCTTTGCACGCGCACATATCCTCGCAAATAGACACCCCATCGGCGCCTGCGCTCTCGAGGGGTTTGATGACCACAGGAAAACGTCCGTGTTCATCGATCCACTCTTGTGCAGGACGCCAACTATCAGTAATGAACTGCCTTGCGGCCGGCAACTGCGCCTGGGTAATGCAATGGATCATTTCGTACTTGTTTCGACGTGCGTTAGTTTTGTCGAAATCATTGCGATAAGGCAGCTGCAGTTGCTCATTCAGCTCGTCAGCCAGAAGCACACCCGTTTCTGCACCCGCGAGGATGAACTGTGGCATGAAGCGTTGGACTTCAGCCAAGGTCATTCCAAAATCGCTATTGACGATCATCTGCTCATAAAGCGTGCAATCAAAACCTTGATAATAATAGCCGTCCAGTGTTGCTGATGAAGCCACATGCACCAGCACGCAGCCATGGTCGTTCAATTGCTTCGCTAAAAATTTACCCGATGAGAACCCATCGACTATCACAATTTTCATACGATCTCCCGTTTCAGCGCATGCAACCACCTGAACGACAGCAAAAAGATGATGACTGTTACGGCTGAGAGGCTGGCTACAGAAAATTCAACTCTCGAATCCAGGTACTGGAACAAAAAAACGAACACAGGAAGCGTCAGCAATACCAGGGAAACGTGAATAGGCGTGAGGTAATAGATGGTTTTCTGAATCAGGTAAATCGGCAGCAAATGTCCGGCTATCACCAAGATAGCCATAGGCAGAACCCATCCACTATCGAGTAAAAAGCTGCCTCCTGTAGCAGGAATCGCAACGGCACAGACACCCACCATCGCGATGTTTCTGACACCCAAAATCTCGTAGACCGACCATTGACGAGCGAACATCTCTTTAGAAAAAACCGTGTACATGACCGTGCCCAACGCGCACGTCAATACGCTAACGATACCGAGCACCCGCTGCACAGCGGTGGTGGTGACTACACCGCTGTCCCCCGCAAGGGAATTGAACAACATGATCGCTACCGAGATGAGCACCAGCCATGAAACCACCGCATCGACTACGGCCACCTTCACGCTACGATTGGTCAGCAGGGAGACAATCAACGTGAGTGCAGGGCCGCAGGCTACGGAGGCGACTCCCACTACTGCTGGCTCCAGATACCGGAGTGCGTAAAACAACCCGCCCCAATTGCACAGAACCGCAAGATTGATGATAACGATCAATCGCCATTGGGTTCTGAGCTTTGACCACAATGAATTGGGATTTCGATAAACCGCCCAAACACCAAAGACACAGGCTGACGTTGTAAAACAATAAAAAATAACGTTCAACGTGCTGATCGACTGCGTGACCAACGCAACATAAACATCGAATGCCGCACTGATCAAGCAAAACACCAAGCCGATAATTAACCCGGTTCGTTGCATCAACATTTAGCCACCCGCGCGCGCATTTTCATTCAACCGTTACTCGATCTTCGCTCACCAACACTTTCAAAATAGTTTTAACGGTAATCCCAGTCGCACCTACTACATTCTCAACCCCAAAATTCCCAACCTTCTCTACAGCGCAGACAACATCTGCCACTTCACCACCCGCCCCTTTCACAGCGTCTACCAGCGCAATTACCGCACCGCCGGAACTTAGCGTATCGTCAATGATGATGACTCGATCGCCAACTTCGACGCCGTTGAGATACAACTGTCCCTTGTAGTATTCGGAGTCAATATCGACCACTTGCTCATTGAAACCACCAAGACTGTAGGAATACCACCTGGCCATGGCTAAAGGTATACCCGTCAACAATGAGACCGTGGTTGCCAACGCGGCCCCCTTATCTTCCTCGGTGACAATTTTCGAAACGTCACGCTCCATGACTTTGATGATTTTATGCGCGACCTCAATTAAAACTTCCGGCCGCAAAGCAGGTATCTGATCCGTAAACTCATTGACCGTAGTCAGAGATTTTCCAGATCTCACAACTTTAGCTTTTTTATAAATTTCTTCCAGCAACATGGCGCACCTCACTGTACTCAGGATAAAACCCATCCCAGCGACTCGCATACTTCCAAGAGCTATCAAAAAATAACGTGACTATGTTCTTGCGTTTATGCGCTTGAACGATCTCGTCACACATCAGTAGATTGGCTCCGCAGGTTGGTCCAATGGGTATTTTTTCTGACGCGATGAAGTGCTTCATCCGAGCCCAAGCGTCGACATCATCAATCACTCGTATTTCATCAACTAGACCGGAGTCTGTATTCGCTGATAAAACTCCTGCGCCCAAACCCATCAAATTGTGCGAGCGATGATTGAACGCCAAATTATTTCTTTGCGCAAACAGAGGCGCAGAGTTGCTAACCTCCAGCGCTATTGTTTTAATCCCGCTGTACGTTTGCTTCAATACCTCAGCGATTCCAGAAAAAGTGCCGCCCGTACCGATTGAGCACACGAAGAAATCCGGCACGATATTTTGTGCACTCAACTGTTTCACGATTTCTTTCCCACAGCACCGCCAACTGTCTTTATTCAACAGGCTATTAGACTGATCCAGATAATAAAACTCTTCCGATGAGTTCTCGGATAGATACGCTTTTGCTTGGAGAACTGCTCCCGTCAAAAAAGACTCTTTTGGAGTCTCTACTATATCCGCCCCATAGGTACGTATTTGTGTTTTCCGCTCCTCGGTCATACCTTCAGGCATGAATATCTTTACGCCGTATCCCTTCAACCTGCCGATCCAAGCGAGTGCAGCCCCTCCGTTCCCAGTAGAACAGTCAATTAGCGTCATACCAGGTTTAAGGACGCCTGCCTTCTCCAATTTATTGATAATATTTAAATAGGTGCGATCCTTATGACTTCCCGATGGATTCAAGTACTCACACTTAGAGAAAACCCTATTTCCATTCACAGAAAGTGTTGCCAATTCGAGTAGCGGCGTATTACCAATATCTTTCAGCTCCATTTCCATGCCTCAGCGACTCGTCAATGAATTCAAACGCTAGCAAATCATTTCGACAAATAATAGCTAGCCGAACGGATAGGTAATAGAAAACATTTGGCCACCTATCCATTAAGGGAAATGTATGTAGGAACGCCCCGACAACAGCAGATAAACCACGTAATAACTAGCAATTTATTACGTACAAAAAAGACTTTTCGTACGGGACTCGCCATCTTCAATAGCAGTGCGCCCTGCCAAATCCCGTGGCCGCAATGGTGCGGCGCCCCCCTCAGACGATTTTTCATTAAAAAATTCAAACTATCGCCCTTCCCATCGTTCACACCTTCACGTGCAACGTTAAGTAGGAGGCGACATGCAATACCGACAACTGGGTCATTCCGGCCTGCTGGTATCGGAAATCATCCTGGGCACCGTGCCCTTTGGCGGTCGTGCGGAGTTCGAAAAATGCGGCGCAGTGGACGTGCCCTTGGCCAAGCGTATGTTCGATATCGCGTTCGATGCCGGGGTGAATATGGTCGACACCGCCGATCTTTACTCCCACGGCTTGGCCGAAGAGGTCGTCGGCAAAGCCTTGGGCGACAAGCGCAACGATATTCTGCTGGCGACCAAGGGCCGCAGCCCGGTGGACCAGAACCCGAACAATTCCGGCTCATCGCGCTATCACTTGATTCGCGCCTGTGAAGCCAGTTTGAAGCGTTTGGGCACCGACCATATCGACCTGTACCAACTGCATAACTGGGACGGCATGACGCCCATCGAAGAGACCCTCGAAGCCCTGCGTCTGTTAGTCGGCTCGGGAAAGATCCGTTACTTCGGCACCAGCAACTTCACCGCCTGGCAGATGATGAAAACCCTGGGCAAGGCTGAGCTGCACGGCATGCTCAAGCCCATCACCCAGCAGATCTACTACACCCCGGAATCCCGTGAAGCCGAGTACGAATTGCTGCCGTTGGCCTTGGACCAGCACGTCGGTACTTTGGTATGGGGCCCGATGGGCGAAGGCTTGCTGACCGGCTCGACCCGACGCGGGCATAAGCCGCCGGCAAATACGCGCCAGGGCAGCGGCTGGCCGGAACCCTATGTGCATGACCAGGAGCGTGCCCTGGACATTATCGAAACCCTTGCCGCCGTCGGTGATGAGCATGGCGTCTCGGTCGCCCGTACCTGCCTGGCCTGGCTCAAGGATCGGCCGGGGATCACCTCGCTGATCGTCGGAGCGCGTACCGAAGAGCACCTGCGCGATAACCTTGCCGCGACTGAACTGAAGCTGACCGAGGAACAATCCTCACGCATCGAGGCGGTCACGCGTCGCCAGCCGCTGTACCCCTACTGGCATCGCTTTACGGCCGGGATTGATCGTTTTGATCCTGCGGAACAGCCGTTCCTGGCCGAGCACCAGAAGACCATGGATGCGCGCAAGGACAAGTAAACACAGCCCTTAATGTGGGAGCGAGCTTGCTCGCGAAAGACGTCATCGATAACGCCTAGTTCCTGATTAAACGTGGCGCCTGTGCGTTTTTCGCAAGCAAGCTCGCGCCTACAAAGAACGTTAAGCCCGCGCCCACATTTTCGGGTTGCACCGAATAGCAATGCTGCCTATATTTGCCGCCTGGCGCTCTCTACGCCACCTTCCGCGGAAAGGGCTGCGCCCAGGACATCACAGCTCTACCTCATTTCTACGACTCCCAACCTTAAAGCGGAAAAGGTTCGAACAAGGAGCTCGTATGTCGCAACGCCCTTTCGCCTCAAACACCGACGGCCGCCTCAACCTTGAGCAACAGCGCAAGCGCGCCAAGGAACTGTTGTCGCGCCTGAAAAGCCAAGACCCCAGCGCAATCTTGTCCCAGGCTCAGTGGCAGCTTGCCAAACAGCTGGGCTTCGCCAGTTGGCCCAAGCTCAAGGCCCATGTCGACGCCCTTGACTTTGCCGCCCGCCACCCTGGTTTCGAGGCCAGCGATGAATCCCGCACCACCCATTGGCGGTGTGGCAATGATATTGCCCACAGCCTGCAACTGGCCGGGTTCAAGGGCCAGTTCCGGATGCTCACGGACCCGTTGTGCATGGGGCCAGTGCGTGAACTGCCAAGCGAAGCGTTCCGCGCGATGCGCAGTACTTTTATCAGTCAGGCCTTTGCCCTTGACTCCACGGAAGTTGCGCATCGCGTCAACGATGAATACGACCAACTACAAACCTTGGCCAATACCGATCACAGTGTGCTGTGGTGCGAGGCGGACGCCTACGACCAACTGTTTCTGGTGCGCGCCCTGGCTGGCCTTGAGCAGGCGCCGCGCAAGCTGGAGCTGATTGAGGCCGACCGCATTCCCGGGGTCGAGCGATTTATCGGCATAGGCCAATTGGCCCCCGATGTGCTGGCCTGGCTCTGGCCGCAGCGGCGTTTGATTGACGACAACGCAGTGCAATTAGCCAAACGCACCTGGGCGGCTTATTGCGACAGCTCACCGCTCAAGCTCGCGGAACTGGCCCATGGCAATCACCCTGCCCTGCCTTTTCTGGCACCGGCGTTACGGCGCCAGCTACAGGAGTTGCCGGGTATCGAGGACGGTTTGTCGCTGACTGAACGTTTGTCCCTGAGGTATATCGCCGAGGCCGGGCCTGTGCCTTTCGGCCGGGTGTTTGCCGAGTTGATGGCCAAGCGCGAGCCACTGCCTTTCCTGGGCGACATGATGTTCCATGCGCTGCTGCGCCCATTGATTGATGGGGCGGCGCCGCTGCTGATCGAGTCCGAAACGGGCGTGGAGTGGCCGCGCCGCGTATTGGCGTTGACGCCACTGGCACAGCAGGTGCTGGACGGCGACGCCTGCTGGCTGGACCACGCCAGCCATGAGCGTTGGGTCGGCGGTGTGTGTCTGCGGCCACGGCAACCTCATTGGGCACTGGGCCTTGATGATCTGCCCGTCTGGCGTGACTGATGCTGCGCGATACGCTCAGCGCTTGGGAAACAACCCCACGGCACATGCCACCACAGTCGGGTCGCCCTGGTAGACCGCCCGCGGGCTCATCGAAGGCTGGGGCGCTCGGCCGTCCACGGCGCGCAGCATGGGCCAGTCAGCGGTCGGGGAACTGTGCGCCGGATCAACAATTTCCATGCAGCGACGCAGGGAGTTGAAGTCGGGCGATTGTGACAACGACAGGTGCAGGGTCTGGCTGACCGAGACCGACACCACAGAGCGCTGCGCACATTGCCCGTCATAGATCAGCGTATGGCGGATCAACGGGTTGTCATGGCAGTACTTGAGCAGGTTGACCTGCCGTGAGTGCACTAGCGCAGTGTTGATGATCAGCAGGTCAAACGCCACAACGCCCGAGCGTGTCAGTGCCTGCAACTCGTCGAACGAACTCAACGGCGCGATGCGGTGATAGCCCAGCTGGTTGAGCATTTTCTCGATCTTGATCCGTTGCAAAAGCTCCGCATCGGCAATCAGAAGGCGTAACGCTTTATTGGACATAGGGTAAACCTGACAGTTGGGCATCCGCGTCGATCATTCAACGCTGAGCAAAGTAACCGTCAGGGGTGAACCCTGACTTTAAGGCGATTCTGAAACGGCAATCCGGGGCACACCGTACTTTTAAGAATCGCCTCAAAGCCTTCGCGCCACTCGCCACCTACCATGAGCTGCGTTCCCTTACCCGACCATGGAATTGCCGTGTTCATGTTTCTACTCAGAATGGTGCTGCTGGCCTGCGGCCTGCTGGTGCTTGCGCCCCCGCCTGCCGATGCGGCGCTGAAGATTGAAGGCACCCGCCTGATCTATTTCGGCCAGGACAAGGCCGCCGGTATCAGTGTGGTCAACCAGGCCTCGCGGGAAGTGGTGGTGCAAACCTGGATCACCGGCGAGGACGAATCAGCCGACCGCACCGTGCCCTTTGCCGCCACCGAGCCATTGGTACAACTGGGCGCCGGGGAGCATCACAAGCTGCGCATCCTGTATGCCGGTGAGGGCTTGCCCAGCGATCGCGAATCGCTGTTCTGGCTCAATATCATGGAGATCCCGCTCAAGCCCGAAGACCCCAACAGCGTGCAATTCGCGATCCGCCAGCGGCTCAAGCTGTTCTACCGGCCCCCCGCACTCCAGGGCGGCTCGGCCGAGGCGGTGCAGCAATTGGTATGGAGCAGCGACGGGCGCACGGTAACCGTCAACAACCCCAGCGCCTTCCACCTGTCGCTGGTCAACCTGCGAACCGACAGCCAGACGCTCAGCGATTACCTGCTGCTCAAGCCCCATGAACGCAAAACCCTGACCGCGCTCGACGCTGTGCCCAAGGGCGCCACTCTCCACTTCACCGAAATCACCGATATCGGTTTGCAAGCCCGTCATAGCACGGCGCTCAACTGATAAAACACGGGGTATTTGAACCGATGTCACTGACCAAACGCTGTTTACCGCTTCTGGTGTTGACCTGCGCGGTCTTGCCCGCCACCAGCTACGCACTGGCCTGCCGCGAGGACGGCACCAACTCGATCATCACCCAGGAAGCGCTGGGCACGGCGCTGGCCGTCGCCGCCGATGCACCCAACGGCACCATCATTTGGGAATCCGGCCCGCGCTCGACCAATGTCATCTGCAAGGACGACTACCTCCACGGCCGTGAGGAAGTGTATTTCTACGTCAACCCGGCCAGCGTGAGTATCGGCACCGGGATTCGCGTGGGCATTCGCTATAACAACCAACCGATTACCCAAAGCACCGGTAAGGTCGGTACCGGTTTCTTCTCCGACCGAGGCTGCAATTTGTCCAACTGCGTGGGCTGGGACAAGGCGCGCTTCACCCTCAATTTCAGCGTGTTCATCGAGAAGTACGACCCCACGCCACCGAGCGGCCAGGCCAGCACGCTGACCTCTTACCGCGTGTTCCAACTGGACGGCGTGCGCGGGCTCAACTCACGACCCAACAGCAACTTCAATTATGTGGTCACCGGCATGAACGATATCCGCTTCGTGCCTTGCACTCCCGAACTGACCATCAGCCCCAGCGTGGTCAACTTCCCCACACCCTCGCGCAAGGCCTCGATCGGTGAAGTCGCCAGCAGCGCGAACTTCAGCCTGAACCTGCGCAAGGGCTGCGACACGCCCTATACCGTCAGCGCACGCTTCGCCACCACGCCGGGCGGCGGCAGTGTGAACAATGGCCTGCTGGTGCCGGACAACAACAGCTCAGTCGGCATCTCGCTGTCTCGCGCCGAGAGCCAGCAGCAACTGCCCTTCAACAACTGGTTCACGCTGCAGGAACTGATGGGCCTGGGCCAGAGCCACGATGAATTCCGCGCCGACCTCAAGTGGCGCACCCTACCGATTCCCGGAGCGTTCGACGCTGCCGTGGTGGTGGATATGTACTACAAGTAGGTGATTTTTAAGGATCGTCTTATGCCACCGGCAAAGGCCGAGACGTAAAGTCTGCCGATGCGATTGAAAAGTTATCTGCTCCAGATCAACCCCGTCCTCTCCCGACCCGAAGCAGCCAGAAGGCTGCTTCGTATTTTTGCGACTGTGCTGCTGGTAGGCATCCTCAGCGGGGTCTATACCTTTTTGCTGTCGACCTTCAACAACGACATCTCCCAGCGCCGCGGCTACATGAGCAGCGCCATTGCCGAAGCCCATACCTTTTTCACCAACCGCCAAGCCCTGCTCGAAAGCCTGAGCCTGTCGGCAGTGCGCAAGCAGTCCAGGGTCTATCCGTCCTCGGCCGAAGAACAACACCTGGAATTAGGCGACACATCAGGCAACCAGTGGAGCATCTGGCTGACCGCACGCATGCGCGACTACCTCAAGGCCAAACAGCTTAACCTGCTCTATGTCAACGCCGGCCCCAACCCGCAAGTGATGCGCCTTTACGACGCCACCCCGCAGGTATTGCCGATTTCCAAATGCATGCTCAACCGCCTCAAGGCCCTGCAGCACACCGACCCGGCCACGCTTAACGAACTTTGGCTGAGCGACAGGACTGAACAGCACTCGCACCTGTATATCTTCATCCGCCTGGACGAGCGTGATCGCGACTCCGGCTGGCTCGGCCTGGAGATGGATAGCCGTGAAGTCTCCTCGACACTCAGCGACCAGAGCGCCGGTGAGTTCATGATGCTCAATTCCCAGGGCATGCTGGTGTTCACCAACAGCACCGATACACAGTTGAGCCAGCAACACCTGAGGCCCGGCGAAGACAGTTTTTTCGGTTTTGTCGGCAACGGCTGGCTACCCGACCATCTGGTAATTCGCAAACACCTGAAGTCCTCTGAGTGGCAGTTGATGTACTCCATCGACCTGCGTGCGGTGGTCACCGGCTTGTGGAAACAGCTGCTCGGTTCGCTGCTATTCTGCCTGTTCAGCCTGACACTGATCTGGCTGGTGATGCGCCGCGTCGACCAGCGTTTCATCATTCCGTCGATCCATCGCATCCAGGCGTTGATTGAAAGCGAAGCCTTCGGCCGCGATGTGATCCAGACCGCCCCCGTGGCCCTCTGCGTGCTGCGCCGCACCGACGGCCAGGTGGTACTGGAAAACACCCTGGCCCAGCAATGGCTGGGTAACGGGCCGGAGCGCGAGGCGCTGCGCGCCGGCTGGATCGAGCAAGCCTTTGCCAACGGACCTTCCGAGCGCAGTGACTACTTTGAAACCATCGACGGCCGTCACCTGTACCTGAGCAGTGCACCGACCCGCTACAAAGGCGAAGACGTACTGTTTTGCGCCTTCAGTGACATCAGTGCGCGCAAGCAGGTCGAGGCAGCGCTGGAAGAGGCGCGGCAATCGGCGGACGCAGCCAACGCGGCAAAAACTCTGTTCCTGGCGACCATGAGCCATGAAATCCGTACACCGCTGTATGGCGTGCTGGGCACCCTGGAACTGCTGGCGCGCACGCAACTGGATGCACAACAAAAGGACTACCTGCAGGCGATCGAAGGCTCATCGTCGACCTTGCTGCAACTGATCTGCGATGTGCTGGACGTATCAAAGATCGAAGCCGGGCAGCTGGCACTGGAGATGAGCGAGTTCTCGCCGCTGGACCTTGTGCATGAAATCATCCAGGGCTACGCCGCAGCGGCCCACGCCAAGGGCCTGCAGCTGTATGCCTGCTTCGATCCCAAGTTGCCGGAACGGCTGATCGGTGACGTGACGCGCATCCGCCAGATTCTCAATAACCTGCTCAACAACGCGGTGAAATTTACCGACTATGGGCGCGTGGTGCTGCGGGTCAAAGTGCTGGGCCGCGACGGCGAACGCTCCAGCCTGTTGTGGCAAGTCTCAGACACCGGCAAAGGTATCGCCCAGGAAGACCAGGCGATGATCTTCGAGCCGTTTTACCAGAGTGAAGGCAATACCAATGTGGTTGCCGGCACCGGCCTGGGCCTGCCGATTTGCCAGCGTCTGACGGAGTTGATGAACGGCAATATCCGCATGGTCAGCGAACTCGGCCTGGGTAGCAGTTTCAGCCTGATCCTGCCGTTGGAGGAAGCATCTGTTGCACCGATGACACCGTTGCTGGCCGAGACCATTTACGTGGCCTCGCCGATCCCGGAACTGGCAAACGCGATCGCCGGCTGGTTGCGCCGTTGGGGCGCAAGGGCCCAGGCCGGCTTGCCGACGCTGGCGGACACGCATCTGCTGTTGCAAGTGCACCCCGGCAGCGTCGACCCGTTGCTGGTGCCCGAGTGGCCCGGGCCGGTGATTCACGTAAGCAGCAACGCCTGCCCCGGCGTAGAAGCCGACGCCGGCGCCTGGCACGTCAACCTCAACCACCTGGGGGCTATTCATCAGGCCGTGAGCCAGGCGCAAGGGCTATGGGTGGCCCGCGCCGATGAGCAAACGCACCGGCGGGACCTGAACAAACTCAACCTGCACCTGCTGGTGGCCGAGGACAACATCATCAACCAGCTGATTTTGCGTGATCAACTCGAAGAACTCGGCTGCACCGTGGAGCTGGCGGCCGACGGTCAGCAAGCGTTACAGCTCTACACCGCCGGCAATTTCGACGTGGTGTTGACGGATGTGAACATGCCCCATATCAACGGCTATGAACTGGCGCGTGAACTGCGTCGACAGGGCTGCACGTTGCCGATTATCGGGGCCACCGCCAACGCCATGCGCGGCGAGGCCGACCTGTGCCTGGCCGCCGGCATGAACCATTGCCTGGTCAAACCCTTTGCGTTGCGGGCTCTATTCAACTCCCTGGCGCCTTATGCACGGATCCCCCATGAAGCCCCTTAGTATTCTGATTGTCGAGGACCATCCCCTGCAGCATATCTACCTGCAGAACCTGCTCAGCGAGTTGGGAGATTTCCTGCTCGAAACCGCCGAGGATGGCAAAGAAGCGCTGGAGCGCCTGCGCCAGCGGGACTTCGACCTGGTACTGACCGACCTGCTGATGCCCGGCATGGACGGCGTGCAGTTTATCCAGTGCCTGGCCAGCCTGCGCTGCAAACCGGCGTTGGCGATCATGAGTGCGGCGTCACGGCGCATGTTGATGGGAGCCAGCCTGGTGGCGAAAAACCTCGATGTGGAAGTGATCGGGTTGATCTCCAAACCCGTGAACGCCGAGGCCTTGCGCACTCTGATCGACCAGCTCAGAAACAAGGTGCGCAAGCCCGCCCCCGAACTACCCGAGCACATGGACATCGACCGTCACACGCTGGTGCAGGCCATGAGCAGCGGCCAGTTCCAGGCCTGGTTCCAGCCGAAAAAATCCCTGGCCAACGGCCGTATCGTCGCCGCCGAAGCCCTGGTGCGCTGGATGCACCCCGAGCAAGGCGTGATGCTGCCTGCCGCGTTCCTGCCGGCGATCAAGGCGTTCGAACTGGAGGAGCGGCTGTTGTGGCTGGTGCTCAAGCAAGCGATCCACGCCCAGGAACACTGGCGCCAGCGCGGCTATGAAATTCCAGTGTCGATCAACCTGCCGACCCACTTGCTCAACAGCCATGACCTGGCAGACCGTTTGCTGGAGTTCGTGCTGCACCACAATGGTATCCCGGGCATGATCTGCTTTGAGTTGATGGAGTGTTCGGTGCCGCAGGACATCAGCAACTTCTACGCCGGCGCCTGCCGATTGCGGATCAAGGGGTTCGGTTTGTCCCAGGATGATTTCGGCAAGGGCTACAGCTCCTACCTCAATCTGGTGTCCACGCCCTTTACCGAACTGAAGATCGACCAGGCACTGGTGCAGGGCAGTCACGACAACGAAGGCATCGCCCAGGCATTGGCGAGCATTATCGCGCTGGGCCGCAAGTTGGGTCTGACGGTGGTCGCCGAGGGCGTGGAAACCCCGCAGCAATTGGCGCTGCTGCGCAAAATCGACTGCAATCAGGTGCAGGGTTTCCTGATCTCTCACGCCGTGTCTTCGGACCAATTTCAGCAACTACTGAACAATGATGGCCCCGCGACATCTCACTAGCTGGCGGCCCCGGATTACTTGCCCTTTAAAGGAGTAAGCAGCATCCAGTGCCGATTTTTCCTGCGCCTGCGGACCCCCTGATGAAGCACAACAACGCGATCCTCGAAGCCTTTACCCGCAGCTCATTGCGCCTGAACAAGGGCTTGATGGTCCTGATGGGAATTGCTTTGCTACTGGTACTGACCAATTACTGGTCTCTGCAAAGGGGCGTCGAAATCCGGTACGGCGCCATGCGCTTTCACTTTGCGCGACTGATGGAAAATCTCTCAGATCAGCAAACCTACCTCAAGAGCCTGACGCATCCCGGCATCCAGGCCGAACTGCTGCACGCCACCCACGTGCAGATCAGCCTCAAGAGCCGCATGGTCGACAACCGCCGCACGTTGTACGAAGGCCAGAAGTATTCGTTTTCGGTACCGTTCAGCATCAAGTTCGATGAACAGCAGATCGGCGCCGCCGCCAGACCGCCGATTTTTGCCCTGGGCGCGCACCTGACCAGTTACTACAGCGCCTTCTGGTCCTCGTCGCCGTACGAGGCGCCGCAAACCTCTCTGCTCAATCGTCAGGCGAACTACACCATCACTGTTCCGTCCGTGGGCTATCAGCACCGGGAAAGCCCCGAGGATACCGACAACCCCGTGGCGCGAGTCAACGCTGTGCAGCAAATCCTCGCACAGACACCGCAGCCGCTTGAGCAGAATCGGGTGTATTGGCAGGCCGGACCCGAACCCGAATATTTGCTGGCCTACATCGGCCTGCCACTCGACGCACAGGGCCAGGCAGTGATCGGCACCCTGCTCGACGTGTCGCAGGTCGACGATGTACAGCGCGCATTGAATCACTCGGCGTTTGATCGCTTCACCCTGATTGGCCCTGACGGCAGCCGGTTGATCGGGCCTACCATCCAGGCGCAGCTCAGCGACGGTGTGCATTTCACGGCCAACGGCATTGAATTCAAGATAACCCAGGCCGGCGACCAGCCCTGGAGCGCGGTCTATGGCCTGAACTACTCGCACTTCTTTCACTCCGCATTGTGGCCGTTGAGCACCTTGGCTTTGCTGCTGTTCAGCCTGATCACCCTGGGTTGGGCCGGCAGTCGCTGGTATCGGCGCCAGGTGATTACGCCGGCGCAACTGGCCCACGAACGCATTGCCGAAAGCGTGGCATTCAGCCGCGTGATCATCGACACCGCCCCCACCGGGTTATGCGTGGTGCGACGTAGCGATGGCAAGGTGTTGATCGAAAACCAGCGGGCCCAGCAATGGCCGGGTACCGCACGTTTGGTGGCGGCCATGGCCGGTAAGCACGACATGGCTGAGAGCGGAGAAACGCATCTGGAGATCGAGGGCCGGCACCTGCAGATCGGCTTTGTGTCGACCCGCTATCAGGCTGAAAACGTGCGCCTGTACGCTTTCAACGATATTACCCGGCATATCGAAGATGCCCAGTCCCTGGAGGAAGCGCGTCACGC
The DNA here is from genome assembly GCF_002916705.1 of Pseudomonas sp. GZJR-8. Taxonomy (NCBI): domain Bacteria; kingdom Pseudomonadati; phylum Pseudomonadota; class Gammaproteobacteria; order Pseudomonadales; family Pseudomonadaceae; genus Pseudomonas; species Pseudomonas sp. GZJR-8. The sequence continues at coordinate 598,138 of NZ_JXSI01000002.1, read as the reverse complement.
CGCCGATGCGGCCAGCGAGGCCAAGACGTTGTTCCTGGCAACGATGAGCCATGAAATCCGCACGCCGCTGTATGGCGTGCTCGGCACCCTCGAATTACTCGGTCTGACGAACCTTGACCCACACCAGAAGGCCTACCTTCACACCATCCAGCGCTCGTCCGCCACGCTGTTCCAACTGATCAGCGATGTGCTGGATGTCTCGAAGATCGAGTCCGGGCAAATGGCGATAGAAGCTGTGGAGTTCTGCCCGCTGGACATGCTCGAAGACACCCTGCACACCTACGCCGCTTTCGCCCAGCGCAAGGGGCTGCAGCTCTATAGCTGCATTGACCCGCAGTTGCCGGACTGCGTGATGGGCGACCCGATGCGCATCCGCCAGATTCTCAATAACCTGGTCAGCAACGCGATCAAATTCACCGATTTCGGGCGCGTGGTGATTCGTGCCAGGGTGACGGGGCGCGACGCCAATCATGTCGACCTGCAATGGCAAGTCACCGACTCGGGCGTAGGCATCCCCGAGGCGCAGCAGGCCAAGCTCTTCGATGTGTTCTACCAGGCGCCGGACACCGCCAGCGAAGGTGGCGCCGGGCTTGGCCTACCGATCTGCCGGTGGCTGGCGCAGATGATGGACGGCGAGATCCGTGTGGTCAGCGAGCCTGGGCTGGGCAGCAGCTTTACGTTGAAAATGCGCCTGCCGCTGTGTGGCGGCACACTCACCAACCTGCCGCTGATCGAACCCAGCCCGACGCCGGTATACGTACAGGCACCGGTACGCGAACTGGCGCAGGCGATGAGTGACTGGCTCAACCGCCTAGGCATTACCGCCGCCCTGGCGGCGACCACCCAAGACAAAGACAACCACCATGCAGTGCTGGTGGACCTGTTGCCCAGGGAGCCCGCCAGGCCATGGGTCGGCCAGCGCGTGCTGTGCCTGCCGGGTGCGCACAGCCCGCCGCTGCACACGGCGCAAGGCTGGGTGGTGGATCTGCACGACGTGCGCGCCCTCGCCGCCACCGTGTCACTGGCGCAGCATGGCAAGCATGAGCAGCCGACGCCGACCCGACCACAAAGCGCGGGGCGGTTGGGGCTGCGCATCCTGGTGGCCGAGGACAACCCGGTCAACCAGGCGATCATCAAGGAGCAGTTGGAGGCACTCGGTTGCTCAGTGAGCCTGGCCGCCAACGGCGAGCAGGCGTTGCAATTGTGGCAACCCCAGGCTTTCGACCTGGTACTGACCGACGTGAATATGCCGTTGATGAATGGGTACGAGCTGGCCAGAATCCTGCGCGAACATGACCCTCAGTTGCCGATTATCGGCGTGACCGCCAATGCGATGCGTGAGGAAGGCGTGCGTTGCCTGGCGGTGGGCATGAACGCCTGGATCGTCAAGCCCTTGAGCCTGCAAACCCTGCGTGGCCAGTTGATCAAGCTGTGCAAGGTCCAGCCCCCGGTTGAGCCTGCCGCGTCGGTATTCGACGACAGTGTGCAACTGTCGGACAAGATGCGCCCGCTGTTCATCAGCAGCGTGCAGCAGGACATACAGCGCATCGGTGTGGCTCTGGCACAGCGTGATACCCGCAACCTCGGCCAATTGCTGCATTCGATCGCCGGCGCCCTGGGTGCTGTTCAGGCCCTCAGCCTGGCCCAGGCGTGCATCGAACTGGAAAGCGCCCTTGACCGCGGCAGCCTCGACACAACGCTTGAGCTCAAGGTGAAGACTGTGATGCGGCGTCTGTCGGCCGTTCTGGAGACTCTCCAGCCCGGGCATTCTTCACTCACTTGAACTGGCACTACGGACGGCCCTTTATGAAAAAATTCAACGTGGTAATCGCCGACGATCACCCGATCGTGTTGCTGGGCGTTCGCGAACTGGTAGAGCGTGACATGCGCTTTCAAGTCGTCGGCGAGGCCGTGTGTTCGGCCGGCCTGATCGAGCTGTTGCAGCATCAAGGCGCTGACATCGTGATTACCGACTACAACATGCCGGGCGACTCGCCTTATGGCGATGGCCTGAAGCTGGTGGAGTACCTGAAACGACACTTCCCGCAGGTACAGATCCTGATCCTGACCATGATCTCCAACCACCTGATCCTCACCCGCCTGCAAGAGCTGGGCGTGGTCGGCATCATCCAGAAAAGCCAGTTGCATACCGAGATTCAACTGGCACTCAAGGCGATCGCCCAGGACAGCGACTATCGCAGCCTGGAGCCGCCAAAGACCTCGGTGATAGAGACCCTCACGGCAATTGACGAGCGCTTTACCAGTTTGTCGCCCAAAGAGTTCGAGATCCTGCGCCTGTTTATTTCCGGCATGAGCGTGAGTGACATTGCGCGCCGCCAGAACCGAAGTTCAAAGACCATCAGCGCACAAAAGATATCGGCCATGCGCAAACTTGAAGTCAGCAGCGACCAGGATCTACTTGCTTATTGCCTGGAACGTAACATCTTCAACTAACGCATAACTTGCAAGCCATTCCTGGACAATGGCTTTGCCCTTTATTCTCAAGCCTTTCACCGCTGCAACAGCACAAATAACCTGCCCACGCCAGCGCTTATAAGAATCGTCTTATTCGCTCCCGCCGCCTCGTCGCCTACTCTTTGCTCGCAGTTCAACAACAGCAAACTTTTCAACTAACACTTACGGACATCATCATGAAGAAGTTTTCCCTGGCTGTGATCGCCTCGGCCATTATCGCCGCTTCCGGCAGTGCATTTGCCGTGGACCCTGCTCCGACGCCAACCCTGGGCGGCAGCGGTAAAATCACCTTCACCGGCGTCATTAATAACGATGCCTGCTCGGTGGACGGCGCCAACTCCGACCGCACCATTTCGGTGGACATGGGCAACGTATCGATCAAGGACATGGGCACCGCGGAAAACCCGACCGCAGGTCGCGTGACCGCCAAAGACTTCAACCTGAACGTCAACTGCAACCAGGGCACCAAGGTCGCCATGATCTTTGACGCCAACAACGGCGGTTCGGGCCTGGTCACCGGCAAAAAGGTACTGGCCCTGAACCCGGGTTCGGCCACTGCACAAAACGTCGGTATTGCCCTGCTCGACAGCAAGGGCGGTCTGATTGACCTCAGCTCGCCAAGCACCGCACGCATTGAAAGCACCATGCACGGTGCCGGTACTGAAGGCGGCGACGCCACCCTGAGCTTCGCGGCCGCCTACGTCACCACCGCAGCGGCGGGCTCGTCGACCGCCGGTCGCGGTGACGCCACCCTGCCGTTCATCCTGCAATACGAATAATTCGGCGCCCCGGGCACCGAACGCGCGAGGCCTTGCGGCCTCGCCATTGTCTTCTGATTACACCGGATAACCCTCATGCCGCCTCGTTCTATCGCCGCATGTCTGGGGCTGCTGGGCTTGCTCATGGCTACCCAGGCCGCCGCCAGCATTTCATTGAATGCCACCCGTATCGTGTTTGACGGTGACCACAAGGAAGCCAACATTACCGTGCGTAACGGTAACCAGGATGTATTGATTCAATCCTGGGTCGACATGAACGATGCCCGCGCCAGCCGCGCGCCGTTTGCCGTCACCCCGCCCCTGGCGCGGGTATTTGCCAAGGAACAACAACTGCTGCGAATCCTGTACGAAGGCACCGGCATGCCCACGGACCGCGAGTCGGTGGTGTGGCTCAACGTGCAGGAAATCCCCAAGGCCAGCGAAGCCGAGAACACTTTGCAGTTGGCTATACGCCAACGGATCAAGATTTTTTACCGCCCTGCAGGCCTCACCGGCAGTGCGCTGCAAGCCCCTGCGCAGCTTGAATGGACGCTGGTCAAACACGGCAGCCAAACCCTGTTGCAGGTGAAAAACCCGACGCTGTACCACGTGTCCATGGCCGACATCAAAGTGCAGGCGGTATTGGCCAGCGACTCCACCATGATTGCGCCAGGCGAACAAAAACAGTTTGCGCTCAGTGCTCCAGTTGCCAGCGGGCCGGTGCAGTTGTCGTTTTCCAGCATCAATGACTACGGCGCGCAGAATCACTACAGCGCGCCGCTGTCCAGCGGCACTGCGCTACCGGCGCATGCGACTGAATCGCGCCTCAACCCCTAAGCACTTTCGCTAACCCACAGGCTCACTTCGCGTGCGTGTTTGCGTGCCCGGCTGTCCGTCAATCAGGGATGTCATAGGTCTTCGCATGTCCTTTCTTTCCAGCAACAGGCCCGCACGTGGCGTACTGAAGTTGAAGACGCTGTCGCTGGCGATTGCCGCCAGTCTGCCCGGCCTGGTCATGGCCGATGACGCTACGGAAACCTTCAATACCACCTTCCTGCAAGGCTCGCAGTCACCGGTGGACTTGCAGCAATTGCTCTCTGCAAACAGCGTGCTGCCGGGCACTTACCGCGTCGACCTGTACAGCAACGAAGTGCTGGTGGGCCGGCGCGATATCGATTTCAAGCGCAACCCCAAAAACGGCCGCGTCGAAGCCTGCCTGACCCTCGACCTTCTCAAGCAACTGGGTATCGACCTGCACCGTTTGCAGGCCGAGGGCAAACTTGACCCGCAGCAGCCGCAGGACTGCTACGCCCTTGCCGACATGATCGAAGACGCCAGCGTGCGCTACGACAGCAGCCGTCTGCGCCTGCTCGCAAGTATCCCGCAGGTGGCGATGCAGCGTGGCTTGCGCGGGTATGTCGACCCACAGTTGTGGGACGACGGTGTGCCCGCCGCCTTCATCAACTACCAGCTCAACAGCAGCCGCACCGCCGGCGACTACAAGACCCGCATCGCCAATAACCTGGGCCTGCGCAATGGCATCAACCTGGGCGCCTGGCGGCTGCGCAACGAGTCGAACCTGAGCGGCGGCACCGATCGCTCGAACACCTTCACCAGCAACCGTACTTACTTGCAGCATGACGTCACCGCGATCAAGGGCCAATTCAGCGCCGGTGAAATTTTTTCCGACACCGATTTGTTCGACAGCGTGCGCTATCGCGGGGTCAAGCTGGCTTCCGACGACGGCATGCGCGCCGACAGCGAGCGCGGCTACGCGCCGGTGATCCGCGGCGTGGCGCAGACCAACGCGACGGTTGAGATCCGCCAGAACGACTACATCCTCTACACCGCCAACGTCGCGCCAGGCCCGTTCGAGATCAACGATATCTACCCCAGCGGCTCCAACGGTGACCTGCAAATCACCGTGATCGAAGCCGACGGTACGCGGCGGGTGACGATGCAGGCGTTCTCCAGCCTGCCGATCATGGTGCGCGAAGGCCAGGTGAAATACAGCGTCTCGGCGGGCACGTTCAAAAGCAATGCCGATGGCCTGGCAACCCCGCGTTTTTTTAGCGGTACGCTGGCTTACGGCTTGACCAGCAACCTCAGCGGGATTGTCGGTGTGCAAGCCAGTGAGGACTACAGCGCGCTGTCGATCGGCGCCGGCCGGAACACCTCGTTCGGTGCGTTCTCCCTGGATACCACCCATTCGTCCAGCAAGGCCCAGGGGCGAACCTCCCAGGGCAGCAGCGTACGCGCCTTGTACGCCAAGACCTTTGCCGGCACCGATACCAACTTCACCCTGGCCGCCTATCGCTACTCCACCGAGGGCTATCGCACCCTCACCGACCATGTGGAAGACAGCAGCGAAGACCTGCGCGTACGCACCGGCCACTCGAAAACCCGCACCGACCTGACCATCAACCAGAGCATCGGACGCAACAGCGAATTCGGCAGCCTGTATGTGAACGCCAGCGACCAACGCTACTGGAATCGCGGCGGCTCCCAGAGCTTTTCCGCGGGCTACACCGGCAACTGGGGCGACCTGAGCTACAACCTTGGCGTGACCCGCACCAAGCAGATCGTCACCTGGGGCGAGCCGAGCAGCGACACGCAGGTGAACCTGTCGGTGTCTTTCCCGCTGGGCAGCCAGGCCCGCGCGCCACGAGCGTTTGTCACCACCAGCCACCAACGTGGCGACACCACCACCCAAGCGGGCATCAACGGCTACGTGGCCGACACCAGCGACACCTTCTATTCGGTGCAGGCGGGCCACAGTGACACCAGCGGCGACTCAGGCTCGGTGAACATCAACAGCCGCACCGCCGTGGCAGACGTCAGCCTCGGTTACAGCCAGGGCCAGGGCTACAACTCACAAAACTTCAACCTTGCCGGTTCTGTGGTGGCCCATGCTGGCGGCGTCAACCTGGGGCAAACCGTCAGCGAGACCTTCGCCCTGGCCGAGGTGCCTGGCGTCGCTGGAGCCAAGATCAGCAGCTACAGCGGGGTGGAAACCGGTTACAACGGCTATGCGGTGGTGCCCACTGCGCAACCCTACCGGGTCAACTGGATCAGCCTGGACACCCGCGACCTGGGTGGCGACGTGGAAATCACCAACGCCACCCAGCAACTGGTGCCACGCCGTGGCGCCATCGTGGTGGCGCATTACAGTGGTACTACCGGACGGCGGGTGTTGTTTGAGTTGTTTGATGCACAGCATCAACCGCTGTCGTTTGGTGCCTCACTGGAAGACGCCAATGGCAAGCAGTTGGCGATTGCCGACCCCAATGGTAATGCCCTGGCGCTGGTGGAAGAGGATCAGGGCACGCTGATCATCAAGTGGGGGGAACAGCGTTGTCGGGCCACCTATGCGTTGCCACCGCCGAACAAGGCGCTGAACTATGAGCGCCAGTCACTGGTGTGCACGCCTTGATTGTGCGGGTGATTGCGCTACTGTGCTGACCACGCGCCTACCCTCTGCGAGACTTGCCCATGCGTAACTTGTTCTTCGCCAGTGCCTGCCTGTTGACCACCGCCCTGGCAGGCTGCCAGCAAACACCACCGGCCAACGACCAACTCGACGCCGTGCTCTGGACCCAGACCTCCATCGAGCACGAGCTGATCTACCGCCAGCTCTTCGCCAACGCCACCCGCCAACTCGATGTAGCGCTGGCCGACCCCAACTGGGACGCACTGCCTTTACCTGCGCGCAAGCTGACCGGTTTGCCGCCGGCGGTGATTGTGGATATCGACGAGACGCTGTTGGACAACGTGCCGCTCAACGCTCGCGACATCATCAACAATCAGGTCTATTCCTACGATCGCTGGAATACCTGGGTCGAGCAGGCCAAGGCCGAGGCACTGCCGGGTTCCGTGGCGTTCCTGCAAGCGGCCAGGCAAAAAGGCATCAAGGTGTATTACCTCACCAACCGCGAGCACAGCCAGGTCGCGGCCACCGCCAAAAACCTGCGTTTGCGCGGTTTTCCGATAGAGAGCGACGCACAGATCCTGGCGGCCAGCACCCCCACCGGCCACTGCGCAAGCGCTGGCTATGGCAAGAACTGCCGTCGCCAGTGGGTCGCCAGCCAAGCCCGCGTGTTGTTGATGGCCGGTGACTCGCTGGGAGATTTCGTGCAGGCCGAACACAACACCCTGGCTGCGCAGCGCAAGGCCGTCGAACCCTATGTGAACTGGCTGGGGCAGCGCTGGTTCCTGCTGCCCAACCCGAGCTACGGCAATTGGTACAGCGCGCCGTATGGGGATGATGAAACCTTACCGTTTGTCCAGAAGCGCAAGCTCAAGCAGCAGGCTTTGCTGTTGCAGCAATAAAGAGTAGCCATGTGGAAGGGGGCTTGCTCCCGATAGCAGTGGTTCAGTCAACACATGCAGTGACTGACAATCCGCTATCGGGAGCAAGCCCCCTCCCACATTGGATCTGCGTATCAGGAGCGATCAACACTTCAGCCCTGAGGCTTGGTGTGCCAACCCGAGGGCCGTTCATCCCACTCATTTGCACCGCTGCCCTCTTGTCATCACACTCGTCATCCACCCGTCGACTCAGGAATCGCAGATGCCTCACTCCTTGCTCAAGCCTGCCTTGCCCGGCGTTGCGCTGCGGCGATGGCGTTTGCTGCACCGCATCAAGCAAAGTCATGCAGCGCAGTTGTTCAACGTCACGCAATCGACTATTTCGCGCTGGGAAAGTGGCGTACAAGCGATGGATCCGGCTGCGCACCAACAGCTTGAGCAGTTGTTGGCAGCCCGACTTGATGCAGCCGCCGATCAGGCATTGGCCCGGCTGGTCAGCGAGAGTTCGCAAGCGATGCACTTGGTGTGCGACCTGACGCACCGCCTGCTCGCGTGCTCGCCTTCCCGCGCACGCCAGTTCAGCAGCCCGCTCGCCGAGCTTATGGGCCAGTCGTTGTGGCGCTTCGCAACGCCGCAAATCCAGCTGATCGAAGCCAGCCTGGAGCATACCGGCTGGCGTGAAACCCAGGCACCACCGGCCCTTGAATTCACCACTGGAAGCAACGACTCCAATCTCGTGCCCATACGCCCAAGCCTGTGTCGCTGGACACGCATGACCCTGAGCGATGGCAGCGCAGCACGCCTGGTCGAGACACTCTGAAAGCCCACCGCGCATATTTTATGCGTGGACGATCTGCGCTCGCGCACCTAGGCTTACCTGCACAACCGACCTTGCGGGGCAGCATCATGGACATGGAAAAAATCAAAGGCCGTCTCGATTTTCTGCGCGAAGCGGAAAAACTCAAGGATGTGCTCAGAAGTGCCCACACGGCTTCGGGCCGCACTGAAAGCACGGCCGAACACAGTTGGCGCCTGTGTCTGATGGCGATGGTGTTCGCCGATCAATTGCCCGGCCTGGACCTGCTGAAAATCCTCAAGATGTGCGTTATCCATGATTTGGGCGAAGCCATCCACGGCGATATCCCGGCGGTCAGCCAGGCGGCCTTTCCCAACAAGGGCGAACAGGAGCGGCTCGACCTGCTGCTGTTGGCGCAGTCCCTGGACAGCCCCCTGAAAGCCGAGATCCTGACGTTATGGGATGACTACGAGAACGCACGTTCGCCGGAAGCAAAAGCCGTCAAGGCCATGGACAAACTGGAGACCCTGCTGCAGCACACCCAAGGGCTGAACCCGCCCGATTTCGATTACGCCTTCAACCTGGCCTACGGCAAAAAACACACAGATGCAGCCCCTTTGTTCGAAGCGCTGCGGGCGTTGATCGATCGGGCGACAGAGCAAAGGCTCCACGCCGCAGAGTGACGGGCGTCATCACACCGCCCGAGCAGCAGTCGCCTCCACTTCCACCAACGCCCCCGGCAACGGCAGCGCCACCACTTGCAACGCTGTCCGCGCCGGTTTGTTCGGCTGCTCGGGCGTACCGAAGAACTGCGTATACCCCCGCTGCAACCCGGCAAAATCCAGCTTGCCGTCGGTTTCTTCCGCGCCGACCAGAAATACCCGCAACTGCACGATATCGCCCAGGTCCAGATCCTGCTGCTGGAGGATTTTGCGCAGCTTGTTAAACACTGAAACAGTCTGTACTTCGGTGTCGCCATAAGCCCCAGGCACATTTGGGTCGGCGAGGTCGGGCAGCGTGCCGCTGACGAATATCAGACTGGCCGAGGCCGGCACGGTGACGGTTTGCGAGATGGGAAAATCGCCCACGCTGGTGCGTTGAATGCTGTCGCTCATGGTATTGCTCCTCAAGAGGCGGCCACAGCCGCGATCTGTCGTTGTTGGGTGATGTGCTCGGCCAGTTGCGCCACCACATGGCGCGCGGAGTTGGCCGCCGACTCCTGCCAGATGCCCACGCCACTTTGCACCAGGCCGTCGCCGGCGAAGTACACCCGGCCATGGGGCCGTTCCAGCAAGGCGTGGGCCTGGGCGGGGAAGTGTTCGCGTTGCAGCCACGGGCCTTCGCTGTAGGGGATCTGTTCCCAGGACACCGCCAGTGGATGACGCAAATGTTTGGAATAACCTGGATGCAACAGCTCTACGGCTTGTCGGGAGGCGGCGTGCTGCTGTTCGAGTGGCTGTGCGCCGAACACGTCGGCGCCCTCCCCGGTCACGTAACCGGCCACCAGCACGCCCTCGCGGGTGTTGAGGTCGTTGCTGGGGTACCACAGCAAGCGCGCCGGGTGCTCGACCCATGACAGGCCGCCATAGGTGCGGTAATCGGTTTCCCAGAAACGTGGGGATTGCCACGCCACCTTGGTCGCCTGGTCGCTGCGCGTGCTGAGCAACGCGGCCTTGACCGGGTCGCTGAAGTCGCTGTCCAGCCTGGCCAAAAGGGGCAGCGGCAAGGTCGAGATCAAGTAATCGGCGCGCACCACCTGTTCACGGCCGCTGTGCTGGTCGTGATAGGTCACCGCCACGCCGTCCTCCAACTGACGGATCTGTCGCACCTGGGCGCCCAGTTGCACCTGCTCATGCACGCGTCGGTAGAGGGCGTCGGTGATGCGGTCCATGCCGCCCACCGGCTGGAACATGGTGGCTGAAAATTCCGGGAATTCGGTGTGCAACAAAGCGCCCCAGAGTTCCGGGTGCAGCAAGCGCTCCAACCCCAGCGGCTTGTGGCGGGCGGGCAAGGCGCCAGGGTGGGCGGCGGATTCAAGGTGCCCGGAACGCAGGGTGCCCTCGAAGGCCAGCTCCTGGGACAGGTCGCCGTACACCTGCAAAAAACCCAGCAGGCGCGTGCGCTCTTCACCACTCAACACATCGTCAAGGGCGTCACGTTGCACCGCCCTGGCCAGCAACCCGGACAGGTGCCCACGGGTATCGTTGAGCGCCTGGCCGACGCTGAACGCCGGCTGGCTCAGGTCCGGCCGCACCTGGGCGCCATGGCTGCTGTTGACCAGCACTTCCAACGGCACGCCCAGCTCACTGCAATAGTCGAGGATCGTGCGGTGCTGGCTGGGAATGCGCGCCGGGCCGGCATTGAAATACTGGCCCGGATCAAACCCCACGGTTTGCAAGCGACCATCCTTGTAGTCCACGCGGTCGCCGTTGCGCAGGGTCCAGGTGCGACCACCCACGCGCTCACGGGCTTCCAGCACCTGCACGCTGAAGCCAGCGCGGCTCAGCTCCAGGGCCGTGACCAATCCTGCAATCCCGGCGCCCAGCACCAGCACGCGGGTGCCCTGCCCCAGGCCATCCTTGAGTTTCAGCGGTTGCGGTCGGCGGTGTGACGATGGGCCCAGACCCAACACCGCCAGTGCATCCTTGACCGCCTTCTCACCGCCCACTGCGGCAATGCTCGACAGCGCTTCACGTCGTGTCAGTCCCATGTCGATGCTCCTAGTCCGGCAGGCCCGGTGGATTGATCAGCGACTTGTCGACGCGTTCGACATCCAGGCCCCAGCGTTGCAGCACCTGCTCGTATTGCCCTCCGGCAATCGCGCCTTCCAAGGCAGTGTGGATCGGCTGGACCAGGCCGTTGTCCTTGCGCGTGGTCACGGCGATATCGGCCTGCAACGGCCACCCACCGTTGACAGTGCCGACGCGCTTGATGCCGCCGGTGATCGCCGCCGAATAGGCGTACACCGAGTTCGGCCCGAACAGCGCATCGCTGCGCCCCGACTGTACCGCCAGTTGCGCGGCGGCCTGGTCATCGAAGTATTGCAACAGCGCAGGCTTGAGGCCGGCTTTTTCATTAGCCTCGTTCCAGGCCAGCAGGACCTTTTCCTGGTTGGTGCCGGAGCCGACGATGATCTTCAGCCCGGCAATGTCCGCCGCCTGCTGGATCGCGTTGATCTTGCTGGTGCTCTTGACGTAAAAGCCGAGCACATCCTGGCGGTAGGTGGCGAAGTCAAAACGCTTTTTGCGTGCCTCGGTGACGGTGACGTTGCTGATCACCGCATCGTATTTGCCCGAGCTGACACCCAGAGGCCAGTCTTCCCAGCTGGTCTGCACCACATTGAGTTGCAGGCCGAGGCTGTCGGCGACCAATTGCGCGGTGTCGGCTTCGCTGCCGATGGTGGTGTTGTCGTCACTGGCGAGCAGTGCCAGGGGCGGCCCGGCCACGCCGGACACGGCCACGGTGAACTTGCCCGGCTGGGCGAACTTGAAGCCCGGCGGGATCTGCGCAATGGCCGCTTCATTGCGCGGCACATGGATGCGCGGGCGGTCGGGGCTGAGATCGACCTGTTGCACGGCGAAGGCGTATTGCGCGGTGCTGACGGCAAGCGCCAGCAAGGCCACGCGGATGGTGTTGATGAACATGGGCACTCACTCCTTGAACTAAAGCACCTTGCCGAGAAAGGCCTGGGTGCGGGGATGGCGGGGTTGGCGGAAGATCTGTTCGGGCGGGCCCTCCTCGATCAGTCGGCCATCGCAGAGAAACACCACGTGGTCGGCCACTTCACGGGCAAAGCCGATCTCGTGGGTGACGATCACCAGGGTCACCCCCAGCCGGGTCAGGCCCTTGATCACGTCCAGCACCTCGCCCACCAGTTCCGGGTCGAGGGCCGAGGTGGGCTCGTCGAACAGCAGCACCTTGGGATCCAGCGCCAGGGCCCGGGCGATGGCGACGCGTTGTTGCTGACCACCGGAGAGCTGGCGCGGATAGGCGTCGGCCTTGTCCGCCAGGCCGACCTTGGCCAGCAACTCGGCGGCCTTGAAGTGCGCTTGGGCCTTGCTCCAGCGCTTGTGGGCCAACGGCGCTTCGGCGATGTTTTCCCACGCGCTGAGGTGCGGGAACAGGTTGAAGTTCTGGAATACAAAACCGACGTCGATGCGACGCTTGAGGATCTCGCGTTCCTTGAGTTCGAACAGCAGGTCGCCCTTGCGTCGGTAGCCGACATATTCACCGTCGATGGTGATATGCCCGCTGTCGATTTTCTCCAGGTGGTTGATGGTGCGCAGCAAGGTGGACTTGCCCGAGCCGGACGGGCCGAGGATCACCGTGACCTTGCCGGGGTCGATGGTCAGGTCGATATTATCGAGCACCTGCTGGTTGCCAAAGCGCTTGCCCACGCCCTGGATCTGGATGCGCCCGGCGCGTGCTTCAGCCATGGGACTTCTCCTTGAGCCACAGGCGCAGGCGCTGCAACGGCGTCGGCGGCAGCACCCGCGCGGTGCCGCGGGCAAAGTGACGCTCGACGTAGTACTGGGCGCTGGTGAGCACGGTGGTGATGATCAGGTACCACACAGTGGCCACGATCAGCAGCGGGATCACCGCCTGGGTGCGGTTGTAGATGACTTGCACGGTGTAGAACAGCTCGGGCAAGGCCAGCACGTAGACAATGGAAGTACCCTTGACCAGGCCGATGATTTCGTTGAACCCAGACGGCAAAATCGAGCGCAGCGCTTGGGGCAGGATGATGCGGAAGATGCGCCGCGAGGCCGGCAACCCCAGGGCCGCGGCTGCTTCATGCTGGCCAGCCTCCACACCGATCAGGCCACCGCGGATGATCTCTGCCGCGTAGGCGGCCTGCATCAGGCTCAAGCCAAGCACCGCCACGGTGAATTGACTGAGCACATCCACCGTCGACCACTCGGCGAACACCAGATCGGTGAACGGCACACCGAGCACGATGTGGTCGTACAGGTAGGCAAAGTTGTAGAGGATGATCAGCACCAGCAGCGCCGGCATCGAGCGGAAAAACCAGATATAGCCCCAGGCCAATGCGGCCAGCAACGGTGAGCCCGACAGCCGCGCCAACGCCAGCGCCGTGCCAAGGATGACGCTGAACACCGTGCTCAGCAGCGTCAGCAACAGCGTCTGCCCCAAGCCGCGCAGCACTGACGGCGAGAAGAACCACTGGCCGAACACCCCCCACTCCCACCGCGGGTTGGTGGCCAGGGAATGCACGATGGCCAGCAGCACCAGCGCGGCGAAGATCGACCCGGCCCAGCGCCAGGGATGCCGGGCGGGCACCACTTGCAGCGCCTTGATCGGCGATGAGACGCGGTGCTGACGCAGCGGTTGTACGCTGACCTCATCAAGCAGATCGTAGGGTTTGGCGACAATGGGCATGTGCTATTCCTCGCAGGCCTTAGAAGGCGTAAGTCAGCCGGGTGTAGTAGTACCCACCGGTAAAACCGTAGGGCGAATAAGTGCCGTAGCTGGCAACCATGGTGCTGCTCGGCACCCCTTGTTTCTTGGGGTATTGGTCGAACAGGTTCTTGGCGCCGATGGCGATGTTCAGGTCTTTGGTGAGGTTGTAGCCAAGGTCGAGGTCGGTGATCCATTTGGCGCTGTAGACCCGGTCCAGGTCGCGGTTGGCCGATGAATTGACCTCCTTGTAGGAACCGTAGCGAGTGAGGGCCAGGCTGAGATTGAAGCGTTCGATGCTCCAGTCGCCACCAAGGATCAGCTTGGTATTGGGCTGCACGCCGGTGATCAGGTTGCGGGCCTCGCGATCCATCAGGTCATAAGGCCGGCCAAGGATGCTGGTGGACGCCTTGTAGTTCTGGATTCTGGTCTGGTTCCAGTTGAACGCAGCGGTCCACTTCAGCGCGCCGAACGCGCCCAGGTCCTGGTTGTAGCTGCTGACCAGATCCAGGCCCTTGGTGCGGGTGTCGGCGCCATTGATGAAGTACTGGCCGCCGGAGGTGGAGTTGATGCCGTTGTTCTGCAGTACCTGGGTGACTTCAGGGCCAAGCAAGGTGCCGGTCAGGGTGATGCGGTCACGTAGATTGATCACGTAGGCATCGGCGGTGAAGCTCAGGCGGTCGGTGGGTGTAAGGGTGAAACCGAGGCTGAAATTGGTGGAGCGTTCGGGCTTCAACTCTTCGGCGCCCAGCGCCTTGGCCGCCGCCGACCCCACCGGCAGCACGCCGTAATTGATCGACTGGTACACGCCGTCCACCACGCCATAGGTGGTGGAGCGCGCACTGAACAGACTGTTGGCCAGGGACGGCGCCCGAAAGCCATTGCTCACCGTGGCACGCACCGCGAACTGCGGCGTGAAGTCGTAGCGGGTGGTCAGCTTGCCGCTGCGTGTGGCACCCACGCCTTCGTTGTAATGCTCATAGCGCAAAGCGGTGCCGACATACCAATCCGGCAAGGGGGTGAAGCCCACGTCCACATAACTGGCCAGGCTGTTGCGAGAAGCGCTGCTTTCTTCCTGCGGGGAAATACCGTTGGTGACCTGGGCTCCGGACGAGGCACAGTTACCCGGCGCCACGCAGTAGCCGCCGTTGGCATAAGACCCGTAGTCACCGGCCTGTACCTCGTAGGTATCGCGCCGATGCTCGAAGCCATAAGACAGGTCCAAGGGTTTTTGCAGGCCGATATCAAAGCCGCGTTTGAAGTCCAGGTTGGTGGTCAACTCGGTGGAAATCCAGGTGCCGGACGTGAAGCTGTTCGGCGTGGCCTCGCCCAGGGACGGGTTCTGGTTGTGGGTGGTGCCCTGCTCCGCTTCGTTGCGCCCATAGGTGGTAGACAAGTCCCAGTCCCACTCGCCCACAGTGCCCTTGCCACCGAACGCCGCCTGGAAGTCGTCCTCGTCGATGTACCAGGTCGGAGTGTACCCGGCCGGGTAACCGTTGGGCCCGGTGGTGATGGTGTTGGTAATGGTCGGCAGGCGGAAGTTCTGCCCCTGCTCGGCCTTGCGTCGCGAGTAGGTGGTAAAGGAGTAGAGGCTGAGGCTGTCGTCGATCGGCAACTCGGCGTTGTAGCCCAGGGTCAGCAGGTTGGTCTTGGGCGTGCCGTAGCCGCCATAGGTGGACTTGCCTTCCAGGCCATACGCCTGCTCGTAGGTGTAGCCATTGGCGCTGGCCTTGTTGTCATCGTTCTGGCTACGCGCATCCAGAGCCAACTGCACGATGCCGCCGTTACCGATTTCGAAGCCCTTGTTGAGGCTTTGCTGCACCGTCTGTTTCTTCCCGTCGTAGCCAAGGCCGGTGTTGGTCACCGAAGTGCCGCTGGTGTCGGCCTTGAGGATCACGTTGATCACCCCGGCGATGGCATCGGAACCGTATTGGGCCGCGGCGCCATCGCGCAGCACTTCCACATGGTCGATGGCACTGATGGGGATCAGGTCCAGATCCGCCGGCGCCGCGCCAGTGTTGATGCCGTTGATATTCAAGGTGGCGCTGGTGTGGCGGCGCTTGCCGTTGACCAGCACCAGTACTTCGGCGGCGCTCAGGCCCCGCAGGTTCGGCGCCCGGGCAATGCCGCTGGCGTCCCAGCCGGTTTTTTCCGGCAAGGTCAGCGACGGGATCACTGCGCTCAACGCCTCCATCAACCCGGGCTTGCCGGTGCTTTGCAGTTGCTTGGCGCTGACCACATCAATCGGCACCGGGCTGCTGGTGACCGTGCGCTGCTCGGCGCCACGGTTGCCAGTGACCACGACGGTGGACAGGGTGCTGTCGTCCTGGGCTTGCGTCGCTGCAGCCAGCAAGGACAACGTCAGGGCGGCGGTGGGTTGTAGAACGTGCTTCATATCCATTCCCGGCTTTTTCCAAATCGCGAAATCGAGCAGGCACGCGCCTGACGCGGCGTGACCGGTGTTCAAAAGGCGTTTCGGCTTGGGCTAGGTGTGGGGCAAGCGAGGGGTTTGAAGTGGCAACATACGTTGAGCTCCCGTCCAACGACTCTGCTGCGGGGGATAGTCACCCGGTCAGGCGCGCAGAATCTGAATCACGCTGGGTACCATCCGAGGTCAGGGGTAGGCTGTTGAGCTCAAACATAACGGAATGAATTTCAAAAATATAATGCTGTTTTGGCATAAGCTAATATTCTCTACTTTCATTATTATTTAATATTTTTATTCATAACGGTAATGTTTAACCCATCAGCAGCAGAGAGATTCTGGGCTAGGGAGGTTGCCCTCGATAGCATAGGTATCTACACAACTTTGCAGCCGCCAACCGTAACCACGATGCGAAGCGAGCCGCTCGTGATCTTGATCTGCTTTTGATCCTAGGCGCCCCGTTAAACCACGCTGGCCGGAATTCGACAGGGATTTGGGGGGTAAACCGGCAGGGATGCCGGTTTAGCCGCCCCGCGCCATGGATGGCGCGTGGCGGCGGCCCCCCAAATCACTGTCGGATTACGGGCACACCGAGCCTAAGCGAGGTGCCGAGTGGTGGGGCAAGAGCCCTTTTGGTTACTTTTGGGGCTCTTTTCCAAAAGTGACCCGCTGTAAAAGCGGAACCAATATCAGCCGTTACCACAGGAATGGATATGTACTCGGCATAACTGTGTTGGCTGTCAGGCCGTCATCGCAGGCAAGCCAGCTCCCACATTTGGATCGCGTCGCATCATTTAGGTAGTCGCTGGCAGTCAAGCCGCCATCAGGAGCAAGCCCCCTCCCACATTGGTACTCCGAGCAGCCAGGATTATTGAGCCGGCCGCAACAGCTGCATCTGCTGGCGATAATCATCCGTCACCTGCCGCGCCTGGCTGCTGCTGGTAATGACTCTTGGCGTAATGAGCACTATCAACTCTGTACGGTCCTTGGACTTGCCAGTATTGCCAAACAACCACCGCAACCCCGGTATCTTCCCCAGATAAGGCACGGCACTGACACTCTCGGCGTTGTCCTGTTTGATCAACCCACCAAGCAATACCGTCTGCCCACTCTGCACCGCCACCTGAGTCGACACCGAGCGTGTGGAAATGCGCGGGTTCACCGGCGTCTCACTGCTGCCCGCCGGGTTCTGGGCATCACTGACCTGCTGCTGGATATCCATGTACACCAGCCCGCCCGGATTGATGCGCGGCACCACATCCAGGATCACCCCGGTCTGCACGTATTCGACACTGCTCAAGGTGGTGTCGGCGTCACCGGTGTTGACGGTGGTCTGGCTGATGGGAATGTTATCGCCCACCTGAATCTGTGCCGGCTGATTGTTCATCACCACCAGCGACGGCGCCGACAGCACTTGGGTGCGGCCGTTGGTTTCCAGGGCGTGCAAGGCCACTTGCAGGTTGGAGCTGACAAAGGAGTAGAACAACGAATCCGCCGCCCCCAGCCCCGCCCCGCCACCGCCCAGCGCGCCTTGGCTGCCGGAGGCGTTGGCCACCGTGGTGCTGGTGGAATTGCCCGCCAGGCGGCCGAGATACCACTGCACACCCAGGTCCAGTTCACCGGTGAGTTTGACCTCCAGGATGCGGGTCTCGATCTGCACTTGCAGCGGTGGGTTGTCCAGGCGCTTGATCGCCGCTTCGATCTCTTTCCATTGCGCCGGACGGGTGCGCACCAGCAGCTGGTTGCTGCTCTTTTGCGCGGTGATGCGGGTGCCGGCTTCGAGGTCGCTGGTGGGGGGCGCCTGGGTATTTTCGGCAGGTTCGGATTCGGGTTCGTCGGGTGCAGGCGCTGGGACATTGGCCTGCAGCCCAGCGCTGGTGGACGAGGACAAGGTGGTGGTACGCAACCCCGGCGCGACCTTGGCCGGTGCGTCGTCCTTGATCGCGCCATTGCCGTAGATCTGCCGCAAATATTTGGCCAGGTCGGCGGCCTTCATATTGCGCACGTCGTACACATACATCTGCGGCTCGTTGCCGCCGCCCTCGTCGATGGTGCGAATCCAGTCACCCACCTCGCTGAGGTACTCGGGCTGAGACGAAATCGCCACCACCGAGTTGGTGCGCTCGACCGGCAAAAATCGCAACATACCCGCCAGGGGCGTGCCGCTGTCGGCGCCGAACATGGCTTGCAGCTCGGGCATCAGTTCGGCCACCGAGGCGCGTTGCAGGCCGAAGACCGCCACGGACATGCCCTTGAGCCAGTCCACATCGAAAGTGTCGATGGTGTCCTGGTAGTTGGCCAGCTCTTCCGGGGTGCCGGCCAGGCTCAGTACATTGCGCGCCGGGTCGACCAGCAGAAACGCATTCTCTCGGGCGAACGGCTTGAGCAGTTTCTGCATCTCGGTAGCGGAGATGTAGCGCAGCGGGAAGAGTCGCGCCGAGAGCCCGCTGGAGGGCTGCGTCACGCGCATCTGCGGCACCAGCTTGCCCGCCACCGCCTGGCTGGCCGGCAGGATCACGTAGCGGCTGCCCTGCTTGATCATGGCGTTGTCGGTCCAGGACAGCAGGGTTTCGAGGATCGACAGAGCCTGCTGCTTGTCCACCGGTTTTGACGTGGAGAAGCTGACATTGCCCTTCACGCCCTCGGCGATGCTGTAGTTCTCGTGCAGCAAGTCGCCCATTACGCTGTTGATCACCGCTTCGATGGGCTGGCCCTGAAAGTTGAAGACGATGTCGCCGCCCTCCTCCTGGGCTTTTACCGGCGCAGTGGGTTTACGCACGAACGTCTGATTGCCACGAATCAGCTGGCGCTGCGGCGGCGACTTCGCCTCGGGCAGAGCGCTTTGCATCGCAGGCGCCGCATTCGGCGGGCGTTGCGAACCGGTGCCTTGCAGCGCCTCGTTCAGCAGCTGTTCGTCCGGATCAAGGCGGTCGGGTAAGGATCCACAACCGCCCAGGGAGACGGCAGTGGCCAGGCAAAACAGCGAAGTGCGCATATCGATCAAGGGAGGGGCTCGCGGGGATGGGAAATCAGGGGTAACCGCTTGCCGTAAAGGCTCAGGGTCTGGGTACGCCCGTTGAGGGCGAAACGGGCGTATTGCGGGGTCAGGTGTTCCAGGCGCCAGCCGTTGGGCAGCGTCTGGCCCAGGCGCACCGTCAGGGGTGGGCCGCCGGCTTGCTTGAGCATGGCCATTTGCAGGTTGCCGGTGATCATGATGCCGCTGAGGGTCAGGTTGGCCAGGCTCGCCACCTGGGTCTTGCCGACCACGCTGTCCGGGCGGCGATCGGGGCTGAACAGCGGCGTCTGCCAGGTGCTCGCGAGCTCTTGCAACGCCGGCGCCGGTGCGGCCTGCACAGTGACGGAGGGCTGCGCAGGTGCAGGCGCCTGCGGCAACCATCGCGGTTGATCACCGATGCTGCTGAGGATCACCGCCATCAGTACGCCCAATAGCCCGGCCAAGCCGAGCAAGCCCCACTCCAGGGGGCGCAGTGCACCGATCATGGCGCCACCTGCGCCGGTTGCAGGTAGCCACGCACCAGCAGTTGCACCGCCAGCTTGCCCGCCCCGCCAGTGGCCGGTGCCTGTTTGCTGCGGCGAATGCGCAACTCATCGACAAACAGAAACGGCGGCTGGTATTCCAGCGCGTGCAGGATCGCGGTCAGCGGTTCGATGGCGCAGTTCAGCGTAAGGCTGACCTTGACCTGCCGATAGGGCTCGCTGCTGTCCTGTTCAGTGGTGATGGGTTTGCGCTGGGTGAGGTTGCAGCCGCCGCCCAGGTTGGCGTGGCTGTTGATCAGGTCGGCCAGACGCTGCATCAGATCGGCGGCGACCACATCGGGGTCATCGCCTGGCAACAGGCTGGCGCTGCTGGCCGGGTCTTGCCGCGCCAGCTCAAGCTGCTCGCGCAATGCCTCGCCCTGGTGCAACACGGCGGCGTAGCGTTGCTGCTGTTCACGCAACTGCTGGGCATGCTCGCCCATGGTGCGCAACGGGCCGGCGAACCAGCTGTCGATCAGCAGCCAGTAGGCCGCGCCAAGCACCACGGCCAGGAGCAACAAGGCCCCGCCACGACGTTCACGGGGTGTGAGGGGTCGGCGCATCGGCGGCCTCCGGGCGTAAGTGGGCACGCAAGGCAAACTGGTCCTTGCCGGTGCGCGCATCGGGTTGAATCACCCCTTCGAACTGGGCGTTGTCCAACCGCCGGCAGCCTTTGATGCGGGTGATCAGGCCACTGGCCTTGGCGCTTTGGCCGGAGAAGGTTACCTCAGCGTCCTTGACGTTCAATTGGTCGAGCCAAGTGTCGGCGGGCAGGCAAGTGGTCAAGTCATTGAGCAGCGCAGCCAGCGGCGGTTGCGCCAGTTTGCGCTGGGTGAGGTACTGCGCCGCGCCGCGGGTATTGAGCAGTTGCTGACGCAGGGCGTGCACCTGGGCGACCTGGGCTTTTTGCTGCTGCACGGTGGCGTGCATGGCGTCGAGCACACGCTGGCGGTCGTTGAGCCACAGCAACATGGCGGCGATCAGCAAGGCACCGCACAGCCATGGCAGGCTGCGCTGCAAATCCTTGCCCGTTCGGCGTTGGCGCGAGCGTAACGGTGCCGGCAGCAGGTCAATGCCCAGGCCCGCCACATCGACGCGATGGGGATGCAGACCGAGGGCAGCGCAGTCGCTGAGAATCCGGTCCAGACGCTCGCGCAGGATCGCCACCAGCGTGACCTCAAGGTGGGTGGGTGTGCGCTGCTCCTGACGCGCCACGAAGTACAACTGCTCGGCGTCGAACGGGGTGTAGCGGTCCAGTTCATAGCCGACCACCGCCGTGAGATTGCGCGCGGCCGCCAGGGGCAATTGCAGGCGTTGCTGCAGCACCACGTCAGGGCCGAGCATCAGCACCTGGCAGGCGCTGCCGGGGATAACCGGCGCCGTCAGCGGCCAGTGATGGATCTGTTCAGGCGGCTCTTGCGGGGCCAGCCAGCTCGGCACACAGCCGCGCAGCTCGGTGAGCCAGAGGCGCCAGCCTTGTTGCAACAGGCTGCCGCGCCACTGGCGGGCGATAGGTTCAAGTCGATTCATTCTTGCCACCGCACCACCCGATAGGGTTGTGCACGGTCCTCCGCGGGGCTCAATAAGACGGTGAGTTGCAGGCGTGCCTGATAGCCGCCGGGGCGCTCGGCACGGCTGTCGATTTCCAGCACCTGGCCGGGGTCGGCGCCCTCGGCGTTTTGCCGTGGCAGGTTCAATGCCTTGCGCATCAAGGGGCTGGCAAATGCCGGATCGGGTCGATCCAGGTCGCTCCATAAGGTCATTTCCGGCAGTAATTGGCTGTACAGGGCCTGCGTCATACCGGGCAGTTGCCGCACTTCTTCCAGCACCCGAAACGGCGCCAGGCCCTGATGGCGCCGAGCCTCAAGCGCCTGGACCAGCTGATGGGCCTGGGCCGGGGTAGCGCCGCAAGCCAGGGCCAGGTGCAGCAAGTCATCGGGGTCGGCGTTGACCAGGTACAGCTTGCCGCGCTCACTGCGCAGGCGGACCTGTAGGCGGGCGTCGTCGAAGGTCAGCGCGATGGCACGCCCGTCCGCCACCCAGTGCCGATCAGCCATGACCTGGGCAATACCGGCTTCGGCGGCCAACAGCGTCTGGGTGTGCTGGCGGTACCACAGCGCCTGGCGACTTTGCAGTTGCACCCAGGCAGCCAAACCGCCGAGCAATAGGCTGAGTAAAGCCAGCACCCACAGCACCAGCAGCAACGCCGCTCCGCGTTGGCGCTTCATTGTTCACTGCTCGCGCTGCCGAGGTTCAGGCGCAGGGCAATCACTTGCGTCAGCCACGGCACCGGCCCGTTGACGCTGGCGTCGATGCGTACTGCGACGGGCAAGCGCCGGGGCCAGGGCCACGCGCTCAACCAGCCGGTGGGCTGGCCCAAGGGCGATACGCCGCGATAACTCAATTGCAGCGCCTCGACGTTATGCAGCAGCACTTGCGGTTCAGCGCGCTGGGCGTTGGCAGCGGATTGCAACTGCGAAAACGCCACCTGAAAATCCTGCTCTACCCGTTGCAGGGTAAAGCGCTGGATGCCACCGCCGAGCACGCCGGGCAAGGTCGCCACAAACTGCAAGCGCTCTGCCGTACCGATAAAAAAACCGTCGGCCTGGCTGTCGTCTTCAATGATATTCAAGGGCAACGCCTCGCTGATCGCGGTGCGTAGAAACTGTTGGGCGGTGCGCATTTCATCCAGGCTCACGGTGTAACTTTGGGCCTTGGCCACCGCCCGATTGGCGCCCAGCAACGCAGCGCCCACCAGCAATAACAATATCGAAAGCAGGCTGAGCACCACCAGGATCTCCAGTAAGGTGAAGCCCTGCTCGCGGCGCCTCACAGGCGGGCCTTCAAGGTGCTGAAGCGGGCCTGATGCGCGCCTTCGCGCAGGTTCAGGTCGAGACGAAACAGATGGGGCTGTTGCCGGGTACTGGTCAAGTGCCAATGGATGCCATCAAGTTCGCCTTGCAAGGTGCCCTCGCTCAGCGGGCCGGCCGCTTCCTGGTCCAGCAGCGTGAGCGCGGCCTGGGTTAGCCGGTCGCTGTGGGCAACCTGGGCCAACGAGCGCGCACTCTGGCCGAAGGCAACCAGCAACACACTGCTGCACACCGCCATCAACGTCAGGGCCGCGAGCATTTCCAGCAGGGTAAAACCGGCCTGATGCTTCATGGCAGCGCCCTGGACTGCACGCTGCCGGTGAGCCAGCCAATGTCGATACGCCAACGCCGGGCGCCGCTGGCCAGCAGCAGGTTACCGCCGGTGGAACTGCCATCGGGGTAGAACACCACGGCGGCGCCCGCCTGCTCGGCACTGTGCAGCGTCACCTGCAACGGTGCCTGCCACTGTTGCGGGGCACGCCCTGGAGCCCGGAACGTCAGACGTTGCAGGTCGAATTCGGTGCGCGCCGCCCGGCCGCTGACGATCGCCCCCGCCCGCGTGGCGCGCAGTGCCTCGACCATCTGCCCCACCACCCGCCGCTCCTGAGCCACTTGCAGCCCCTGGCGCACACCCAGCCCCAACAACCCGGCGGCGATACCGATCAATACAATGACCACCAGCATCTCCAGCAAGGTAAAGCCGCGCTGGGCCATGGGCGGGTTACTCCCAGTTACCCAAATCGGCACTGTAGCCCTCGCCGCCCGGTTGACCGTCCTGGCCGTAGAAGATCAGGTCGAAGGCGCCATGCTGCCCGGGGAAGCGATAACCGAACCCGTGGCCGAACGGGTCCTTCAACTCCGAAGGCTTGGCATAGGGGCCCGCCCAGCTGGAGGCATTGGCGGGCTTGTCGAGCAGCTGTTGCAGGGTGCTGGGCGGCGCCCCCACATCCAGGGCGTAGCTGTCGATCTTCATGCTCAAGCTCGCCAACTGCGCCTTGCCTGCGCCGTATTTGCCCTTGTCCACATTGCCGCCGACCTGGCGCACGACAATGGTTGCGACGATGCCCAGCAGCACGATCACCGCGAGCATTTCCAGCAGGGTGAAGCCGTTTTGGCGGTGCCGGGTTCTCATTGATTCCACTCCATGAAGGTTCATATATGGCTGGTGAGGCTCATCAGCGGCAGCATGATCGCGAGCATGATTACCGCCACCAGCACCGCCATGATCACGGTCAGCGAGGGCACCAGCGCAGCGAGCAGGCGGTCGATCGCGCGCTTGGCCTCGACGTCGAAGATGTCGGCGACCTTGAGCAACATGCCGGGCAGTTCACCGGCGTGTTCGCCGACCTCGATCATTTGCAGGGCCAACTGCGGCAACAGCGGTTGACTGCCAAACGCCTCGGCCAGGGTGCCGCCGCCTTTGACCTGTTGCGCCGCCAGAGCCACTTGCGCCTGCAATGCATGGTTGCTGCAGACCTGCCGGGCGATCACCAGCGCGGGCAGCAATGCCACGCCATTGCAGAGCAAGGTGCCGAGGGTGCGAGTCAGGCGTGCGGCTTGCACCCGTTGCAGCAGCGGGCCGACCACACGGATGCCCAGCAGGTGACGGTCGTAGCGTTCGCGGCGGCTGGGGTCGCGCAGGCGCGTCGCCAGGAGCCCGGCACTGATCGCCAACCCGGCCAACAGCACCAGGCCATAGGCCGACAAAAACTCGCCAAGCCCCAGGATCACTTGGGTGATCAACGGAATCGGCACGCCCAGATCCTGAAAAATCGGCACGAATTGCGGCACCACATAGGCCAGCAACAGCGCCAGGGAACCCAGTACGCCCACCACCAGGAACGCCGGGTAGATCAGCGCGTTGATCACCTCGCCACGCAGTCGCTGGCTGCGCTCCAGGTAGTCGCTGAGCTGGCGCAGGGTGTCTTCCAGCGCACCACCGGCTTCGCCCGCGCGCACCATGCTCAGGTACAGCGCAGAAAACGTATCGCCCTCTTCTTCAAGCGCAGCCGACAGCGGCTTGCCGGCCTTGACCTGGTCACGGATGCGCTCGATCAAGGCCCGCACCTGGGGTTGGCCGGGTTGCTTGAGCAGCAGGTTCAACGAGCGTTCAAGGGGCTGACCGGCGCCGAGCAGCGTCGCCAGTTGCTGGGTGAAACTCACCAGCGCGGCCCCCTTCAACGGCCCGCGTACACGACGTAACGAGGCACTACCCGTCGTTTCAATATGCAGCAGCAACCAGCCACGCTTGTGCAAGATGGCGACGGCGGCGGCCTGGTCGGCAGCTTGCAGCGTGCCTCTCTGGGCGGCGCCCTGGCTGTCCAGGGCACGGAACTTGAACAGGCTCACGCATCCTCTCCACGGGTGACGCGCAACACTTCTTCCAGGGACGTGACGCCCGCCAGCGCCTGACGCAGGCCGTCTTCATACAAGGTGCGCAAACCGCCGCGACGGGCGGCTTGCTCAAGGGTGGCGGCGTCGGCGTGGGCCATCAGCAGGCCACGCAACTCATCGTTCATCACCAGCAATTCGGTGAGGGCGCTGCGGCCGTGGTAGTCGCCGTGATACAGCAGAATCGGGCGCTGCTCGGTGAGGCGATCCAGGCCGTGTTCCTTGATCAACGCCGGCGGCACCTGGAACGCGACCCGTGTGGCCGGGTCCAGGCGCCGCACCAGGCGCTGGGCGAGAATGCCGCTGACGGTGGAGGCGATCAGGTAGCTTTCCACGCCCATGTCCAGCAAGCGTGTGATGCTGGCGGCGGCGCTGTTGGTGTGCAGGGTTGAGAGCACCAGATGGCCGGTGAGTGAAGATTGGACGGCGATGCGGCACGTTTCCAGGTCGCGGATTTCACCGATCATGATCACGTCCGGGTCCTGGCGCACGATGGCGCGCAACGCTCCGGCAAAGTCCAGGCCGATGGCGGGCTTGACCTGGATCTGGTTGATGCCTTCAAGCTGGTACTCCACCGGGTCTTCCACGGTGATGATCTTGCGTTCGGCGGTGTTGAGCCGCGCCAAGGCGGTGTACAGCGTGGTGGTTTTACCCGAGCCTGTGGGCCCGGTGACCAGCAGGATGCCGTGGGGCCGCTCAAGCAAATCAAGGAAGGCTGCCAGGCGCTGGCCATCAAAACCCAGGCTTGGAAAGTCGAACTGCACGGTTTGCCGGTCCAACAGGCGCATCACCACCGACTCGCCGAAGCTGGTGGGCACCGTGGACACGCGCAAATCCAACGCCTTGCCCTGGATGCGCAGCATGATGCGCCCATCCTGGGGCAGGCGCCGCTCGGCGATGTCCAGGCGCGCCATGATCTTCACTCGCGAGATCACCGCCGCCGACGAACTGGCGGGCGGCGCTTCGGCGTCGTGCAGTACGCCATCGATGCGGTAGCGCACCTTGAGCTGGTTTTCGAAGGGTTCGATATGGATATCCGACGCCCGTTGTTCCACGGCGCGTTGCAGGATCAGGTTGACCAGGCGAATCACCGGCGCTTCGGAAGCCATGTCCTTGAGGTGCTCGATATCTTCGAGGGCACCACTCTGCTCATCTAGGTTTTCGATCAGCGTGCCCATGGCCGAACGGCCCTGGCCGTAGTAACGCTCGATCAGGCCCTCTACGTCGGTATGCGCGCCGATGGCCAGCCATACAGGAACTTGGCAGGCATACGCCAGGGCCTGGAACGGGTACCGCTGCGTCGGGTTGGCGGCCAGCACGCGCAGGCCGCCCTCGTCCCAACCCATGGGCACCAGGTGGTAGTGACGCAGGAAACGCTCGGTCACGGCAGGTAATGGGTCGAGCAACGGCGGCGCAGCGTCGGCCGCCAGCAATGGCGCAGCCAGCAGATCGGCCCAGGCGCGGGCCAGTTCGATTTCGGACACCAGGCCCAGGCGCGTGAGCAAACCCAGCAGATCGCGAGGGTCATCGGATAAGCGCCGGGCGCGTTCCAGATCCAGCGTTTTAAGCCCGGCGTGCTGCATCAGCCACGCACACACCTGGTCGGTGTGCGGGATGTGCATCTTGCAAGCATCGATGGGGGCTGAAGACATCATTGAGGAATATCTAACGTTGCGAAAAGTATGGCTATTTGGAACTACCGAACAATGCCATTAGTTCGCCACAGCCGATGCAGGAGTTAGCCGGGTGTATCGACTGGAAGTTATAGCTCTAGTTCCGGCTGGCGGGAAATTAAATACAAAACATTGCCAAATGCACTGATTTAGAGCATTAGCAGCCAATAGCCACTAGCTGCACTTAGCCATACCCCGTAATGACTAGGCACTTTCCCTTTCAATTAACTGACAGTGCAAAAGATTCAAGCGTGCAACTTCACCCTCAATCGGTAATACACCCAGACTTTGCAGAACGCGGGTGGCGGCTAATACACCAATCTGCAGGGCCGGTGGCTGGATCGTGCTGAGGCTGGGCAGCAACATCTGTGCGAAGGGGTCATCGCCAAAGCCTAATACGGCGCAGTCCTGCGGGATGTTCAGCTCCGCTCGTTGACCGGCGAGCAAACCACCGGCAGCCAGGTTGTCGTTGGCAAAGAAAATCGCGTCGGGCCTGGTCACCGCCCCCATCAGCTCCTCCATGGCCTGCTTGCCCGCCTCGAAAGGCGCACGGTCGGCGTCGGGGACGAAGACCCACGGCTGCACACCTAGCTCGCTGAGGGTCGCAGTAAAACCATCACGGCGCTCCAGCACGTAGTCCCAGGTTTCCACCACCGGGATGTCCACCTCGGCGATCATCTTTTCGATGCCTGGGCTATGGAAGCGACTGGTCAGCACCAGCGCGGCCGCCAGCAACTGCGGAGCGAACTGGCCCAGCGCGAACAGCTGACACTGGCGCAACTGGGCCGACGCATTGCCGGCGGACGCGGTCATTACAGCTTGATCGGCACGCCTACGCAGATCGCCGATGAGCTGCAGCGCTGGTTCGAAGAAAGCGCGGCGGATGGCTTCAATATTCTGGTGCCACACCTGCCGGGCGGGCTGGAGGATTTCGCCCGCCTGGTCGTTCCCGAGTTACAGCGGCGTGGCTTGTTTCGGCGCGAATACACCGGCACCACACTGCGTGAAAACCTTGGTTTGGCGCGCCCGGCCAACCGTTACAAGGCGGCTCGATCATGAAGAACACGGTCCGCTCGCCGAGCAAAGGTGGCCTGAGCGACTACTGTTTTGTCGCCAACACGAACCGGTGCACCAGCCCACCCAACACGCCACCGAGTAAAGGCACCACCCAGAACACCCACAACTGGGCTATCGCCCAATCGCCTTGAAACAGTGCTACGCCCGTACTGCGCGCCGGGTTAACCGATGTATTGCTCACTGGAATACTGATCAGGTGAATCAAGACCAGGGCAAAACCGATGGCCAGCGGCGCAAAACCGGCCGGTGCCTTTTTGTCGGTGACGCCCAGGATGATCAACAGGAAAAACGCCGTGAGTACAAACTCGGTGACCACTACCGAAAGCAGCGAGAAGCCCCCGGGTGAATGCTCGCCATAACCATTGGTGGCAAACCCCGCCGTCACATCGAACCCGGCCTTGCCGCTGGCGATCAGGTACAGCACGCCGGCCGCCGCAATCGCGCCCAGAACCTGAGTGAGGATGTAGGGCACCACATCCTTGCCGCCGATACGCCCGGCGGCGAGCAAACCCATGGTGACCGCCGGATTGAAATGCCCGCCGGAAATATGCCCGACCGCGTAGGCCATGGTTAATACCGTCAAGCCAAATGCCAATGCCACACCGGCAAAACCAATGCCCAACTCAGGGAATGCGGCCGCCAACACGGCACTGCCGCAACCGCCCAGTACCAGCCAGAACGTGCCGAAGAACTCGGCGGCGAGACGTTTTGTCATCAGGAAACTCCTTGAAGTCAGGTCAAAGAGTTGGAGCCTAACAACAGGGTACGGGCATTGGATGTGGGAAATTTCCTTAGCGCGTAACTAATGAGCAGGTGTGATTCGCGATGAAGATTGTTCACGCGGGAAGGCATTTATTCCCGGCATGAAAAAGCCATAATCAGCAACAACAGTGGCGCATCAAGACAAAGCCGGCCTCTTGCTGCTCAGCGTGGCGCCCCTCTGGATACTCTCACCGTAGCGCGCCCGCCTTGGCGATCAACTCACGCAATCGGGAATCCTTAGGCTCAAACACGTCGAGGAGCCCGATCGCCTTAAGAGCGGGCAGAGATTGAATAATTTCTCGCTCAGCCAGCAGTTGATCATCCATGCTCGCGCCTGGATTACTCCAAACTCGTACGTTTGCCAAAAAGGCACCCACCGTCCCTTTACGTACGGTCACTCCCTCAAATGTTGCTTCGTTTGTGTCGTCGGCAAGAACGTCTTCGGCACGCATATCCGTCTCCGCAG
The DNA here is from genome assembly GCF_002916705.1 of Pseudomonas sp. GZJR-8. Classification (NCBI taxonomy): domain Bacteria; kingdom Pseudomonadati; phylum Pseudomonadota; class Gammaproteobacteria; order Pseudomonadales; family Pseudomonadaceae; genus Pseudomonas; species Pseudomonas sp. GZJR-8. The sequence continues at coordinate 569,182 of NZ_JXSI01000002.1, read as the reverse complement.
TTGGGTTGCTTTAACTTCTCGGCCTTTCGGAAAAGGGCATCACGCCGACAATAACGTAATTATCTTGCGCTGACATTTAAATGAAAACCCGGCGCTTGGCCGGGTCCGTTGATGCTCAGTTGTCAGGATGCTCACTGGCTACTGAATCGGCAGCGTCCACGTCCGACATATCTTCCTCGAGGGGTGCCTCGTCGTCCGGTGGCAGCGGGATATGATCCTCATCGCGCTTTGGATCATGACCGGCCTCATTGTCCGTTCCACGCGTTACTGCCTGCTGTGAAATATTGCCTGGGGCGTTCTCGTTGATTTCCATGCTGTCTCTCCGCTCTAAAGCGCGACAAATACGCACTTAACCATTGGAGCAGGCGTGTAACAGGGAGTGCCGAACTTTGGACGAACGGAAAATCCCGAGACGGTGTTTGGCGTAAAGACGCCAGCACCAGCAGCCATAACGGCGACTGAGGATCCCGCCAAGGGCTCACGCAGTAGCCCTGTATGTCATCCGCCTTGGCCTGATTGAGTAGTTTCAGCCAATCAATGACTTCCTTGTCGAGGCCCCTTATGGCACTTCCTCACACCGCCTGCATCTTCCTGTATTTCCTGTTGCTCAGCACTGTCTGGCCGAGCCATGCCAGAGATCTGGCCGAGGGCCTTACCGAGCAGTCACCGTCTGTGGCCCTTGAAAATAAAAACCACCGTTATCCGCAATGGACCGGCATCGGTTCACTGGAAAACGCCTTAGGCCAGACCTGCAATGCCGTTCTGCTCGACACGCGCAATCGCCAAGGTAAGGCCATCGGGCCGGCTTATGTGCTGACCGCCGGGCATTGTGTGTTCTACAGCTACGGTACAGCGCGCGTCCACCAGGCGCTCACCGCCGACGTGACCTTCAACTACTTTCATGACACACCCGAACGGCGTATCACCTACGCCGTCAAGACGGCGCATTGGAGCAGCATGGCGGGCACTGACCTGGCCGTGCTCGAACTGGATACGTCACTGGCGGTGCTGGTGGCCAAGGCGATCATGCCACTCAAGCTGGCCTCCCAGCGTCAGACATCGGATCGAGAGGTGATCAACGTGGGAGCGCCGACTGGCTTTCTGAAAAAGGGCCTACGCATGAGCGCCTGCGTGGAATCGACCCTCAACAGTTTTGCCGAACATCCCGGCGTGTTCCCCAGCGCCTTGCGCAACCGCTGCAATGGTCTGCGCCCAGGCAGCTCCGGCAGTCCGATGCTGGACCGGAACACCAATGAAATCACCAGCATCATCAGCAAGGTCGCGTCTGCCATTCAGAAAGACATTCTCAATAGCTGCCAGAACAACTCGGCGTGCGAAGCCGCCAAATTCAACTACAGCTACCCCGCCAACGACTTGTACTACTGCTTTGTAGACGGTGTTTTCCGTAACGACACCCCAACCTGTCAGCTCAAGGCGGTTGAAATCACGCTGGATGAGCCGTGGAACCTGAAGCCCTATGTGCATTTAAAACGTGACGCCACCGACCAAATTACCCGTCCGACTTGGAACCTGAGGTTCTCGATCCAAGAACCGTTCTACCGATTCAAAGCCGTGAATCACATCAGCGATTGCGCACGCACACACGGCTACCAAGTCGCTGCCGCTTCTGACGAGGCCTACATCAACCAGCCCATCGGCCCAGTGCTGGGGCCGCATGTGTTATGCATACTCGGGGTGCAAACGGCCGAACAGCCGCTGACCGAAGCGCTGCTGCGCAATGCGTTCACCCATTCGGTATTCCTGACCAACCCGGCACCTGCACCGCAGCTCAAGCACCGCTATCACATCGCCTGGGAAAACCAGCAGGACGGCTTTAGCCAGCATTATTACTACAGCGTGAACTCGGCGATCAGCACCATCTGCGGCGATATTGACGACGATCGCTACACCTTGGCCATGGACGGCATATTCCTTGATATAGCAGAGCTGCCGGTCACGTTATGCAGTTATGCACGCAACAACGCCGGGCAACCGTCGGCCATTCGCACAGACATGATCACAGGCGCAACGGTTCGCTCGCAGCGTCAGGCCAGGTGAGGCAGCGAGCTGTTTTAAGCAAATGTTGATGAGTCAAGTCAGCGCAATCGAGGGCAATGCCCGAAAGGCACGACTTGAGCGGGATCACTGGGGCTCTCCCCCGCCGAACCGCAGCGGGGGCGACCCGATTACCATTGACCAGAGAGCAAACAGGTTGCTGCCTCAATCATGCTGAAGTGGTACCACGGCTGAGAATCCTGGCAACTGGTGGCGAAAGACGCATGCGCACTTGAGGTCGCTAACAGGCAGGCTGCAGCCGTCATATAGACGTATTTTTTTATAGTCATCTTCACTCCCCTTCCCATCGTTAATACATTGGCTTGCGCTTCAAACTCTACTGCCGGGTTCGTGCAAGGATCAATTAGGGCAGGTGTGCTAGTGGCTTATCGACATGCACGCGACAACGCCTATCGACGTCACGCCAGTCATTTCAGGGGAGTGTCGTAGCGATTGCATGTTCGCTGTACCCCACCGGCAGATCACAAAGGTGAAACAGGCTCTCGGGCCCATAACGGCCCACGGCGCGGTAGGGGGTAGGGGGTATTTTTCAGACATGAAAAAGCCCAATCTTTTCAGATTGGGCTAAGTCATTGAAAAATATGGTCGGGACGGAGTGATTCGAACACTCGACCCCTAGCACCCCATGCTAGTGCGCTACCGGACTGCGCTACGCCCCGACTAGGCGTGTTACTGGGTTCGCTTCTTAACGAAGCGAACCGGAATATACCGCAAGCTTTTGAAATGTGGAAGTATTTTTAAAGCTTGAATCATTTCTTCAGCACCACCAGCACATCTTCCAGTTCGGAGATCATCTGGCGGATCAGTTGCTTGTATTGGGTGGTGTCGTCTTTGGCTTCATCACCGGACATACGCTGGCGTGCGCCGCTGATGGTGAACCCCTGGTCGTACAGCAATGCACGGATCTGTCGGATCATCAGCACGTCCTGGCGCTGATAATACCGACGGTTCCCGGTGCGTTTGACGGGGTTGAGTTGAGGAAACTCCTGCTCCCAATAGCGCAGCACGTGCGGTTTTACGGCACACAGCTCGCTGACTTCACCAATGGTGAAGTAGCGTTTGCCTGGGATGACGGGTAGTTCGTCGTTATGACTTGGTTCCAGCATAAGCCTCAACTCGGGCCTTCAACTTCTGCCCTGGACGAAAGGTGACCACACGGCGAGCCGTGATCGGGATTTCTTCTCCCGTTTTTGGATTGCGGCCAGGCCGCTGGCGTTTGTCCCGCAGGTCAAAATTGCCGAAACCGGACAATTTGACCTGTTCGTTGTCTTCCAGAGCGTGGCGGATCTCTTCAAAAAACAGCTCGACCAATTCCTTGGCCTCGCGCTTGTTCAGACCCAACTCTTCGTACAGACGTTCCGCCATCTCAGCTTTCGTCAAAGCCCCCATACGTCACTTCCTTAACGTGGCGTTCAACCTTTGTTCGAGCGAGGTGAGGATATTTTGTGTCGTGGTATTCACCTCATCGTCATTAAGAGTGCGCGATGGATGCTGCCAGGTCAAGCCGACTGCGAGGCTTTTTCTATGCGGATCAATGCCTTTACCCTGATAGACGTCAAATAGCCTGAGGTCTGTCAGCCATTCCCCTGCATTTTCACGGATTACATCCAGAACGGCAGTGGCGGCGACGTCACGGTCGGCGATCAGCGCCAGGTCGCGACGCACTTCAGGAAAGCGCGACAACTCGCTGAATTTAGGCATCTTGCCCGACGCCACTTCAGCCAAGACTAGCTCAAACACGAAGACTGGACGGTCCAGCCCCAACGTTTTCGACAGTTCCGGGTGAATGGCGCCCACAAAACCTACCAGGCGACCTTCGCGCTCGATACGCGCAGTCTGGCCCGGATGCAAGGCAGGGTGGCTGCCCGGCACAAACGTAAAGGCATCCAGCGCGCCGGCAAAGCCCAGTACCGCTTCCACGTCAGCCTTGACGTCGAAGAAGTCTACGACGTCGCGGCCCTGCGCCCAGCCTTCCGGCAGGCGGCTACCGCAGACGACGCCAGCCAGCATCGGCTCTTGCTTGAGGCCATCGAGCTGACCCACGAAACGCAGGCCGCTTTCGAACAGGCGCACGCGGTCTTGCTGGCGGTTCAGGTTGTGGGAAAGCGCCTTCACCAGGCCCGGCCACAACGACGAACGCATGGCGGCCATGTCGTTGGAGATCGGGTTGGCCAACAACAGCGGCTCAACACCCGGGTTGAACAGCTCAAATTGTTTTGGATCGATGAAGCTATACGTCACGGCTTCCTGGTAACCACGAGCAACCAGCAGGCGGCGCAGCTCAGGCAGGTGCGCACGCGCTTCGGCCTTGGGTTGCGGCGCGAGGCGCGCTTGCGGGTAGCGAACCGGCAGGCGGTTGTAGCCATACAGACGTGCCAGCTCTTCGATCAGGTCAACTTCCAGGCTGATGTCGAAGCGATGGCTAGGTACTGCAACCTGCCACTGCCCTTCCCCACCTGCAGAAATACCCAGGCCGAGCGCGGACAGCAGTTGCTCGATTTCAGCCGGCTCGATGACTAAGCCGAGCATCTGCTCAACGCTTTTGGCACGCAAGGTGATCGGCGCAATCGACGGCAGGTACTGTTCGCTGACGGTTTCGGTGATCGGGCCGGCTTCGCCACCGGTGATTTCCAGCAGCAGGCCGGTGGCGCGCTCCATGGCTTCACGGGCGAGATTCCAGTCCACGCCACGCTCATAGCGGTGCGAAGCATCGGTGTGCAGGCCATAGGAACGGGCCTTGCCTGCGATGGCGATCTGGTCAAAGAACGCGCTTTCAAGGAATACGTCACGAGTGGTCGCGGATACACCGCTGTGCTCGCCCCCCATCACGCCGGCAATTGCCAGGGCGCGAGAGTGGTCGGCGATAACCAGGGTGTCGGCACGCAGGCTGACTTCCTGACCGTCGAGCAGCACCAGCTTTTCGCCTTCCTCGGCCATGCGCACGCGGATGCCACCGTTGATTTCGGCGAGATCGAAGGCGTGCAGCGGCTGACCCAGCTCCAACATCACATAGTTGGTGATGTCGACCGCGGCGTCGATGCTGCGCACGTCGGCGCGACGCAGGCGCTCGACCATCCACAGCGGGGTCGGCTTGGACAGGTCGACGTTACGGACCACACGCCCCAGGTAACGTGGGCAGGCGTTCGGCGCGAGCACTTCGATGGAGCGAACTTCGTCATGCACCGGCGGCACAACAGCAACCGTAGGACGGGTGACGGGAGCGTTGTACAGCGCGCCCACTTCACGGGCCAGACCGGCCAGGGACAGGCAGTCGCCGCGGTTCGGGGTCAGGTCGACCTCGATGCTGGCGTCTTCCAGTTCCAGGTAAACCCGGATGTCCTGACCCACAGGCGCGTCTGCCGGCAGCTCCATCAGGCCATCATTGCCCTCGCCTACCTGCAACTCAGCCTGAGAGCACAACATGCCGTTGGACTCGACACCACGCAGCTTGGCCTTCTTGATCTTGAAGTCGCCAGGCAGTTGGGCACCGATCATGGCAAACGGGATCTTCAGGCCCGGGCGCACATTAGGCGCTCCGCACACGACCTGAAAGGTTTCCGAACCGTTGCTGACCTGGCACACACGCAATTTATCGGCATCAGGGTGTTGCTCGGTGCTCAGCACTTCGCCCACTACCACGCCACTGAAAACACCGGCGGCCGGGGTAACGCTATCGACCTCAAGACCGGCCATCGACAGACGCGCAACCAGCGCGTCGCGATCTACCTGCGGGCTTACCCAGCCACGCAGCCATTGTTCACTGAATTTCATCCTGCTCTCCTAAAGATTCGTTACGACTAGCGAAATTGCGCGAGGAACCGCAAGTCGTTGTCGAAGAACAGACGCAAGTCGTTCACGCCGTAACGCAGCATGGCCAGACGCTCAACGCCCATGCCGAAGGCAAAGCCCGAGAACTCTTCCGGATCGATCCCGGACATGCGCAGCACGTTAGGGTGGACCATGCCGCAACCCATGACTTCCAGCCAACCGGTCTGCTTGCAGACGCGGCAACCTTTACCGCTACACATCACGCATTCCATGTCGACTTCAGCGGACGGCTCGGTGAACGGGAAGAACGAAGGACGGAAACGCACGGCCAACTCTTTCTCGAAGAACACCCGCAGGAATTCTTCGATGGTGCCCTTGAGGTCGGCGAAGTTGATATCGCGATCCACCAGCAGGCCTTCGACCTGGTGGAACATCGGCGAGTGGGTGATATCCGAGTCGCTACGGTACACACGGCCTGGGCAGACAATGCGGATCGGCGGCTTGTTCGCTTCCATGGTGCGGACCTGTACCGGCGAGGTATGGGTGCGCAACAGCATGTTCGCGTTGAAATAGAAGGTGTCGTGCATCGACCGGGCCGGGTGATGGCCTGGGATGTTGAGCGCCTCGAAGTTGTGATAATCGTCTTCTACCTCAGGGCCTTCGGCAATGCCGTAGCCGATGTGGGTGAAGAACTGCTCGATACGTTCCAGAGTCCGGGTAATCGGATGCAGGCCGCCCGAGGCCTGACCACGGCCAGGCAAGGTCACGTCAATGGACTCGGCGGCGAGCTTGGCCGCTAGATCGGCCTCCTCGAGCGACGCCTTGCGCGCATTGAGCACCTCTGTGACACGTTCCTTGGCAACGTTGATCAACGCACCGACTTGCGGACGTTCTTCAGCCGGCAAATTTCCCAGGGTCTTCATCACCTGAGTCAATTCACCTTTCTTGCCAAGGTAGTGAACCCGGATTTGCTCCAGGGCATTTACATCTTCAGCGCTTTGCACGGCCTCAAGGGCTTGGGCAACGAGCGCGTCCAGGTTTTCCATGTACAGACTCCAGATACAAAATAGGGGAAGAGCTTGAAGGCTCTTCCCCTATTTATGACGTTTACCACCTTGGGCTACAGGAGTAACCCAGGATGACTGTCGGGGGTACTTAAGCCAAGGAGGCTTTAGCTTTCTCGACAATCGCAGCAAACACCGCTTTTTCGTTCACGGCCAGTTCAGCCAGAACCTTACGGTCGATTTCGATGGACGCTTTCTTCAGGCCAGCGATGAAACGGCTGTAGGACAGACCGTTAACACGTGCACCAGCGTTGATACGAGCGATCCACAGAGCGCGGAACTGACGTTTTTTCTGACGACGGTCACGGTAGGCGTACTGGCCTGCCTTGATTACCGCTTGCTTGGCAACACGGAATACGCGTGAACGCGCGCCGTAGTAGCCTTTAGCAAGTTTCAGAATTTTTTTGTGACGTTTACGGGCAATGACGCCACGCTTTACACGAGCCATGAGTTACTTCCTCTAGTCTTGATCCAAAAATTAACGAAGGCGCAGCATGCGCTCGACTTTTGCCACGTCAGACGGATGCAGCAAGCTGCTACCGCGCAGTTGACGCTTACGCTTGGTCGACATTTTGGTCAGGATGTGGCTCTTGAAAGCGTGCTTGTGCTTGATACCGTTAGCAGTTTTCAGAAACCGCTTAGCAGCACCACTTTTAGTCTTCATCTTTGGCATGTTCGGATACTCCGCATTCAGTTGATAAACATAATCAGAAGGCCTGCCGTGCCCTGTTGATTACTTCTTCTTTTTCGGGGCGATGACCATGATCAGTTGGCGTCCTTCCATCTTAGGATGCTGTTCGACCGAACCGTACTCGAGCAGGTCAGCTTCAACCCGCTTGAGGAGTTCCATCCCCAGCTCCTGGTGGGCCATCTCACGGCCGCGGAATCGCAAGGATACCTTGGCCCTGTCCCCATCACTCAGGAAACGTACCAGGTTGCGCAGTTTTACCTGGTAATCCCCTTCCTCCGTCCCTGGACGAAACTTGATTTCTTTAACCTGGATCTGCTTCTGGTTTTTCTTGGCTGCGGCAATCTGCTTCTTCTTCTCGAAGATCGATTTGCCGTAGTCCATCAGCTTGCAGACAGGTGGTACAGCATCGGCGGAAATTTCCACCAAATCGAGCTTGGCTTCTTCAGCCTTAAGAAGCGCGTCTTCAATTGACACAATCCCAAGCTGCTCACCCTCAGCCCCAATTAACCGAACCTCGCGTGCCGAGATATTCTCGTTGATCGGGGCTTTCGGTGCAGCTCGTTTATCTTGTCTCATTTCACGCTTAATAATAATTACTCCGAATCTGGGCGACCACGCCGGGAAACCGCTTGCGCGAGGAACTCAGCGAACTGGGCGACGGGCATCGAGCCCAGGTCAGCACCTTCACGAGTACGCACAGCGACAGTCTGCATCTCGACTTCCCGATCTCCGATAACCAAAAGATAGGGAACCTTGAGCAAAGTATGCTCGCGGATTTTAAAGCCGATCTTTTCATTTCTCAAGTCGGACTTGGCACGAAATCCGCTTTCGTTGAGAGTTTTTTCAACTTCGGCGGCAAAATCTGCCTGTTTATCAGTGATATTCATGATCACTGCCTGGGTCGGAGCCAGCCACGCAGGGAACGCTCCCTCGTAGTGCTCGATCAGGATACCGACGAACCGCTCGAACGAACCGAGGATCGCCCGGTGCAGCATAACCGGGTGTTTACGGCTGTTGTCTTCGGAGACGTATTCGGCTCCCAGACGGATCGGCAGGTTAAAATCGAGCTGCAGGGTACCACACTGCCAGACACGGCCAAGGCAATCTTTGAGCGAGAACTCGATCTTCGGACCGTAGAACGCGCCCTCCCCCGGCTGCAGGTCGTACGCAAGGCCCGCACTGTCGAGTGCTGCGGCCAGTGCCGCTTCGGCGCGATCCCACAGCTCGTCGGAACCAACGCGTTTTTCCGGACGAGTGGACAGCTTCATTTCAACTTCGGTAAACCCGAAATCGCGATAAACGTCCATGGTCAGCTTGATGAACGCGGCGGATTCAGCCTGCATCTGCTCTTCGGTGCAGAAGATGTGGGCGTCGTCCTGAGTAAAACCGCGCACACGCATGATGCCGTGCAGTGCACCGGATGGCTCGTTGCGGTGGCAGGCACCGAACTCGGCCAGGCGCATCGGCAACTCGCGGTAGCTCTTCAGGCCTTGATTGAACACCTGCACGTGGCATGGGCAGTTCATCGGCTTGATGGCGTAGTCGCGGTTTTCCGACTGGGTGGTGAACATGTTGTCGGCGTAGTTGGCCCAGTGCCCGGATTTCTCCCACAGGCTGCGATCAACGACCTGCGGGGTCTTGATCTCCAGGTAACCGTTGTCGCGCTGAACCTTGCGCATGTACTGCTCAAGCACCTGGTACAGGGTCCAGCCATTCGGGTGCCAGAACACCATGCCCGGCGCTTCTTCCTGAAGGTGGAACAGGTTCAGGCGCTTGCCGATCTTGCGGTGGTCGCGCTTTTCAGCTTCTTCAATGCGCTGGATGTAGGCGGCCAGCTGTTTCTTGTCAGCCCAGGCCGTGCCGTAGATCCGTTGCAGCTGTTCGTTCTTGGCATCACCGCGCCAGTAGGCACCGGACAGCTTGGTCAGCTTGAACGACTTGAGGAAACGCGTGTTCGGCACGTGTGGGCCACGGCACATGTCGACGTATTCTTCGTGGTAGTACAAGCCCATGGCCTGCTCGTCCGGCATGTCTTCCACCAGGCGCAGCTTGTAATCTTCACCACGCGCGGTAAACACGTCGATCACTTCGGCACGCGGGGTGACTTTCTTGATGACGTCGTAATCTTTTTCAATCAGCGCGTGCATGCGCTGCTCGATGGCCGCCAGGTCGTCCGGTGTAAAAGGACGCTCATAGGCGATGTCGTAATAGAAGCCTTCTTCGATTACCGGGCCGATCACCATCTTGGCGGTTGGGTACAGCTGCTTGACCGCATGGCCAATCAGGTGCGCGCAAGAGTGGCGAATGATCTCCAGCCCCTCTTGATCCTTGGGCGTGATGATTTGCAGGCTGGCATCGCAAGTGATCAGGTCACTGGCGTCGACCAGTTTGCCGTCGACCTTGCCGGCCACGGTGGCCTTGGCCAAGCCTGCACCAATGGATGCGGCGACTTCGGCTACGGAAACCGAATGATCGAATGAACGTTGACTGCCGTCGGGTAGAGTAATAGTTGGCATGGCGCCTCCTCTCCTAGTGGTGACCCCTACCAAAGGTCACGTGGGTTGGGATGAGCCAGTACAAGATCCAACACCAGGCCGTTCAGTGATGAACGCCTGCCTTACAGCGGCAGGAGCCTTTCGGCCAACCGATAATCGAACCAGAGTGACTGGATTGAGCTAAAAAGAAACATGGCAAGGCGGTAATTGACGCGCCTGAAACTAGCCAAGCCCACGATGCTAGCACAGATGAACGGTCATCGCGCCGACGAAGCTTTGTGTATAGCGCAATTCAAGGCTTTATAGCTGCAAAGTGAACTTGAGCTGTACGTCGGGCCTCCAACCCACTGAGAATCGCCGTTCGTCCTCGACCCAAAGGAGCATCCCATGATGCGTTTTACCTCTACCCTCGCTGTCGCCGCTACCCTGAGCCTCCTTTCCCTTGGCGCGCAGGCTGCAGCCCCTTCCAACTGGCCAGCCGGCGCCCGTGACAGCTTTGTGAGCGACTGCAGTGCCGCCGCGAGTCAGAACGTAGACGCCAAAACTGCCAAAGCTCACTGCGAATGTGGTGCTGACAAGATCAATGCCGAATTGAGCACTGCCGAGATCAAGGAACTGATGACCAATCAGAACGCCAGCCCTGAGCTTAAGAACAAAGCGGTAGCGGCTATTTCGTCCTGCAAAGTCGTGAAGAAAAAGTAAGATTGACCACTGATCTGACGACCATATCGCTGGAAAAATGGCCTGAAAACTGCCATTTCACACAAATTATGCAGGTTTTACGGCTTTTTTTAACAGTTGATATTTCAGCGCAAAGCCCCGTAGATCGGGGCTTTGCGCCGATCCAGGGATCAGATGCAACGCGATTGATTAGCAAACAATGCCTTGGGGGGGCTCCCAAGTCGAACATTTCGACTATGATAGCCCAGTGTGCCCAGTTGGCCTGAGCAGCACAGCACTACTGAAAATATATGTTTCTTGGAGATACACCATGTCTAATCGCCAAACCGGCACCGTTAAATGGTTCAACGATGAAAAAGGCTTCGGCTTCATCACTCCTCAAGGTGGCGGTGACGACCTGTTCGTACACTTCAAAGCTATCGAAAGCGACGGTTTCAAAAGCCTGAAAGAAGGCCAAACCGTTTCCTTCGTGGCTGAGAAAGGCCAAAAGGGTATGCAAGCTGCACAGGTTCGCGGCGAGTAATTCTCCGCTGAGCTAAAAAAAACCCCGTCCATGTGACGGGGTTTTTTATGGGCGATGCAAAAGCCGAAGCTGTCAGCCGCAATTGACCCGCGTGATCACCAGGTTGTTGTCAGTGTTGAGGTTCAGGCGGTCAGAACGATATTCCAGGGTAATCATATCGTTGGGCTTGAGGATGCGTGCATTCTGCGCGCCAGCACGGGTACGAGCCTGCTCCAGCAACTGCGGCGAGGCTTTCTGGCCGATTGCGAACTCGGCGGCCTTCGACTCACAGCGGCTATGACCGGCATCGGTCACGGTGGCGTCTTTGCCTGGCTCAGAGGCACCCGGGGTGCTGCAACCCGCCAATGCGAGTGCTGCCAACAAAGTACCGAATGAAGCGAGCTTCCAAGGCATGAAGCCTCCTATGATAAAAAATGGACAGAGATCGTGCGACAGCGATATGAACGATTGGTTTCAAGACGTTAATCGCCTGCGCGCAAGTCTGCCTGACTCGCGCGGGGCAATCGCCCAGTCAATCGTGACTAGATATGAACGCACTCAGTAGATGTCGATGTAGTCAGATGGTGGGTATGGCCAGTTCTGTTTCAGCGCGTTGAAGATCTGCATGACCCAGACCTCATCGCTGGCCGCCACAATACCGACATAGCCAGAACCCTTGGCCCAGGTCTCCAGACGAAACAGCAGGCCATCTATCTGAGCTCCACCGACTACGCCGGAAGAAATATAGGCAATACCAGCCCTGGTTACCCGAAGCTGGGTATGTACGTCGTCACTGGCGTGGGCAAGCAGTTGGCGCACGGCATCCAGCGTCAGGTTCTCAGGCTTGTTCAGATCGATCTGCACGCGGTGTTTCCCGGCTGTTAAACAAGCCAACAGTGTCGCATACCCCCTCCTTCATGCCTAAGTAGCAGTGCCAAAAGCCGCGCAAAATGGTTAACTGCGCCGCTGGAACCGCGTTCCAGCGCATTGCCCAGTACTTTCAGCCGTGAGATTTCCATGACCACCGTAACGCTCCAAGCCGATATCAAAGCCAAGTGGCCCCAGGGGCAAAGCTCCTATAGCCCCGGCAGCCCCGAAGAACTGGCGATCATTGGTATCGATCTGTTGGTCAAGGAACTGGGAACCCAGGCGGCACAAGCGTTCATCGGCCAGGTATTCGAGAAATACCCGGCCGACTACATGGGCGCACAAGAATAAGAACTGGCCGACGAACGCCGACCGGTAAAACGTATTACTTCAAACGCGCCAGACGCTCGGTCAGCAGATCGAAGAAGCCCTGGGCGTCGCCGTTCTCGACCCAGAACACATTCTTCTCCTGCTTGAGGCCGTCGTACCAATCGACGATGGTCTGGCCAAAGGTTGGGCCTTCGCGGCTGTCGACGACCATATTGGCCTGACGACCGCTGAACAGCGATGGTTTGAGCAGGTAGGCAACCACGGTAGCGTCGTGGACCGGGCCACCCGGAATGCCGTAATGCTCCATGTCGCCTTTGACGTACTCATTCAGAATACTGCTGACGACCTTGCTCGCGTTGTTGTTCAGGTCCGCAATCTTCTTCAGGCGGGCGTCGCTGGTGAGGACTTTATGGGTCACGTCCAACGGCAGGTAGGTCAACTTCACTCCACTTTTGAGCACAATCTCAGCGGCCACCGGATCGGCGAACAGGTTGAACTCGGCCACGGGCGTGATATTACCGCCATTGAAGTGCGCACCACCCATCACCACCACTTCCTTGATGCCCTGGGTGATTTCCGGCGCCTGGGTCAGTGCCAGCGCGAGGTTGGTCTGCGGACCGAGCATGGCGATGGTGATGCTGTGCGGTTTGGCGGTGCTCAGCGTCTTGATCAGGTAGTCAACGGCATTACCTTCGGCCAGGCCTTTTTTCGGCTCGTGCACGGTGACGCCGGAGATGCCCTCTTTGCCATGGATATTCTCGGCGTAGATCGGCTTGCGCAACAGAGGCGCCGGCGCACCTGCGTACACCGGAATGTCCTCACGCCCTGCCCACTCGCGCGCCAGACGCGCATTGCGGGAGGTCTTGTCCAGGCGCACATTACCGGCGACGGTGGTCAGCGCACGAATGCTCAGCTCCTCCGGCGAGGCCATGGCGAACAGCAGCGCCACCACGTCATCGGCCCCAGGGTCGGTATCGATGATCAGGTCGATTTTTTCCGCCGCCTGGGCGCTTGCAGCTGTGAGTGCGGACAAAAGCAGAACACTCCGGAACAGGTTTTTCAGGATGGGTAGACCACGTTGCATAAAGCACTCCTTGTCATTGGGGGGACGCTAAAACGTTACGCCGGATACCAGCGCGATATTGCAGTAAGGCTGGCACTCGCCGGTACGCACAACCGCGCGTGCTGTGCGGCTCAGTTGCTTGAATTCTTCATGGCTGAGCAGCCGCCGCTCACCCAGCGCTGCCTGCTCTGTCAGCGCATTGAGCGCGCTCAGCGCCGGCGGTTGCTTGAGCAGGATTTCTTCCGCGAGCACGTGGCTTTCAACCTGCATCTCACTGAGCACAATGCGCAACGTGCTGATGAAATCCGGAATGCCCTGGGTCAGTGCCAGGTCGATCAACTCCACGCCGGGCGGCACCGGCAAACCGGCATCGCCGATGACCAGCACATCACCATGGCCCAGGGACGCGATCACGCGTGACAGGGCGATATTGAGCAAAGGTGTCTTTTTCATGAGGGCACAAAACCTTGTACGTCGTGCAGCGTAGGAATGGAAGGCTGAGCGCCGGCGCGGGTCACAGACAATGCCGCCGCTACCTGGCCAAAACGGATCGCCTCGGCTTCGCTCTTGCCCGCGGCCAGTGCAGCAGCAAAGCCACCGACGAAGGTATCGCCAGCGGCTGTGGTGTCCACCGCCTTGACCTTCGGCGCCAACAGATGCTCGAAGCTGCTACCGTCGGCGAACAGTGCCCCCTGGGCGCCAAGCGTAATGATGACTTTACCCGCCCCCGCCTTGATCAGCGCTGTCGCGGCGACCTTGGCGCTGTCGAGCGAGTCGACGGTGACACCGCTCAGGGCGGTGGCTTCACTTTCATTGGGGATCAGGTAATCGATCGAGGCATACCACTGAGCGGGCAAAGGCCCACTCGCGGGCGCCGGATTGAGGATGACTGTCTTGCCCAGTTCGCGGCCGCGCTTGAGCGCATGACCAACGGTGTCCATCGGCACTTCAAGCTGGCAGATGATCACGTCTGCCGACTGCAGCACAGCGTCGCACGCTTGCAGAGACGCGGGCGTCAACTCACCGTTGCTGCCGGCCACAATGACAATCGCATTCTGGCTGCTGTCATCCACCACGATCAATGCCACACCACCGGAGCCCTCTACGGTGCTGACCGCCTGGCAATCGATCCCTTCCACCAGCAGTGCATCACGCAATTGACTGCCATAGGCATCGGTGCCCACGCATCCGACCATCGCAACACTGGCCCCCAGCCGCGCCGATGCCACCGCCTGGTTGGCGCCCTTGCCACCCGCAACGGTGGAAAAGCTCTGGCCGATCAAGGTCTCACCGGCACGCGGCAAGCGACTGGCCCGGGTGACCAGGTCCATGTTCAAGCTGCCTACTACCACTACTTTTGCTGGCATACATCAGTACTCATCAATTCGGTTCAGCGGTATTGGGCGAACACACCGGCCAATGGCGCCGTCGACTCACGCAAAACGATACTTGGCGTCACGATGCGTTGATCGATCGACCGTTGGGGTGTTGCTATTCGTTGCAATAATAATTCGGCCGCCGTCTCACCCAATTGCAGGATCGACTGCCCGACCGTGGTCAGCGCAGGATAGACATAGCGTCCCATCTGGATGTCATCGAAACCGATCACCGACAACTCGGCCGGCACGCGGATGCTGCGTTCTGCGGCTGCGCGCAGCACGCCGAAACCAATCATATCGTTGCTGGCGAAAATCGCGCTGGGCGGGTTTTGCGCTAACAATTGCACGGCTGCGGCATGCCCCCCCGTGCTGGTGAAATCGCTTTCCAGGATCCGGCTGGCCAACACCTCGACACCCGCTTCGCGCAATGCACGCTGGTAACCCGCCAGGCGCATTTGTGCCACGCGGGTATGCCCCGGGCCGCCGATACAGGCGATATCCCGATGGCCCAACTCCAGCAAGTGCCGGGTCGCGAGGTAGGCGCCCTGTTCGTGGTCGATGCGCACCAGGTCGACATCGATTCCATCCAGGGCCCTGTCGACAATCACCATGGGCGTGCGCACTGCACTCAAGCCCGCCGCCAAGCCGCTGTCATCGCCGCCCACCGACGTCACGATCAAGCCGTCGACGCGTTTTTCGAGCAACACGCGCAAATAACTGCGCTGTTTTTCCGCGTCGTCGTCGGAGTTGCAGAGGATCACGCAGTAGCCATTACGCTCGCAATAATCCTCGATGCCCCGCGCAAGCTCGGCAAAATACGGGTTGAGGCTATTGGGCACCAACAGGCCAATGGTGGCCGTGGTCTTGGCCTTGAGCGAACGCGCCACGGCGCTGGGCACGTAGTCCAGCTGTTTGATCGCCGCCTCGACCTTGATGCGGACCGGCTCGCTGACCGGACGCGTCTTGTTCACCACATGGGACACGGTGGTGTAGGAAATACCTGCAAGCGCTGCCACATCCTTGATCGTTGCCATGACTCAGCCCCGCCGACTGGCGCGCTGGCTGCGGTAAGTATCGAGGACCACGGCGATCACGATCACAGCACCGGTAATGATGCGTTTGGTGGGTTCCGTAGCGCCGATCTGCGCAAGCCCCGCCGCCAATACCGAAATGATCAATACACCGAAGAACGTACTGATGACCGAACCGCGCCCGCCCATCAGGCTGGTGCCGCCGATTACCACCGCGGCGATTACCTGCAGCTCCAGGCCTGAACCAGCATTCGGGTCTGCCGCCTCCAGGCGCGAGATCTGGAACAGCGCAGCTACACCGGCCAACAGGCCCATCAGGCTGAACACCAGAATCTTGTATGGCTTGGGATTAATGCCAGCCAGGCGCACTGCTTCTTCGTTAGTGCCGATGCCGATCAGGTAGCGCCCGAAGACAGTGCGGGTCAGCACCAACTGAGCCGCAATGATCACCAGCAGCGCAATGATGAACGACGGGGAAATACCGAAAGCAATCGGGTTGGACAGCCAGGCAAACGAGTCACCGATATAAGCGGTGCGCGAGCCCGTCATTTGATAGGCCACGCCCCGGGCCATCTCCAGCACACCCAAAGACACGATAAATGACGGGATACGCCAGGCCACGGTGATGGAGCCGGTGATGGTCCCGGCCAATGCAGCGCAGCCCATGCCCAGTAGCGCAGCCGGTAACACGCTCCAGCCCCAGCCCAGGATTGCCACGCTGACCGCCGATGCCGCCAATGCCAGCACCGAACCTACCGACAGGTCGATACCGCCGATGATCAGGATGAAGGTCATGCCCACCGCCAGCACCATCAGGTCCGGAATCTGGTTGGCCAGGGTGCTGAAGGTGTCGTAGGACAGGAAGTGGTCGCTGAGTACCGAGAACAGCGCAATCATCGCCAGCAAGGCACCCGCCAGCCCCAGGTAAGTACCCAGGCCATAGAAGTTGCCGCCAGTTTTACCGGAGGAAATGCTTGTTTTCATGGGGTATTCCTAGGCGCTGCCTCATTGAGCAGCGCATCACGTTTCTGATAGCCGGCAAAGGCGGCGGCGAGCAATTCGTCCTGGGTCCAGCTGTCACGCTCGAAGGTCTCGATCAGGCGCCCCGCGGACAACACCCCGATGCGATCACAGATCAGCATCAGTTCACGCAGGTCGCTGGAGACCACCACCAAGGCTTTGCCCTGGCGAGTCAGTTCGCCAAGCAACGCATAGATGTCGAACTTGGCGCCGACGTCGATGCCTCGAGTGGGCTCATCGAACAGCATTACTGCGCAATCGCGCTCCAGCCAGCGGCCAATCACTACTTTTTGCTGGTTGCCACCCGACAACTCGGACACCAATTGCCCCGGGCTGGAACTGCGGATACGCATGGCGTCGATCTGGCGTTTGGCCAGGGCGGTTTCGTTGCGGCTATTGACGACGCCACCGCCGGAAATTTCCGGCATGTTGCCCAAGGCTATATTGGCGCTGATCGATTGGGTCAGCAGCAGGCCCTCGCCCTTGCGGTCCTCGGTGATCAGGGCGATACCATGACCAACCGCATCCACTGGCGAGCGAATACTGACCACCCTGGCCGGCGATCCCAGGGCCACGGTGCCGCTGTCGGCCTGGTCGGCACCGAAGATCAGGCGCAGCAACTCAGTGCGGCCGGCGCCGATCAGTCCGGAAATACCGTAGATCTCACCGGCGCGCACTTCAAAGGACACGTCGCGAACCTTGTCCGAACGGCTCAGGCCCTTCACCGTCAGGGCCGGTTCGCCGATGGTGCGCGGGCCCAGGTCAATGTGTTCGCCCAGCTCGCGACCGACCATCAAGGTCACCAGTTGCTCACTGTTGTAATTGGCCATCGGCTCGACGCAGACCAGCTTGCCGTCGCGCAGTACCGCAATGCGCTGGGCGACACGGGCCAGCTCTTCCAGCCGGTGTGAAATATAAATGATCGCCACGCCCCGGGCCTGCAGACGGGTGATTTGCTCAAACAGCATCTCGACTTCACGGGCGGTGAGCATGGCCGTGGGTTCGTCGAGAATCAGGACGTGGCAGTCGCCGATCAGGTTGCGCGCAATCTCGACCATTTGCTGGTGGCCAATGCCCAGGCTGCCAACCAAGGTGTCGGGGTCGATCGCATCCAGGCCAACTTGAGCCATGGCCTCGATCGCGGCTTTGCGCAGTTGCTTGCGGCTGATCCAGCCACAGTTGCTCGGCAGGCTATCCAGAAACAGGTTTTCAGCCACCGTCAGGGTCGGCAGCAGGTTGAGTTCCTGCATGACCATGCGCACGCCCAAGGCTTCGGCCTGGGTGCGGCTGGCGGGGCAGTACTCCTGACCGTTGAACTGCATGTGCCCGGTAGTCGGTGTGACCAGGCCGCCGATGATCTTCGACAAGGTACTTTTGCCTGCGCCGTTCTCACCGGTCAGCGCGAGCACTTCCCCGCGATTGAGCGTCAGGGTGATGTCGGACAGAACCGGCTGAGCATAGGTCTTGCCGATACCGCTGACCGAGAGGACAGCGTTCGGGGCGGAAGATGACATAGGAAAATCTCCAGGCGCCCGCTCAGGACGAGCGAGCGCTGTTGGGTACTGCCGGGATTACTGCTTGATGACGAGTTCGACCGGGGTTTCGATCACGCCATCTTTGGCATCGACCTTCTCACCCTTGACCAGCTTCAGTGCGTTCTGGATACCGAATACCGCTTGTTGCGCGGCAGCCTGGTCAGCGGTGGCCAACACACGACCATCCTTGAGCATTGGCTTGATCGCATCAATGTTGTCGTAGCCCACCACCAATACCTTGCCGGCCTTGCCTGCCGCACGCACGGCGGAGACAGCGCCCAGGGCCATGTTGTCGTTACCGGCCAGCAGCGCCTTGATATCCGGCGTTTCGCTCAGCATCGCTGCAGCAATCTTGTTGCCCTGGTCGATTTCCCAGTTGCCGGATTGGGTGGAAACAATCTTCATGCCTGCTGCGTCCATCGCATCCTTGAAGCCTGCGGTGCGCTGCTGGGCGTTAGTCGTGGTGGGTACGCCTTCGATGATGCCAACCTTGTCACCCGCGGCCAGTTGCTTGGCCAGGTAGTCGCCCACCAGCTTGGAGCCTTTGCGGTTGTCCGGACCTACGAACGGGATATCGAGGTTTTTGCTTTTGAGTACCTCCGGGTCCAGGCGATTGTCGATGTTAACGACCTTGATACCGGCATCAGAAGCCTTCTTCAGCACACTGGCGAGTGCCTTGGAGTCGGCGGGAGCAATGACAAGCGCGTCTACCTTGGAGTTGATCATCTCGTTGACGATGGCGATCTGCGCACTGGTGTCTGTTTCGTTCTTGATCCCGTTGGAGATCAGCTTGAACTCTGCCGGGTGCGCTTTCTGGTAGTCCTTGGCACCGTCGGTCATGGTGACGAAGAACTCATTGGCCAGGGACTTCATGACCAAACCAACAGTAGGTGTTTTGGCAGCGTCATCAGCAAGTGCAGAAGAGAGAGGCAAAGCAGCGGATGCGGCAAGCACAGCGACAGCAAGAAGACGTCCAGCGAATGGCAGCTTCATGGGTTCACTCCGATCTTATGATTATTGTGAGCAACGCTTGCACCGAAGACCTCTTCGGCGGCCCTCCCACCCGGGCGGCTGATGCGAGCTGTCACGATACTCTTGGAGCGCTCGTGAAACATCTCGCAAACGTTTGCGTTGAGCAAACTATGAGAACCTTGTCGGGATTTGTCAACGGTAGAAACTGGCCTTTCAATCCCATGCCCTCGGCCTGGTCCAACCAACCTTGGGGACTGAAACGTTTAAGGCCACCTCTTTCTCGCACTCTCTAAAACGACAGGTGTTGACGCTAATCGCACTCGAATTTTGTGACAGGGCTGTCGGACAACCGAACACACTACCCCTCAACCGTTCGGAAAGCCGGACGCCACTCACTCAAAACAAGTTTAAAAAATCTCATAAGTTGTTTTAAATCAATACGTTAATTTAAGAAGAACCACACACTCGGCCTGGTACAAATCCTGCTTTTCCCCTGCACCTCGCGGCGTTCAGAACCGCCCGGGTGTTCTAGATGAACCGGCTACAGCACTCATCAAAAACCAGAGAGAAAAATAATGAAATCTGCATTGAAGAACTTTGTCCCGGGCGCCATGGCCCTGCTGCTGCTGTTCCCCCTTGCCGCACAGGCAAAAGAAGTCGAAAACAAAACCAAACTGTCCAACGTAGTGATCCTTGCCACAGGCGGCACCATTGCTGGCGCCGGCGCCAGTGCAGCCAACAGTGCTACGTACCAGGCAGCCAAAGTCGGCATCGAACAACTGATCGCCGGCGTTCCTGAGCTTAGCCAGATCGCCAACGTACGCGGCGAACAAGTGATGCAAATTGCTTCGGAAAGCATCAACAACGAAAACCTGCTGCAACTGGGTCGCCGCGTCGCAGAACTGGCTGACAGCAAAGACGTGGATGGCATCGTGATCACTCACGGCACCGACACCCTTGAAGAAACTGCCTACTTCCTGAACCTGGTAGAAAAAACCGACAAGCCTATCGTCGTGGTCGGCTCCATGCGTCCAGGTACCGCCATGTCGGCTGACGGTATGCTCAACCTGTATAACGCAGTCGCTGTCGCAGGTAGCAAGGATGCGCGGGGCAAAGGCGTGCTGGTGACCATGAACGACGAAATCCAATCGGGTCGCGACGTCAGCAAGATGATCAACATCAAGACCGAGGCATTCAAGAGCCCGTGGGGCCCGCTGGGCATGGTCGTTGAAGGCAAATCCTACTGGTTCCGCCTGCCGGCCAAGCGTCACACCATGGATTCGGAATTCGACATCAAGACCATCAAGAGCCTGCCTGACGTTGAAATTGCCTACGGCTATGGCAACGTGAGCGACACTGCCTACAAAGCACTGGCCCAAGCTGGCGCCAAGGCCATCATCCACGCCGGTACCGGTAACGGTTCGGTATCCTCGAAAGTCGTTCCCGCGCTGGTCGAATTGCGCAAGCAAGGCGTACAGATCATTCGCTCCTCCCACGTCAACGCCGGCGGTATGGTTCTGCGTAACGCTGAACAACCAGACGACAAATACGACTGGGTTGCGGCTCTGGACCTGAACCCGCAGAAAGCTCGCATCCTGGCCATGGTAGCCCTGACCAAGACCCAGGACAGCAAAGAACTGCAACGCATGTTCTGGGAATACTGATTACTGCTGATCGACCTGTGGGAGCGAGCTTGCTCGCTCCCACAATTGCTCCCCTTCTCAACAAACTTCCCGAATCGCTGTCAGACGAACTTCTTGAAATTTAAGCAGTTGCGAAATCGCCTACAGTTAAATACTGTATGTGCGTACAGCAAATTAAGGAATGCTCCGTGGCAAAGCCCTCTTCCGCAGCACCTGCAGCGCCTGACGCCTATCAGCGCCTGGCTATTCGCGTGCAAAAGATCATCAATTCGACCAACGCACAGAAAGCCAAGGCAGCCTTGCTCTTCCGTTTACCCGATGAGCCGGAAGACGTGTGGCAACGTCTACTGGAAGAAATTGCAGAAAACGACAACGTCACCCTCGCCTATCGGGATGACGGTGGCGTGCAGATTTTTTGGGTTGTGCCGAAGGAAGATTGATTGTGAGTGCCCGTTTTATTGCTGTGTGCTGTCTGTTTTTAAGCGTAACCGCCAACGCCCAAGCCCCTCGGACCTTTAGCGAAGCCAAGAAAATCGCCTGGAAGCTTTACGCCCCCCAATCGACCGAATTCTATTGCGGCTGCAAATACACCGGTAACCGCGTGAATTTGAAAGCCTGCGGTTACATCCCGCGCAAAAACGCCAATCGCGCCGCGCGCATCGAGTGGGAACACATCGTGCCGGCCTGGCAAATCGGGCATCAGCGCCAATGCTGGCAAAACGGCGGGCGAAAGAACTGCACGCGCCACGACGATGTGTTCAAGCGCGCCGAGGCGGACCTGCACAATCTGGTGCCGAGCATCGGCGAAGTGAATGGCGACCGTAACAACTTCAGCTTTGGCTGGCTGCCCGTGCAAAGTGGGCAGTACGGCTCGTGCCTGACCCAAGTGGATTTCAAGGCCAAGAAGGTCATGCCACGCCCGTCCATTCGCGGCATGATCGCACGCACGTATTTTTATATGAGCAAGCAATACGGCCTGCGCCTGTCGAAGCAGGATCGACAGCTGTATGAAGCCTGGAACAAGACTTACCCGGTGCAAACCTGGGAGCGCCAGCGCAACCAGACCGTGGCTTGCGTGATGGGACGGGGCAACGAGTTTGTCGGCCCGGTGAATCTCAAAGCCTGCGGTTGAACGTGGGCGGGGGTTGCCGCCCACTTGGCACGTCACTGCGCGGCGTTGTGTTCGATAATTTCAGACACGGTGTCGGTTTTCTTCGCGCGGGCCATCTTTTCGTTGAGCAAGGCTTGTTTGGCCTCGGCCTCGGCCTTGGTTGCGAACGGACCCAACAGCACCTCATCCTTGCCGTCGACCTTCACGATATAAAAATTGAAACCATGCTCCAGCAACCAGGCGGTCAGGTCGGTGATCGCCTGCAGCTTGTGGTCTGGCGGGCCGACGCGCACATCCCATTCCTGAGCGGCAATCGCGCCGGTTTGTGGCAGGCTTTCGGTCACGGCAGGTTTGGCCTTGGGCGCATCGACCGATTTACCTTCACCGCATCCGGCCAACGCCAACACCACAATTGCCATCGCTACTTTACGCACTGCCCTGCTCCTTTGAGGATAAAGAGGCGACTTTACCATTCACTGTCTATTCTGGCCGTCATAAACGTTGGCTTAAACAATGCGAATGATGTATCGCGACCTGTATGATGCCGCCATGGGAATTAATGTCGCCTCTATGCGTCCTAAAAGAGGCAGCCACAGGGAAGCGCTTCGCAGTAAGCTACACACATCCGACACCTGCCCTGTCTGACACATGTGTCCTTAAAAGTAATCAAGGAGAAGTCCATGCTTATACTCACCCGTAAAGTTGGTGAAAGCATAAACATCGGTGATGACATTACGATCACCATTCTGGGCGTTAGCGGCCAGCAAGTACGAATCGGCATCAACGCACCCAAGGACGTTGCCGTGCATCGCGAGGAGATTTACCAGCGCATCCAGGCCGGCCTGACTGCACCCGACAAAAACCAGACGCCTTGAAACGCCTCCAGTAGCCAGCCCTTTCGTTCACTGTAATGGCTGGCGAAAACCCAATCGGCCTGCTCGCGTCTTCCAGCCTGACCAGTGCGCTTTGAGCATGCCCCTTCGCTGCAAGATGAAACTGTCTGGGCATCTGGAACTTGTTGAAGTATTCGCAGCCCAATTTCTGACACTTTATCCTGCCATCCGTGTGCATTCAGGAATACGTCGATGAGGCCAGTCGCGACGCCACCTCTTGTTTCCAGATCCTGGATGATCGCCCTGCTGATCGGGGTGGCCTTCCTGGCGCTTGGGTATGGGCTGAGAGTCGAAGTCGAGGGCGCCGATCCCGACGCCCATTCCTGGCTGGACCTGGCGCTCCTTCTCTGCGGCTACCTGCTGGTGTTCTGCCTCAAACCCATCCAAAAAGTTATCTTGCGCAAGCTATGCCAGCGCGCAGCGCATCGTGCCCATCAGAAAACCACACGCTGAGGACCTGCTGCGTATCACGGCGCCAGCTTGCGCAAAGACAACAAGCCATCAGCGCCATGCTCGGTGCATAAATCGCCGTAGTCGTTGATGCAAGCGTGTGCAGTCACCATGGGCTCCAAGTGTGCCGAGGTGACAACCACAACATCCGCCCCCGCTGCTTCACCCGCTCGAATGCCCACCGCGGCGTCTTCGAACACCAGGCTGTCCTCAACCGACACCCCCAGGCGTTTCGCGCCCAATAAATAGCACGCAGGGTCGGGTTTACCGTTGGCCACATCTTCGGCCGTCACCCACACGGCCGGCACGGGAATGCCTGCCGCTTGCAGTCGACGTAACGCCAGCGCCTTGGGGGCAGACGTGACCAGTGCCCATTGATCCGCGGGCACGCCTTTCAAAAACGCCACTGCGCCGGGAATCGCTACAACGCCGTCGACATCGTTGAGCTCCGCGTCGGTAATCCACTGGGCTTCAACTTCTGGATCGACACCCGGCAACGCCTGGCGGGTGATCGTATCAATCGCGCGCGCGCCATGAATGGTAGGCAGAAACGCTTCCACATCCAGACCATGGCGCTCGGCCCAGATGCTCCATACACGTTCGGCCGCAGCGATGGAGTTGAGCAGGGTCCCATCCATATCGAACAGGAAAGCGCGGTAACGCCGGTTGAACACGGATGAAGTTGAGATGGACACTGCGCGGCTCCCTCATGAGCTGGACCCCTGCAATCTACGGATCACCTCGGCGCTTGTAAACGTAGAGCCTCCTCGACCGGACACTCATTGCCCACGCGCCAGGCTCGAACCAAGAATGACGAACTTGTCATGATCCTGTTGGTTGGCTGTTGGGGTCGCGTGGTTACTGTGAACTCACTGCCAACCCGGCAGCCCCCAGTCACGAGAGAGACCGCCATGAAACTGTTCGCCCTGGGCTTTGCCGCCTTGCTCGCCACCGGTACTGCCTTCGCTGCCGACGTAACGTCTGCCTGCGATGTCATCCACGACAAAACCGGCTTCTTCCTACACCTGGATGTCGACAAGGTGCTATCGAGCACCGACATCTCTGGCCAATGCGGGATTGTCCCCGCGCACTTGCGCTACCTGGACCATCAGGGCCGCGAACACCTACTCGATTACCAAGTCCAGGGCGTCGGTTGCGCCAGTGACAATTGATCGGGCTACACTTGCGCCACTTATTGAAGCAGGACACTTTCCATGAACATCCTCGTAGTCGAAGACGAACCCAAGGCCGGCAATTACCTGCTCAATGGCTTGCAGGAGCTGGGCCACTCGGTGAGCCTGGCGCGCGACGGCGTAGAGGGTTTGCACTTGGCCCTGGAAACACCATTCGACGTGATCGTGCTGGACGTGATGATGCCGAAAATGGATGGTTGGGAAGTGCTGCGTCGCCTGCGCAAAGAGGCCGATACACCGGTGCTGTTCCTCACCGCTCGCGATGACATCGCCGACCGCATCAAGGGCCTTGAACTGGGTGCCGACGACTACCTGATCAAACCCTTCTCCTTCGCCGAACTGGTTGCACGCCTGCGCACCCTCAACCGACGTGGCCCGAGCCGCGAAGAAGAACAGCTGCACATCGCCGACCTGCACATTGACGTGCTCAAGCGCCGTGTGACCCGCGCCGGTACGCGCATTACCCTGACCAACAAGGAGTTCGCCTTGCTGCACCTGTTCGCCACCCACCAGGACCAGGTGCTGTCCCGCTCGCTGATCGCTTCACGCGTATGGGACATGAACTTCGACAGCGACACCAATGTGGTCGATGTTGCCGTACGCCGCCTGCGCCTGAAGATCGATGACCCGTTCCAGCTCAAACTGATCCACAGCGTGCGGGGCATTGGCTACCGCTTCGATACCCAACCATGAAGCTCGATCGCCATTATTCCCTGACCCTGCGCCTGGCATTGATCTTTGCCCTGCTCGCCTTCGCCCTGCTGGCCACCCTGGGCGTGACGCTATACCACGAGCTGGAGCGTGAGCTGATCAAGCGTGACGACGCCGCGCTGATCTCGCGCGCCAACCAACTGCGCAACGTGCTCAATGACGGCAATACCCGCGAGCTGATCAAGACCAAGCCCCAGCTGTTCCAGAACATGCTGGGCAACAGTGAGTCGGTACTGAGCATCGCTGCACCTGGGCAGACTCCGTTATTGCTGGTCAACCCGGGCAACATTCAAATACCGGCCGTGCCGGCCGTGGCAAAAGACCACGCCCTTGGACTCGCCGACGTACACCATTTGCCCGGCGTAGATGGCGTGCCCTTCGCCACCGTGGCGGCTTTCATCGACACCGGTGACCTGGGGAGCCTGCAAGTCACCGTCGGGCGCCTGATGGCTGAACGCACAGCCATGCTTGCCAGTTATCGCTTGAGTGTTTTTATCCTGGCCAGCATCGCGGCGGTCATTCTCGCCTTGGTTGGTTATGTGCTGGTACACCGTGGGCTGGTGCCCTTGCGGCGCCTGGCCGGACACGCACAGGGCATCGGCGTGAACAACCTGGCCGAGCGCCTGGGCAGCCAAGGCGCGCCCAAGGAGCTGCTGCCGATGATTGACGCCTTCAACACCATGCTTGAACGGCTGGCCAAAGGTTTTATTCAACTGGGCCAGGTGTCCACCGATATGGCCCATGAACTGCGCACCCCCATCAATAACTTGCTCGGTGAAACCCAGGTCGCGCTGCAACAGAGCCGCACTATTGAAGACTATCAGCAACTGCTGGCCTCAAACGTTGAAGAGCTTGAACGCCTGGCACGGATGCTCGACAACATGCTGTTCCTGGCCCGTACCGACCCTGCCAGCGCCTTGCGCCAACGTCAGGCGCTGGACGCAGCCGATGAAGTGGAGCGCATCGCCGATTATTTCGAGGGCTTGGCCGGTGATGTGGGTATGCACATCGTTGGCGTGGGCGAAGGTGTGATCTGGGCGGAACCGATGCTGCTGCGCCGGGCACTGGCGAACCTGTGTGCCAATGCCATCAAGTATGGCGCGCCGAACACCGAGCTGAGCATCCAGGCCATCCCGACAGTCGAGGGCACTTGCATCAAGGTCAGCAACCAGGGTGCAACCATTGCCGCGGAGCATTTGCCCAGGCTGTTCGAACGCTTTTACCGGGTGGATGAATCCCGTGAATGTTCATCCCAGTCCAATGGACTGGGATTGTCGATTGTGGCGACCATCATGCAGCTGCATAACGGTCGGTATGGCGTCAGCAGTGAAGGAGGCGTGACGTGCTTTGAATTGTTTTTCCCCGCACAGGAGACGTGAGGGTTATCCCGCTCAATCAAAGGCGCCATTGAGTACTTCGTAGATGATGCCGCTGGCGATGGCGACCAGAATCAAATCGGTTCCCGCTTGCTGCCATTCATAACCGTCGTAGTGAGGCAGCCGCCCCAGCAGGCGACCATCGAGTTTCTTGGCGATACCGGGCGGCAGCCGCTTGCCGCGCGCCAGGTTCTTCTGGATCCCCGGCGGCAATGCAGGCCCCGGGCTCCAGTAATCGCGATAACCGCCGAGCACATTCAATACGCTCCCTCGGTCAACGCTGGGGCCGTGACCACCTGAGCCGCCCTTGCCCTTGGGCTTGTCGTAGGCCTGCCCTGCGGGGTTATTGCCTTTGTTATTGCCCTGCCCCTGACCGCCCTTGTTACCCTGGCCCTGCCCCCCTTGGTTATTACCCTGCCCCTTGCCGTTACCGGGATCGGCAAAGGCAAGACCGCTACCCGCAAACAGCGCGAGGGACAACACGACAGATACGAACTTCGGGTACTTGATCATGATGGTTTTCCAAGGTGGATACGCCTGTGAACTATAGTCGAAGTTGCCCCACGAATGACTCCATTCACAGCCCGACCGTCAGCTCACCTGCCCGCCTGTTTCCCGCACATCCGTTTCGGTTAGCCAGGCCGTCGAGACCGCCAGTCGCAAGGCCTCAACCAAAGGCGGCTGGTCGGCCGGCGGCGCGCTCGGCACATGGATAAACCCACTGCGCACCCCGGCCTCGACCAGCCGGTGCTGCAAAAGGTAGAACACCTGATTGCACACGAACGTGCCCGCCGTTTGCGAAACGGCAGCCGCCACCCCCGCGTCACGCAGCGCCTTGACCATGGCCTTGATCGGCAATGTCGAGAAGTATGCAGCCGGGCCACCGGCTACCACTGGCGTATCAATCGGTTGCTGCCCGAGGTTGTCGGGGATGCGTGCGTCATTGATATTGATCGCTACACGCTCGATAGACATCTCGCTGCGCCCGGGCGCCAGGCCGGTGGCAATCACCATTGCCGGGTTCAACTCGCTGATCAATCGGCGCAGGTGTTCACCCGCCGTGGCAAATGCACAGGGCAGGCAATGCGCGACAATGCGTGCACCCTCGCCCAGTTGCACGCCATCCAACTGGCGTGCAGCTTCCCATGACGGGTTCACAAGGTCGTTATCAAAGGGCTCGAAACCCGTCAGCAGTACAGTTTGCATAGTGACCTCACATCAACAGGTAAAGCAGCACGATATTGACCACCAGCATCATCAGCGCCGTGGGGATCTGCGCCTTGATCACCGCGTTCTTGTCGGGCAACTCCAGCAACGCCGCCGGCACGATATTGAAGTTGGCCGCCATCGGCGTCATCAACGTGCCGCAGTAACCGGAAAACATACCGATCGCCGCCATCACCGCAGGGTTGCCGCCATAAATCCCTACCAGCACCGGCACGCCGACGCCGCCAGTCATCACAGGGAAAGCCGCAAAACCATTGCCCATGATCACCGTAAACAGGGCCATGCCCAGTACATAGACCATCACCGCCACCAGCTTGTAGTCCAGGTTGATGTAGGTGGTGGTGACGTGGGCGACTGCCGTGCCCACCCCGGCCTCGTTGAACAACAATCCAAGCATCGCCAGCATCTGCGGCAACACCATGGCCCAGCCCAGGGCTTCGGTCAGGCGACGGGATTCGCGCAGGGCTTGTACCGGCGTATCGCGGGTCAGCCAGCAGGCCAGGCCCAGAGCAATCAGGCAGCCGATGCCGAGCGAGACGAAGGTGGTGTTCTTCGGGTCCAGCAACGGTACACCGCCAATTTCGGTGTGCTTGAGCAATACCGAGCCAATCACCGTAGTCAACGGAATCGCCAAGGCCGGGATAAACAACTTGTGGCCCAGGCGCCCGGCGCTGGCGCGGGACGCCTTGACGTGCAATTCGGCGTACTGGCCGCGACCAACGCCACCCAAGCCGGCGATCAACGCCATCACCACCACACCGATGCCGATGGCCACCGAGGGCAGACGCTCCCCCACCAGGAACGGTATGGCGAACAACAACCAGAACAGCGCGCTGGACCAGCGTTTGGGATGGGTGCGATCGAGCAGGATCATGCCCGCAGTGATCAGCAACAGAACACCGGCGAGCCAATAAAGGTATTGAATGGAAATGATCATTGAGCAGCCTCCACGGAAGTGTTGGCCGGGCTCATTTCGCGGGTCAATCGTCGATCAAAGCGATGCAGCCGGATCGCATGAATGATGAACGCACAAATCGCCGTCGGAATGCCCCACACCGCGATGTGCAGCGGCTCCACGTCAATCCCCGAGCCCAACAGGAAGGTGTGCATCAACGCAATTGCACCGAAGGCGACAAAAATATCCTCACCAAAAAACAGCCCGACGTTATCGGTGGCCGCACACATGGCCAAGACCTTGTGGCGCAGCTTGTCTGGCAGCTTGCCGTAGCGTTTTTCCGCTGCACCTTCGGCCATCGGCGCCAACAGTGGCCGCACCATTTGCGGATGCCCACCCAGGCTGGTCAGCCCCATGGCCGCCGTGGACTCACGCACAAACAGATAAATGATCAGCAAACGCCCAACCGTGGCGCGCTCGAAGCGCGCGATCCAGTTCTGCGCATGCAGGCGCAGGCCATGGCGCTCCAACAGGCCAATCACCGCCAGCGGCAATAAAAGAATCAATTGCAGGGCACGAGTCTGAAGGAAACCATCGCCCATGGTGGCGAGAATTTTTTCCAGCGGGAACTGGGCGGCAAGCCCGGTGGCGATGGCGGCGGCGGTGACCACCAACAGCGGATTGAAGCGCAATACAAAGCCGACCACGATGACAAGCACGCCGATCAGCGGCCATAGGTTCACAACTGTTTGCATGGCACAGAGGTCCTTTAGTGCGCGCTGCGGCGCCATAACAGCAGGATGTGGGCAAAGGGCTCACAGCTTGGAAGTGGCGTGCAGTCGGCTCGGTTTTTTTATTGTTGACCCGGAAGGTCGAGCGTCAGTGGCGGCAACTTTGCTGTCTGGAGACCGGGGGTGTCCAACAAGAAAAATTGTTGCTGCACACCAATAAATTTTGTGGGGGGATGGCGCCGACGGTCGGGCGCTATCAGGAGAAAGCGTCCAGGCCTCAAGGGGAAAGTCGCGCAGCCCACCTGATGAGGAGCTCAAAATCGTTCAACCGTGTAGATTCTCAATCAGAACCTATACTCCATCATGCAGCTGTGTGTACCTGCAGTTCGTTCACGGTGTTATACCGACAATGAGGGCTCGCGCTATGTATGCCGGACAAATGAGTGATATGGCGACCACGTTTGGCGAAATACGCTGCCAGGTGTTCGTCCAGATAATTTGCCTGCTGTCGGTGGCTACGCTGTTCTGCTGATCGAGCGTTCAAACCCCTGAATACACGCCTTGAGTCGTTTAGGGATGGCTATTGCCCAAATTCCAGACAACAAAAAAGGGCCCACCTTTCGGTGAGCCCTTCCAGACCGCCCAGCAGAGCGGATTTTGTTTGGTAGGCGCGATTGGACTCGAACCAACGACCCCCACCATGTCAAGGTGGTGCTCTAACCAACTGAGCTACGTGCCTGCTGTGAGGCGGCATTCTACGGAATTCCGGAGGGGTGTCAACATCTTTTTTGCAGCTAAGCCTATGAATATGCGAATTTTTTATTTATGCCGGGTACACCTGGGATTTCCGGGTGGCTGGCAGGCAATTTTCAACTCAGGTAGGATCGCCGCACTCGTAAAAAATATAAAACAGAGGTTCCAGGATGGCGAACACCCCCTACCCCCAGTCCTATTACGCCGCTTCCGCGAATGCAGCCCCACCCCGACCAACCCTGCAAGGTGAGGTCGAAACCGATGTCTGTGTGATTGGTGCCGGCTATACCGGGCTTTCCAGCGCGCTGTTTTTGCTGGAGAACGGCTTTCGCGTCACGGTACTGGAAGCCGCCAAGGTGGGTTTTGGTGCCTCGGGTCGTAATGGCGGGCAGATCGTCAACAGCTACAGCCGTGATATCGATGTGATCGAGCGCAGTGTCGGGCCCAGACAGGCTCAGTTGCTGGGGCAGATGGCCTTTGAAGGCGGCAAGATCATTCGTGAGCGCGTGGCTAAATACCAGATCCAGTGCGACTTGAAGGACGGCGGTGTATTTGCCGCACTCAACAGCAAGCACATGGGTCATCTGGAATCGCAGAAGCGCCTGTGGGAGCGCTACGGCCATACGCAGCTGGAATTGCTCGACGAACGCCGCATCCGCGAAGTGGTGGCCTGTGACAACTATGTGGGCGGTTTGCTGGACATGAGCGGCGGGCATATCCACCCGCTCAACCTGGCACTGGGCGAAGCGGCGGCCGTGGAATCCCTGGGCGGTACGATTTATGAGCAATCGGCAGCGGTGCGCATCGAGCGCGGCGCCAACCCTGTGGTACACACCGCCGAAGGCAGGGTCCGGGCCAAATTCATTATCGTTGCCGGTAACGCTTACCTGGGCAACCTGGTGCCGGAGCTGGCGGCCAAGTCGATGCCATGCGGTACCCAAGTGATCACCACCGCACCCCTTGGCGATGAATTGGCCAAGACGCTGTTGCCGCAGGATTACTGTGTCGAAGACTGCAACTACCTGCTCGACTACTACCGTCTCACCAGTGACAGGCGCCTGATCTTCGGCGGCGGCGTGGTGTATGGCGCGCGGGACCCGGCGAATATCGAGGCAATCATCCGGCCAAAAATGCTCAAGGCATTCCCGCAACTCAAAGACGTGAAGATCGACTACGCCTGGACCGGCAATTTCCTGCTGACCCTGTCGCGCCTGCCCCAGGTCGGCCGTCTTGGCGACAACATCTATTACTCACAAGGCTGTAGCGGCCATGGCGTGACGTACACGCACCTGGCAGGCAAAGTACTGGCGGAGGCATTGCGCGGGCAGGCTGAGCGTTTTGATGCGTTTGCGGACTTGCCGCATTACCCGTTCCCGGGCGGGCAGATGTTGCGCACGCCGTTTGCAGCGCTGGGGGCTTGGTACTACGGGTTGCGCGATAAATTCGGAATGTAAACACATCCGGTGTGAGAGCGACTTGCTCACTCCCACACCGGCTGTACGCTTCATACGCTGCCGTCAATGCGCCTTGTGTTCGACGGAAGGCGCCTCGGCTTGCAGCTTCTGCACATCGCCTACGGCCAGCTCAGCCGATTGGCCGCCCCAACCTTGACGCAGGTAATTGAGCAGATCAGTCAGCTGTTGCGCACTGAGCTTCTCGGAAAACCCCGGCATCGGTTGCATGTGCTCGAACCCGGAAAATTTCTGCTCGCCAATACCGTCCTCGATCACACGCAGCAGGTTGCGCGGGTCTTCCAGTCGCAACGTGGTGTTGCCGCGCATGGCCACCGCGATGTGCGGCTTGCCTTCGCCACCTGCGGCGTGGCAACCGGCGCAGACGTTCAGGTATTCCTGGCGGCCGCGCTGAGCGCTCTGGCTGAGTTTATCCACCGGCACGTCGACCAGCGCTTTGGCGGCTGGCGGGTTATCGCCCAGCAGGAACGTGGCCATCGCGGCCAGATCCTGATCGCTCAGGCCCTGGGTGCTGTTGTGGAACACCGGGAACATCTCGTTGAACATCGTGCCCTGGGCGCTCATGCCGTGCTTGAGGAATGTGGCCAGGTCCTGTTCATTCCAACCGCGCGCAGCCAGGTCAGTGGCGAGCAGGCTGGGCGCCAGGTAACCATTGAGGATGCCGCCGGTCAGGCGCTTGTCCAGCTCCATCGCGCCCGGCAGGCCGCGTGGCGTGTGGCATTCGCCGCAGTGACCAAGCACTTCGACCATGTACTGGCCGCGTTTCCAGGCTTCGCTTTTACCTTCGGTCGGCTCCAGTTTCAGCGCTTTGCCGTACAGCACATTCCAGCCCATCAGGCCCAGGCGCACGTTGAACGGAAAGCTCAGGCTCGTCACCGGCCCTGCGCGCTCGATCGGCTCGATGGTTTTGAGGTACGCATGAATCGCATCCGAATCTTCGCGCGGCATCAGGTGGTAGGAGGTGTACGGCATCGCCGGGTACAGATTCGCCCCATCGCGACGCTTGCCTTGCGTCAGCGCAGCGAAGAACTCGTCATCGTTGTACAAGCCGATGCCGTGCTCTTTGCTCGGCGTGATGTTGGTGCCGTAGATCGTGCCGAACGGCGAGACGATCGGCAGCCCGCCCGCAAACGGCGCGCCGCCCGCGGCAGTGTGGCACGCCATGCAGTCGGCGGCGCGGGCCAGGTATTCGCCGCGCTTGACCTGATCATCGGCATGAGCAAACAGCACCGGCGCAGCCAGGCCGACCGCCAGGGTCATTCGGGTCAGAAAAAGCTTCATGCTCAACCCTCCTTGACCAGGCCGAGATCGGTCAGCACGTTGCGAGTAGCGTTGTAATAACGCACGTACCCGGTGCAACGGCAGACGTGATGCCCAAGGCTGTCCTCGATGACTTGTTCCAGTTTGCTGTGTACGGTCGGCTGGCGCTGCAGCTTTTCCACCAGCACGGTCGCTGCGTTGACGAAGCCCGGCGCGCAGTAGCTGCACTGGAACGCAAACTCATCCACGAAGCGCTGCTGGATCGGGTTCAGTTCGATGACCTGCCCCGACTCGTCGCGCTTGGCGTGGGATTCGATGGTGCGCACTCGCTTGCCTTCAAAGTAATGCGCGCCGGTGATGCACGTGCGCACTTCTTCGCTGGTGCCGTCCGGGTTGTCGACGATGACCACGCAAGCGTGGCAAATACCCTGGCCGCAGCCAAGACGCGAGCCAGTGAGGTTTTTGTATTCGTGCAGGTAGTCGATCATCGGCAGGTCATCAGGGATGTCCACTGGGCCGACGGATTGACCATTGAGGGTCAGTTGAAGCGGACGGTTAGGCATTGAGGGCTTCCTTGATGCGCGCAGCAGTGATTGGCAGGTCGCGAACACGTTTACCGATGGCGTGCGCCACGGCATTACCGATGGCCCCGACGATCGGGATCATCACCACTTCAGCGATACCCTTGGATGGATCGCTCGGCGACAGCGCCGGCAAAATCTCCGACGTCTGTTTCCACACGGCAACGTGACGCGCCATCGGCAGACGGTAACGGTTGAAGTTCCAGTCACCCTCCCCCGGCCCGCCTTCATACAGCGGCATTTCCTCCATCAATGCGTGGCCGATGCCCATGGCGACACCGCCCTCAAGCTGACCTTTGACTAACTCCTCAACCAACACGCGACCGCACTCGATCCACGAATGGTGATTGAGCACCTCCACCTGCGCCGAGCCCTTATTGACCTTCAGCTCGACCAATGTGGCGACCGGGCTGTAGTAAGTCACGGCAGCGTTGTTCAACTGCGTCGCGGGGTAGCTGATGTTCTGGCGATCCAGCAGATGGAAGCCGGCAGTGCTCATCAGCGCCTGCTTGGCTTTTGGCGCGCCGTCGCCGTACTTCACGGCCAGGCCGTCGAGCGGCAGGCGCTCACGCACGCCGTCGATGCTGTATTCAGCCTCGGCCCAACTCCAGCGGTTGAAACCGTGCACAGTGGCCGCGGTGACCAGGCCGCGCTCGTGGGCACGCTTGGCCAATTCTTCAAAACTGAGCGGCTGCATGCCGTTGGCGGTGAGCTTGCCGTCGACCCAATGCGCATCTTCGCGGCGCACCACATACGGGTTGGCCTGACCGCCGAACGGGCCCTGACGCCAGATCTCCAGCGCCGCCGGCCACAAACCATGGTTGAACAGCACGCGCGCCGCTTCACGGGTGGCGTGGCTGAAGTAGTACGCCGAGTTGGTGGCCGAAGATGCCGAAGCGAGCTTGCCCACCCAGCGCGGGTTGCGCAGCAGGTTGTCCTGCTCGGCCTGGCTCATGATGTAAGGGTTGCCGCTGGTGATCAGCTGCATTTCCTTCCACTCTGTTTCGCCGGTCTTCACTTCGTGTGCCGGGCTGCCAAGGAAATCGGCAACGACCAGCGATTGCGAGGTAGACATACCGGTGCCGATTTCGATACCGATATGACGCAGGCTGATGCGACCGTCAGCGCTGAATTCGATACTGGCCATCGGTGCTTCGGAACCAGTGCCAAAGTCTTTCTGGCAGATAGCAAAACCCACGCCGTACCAGTTATCCGGGTCCGCGGCTTCGCGTTGTTGCTTGATCGCGTCGCGGTTTTTCCAGACCTCGTGCACAGAGGCTTTGTCGAGGATTTCGTGCAGGCGCAACGCACCGGCAGGAATGGCGCCCTGGGTGTTTTTCATGCCCGAACGCAGTGCGTTCTTGCGGCGCAACTCGATAGCATCCACACCGAGACGACCGGCGATTTCGTCGACCATCATTTCCGTCGCGGCCATGCTTTGCAGGGTGCCGTAACCACGCATCGAACCGGCTTCAACGCCCCGCGAGTGATACGCGGTGACTTGCAGGTCGTTCTGCGGCATGTAGTAGATCGACTGTGCGGCCGTGGCGCCTACTGCGGCGACCGAGGGGCTGTAGTTGATCCGGCCACCGCCGTCGACGCTCATGTCGGCGAGGAAGATCTTGAAGCTGTGATCGTTCTTGTCGACAGCCAATTGGTAACGAATGTCGAACGGATGACGCTTGATGCCACTCTGGAACTGCTCGTAACGGTCATTGGCCAGACGCACCGGCACGCCGGCACCGTACAACGCCGCGAGGGCGGCGTAGTAGACAAAGATGTTGTGGTCCTTGGAGCCGTACCCCACG
Source organism: Pseudomonas sp. GZJR-8 (assembly GCF_002916705.1). Taxonomy (NCBI): domain Bacteria; kingdom Pseudomonadati; phylum Pseudomonadota; class Gammaproteobacteria; order Pseudomonadales; family Pseudomonadaceae; genus Pseudomonas; species Pseudomonas sp. GZJR-8. Next base: position 533,604 of record NZ_JXSI01000002.1, on the reverse strand, counting down.
GTGTAACCGGGGTGCATGTTCAGGTTGGCCAGGCCGAAGCGCGACGGCGAGATCATTTTCGCAGTCTCGGTGGCCACCTCCAACGGGCACTGGGTGGCCACCACGAAGTGCAGGGTCTTGGTTGCCGGATCGTACCAACCGTTGCCGTTGTCCGGCTCCATGGCGGCCGGCTCGATTGACGGGGTCTTGTAGCGCTCGTCGAACACCAGCCAGTTGTCCGGCGGTGTGTTGATCTGACTCTTCATGCGGTCGGCGTAGAACAGCCCGCGCTCGGTCAGGTTGCCGTGCAGATTCGGTTGTGAATTCCATACCGGGCGACGGTTTTTCAGCATCGGAAACAGAATCGAATCCTTGAGGCTGGCAAATTCGTCTTCATCGGCCGAGGTGGCGCCGCCAACGCGCACATAGCGGAAGCTACCGTAAGGGTCGCCTTCGTAGTACGGCACTTTGGCGCCGTAACGAATCGCCTTGTCGTTGAATTTGAGTTTGTTCTTGGCCTGGCGGAAACGCTCGAAATCGTTCCAGATCAGGATCGCCACCGGGTGACCGATAAACATCGGCACCTTGCCTTCAGGCAGCAGCGGGTCCGGAGCATGTTCCTCGGGGAAAACGATACCGTCCTTGTCCAGATCGGCAGCGGTGACGATACGATCCGGCTGCAGATCGGCGCCGAGCCACGCCAGGTCGTAGCCCGCATAAATATGGTCGGCCTTGATGGTTTTCAGCAGCATGGCGTGACCTTGCTGCGCAGGCCAGCCGGGCATGTCCTTGGAGCGGATGTCGCGGGCGAAGACTTTGCTGCCGCACACTTTGGACAACGCATCGTTACGCTGACGCGCCTTGCCGTTATTGCCCAGCCATTTTTCGGACGGCACGGTAACGCTGTTTTCCATCAGGGCAGCCAGCGCCTGGGTGCTCAGCGGTGTCAGCGTGACGCTCACACCCGCCACCAGGCCGCCCTGGAGGAACGAGCGCCGGGTTATTTCACGGTTGGACATGGATCATCCTCTGAGCGGTTATAAATCCGCCCTTATGGTTAAGTACACCGAATATCGAGACTTGCAGAAGCCTTTTTACGACGAATCAAAAGGCCATGATGACAGTGCAAAGTTGACCGAAGGGTTAACTTTAAAGGTTTCTGCGCCTGCGGCAAATAACCACATTGAAATTTTTTGACACAACAACGCAAAACGGCCGACAAGATCGAGACGATCTGTCAGCCGCTTGCCTATAAATGAGGACGATGTCACAAACACAATGACGTTTTTTCAAACGCCAGACACAAAAAACCCCGGTCTTTCGACCAGGGTCTTTGCTATCGGATCAAGTCAGCCAGTGGCTTTCTTGTGCTTCAAGGCGTTCAGTGGGCCTTGATGCAGATATGGCGCAGCGGACGGGACTCGAACCCGCGACCCCCGGCGTGACAGGCCGGTATTCTAACCGACTGAACTACCGCTGCGTATCGCTTGGCTGATTGAGCGTAAAGCCTCAACCACCTTTGAACATCTGATCGATCAACCTGGGTTGTTCAATCTCAAGCTCGACACATCGAACCTGGAAAATATGGCGCAGCGGACGGGACTCGAACCCGCGACCCCCGGCGTGACAGGCCGGTATTCTAACCGACTGAACTACCGCTGCGCGTCGGTGCAACCTTTAACGTTGCGTCTTGCCACAAGTGCAAGACTCTCAAGAAGTGGTGGGTGATGACGGGATCGAACCGCCGACCCTCTGCTTGTAAGGCAGATGCTCTCCCAGCTGAGCTAATCACCCTTTGCTTCGTTGAGGCCGCGAAATTTACGCAGGTAGCGGACCTAAGTCAATAGCCTGCTTGAAGTTTTTCTGAAAAAGACAAAATCACTTCAAGACGGCTAACCGCCCTACTCGCTGTAAATCATCTTCTTGCTCATGCCACCGTCCACCACAAACTCTTGCCCGGTGACAAACCCGGCCTGACGCGACAGCAACCAGGCCACCATCGCCGCCACGTCCTCTACAGTACCGACCCTGCCCGCCGGATGCTGGGCATGATCAGCATCGGTGAGCGGCTCCGCACGCCGTGCAGCAGGATCACGCGCATCAATCCAGCCAGGGCTGACCGCATTGACCCGAACCTCTGGCCCCAGGCTCATGGCCAAGGCGTGAGTCAGGGCCAGCAAGCCACCCTTGCTCGCCGCGTAAGCTTCGGTATCCGGCTCCGATTGACGGGCCCGGGTCGAGGCCAGGTTGACGATCGCACCGCCGTGGGCGCGCAGGTACGGCGCGCAATGCTTGGCCAACAGCATCGGCCCGCCGAGGTTCACCGCCAGCACGCGATTCCAGTACGCCAGATCGAGGCTTTCCAGGGTGATATTGCGCGGGTCAGCCACGGCGGCATTGCAGACCAGCGCGTCGAGTCGCCCGAACTGCCCCAACACCTCGGCAACCCCCTGGGCCACTTGCTTCTCGTCGGCCACGTCCATGGTGATGAACCAGGCGTTATCACCCAGCACCTTGGACACTTTGGCGCCGCGCTCGCGGTCAAGGTCGGTCAACACCACCTGCCAGCCTTCGCTGATCAGCCACGCGGCAATCCCCAGGCCAATGCCCCGCGCCGCGCCCGTTACCAGCGCAACGCGTCCGTTACTGGCCGCTGCGGCCTCCATGGACCACTCGATCACAAGGCCGCCAGCCCGCGGGCCAGGTCTGCCTGCAAGTCTGCTACATCTTCCAGGCCCACCGCGATACGGATCAGGCTGTCACGGATACCGGCCGCTTCACGCTCCTGCGGCGCCAGGCGCCCATGGGAGGTGGTGCTCGGGTGGGTGATGGTGGTCTTGCTGTCACCCAGGTTGGCGGTAATGGAGATCAAGCGCGTCGCATCGATAAAGCGCCAGGCGCCGTCTTTGCCGCCCTTGACTTCGAAACTCACCACCGCACCAAAACCACGCTGCTGGCGCTGGGCCAAGGCGTGTTGCGGGTGGCTCTTGAGGCCAGCGTAGTGCACCTTCTCGATACCGTCCTGCTGCTCCAGCCACTCGGCCAGGGCCTGGGCGTTGGCGCAATGGGCTTTCATACGCAGGCTGAGGGTTTCCAGGCCCTTGAGGAAGATCCAGGCGTTGAACGGGCTCAGGGTCGGGCCGGCGGTACGCAGGAAGCCCACCACTTCCTTCATCTGCTCGCTGCGCCCAGCCACCACGCCGCCCATGCAACGGCCCTGGCCGTCGATGAACTTGGTTGCCGAGTGCACCACGATGTCCGCACCCAGCTTCAGCGGTTGCTGCAAGGCCGGGGTGCAGAAGCAGTTATCCACCACCAGCATCGCACCCTTGGCGTGGGCGACTTCGGACAGCGCAGCGATGTCGACCAACTCGGCCAGCGGGTTCGACGGCGATTCGACGAACAGCAGCTTGGTATTGGCCTTGATCGCCGCATCCCAGCCGGACAAATCCGCCAGGGGCACGTAATCCACTTCGATACCGAAGCGCTTGAAGTACTTCTCGAACAGGCTGATGGTCGAGCCGAACACGCTGCGCGACACCAGCACATGGTCGCCAGCGCTGCACAGGCTCATCACCACCGCCAGGATGGCCGCCATGCCGGTCGCGGTCGCCACAGCCTGCTCAGCGCCCTCCAGGGCCGCGATACGCTCTTCGAACGCGCGCACGGTCGGGTTGGTGTAGCGCGAGTACACGTTGCCCGGCACCTCACCGGAAAAACGCGCCGCAGCGTCGGCCGCCGTGCGGAACACGTAGCTTGAGGTGAAGAACATCGGGTCACCGTGCTCCCCTTCCGGGGTGCGGTGCTGGCCGGCGCGCACAGCCAGGGTATCGAAAGCTACGCCATCGAGGTCGCTGTCCAACCGACCGGCATCCCATTCCTGACTCATGCTGCGACTCCTTACTCAATACGTTATTTAAGATACAAAACCGGCCCCTCAGGGCCGGTGTCTACTCAGTTGTTGTACAGGTCGATGATCGCGCTGACCGCCTGGGTCTTGATCTTGGACGAGTCGTTACGCGCCTGCTCGATCTTGTTCAGATAAGCCTCGTCGACATCTCCGGTCACGTACTTGCCGTCGAACACGGCGCAGTCGAACTGCTCGATCTTGATCTTGCCCCCGCCAACCGCTTCGATCAGGTCCGGCAGGTCCTGGTAGATCAGCCAGTCGGCGCCGATCAGGTCGGCCACGTCCTGAGTCGAACGATTATGCGCAATCAGCTCATGGGCGCTCGGCATGTCGATACCGTACACGTTCGGGTAACGCACCGCAGGCGCCGCAGAACAGAAGTACACGTTCTTCGCACCGGCTTCGCGGGCCATCTGGATGATCTGCTTGCAGGTGGTGCCGCGTACGATGGAGTCATCCACCAGCATCACGTTCTTGCCGCGGAACTCAAGCTCGATGGCGTTAAGCTTCTGACGCACCGATTTCTTGCGCGCAGCCTGGCCGGGCATGATGAAGGTACGGCCGATGTAGCGGTTCTTGACGAAGCCTTCGCGGAACTTGACGCCCAGGTGGTTGGCCAGTTCCAGCGCAGCGGTACGGCTGGTGTCCGGAATCGGGATAACCACATCGATGTCGTGCTCAGGACGCTCGCGCAGGATCTTCTCGGCCAGCTTCTCGCCCATGCGCAGACGCGCCTTGTAGACCGACACACCGTCGATGATCGAGTCCGGACGCGCCAGGTAGACGTGTTCGAAGATGCACGGGGTCAGCTTCGGCGCAACGGCGCACTGGCGGGTGTGCAGCTTGCCGTCTTCGGTGATGTAGACAGCCTCGCCCGGCGCCAGGTCGCGGATCAGGGTGAAGCCCAGTACATCCAGGGACACGCTTTCGGACGCGATCATGTACTCGACGCCTTCGTCGGTGTGACGCTGGCCGAACACGATCGGACGGATGCCGTGGGGGTCGCGGAAACCGACGATGCCGTACCCGGTGATCATCGCCACCACGGCATAACCACCGACGCAACGGTTGTGCACGTCGATCACGGCAGCAAACACGTCTTCTTCGGTCGGCTGCAGCTTGCCGCGCTGGGCCAGTTCGTGGGCGAACACGTTGAGCAGCACTTCCGAGTCGGAACTGGTGTTGACGTGGCGCAGGTCAGATTCGTAGATCTCCTTGGCCAGCTGTTCAACGTTGGTCAGGTTACCGTTGTGCGCCAGGGTGATGCCGTAAGGCGAGTTGACGTAGAACGGCTGAGCTTCGGCCGAAGTCGAGCTACCGGCAGTCGGGTAGCGCACATGGCCAATGCCCATGTGCCCGACGAGGCGCTGCATGTGACGCTGATGGAACACGTCACGCACCAGGCCATTGTCCTTGCGCAGGAATAACCGGCCGTCGTGGCTGGTCACAATACCGGCAGCGTCCTGGCCGCGGTGCTGGAGGACGGTTAGCGCGTCATACAGCGCCTGATTGACGTTCGACTTACCGACGATACCGACGATGCCACACATGCGACGCAACCCCTACTTAATGAATCTTGACTGAACACAGCTTACTGAGGCGTTTGCGCCGGCAAGAGGTGTTCCTTGAACGGAAGATCAGCGGGTACGCTGATTCCGCTGGCCAGCCACTGACTGCTCCACCCCAATATGAGGTTCTTGGACCAATCTGCAACCAATAGAAATTTTGGCACGAGTACAGACTCCTGCCACCACGAATCCTGCTGTACCGGCCCCAGGCTCAACAGCCCGACCGCCACAACCACCAGCAACGCGCCACGCGCGGCGCCGAAGGCCATGCCGAGAAATCGATCGGTCCCGGAGAGGCCGGTGACACGTATCAACTCGCCAATAAGATAATTGACCATTGCCCCCACCAGCAGCGTGGCGATGAACATGATGGCGCAGCCCGCGATGACGCGAGCCGAAGGTGTCTCTATGTACCCGGCCAGGTAGACCGACAGTGAACCACCGAACATCCAGGCTACGACTCCTGCGATGATCCAGGTCAGCAACGACAGTGCTTCTTTTACGAAGCCGCGGCTCAGACTGATCAAAGCGGAGATGGCGACGATTGCAACGATCGCCCAATCAACCCAGGTAAATGGCACAGTGCAGCCTACGTACGGATAAGGCGGCGCATTTTAGCAGAGCGCCGGGCTATCGGTAAGCGGTGATTGCGGCTGCTTTGCAAATCAATAGATTGGGCGGTGTGAACGCCATTTCAAGCCCACCATAAACCAATGTGGGAGGGGGCTTGCTCCCGATTGAAGTGTGTCAGTATCAGATGTACTGACTGACCCACCGCTATCGGGAGCAAGCCCCCTCCCACACTTAGATTGCGTTAATGCCTGCTTGAATCAGCCGCGCTCTGGCTGGAAGCGCACCACAAACCCATTGAGGTTCTGCTGGCGACCCAGCAAATCGCGCAGGCGATCAGCCTCGGCGCGCTCGATCAGCGGCCCGACAAACACACGATTCTTGCCATCGGCGCTGCGGATGTAAGCGTTATAACCCTGGGCACGCAGCTTTTTCTGCAAGGCGTCGGCACTTTCGCGATTGGCCAGGCTGGCGAGCTGGATCGACCAACTGATCGGCAGGCCATTGGGATCAATGCGGCTCTGGCCCACATCCGGTTTACCCGGCGCAGCAGGCTGCGGCGCCACAGGCTTGGGCGTGGGCGCCGGTGCAGGCGGTTTGGCAGCGACAGCCGGTGCCGGCGTCGGCTTGACCACCGGCACACTTGGCTGCACCGGCATCGAAGGAGCCGGTTGCGTGGCGACCTCCTCCTCGACAGGTACAGGTTCTTCCGGCAACGCCTGAGGCTCGGGCACCACCACCGGCTCGACCTGAACCTGGGGCACCACCGGCGCCTGGGGCGCAGCGGGCGCTTCAACCACCACCTGGCGCTGCTCGTCCTGACGGGAAAACAGCATCGGCAGGAAGATGACTGCCAACGCCACCAATACCAGGGCTCCAACCATTCGCTGCTTGTATGCGCTATCCAGTAATGCCATGTGCAGCTTCCTCCGTGGAGCGCCGGGCCAGCCATTCGAGCGCCTCGGCAACACAATAAAATGATCCGAACAACAGGATTTCGTCCTCTGCCGTAGCCACCGCACACTGCGCTTCAAGGGCGGCAGTGATGCTTGCATACGACGTCACGGGCGCGCCAAGGTTCTGCAAGGCGGTCTGCAGCTCAACCGCCGGCCGGCTGCGCGGCGTATCCAGCGGCGCAACAGCCCAAGACTGAACACTGCCAAGCAACGGCGCAACCACCCCATCCAGATCCTTGTCGGCCAACAGCCCGAACACCGCCAGTCGACGGCCGGCCGGTGGCGTGCGCGCCAGGCGCTGCGCCAAATAGTGAGCCGCATGGGGGTTGTGCCCCACATCCAACAACAGGTTCAGGCGCTTGCCTTGCCAGTCGAGCACCCGACGATCCAGGCGCCCCACCACTTTCGTCGCCCGCAGGGTTGCGCCGATCTGCTCGGCATCCCACGGCAGATCCAGCAGCAAATAGGCTTGCAGCGCGAGCGCAGCGTTTTCCATCGGCAGGTTCAGCAGCGGCAAATCAAGCAGCTCGACCACCTTGCCACGGGCATCATGCCCGCGCCATTGCCAATGGGTCGCACCGATGTCGAGTTTGAATTCACGACCGCGCAGGTAGAACGGGCAATCCAGTTCGCGCACCTTGTCCAGCAAAGGTTGCGGCGGATCCAGGTCGCCACACAGCGCCGGCCTGCCCTGGCGGAAAATCCCGGCCTTTTCATAGGACACGGACTCGCGGGTATTGCCCAGGTAGTCGGCATGATCAACACCGATGCTGGTGACCAGCGCCAGGTCGGCATCCACCACGTTGACCGTATCCAGGCGCCCGCCGAGGCCGACTTCCAGTACGACCACATCCAGTTGCGCACGCTCGAACAGCCAGAACGCCGCCAGGGTGCCCATCTCGAAATAGGTCAGGGAAATATCGCCACGCCCGGCATCCAGGGCAGCGAAGGCTGCGCACAACTGCTCGTCCGTGGCTTCGACGCCATTGAGCTGCACCCGCTCGTTGTAGCGCAGCAGGTGCGGCGAGCTGTACACACCGACCTTCAGGCCCTGGGCCTGCAACAGCGCCGCGACAAAGGCACAGGTGGAGCCCTTGCCATTGGTGCCGGTCACCGTGATCACACGCGGTGCCGGCTGGCCCAACCCGAGGCGGGCCGCTACCTGTTGCGAGCGCTCCAGGCCCATGTCGATGGCGGACGGATGCAACTGCTCAAGGTAGGCGAGCCATTCGCCCAGGGTACGTTGGGTCATAGGTTTGCAGGCACCGGCGGCACGACGATTGGCTCGACTTTAGGCGCGACGTACACAGGCGTCGGCAGGCCCATCATTTGCGCCAGCAGGTTACCCAGACGTGGACGCAGTTCGCCACGCGGGATGATCAGGTCGATAGCACCGTGCTCCAGCAGGAACTCGCTGCGCTGGAAGCCTTCCGGCAGCTTCTCGCGCACGGTTTGCTCGATCACACGCGGGCCGGCAAAACCGATCAGCGCCTTGGGCTCGCCGACGATCACATCGCCGAGCATCGCCAGGCTGGCGGAAACGCCGCCGTAGACCGGGTCGGTCAGTACCGAGATGAACGGAATGCCTTCTTCGCGCAGACGCGCCAGTACCGCCGAGGTCTTGGCCATTTGCATCAGGGAGATCAGCGCTTCCTGCATACGCGCACCACCGGAGGCGGCGAAGCAGATCATCGGGCAACGGTTTTCCAGGGCGTAGTTGGCCGCACGCACAAAGCGCTCACCGACGATGGCGCCCATGGAACCGCCCATGAAGGAAAACTCGAAGGCCGAGACCACCACCGGCATGCCCAGCAGCTTGCCGCTGACCGAGATCAGCGCGTCCTTCTCGCCGGTCTGCTTCTGCGCACCGACCAGACGGTCCTTGTACTTCTTGCTGTCGCGGAACTTGAGACGGTCGACCGGCTCCAGGTCAGCGCCCAGTTCGTTGCGGCCATCGGCATCCAGGAAGATGTCGATGCGCGCGCGCGCGCCGATACGCATGTGGTGATTGCACTTGGGGCAAACATCCAGGGTCTTTTCCAGCTCCGGGCGGTACAGCACCGCGTCGCAGGACGGGCACTTGTGCCACAGACCTTCAGGAACCGAGCTTTTCTTCACCTCGGAACGCATGATCGAAGGGATCAGTTTGTCTACTAACCAGTTGCTCATGCTTTCTTTCTCCAGTACCGGTGGCTTGAACACAGCCCCGCGTATGCCCTTGAGCTAAATTCATATGTGGCGATGATGCCTGCGGGACGGGGTCAGACGTTGGACCTGCCATTTCCCGCCTGCATCCTCAGCCTTCCAGACAACCTGCCAGCGCAGGGTTGCCACTTCATTTCCGGGCCACCCACAGGCGGCGCCGGGCTGTTTTACACAGTGGTAGTTATGGACGGCGGCAGACTGCCAGCCGTCACATCCCGCCACTGCTGTTGCGCACGGCCTGCATGAATGCGCGAATCCTGTTGTGATCCTTGATGCCCTTGCCCTGCTCCACCCCACCGCTGACGTCCACGGCATACGGCCGCACCTGCTCGATGGCAGCCCCGACGTTCACAGGGTTGAGCCCACCGGCCAGGATGATCGGCTTGCTCAACCCTTCGGGAATCAGCGACCAATCGAACGCCTCACCCGTACCACCCGGTACGCCTTCGACGTAGGTGTCGAGCAGGATCCCGCGAGCGCCGATATACGCGGCACACGCCGCGGCGATATCGTCGCCCGTCTTGACCCGCAACGCCTTGATGTACGGGCGCTGATAACTCTCACACTCATCAGGCGTTTCATCGCCATGGAACTGCAGCATGTCCAGCGGCACCGCATCCAGGGTTTCATTGAGTTCGCAGCGACTGGCGTTGACGAACAAGCCCACGGTGGTCACGAAAGGCGACAGCGCCGCAATGATGGCCCGCGCCTGCAGCACATTCACCGCGCGCGGGCTTTTGGCATAAAACACCAGACCGATGGCATCGGCCCCTGCCTCGACTGCCGCCAGCGCGTCTTCTATGCGGGTAATCCCGCAAATCTTGCTGCGAACGGCTGACATGTCGTAGGAACCTCAGGGTTGGACCGAGAAAGTCCCGGATGTTAACAAAAGCTTTTCCGGGCGTCAGCCGCCAAGTTCACTGAAACCTGTGAGGAAGTGTGGCCCGATAAAGCGTTCCGGCAACTGGAACTCGTCGCGGTACTCCACATCCACCAAATACAGGCCAAACGGGTGCGCCGTGACGCCACCCGTGCGACGGATGCGGCTTTCCAGCACTTCCCTAGCCCACTCAACCGGGCGCTCGCCGGCGCCGATGGTCATCAGCACGCCGGCAATGTTGCGCACCATGTGATGCAGGAACGCCCCGGCGCGAATATCCAGCACGATCATCTTGCCGTGGCGGGTGACTCGCAGGTGATGAACTTCCTTGATCGGCGACTTGGCCTGGCACTGGCCGGCGCGGAAGGCGCTGAAGTCATGCACGCCCACCAGGTGCTGCGCGGCCTCGGCCATGCGCTCTGCATCCAGTGGGCGGTGGTTCCAGGTAATTTCTTCATTGAGATGCGCGGGCCGGATCTGATCGTTGTAGATCACGTAGCGGTAACGCCGGGCGATGGCCTTGAAGCGTGCATGAAAATGCGCCGGCATGACCTTGGCCCAGCTCACACTCACGTCGTGGGGCAAATTGATATTCGCCCCCATCACCCACGCCTTCATCGACCGCTCGGCCTGGGTGTCGAAGTGCACCACCTGGCCACACGCGTGTACGCCAGCGTCGGTACGCCCGGCGCACATCAGCGACACCGGCGAGTCAGCGACTTTGGACAGGGCGTTTTCGAGGGTTTCCTGCACCGTCAGCACGCCGGAGGCCTGACGCTGCCAGCCGCGATAGCGCGAGCCTTTGTATTCCACGCCCAGGGCGATGCGGTAAAAGCCGGCGGCCGCCATTTCGGCGGCCGCGTTATCTATATTTGCCAAGAACTGAGAGCCTGATGAGTTGCGCAAAGGCGGGCATTATAAAGGCGTCGGATGCCTGACGGGCGTTTTGTTATGGATCGATGCCAAACAAATGTGGGAGGGAGCAAGTCGAATCGTCGCACCGCCCCTCCCACACTGTTATAGCGCCTGGCTTTAGATTCGGCCGAGCATTTCCTTGGCTTCGCCACGCTGGTCTTCGTTGCCTTCGACCAAGACTTCATCAAGGATGTCTTTAGCGCCATCGGCATCACCCATGTCGATGTAAGCCTGGGCCAGGTCGAGCTTGGTAGCGACTTCATCCGTGCCTGAGAGGAAATCGAAATCCGGTTCATCATCACCGCCCAGCGCGGCATCCTCGGCCGTGAAGGTCGGCTCGATCGGCGGGTGCTCCAGGCTCTGGGACAATCGGTCCAACTCGGCATTGACGTCGTCCAGTTCCGAGGCAAACGCATCGGGCTTGGCTGCCGGGGCCGTCGGCTCATCAGCCAGGGACAGGTCAAAGTCTTCCGGCAACTCGAATTCGTCCAGCGCGGCAGGTGTCAGGGTGGGCGGCTCGACAGGCGGCACGTCCTTCATCTGCTCCTCAAGTCCCGAGAGGAAGTCGTCATCGGATTTCGACGCTGGCGGATCCAGTTGCAGGTCCAGATCAAAGTCCGAGAGATCCTGCGCATCGGCCTTGGCCTCAGTCTGTTGTTGCAGCAGCGCTTCAAAGGTTTGCTGGTCCCGGGCGATCTCGGCCGGCGAGGCAGCTTCCAGCTCATCCAGGCTAAGGTCAAAATCGTTGTCGAAGGTGTCCGCCGGCTCAGGCGCGGCCGGCTTGTCATCGAGCAAATCCTTGACGTACTGCGCATCGAGAGCCGCAGCAGCCACGGCGGCGCTGACGCCCGCTGCCAGCACGGCCATGGCCGGGAAGCGGCTCTTGAGCTGCTCGACCTGGGCGTGGTTCTCACCGTTGGCGACCAATTGGCGCTCCTGGGTGACGAAGCCGTCCTTGTCGTTCTGCAGGCCGTAGACTTCCATCAGCTTCAAACGCAGGTCGCTGCGCTTGGGCTCATGCTTGATGGCTTGTTCAAGCACATCAGCCGCCTGGTTCAGGTGGCCGCGGTCGATATGGGACTGGGCCTGAGCCAATGCATCGCTGGAATTCTCCTGGGCAACAGCGACGGCCAGGGGTGCGAGCACGGAAGCGACAGTCGGCACGACAACCGGCTCAGCCACCGGGGCAGGCGCTGGCGCGGCGCCCAGCTTGACGCTCGGCGGTGGCACTTCAAGGCCTTCAAAACTGTCAGGCGGCAGGTCCTGGTCAATATTGGGCGTGAACTCAGGCTCTTCGGCCAGCGCCCGCGCCATGCGCAGATGCTTTTCCTCTTCGCGGCGGGCATTGCGATGACGCGCCCATAGCAACAGAAGCAACAGCACCACCAGGATGCCTGCCCCGCCAATGATGCCGAGGATAATAGGGTTGGTCAGCAAGTCATTGAACTTGCCTTCGGTGGTAGCAGGTGCCGCGACCGGCTTGGGCGGTTCAGCGGCGGGTGCAGGGGTTGCAGGGGTTGCAGCGGGCGCCGCAGGCTCTGCTGCGGGCTCACCTGCCAGCTGCGCAGGGATTGCAGCCGTAGCCGGCTCACCGTTTTGCGCCTGCAAGCGAGCCAACTGGTCATTCTTCAACTGAATCAGCTTTTGCAACTTGTCCAACTGGCTTTGCAAGTCGGCGGCGCGGCTCTTCAGTTCTTCGTTATCGCGGCGGGTGGTGTCCAGCTCTTCCTGGGTCATCGCCAGCTTGTCGCTCAATGCGCGGTTATCACCGGCCTTGCCCTTCGTACCTTGCTTGGCGGCTTCGGCCGAGACCAGGCTCAAGTTGTCCCTAGCCTGGGTGCTCGTCGGCGCATTGCCGGCCTGGGTACGCTTGGTCGCATCCAACTGCGCCTTGCCGGCCACTTGGCCCTTGGGGGTACGACGGCCCTGACGCCATGCGGCGTTCTGCGCGCTGACTTCGGCGATCGCTTGAGGCTGCGCCAGCGCCGTACTTTGCGTGACATCTGGCAGGCGCAGGACCTGGCCGGTTTTCAGGCGGTTGATATTGCCATCGATAAAAGCGTCAGGGTTGAGCGCCTGGATCGCCAGCATCGTCTGCTGGACCGAGGCGCCGTTACGATTCTTCGCGGCGATTTCCCACAAGGTGTCGCGGGACGTGGTGGTGTGCTGGGCGGGCGTGCCGGCGGCAGGTGCGGTAATGGCCGGCGCGCTGGCAGTCGGTGCCGGCTGGTCGAACTTGGCCGGGTCGAGCAGTACGCTGTAGTCACGCATCAAACGGCCATTGGGCCATTGCACCTGCAGCAGGAAACGCACATAGGAATCGGGCAGCGGCTTGCTGGAGGTCACGCGCACCACGCTGCGACCTTCGGGGTTGATCACCGGGGTGAACGTCAGGTCGTCGAGAAACGCCTGGCGGTCAACGCCCGCATCCACGAAGGCCTGGGCAGAAGCCAGGCTCGGAGTGATCTCGGCCGCCGTGAGGCCGCCCACATCACGCAATTCGATTTCCACCGACAGCGGCTGGTTCAACTTCGACTTGAGGGTCATCTCCCCAAGTTGCAGCGCCTGCGCCATACCGGAGGACAGCGCCGAGGCGGCCGCTATTGCTAACACCAGTTTGCGAACTTGAACCATAGCCTCATCCTTTGTTTGAACGCTCCCCGCCCTGCGAGAAGGTTGGTAACCGCTGCCATAAGGCATGGCGAGCCGATAGGTCACCGACGCGCTTGTGTTTCACTTGGAACCAAGCATAGCGCCTGGCTAGAATCAATCTACAAATTGCCGCCAAGTATCTTTTACACAAGGCCTTTTATCAACAACTGCGCCAGCTCCACAGCGTTCAGGGCCGAGCCCTTGCGTACGTTATCTGACGTCAACCACAGATTTAGTTCCGCGGGGTCGTCGACACCTGCACGTACGCGTCCTACGTAAACCACATCCTGGCCGACCGCATCGCCTACAGCCGTTGGGTAATCGCCCTCCTCAACCAGCTCGATACCCGGCGCAGCATCGAGTGCACGGTTGACTGCGGCCAGATCGACCGGCGCGGCCAATTGCAACGACACTGTCAGGCTATCGCCGAAAAACACCGGGGCTTGAACGCAGGTTGCGGAAATCTTTAGCAAAGGTGTTTCCAGCACGGCACGCAGCTCGTGTACGAGGCGTTTCTCCAAGGCTGTATGACCTTGGGCGTCTGGCGTACCGACTTGAGCCAGCAGGTTGAACGCCATTTGCCGATCGAAGAACTTCGGTTCCAGTGGACGCACGTTCAATAACTCAGCGGTCTGCCGCGCCAACTCGCTGACGGCCTCCCGGCCCTGGGCAGAGACCGCCAGGTTGGCGGTGACATTCACGCGCTGGATGTCCACCAAACCCCGCAACGGCGCGAGCACTACCGCCAGGTAGGTGGCAGACGGGCTTGGGCTGGCGAGCTGGAACGGCTTTTTCAAACCGTTCAACACCTGGGCGTTGGCCTGCGGCACCACTGGCGGCGCCTGTTCGGCAGGCAATGCACCGGACAAGTCGATCACCGAACAGCCAGCGGCTGTGGCGCGCGGGGCGAAACTCAGGGTCACCGCCGGGCCTGCTGCGAAGAACGCCAACTGCGCCTTGCTGAAATCGAACTCGTCGACCTCTTTGACCCGCACGTTCTTGCCACGAAACGGCACCGAAGCCCCCGCCGAGTTGCTGCCCGCCAGCAAATACAGGGTGCCTACCGGGAAATCCAGTTCTTCGAGGATCTGCACCAGTGTTTCACCCACGGTGCCGGTGGCACCGATCACGGCGATTTCAAAGGTCTGGGTCATGGGGGCTGCCTCGGGCATTGCAGGGGGGAGCGGCACTTTACCGGGTGGCTGGGGGTGAGGCAATTAGCCTGGGCCTTGTGGTGTGGCTGATGGCGCTATCGGGAGCAAGCCCCCTCCCACACTTGCCCTCCATTTCAAGGTTGGAACTGGGTTGAATGTGGGAGGGGGCTTGCTCCCGATAGCGCCCGACAGAACAATAAAAAACCCCGCGCCTGTCACCAGAGCGCGGGGTTCTTCAATGCAAGAAAGCGATCAACGCTCCAGCAAAATCCGCAACATGCGACGCAGCGGTTCAGCCGCGCCCCACAGCAGCTGGTCGCCGACGGTGAACGCACCGAGGAACTGGCTACCCATGTTCAGCTTGCGCAGACGGCCCACCGGTACATTCAGGGTGCCGGTGACCTTGGTCGGGCTCAGCTCCTGCATGCTGATATCGCGGTTGTTCGGCACCAGCTTGACCCAAGGGTTGTGCTGGCTGATCAAGCCTTCGATATCGGCGATCGGCACGTCTTTGTTCAGCTTGATGGTCAACGCCTGGCTGTGGCAACGCATGGCGCCAATGCGCACGCAGATGCCGTCCACCGGAATCGGGTTCTTGAAGCGACCGAGGATCTTGTTGGTCTCGGCCTGGGCCTTCCACTCCTCGCGGCTCTGACCGTTGGGCAGTTCCTTGTCGATCCACGGGATCAAGCTACCGGCCAATGGCACGCCGAAGTTCTCGGTCGGGTAGGCGTCGCTGCGCATGGCTTCGGCCACACGACGGTCGATGTCGAGAATCGCGCTGGCCGGGTCGGCCAGTTGATCGGCGACAGCGGCATGGGTCGCGCCCATCTGTTTGATCAGCTCGCGCATGTTCTGCGCACCGGCACCGGAAGCAGCCTGATAGGTCATGGCACTCATCCACTCGACCAGGCCGGCTTCGAACAGGCCACCGAGCCCCATCAGCATCAGGCTGACGGTGCAGTTGCCGCCCACGTAGTTCTTGGTGCCTGCATCCAGTTGCTGGTCGATGACCTTACGGTTGACCGGATCAAGGATGATCACCGCGTCATCCTGCATACGCAGGCTGGAAGCGGCGTCGATCCAGTAACCCTGCCAGCCGGCTTCGCGCAGCTTGGGGAAGACTTCGCTGGTGTAGTCGCCACCCTGGCACGTCAGGATCACGTCGAGGGTCTTCAACTCTTCAATGCTGTAGGCGTCCTTGAGCGGGGCAATATCCTTGCCCACGGACGGCCCTTGGCCACCTACGTTCGAAGTGGTGAAAAACACCGGCTCAATAAGATCGAAATCCTGCTCTTCCAGCATCCGCTGCATGAGCACGGAACCGACCATACCGCGCCAACCGATCAGACCTACACGTTTCATCGCAACTACACCTTGTTAAAAAGTGGGCCGCCTTGCAGCAACAACTGCAAGCGGGCCCGAGAGATTACAGATTCCGCAGCGCGGCGACTACTGCGTCGCCCATTTCTTGCGTTCCGACCCTGGTGCAGCCCTGGGACCAGATGTCCCCGGTGCGCAGGCCCTGGTCCAGTACCAGGCTGACGGCTTTCTCGATCGCGTCGGCCGCTTCACTCAGGTTGAAGGTGTAACGCAGCATCATCGACACCGACAAAATGGTCGCCAGCGGGTTGGCAATGCCCTGGCCTGCGATGTCCGGCGCCGAACCGTGACACGGCTCGTACATGCCCTTGTTGTTGGTGTCCAGGGACGCCGACGGCAACATGCCGATGGAACCTGTGAGCATGGACGCCTGGTCGGACAGGATGTCGCCGAACAGGTTGTCGGTGACGATCACGTCGAACTGCTTGGGCGCACGCACCAGTTGCATCGCGGCGTTGTCGACGTACATGTGGCTCAGTTCGACGTCCGGGTAATCCTTGGCCACTTCCTCAACGATTTCGCGCCACAGTTGGCTGGAGGCCAGCACGTTGGCTTTATCCACCGAGCACACCTTTTTGCCACGCACACGGGCCATATCGAAACCGACCCGGGCAATACGGCGGATTTCGCTCTCGCTGTACGGCAGGGTGTCGTAGGCCTGGCGCTCGCCATTTTCCAACTCGCGCACGCCCCGTGGCGAGCCGAAGTAGATACCGCCGGTCAGCTCACGCACGATCAGGATATCCAGGCCCGCCACCACTTCCGGCTTGAGGCTTGAGGCATCGGCGAGTTGCGGGTAGAGGATCGCCGGGCGCAGATTGCCGAACAGGCCCAGTTGCGCGCGGATTTTCAACAGGCCGCGCTCCGGGCGGATGTCACGCTCGATCTTGTCCCACTTCGGGCCGCCCACGGCGCCGAGCAACACGGCGTCGGCCGCACGGGCACGGTCCAGGGTTTCGTCAGCCAGGGGCACGCCGTGCTTGTCGATGGCCGCGCCGCCGATCACGTCGTGGCTCAGCTCGAAGCCCAGGCTGTACTTGGCGTTTGCAAGCTCCAGCACCTTGACCGCTTCGGCCATGATTTCCGGACCAATACCGTCGCCAGGGAGAATCAGAATCTGCTTGCTCATGGGTTCCTCATTTCATCAAGCGACCCGCCCGTGGGCAGGTCGGGAAAAATCAATCAACACTGGGCAAAGACCACCAGCACGTCGGTGCTGAAGGTGCCGTCGGCCTGAATTTCGTAATAATCGCGCACTTCCTGGCCCATCGCCCTTTGCAGCTCAAGGATTGCCGCACGCAGCACCTCTGGCGTGCGCATGCGCTCGACCCACGAGGTGTACTCCAGGCGCAGGCGCTGGCGCAGACTGTTACGCACATGCAGACCGGACTCGCTGAGTTGCTGCATCCACTCGGCGGCGGCGTAATCTCGCACGTGGCTGGTGTCGCGCAGCACTTCGACGGTTTGCAGGTAAGTGTCCAGCAATGGGCTACCCGGTGACAAGACATCCACAAACGCCGCCACCCCGCCCGGCTTGAGCACGCGGCGCACTTCCCGCAGGGCCAGGCCCAGGTCACTCCAGTGGTGGGCCGAATAACGGCTGAACACGAAGTCGAACTCGCCATCGGCGAACGGCAGACGCTCGGCGGCGCCGTGGACGGTGCGGATATTGTGCAGGCCGCGATCTTTCGCGGCGGCGGTGACCACGTCGAGCATCTGCCGGGACAGGTCATAGGCCACCACTTCTTTAACCAGAGGCGCCACCTGGAAACTCACATGACCGGCACCGCAACCCAGGTCCAGCAGCCGTGCAGCGCCCTGCCCGGCCAGCTCGGCCTGCAGCAGCGAAAACTCGGTGCCCTGGGCGTGCACGGCACTGCTCAGGTAGGCCGCAGCCTGTTCGCCGAATTGTTTTTGCACGACTTGGGTGTGGGCGGTGGTAGTCATGGGCTTTCCTCAATGGACCTTGTGGTGTTTGTTCTGGCCCTATCGGGAGCAAGCCCCCTCCCACATGTTGATATGCGAACGCATTCAAATGTGGGAGGGGGCTTGCTCCCGATGGCGGCGGTCCTGCCTACCGCAAATCAGGCATCGCGAAACAACCAAGGCTGACTCGCCCGGTGCCTGGCTTCAAACGCGGCAATCGCATCGCCGTCCTGCAAGGTCAGGCCGATATCGTCCAGGCCGTTGATCAGGCAGTGCTTGCGAAACGCATCCACTTCAAAGTGATACACCTTGCCATCCGGACGGGTGACGGTCTGCGCGGCCAGGTCCACGGTCAGCTGATAACCCACATTCGCTTCCACTTGCTGGAACAGCTCATCCACTTCGGCATCGCTCAAGATGATCGGCAACAGGCCGTTCTTGAAGCTGTTGTTGAAGAAGATGTCGGCATAGCTGGGCGCGATGATGCTGCGAAAGCCGTACTCTTCCAGGGCCCACGGCGCGTGTTCACGGCTGGAGCCGCAACCGAAGTTTTCCCGGGCCAGCAACACACTGGCGCCCTGATAGCGCTCGGCATTGAGCACAAAGTCTTTGTTCAGCGGGCGCTTGGAGTTGTCCTGGTAGGCGTAGCCCACATCCAGATAGCGCCACTCATCGAACAGGTTGGGGCCAAAACCGGTGCGCTTGATCGACTTCAAGAACTGCTTGGGGATGATCTGGTCAGTGTCCACGTTGGCACGGTCCAACGGCGCTACAAGACCTGTGTGCTGGGTAAAAGCTCTCATCGGGTATTCCTCAGATCAATTCGCGAACGTCGATGAAACGACCGTTGACGGCAGCGGCGGCGGCCATGGCCGGGCTGACCAGGTGGGTGCGGCCACCGGCGCCCTGACGCCCTTCAAAGTTACGGTTGGAGGTGGACGCGCAATGCTCGCCCGACTCCAAACGGTCCGGGTTCATCGCCAGGCACATCGAACAGCCTGGTTCACGCCATTCAAAACCGGCTTCGAGGAAGATCTTGTCCAGGCCTTCAGCTTCGGCTTGCGCCTTCACCAGGCCGGAACCCGGTACCACAATAGCTTGCTTGATGGTCGAGGCAACCTTGCGGCCCTTGGCGATCACCGCCGCGGCGCGCAGGTCTTCGATCCGCGAGTTGGTGCAGGAGCCAATGAACACGCGATCCAACTGGATGTCGGTGATCGCCTGGTTGGCCTTCAAGCCCATGTACTTCAGGGCGCGCTCGATGGAGCCGCGCTTGACCAGGTCGGCCTCTTTGGCCGGGTCCGGTACGTTCTGGTCAACGGCCAGGACCATTTCGGGCGAAGTGCCCCAGCTGACTTGCGGCTTGATCTGCGCAGCGTCGAGTTCGACCACGGTGTCGAACACCGCATCGGCGTCGGACACCAGGTCTTTCCAGGCTTCGACGGCGGCGTCCCAATCGGCGCCTTGCGGGGCAAACGGGCGACCTTTGACGTACTCCACGGTTTTCTCATCCGCCGCCACCATGCCCACACGGGCACCGGCCTCGATGGACATGTTGCAGATGGTCATGCGCCCTTCGATGGACAAGTCGCGAATGGCGCTGCCGGCGAATTCGATGGCGTGGCCGTTACCGCCGGCGGTGCCGATCTTGCCGATCACGGCGAGCACGATGTCCTTGGCGGTCACGCCAAACGGCAATTGGCCTTCGACGCGTACCAGCATGTTCTTCATTTTCTTGGCGACCAGGCACTGGGTGGCGAACACATGTTCCACCTCGGAGGTGCCGATGCCATGGGCCAGGGCGCCGAACGCACCGTGGGTAGAGGTGTGGGAGTCGCCGCAGACCACGGTCATGCCCGGCAAGGTCGCACCCTGCTCCGGCCCGATCACATGGACGATGCCCTGGCGCACGTCATTCATCTTGAATTCGGTGATGCCGTATTCGTCGCAATAGTCGTCGAGGGTTTGCACCTGCAAACGCGAAACCTGGTCGGCAATGGCCTCGATACCGCCCTTGCGCTCAGGAGTGGTCGGCACGTTGTGGTCCGGCGTGGCGATGATGGAGTCGACGCGCCAAGGCTTGCGCCCGGCCAGTCGCAGGCCTTCGAACGCTTGGGGCGAGGTCACTTCATGGATGATGTGACGGTCGATATAGATCAGCGACGATCCATCATCGCGACGTTTCACTTCATGGGAATCCCAAAGCTTGTCGTAAAGCGTTTTGCCGGCCATCAGTCGGTCCTCATCAGCGGTGTTTCTATACGCCGGGCTTTTCAATAACCCTTTGGCTTGTGAGGCTGATGGTATGGCGCTACATTAAATAACTCAAATTCATATTTTTTATGCTTTGGATTACCAACTGGAATAGCACCATGGATCTGGCCAACCTCAATGCTTTTATCGCCATCGCCGAGACCGGCAGCTTCTCGGGGGCCGGCGAACGCCTGCACCTGACGCAGCCCGCCATCAGCAAACGCATCGCGGGCCTGGAGCAGCAATTGAAAGTGCGCTTGTTTGATCGCTTGGGCCGTGAAGTCGGCTTGACCGAAGCCGGCAGGGCCTTGCTGCCGCGCGCTTATCAAATCCTCAACGTGCTGGACGACACCCGCCGCGCCCTGACCAACCTTACAGGGGAGGTTAGCGGGCGCCTCACTCTGGCCACCAGCCACCATATAGGCCTGCACCGCCTGCCACCGATCCTGCGCACCTTCACACGGCAATACCCAAACGTGGCACTGGATATTCAGTTTTTGGATTCAGAAGTGGCCTACGAAGAAATACTCCATGGTCGCGCCGAAGTGGCGGTAATCACCCTGGCGCCCGAGCCGCACCATCTGGTGCGCGCCTCGCCGGTATGGGATGACCCGCTGGACTTTGTGGTAGCGCCGGAACACAGCCTGATCAGCAACGGTTCCATCAGCCTGGCCGATATCGCCAGGCACCCGGCGGTGTTTCCCGGCGGCAACACCTTTACGCACCATATTGTCAGCCGCCTGTTCGAAGCCCAGGGGCTTGCGCCAAATATTGCGATGAGCACCAACTACCTGGAAACCATCAAGATGATGGTGTCCATCGGCCTGGCCTGGAGCGTGTTGCCGCGCACCATGCTCGATGATCAAGTGGCAAGTATCGCTTTGCCGGGCATACAACTCAGTCGCCAGCTAGGCTATATCGTGCATACAGAAAGGACGCTATCGAACGCTGCGCGGGCTTTCATGAGCCTGCTGGATGCACAGGTCGATCTGCCAGGGTTACCGGCATGACACTGTGCGGCCTCGGGTTTCAAGGAAAACCGCGCTGTCTTCTCACCGAGCCAAGGCCCATTGACAATGCGCAACCCCGGCGACCCCGTACCTCCCCTGCCCCGCATCTACGCCCTGGACCCCAAAGCGGCGGAGCAAAGCTGGGACAGTGCCCCGCAATTGCTGGCAGCCCTGAATGCCGCCCGGCTGGGCGCCTGGTGCTGGGAAATCGACACGGGGAGAATCAGTTGGTCACGGGGCACTCAAGCGTTATTCGGCTTTGACCCGCATCAACCCTTGCCCAAGGACCTCGACTACCTTGACTTGCTGGCCCCGCAAGACAGCGCACGGGTGGTGCGTGGTTTTCACGCGGTCCTGGCAGGAGAGCCGTTCGAACGCGCCATGCACCATCGCATCCAGTGGCCCGATGGCAGCCTGCACTGGCTGGAAATCAGCGGCAGCCTCGCGCCTGAAAAAGCCGGACGGCGCCGCATGATCGGAGTGATCCGCGAGATCACCCATCAGCGCGACCGCGAACACGCCCTCAGCCACTCCGAAAAGCGCTTCGCCACATTGTTCCATTTATGCCCGAACATGGTGCTACTGACCCGCCAGGCCGATGGCTTGATCAGCGAAGCCAACCAGTATTTCGAAATGCTGTTCGGCTGGCCGGTGGCCGATGCCATCGGCCGTACCACCCTGGAACTGGGCCTGTGGCGCCATCCGGAGCAGCGTGCACTGCTGGTCAAGGCCACCCAGCGCAAAGGCGAACCCATCACCATGGAGGTGCAGTTCTGCGCCAGCAACGGCCAGATCCACGACGGCACGCTCAGCGCCCAGAAGGTGGAACTGGACGGTGAGGCTTACCTGATCAGCACGTTCCTGGACACCACCGAACGCAAAAACGCCGAGCAAGCGCTCAAAGACAGCCAGGAGCGCCTCGACCTGGCCCTGGATTCCGCGCAACTGGGCACCTGGGATTGGCACATCCCCAGCGGCATGCTCTACGGCTCGGCCCGCGCCGCCCAACTGCACGGGCTCGAACCCGCGCCCTTTCATGAATCCTTCGATGCGTTTTTCGAAGGGATGTCCGACCAGGATCGCGAGGGTATGCGCAATGCCTACCGCAGCTTGCGTGAAGGCCCGGACGGCAACTACCAATTGACCTACCGCGTGCAGTTGGAGGACGGCAGCCCACGCTATCTGGAAAGCCGTGCGCGCCTGTACCGCGACGAAGCAGGCAAACCCCTGCGCATGGCGGGCACCTTGCTGGATATCACCGATCAGGTCGAACGCGAGCAACGCCTCACCGCCTCCGAGGAAAAATTTGCCAGCCTGTTCCAGGCCAGCCCCGACCCTATCTGCGTGACCTGTCTGGAAAGCGGCGCCTTTATCGAGATCAACCCGGCGTTTACCCAGACCTTTGGCTGGACAGCCGCCGAAGTACTGGACAAAAGCGCCGAACAAATCGGCCTGTGGGACGACTCCAGCAAGCGCCTGCAACGCATCGAGCGGGTGATTCGCGAACAGGCCCTGAGCAATGTGGCCATCGTGATGCATCACAAGGACGGCCAAAGCCTGACCTGCGTCATCTCCAGCCGCTTGATCAAGGTCAGCGACCAACCCTGCATCGTCACCACCCTTCGGGATATCACCCAGCAGCAACGCTCGGAAGCCGCCCTCAAGGCCAGTGAAGAGAAGTTCGCCAAAGCGTTCCATTCCAGCCCCGACGCGATTTCAATCACCGAACGCGACACCGGCCGTTATGTGGAGGTCAATGACGGTTTTTGCCGCCTGACCGGTTACCGCACCGAAGAAGCCATCGGCCTGACCCTGTACCAGATCGGCATCTGGGCCGATGAAAACCAGCGCGCGGCATTATTGGCCGAGTTGCAGATCAAGGGCCGCATCCATCATCTGGAAATGCTCTGGCACAACAAACGAGGCGAGGTGCTGGCGGTGGAGGTCTCGGTCGAGCCGATCACCCTGAACGAAACCCCCTGCCTGCTGCTGACCGCACGAGACGTCAGCCTGCTGAAAAACGCCCAAGCGCAGATCCGCCACCTGGCCTATCACGACCCGCTCACCAACCTGCCCAATCGCGCACTGCTGATGGACCGCCTGAGCCAGCAGATCGCCCTGCTCAAGCGCCACAACCTGCGCGGCGCCCTGCTGTTCCTCGACCTCGACCACTTCAAGCACATCAACGATTCCCTCGGCCACCCGGTGGGCGATACCGTGTTGAAAATCGTCACCGCACGCCTGGAAGCCAGCGTGCGCATGGAGGACACCGTGGCACGCCTGGGCGGCGATGAGTTTGTGGTGCTGCTCAGCGGTCTTGAGGGTAAGCGCCAGGAGGTCAGCGACCAGGTGCAAAGCGTGGCCGATACATTGCGTGAGTTGCTGTCGGAGCCGATGTTCCTTGACGGCCATCGTTTGCAGGTCACGCCCAGCATCGGCGTAGCGCTGATTCCCGACCACGGCACCACGCCAGCCGATTTGCTCAAGCGTGCCGACATCGCCCTGTACCGCGCCAAGGATTCAGGGCGCAATACCACACAGATGTTCCACAACAGCATGCAAAAAACCGCCAGCGAGCGCCTTCGCATGGAGACCGACCTGCGCCTGGCCCTGTCACGCGGCGAGTTCAGCGTGCATTACCAGCCCCAGGTGGATGCGCGTGGCAACCGGATTGTGGGGGCCGAGGCCCTGGTGCGCTGGCAACATCCGCAACTGGGCGCGCAGTCGCCGACGGAATTTATCAAGGTATTGGAAGACAGCGGCCTGATCCTGGAAGTCGGCACCTGGATTCTCGATGAAGCCTGCGGCGCCTTTGCCCAGTTGATTGCCGACGGTCTGGTAGACCCGCTCAATTTCAGCCTGTGCGTGAATATCAGCCCGCGGCAGTTTCGCCAGAACGACTTTGTGGAACGGGTAGAACACAGCCTCAAGCAGCATCAACTGCCCTCCAGCCTGCTGAAACTGGAGATCACCGAAGGCATCGTGATCCAGAACCTGGACGATACCGTGGCGAAGATGCGTCGCCTGAAAAAGCTCGGCGTGAGCTTCGCAATGGATGACTTCGGCACCGGCTACTCATCCCTGACCTACCTCAAGCGCCTGCCCGTGGATGCATTGAAAATCGATCAGTCATTCGTACGCGATGCCACCCACGACCCTAATGACGCCGAGATCATCCGCGCCATCGTAGCCATGGCGCGCAGCTTGAACCTGGACGTGATCGCCGAGGGCGTGGAAACCCCGGAGCAACTGGCGTTCCTGCAAAAGCTGGGCTGCCATTTATTCCAGGGTTATCTGCACAGCCGTCCGTTGCCGATAGAAGGCTTCAGGCGGTTGCTGGAACAGGGTCGAGCGGGACCGGATGCTGCATGCCCAGCAGACGGCTGACGCATTGCAGGTCGGTCTCGCGGCGCAGCGCGGTGAACAGCTCCACCGCCTGCGGGTAGTTGCGCGTCAGCATCGCCAGCCATTGCTTCAAGCGGCCGGGTGCCTGTTTTTCAGTCAGTTGCGCCACCGACTGGCGCCAGAACTCCTGAAGCATCGGCTGCATCTGCGCCCAGGTCATCTCGACCACTTCCTCACCGGCCTTGGCCGCCACAATCTGCCTTGCCAGGTCAGGACGCGCCACCAGGCCACGGCCGAGCATGATGTCTTCGGCGCCACTGATTTCACGGCAACGCTTCCAATCTTCGACGCTCCAGATATCACCATTGGCAAATACCGGCACCTTGACCACGTCCTGCACCCGCGGGATCCACTCCCAGTGGGCCGGCGGCTTGTAGCCATCGGCTTTGGTGCGCGCGTGGACGACGATATGTGCAGCACCGCCCTCGGCCAACGCGGTGGCGCATACCAGCGCGCCATCCGGGCTGTCGAAGCCCAGGCGCATCTTGGCGGTCACGGGAATGTGGGCGGGCACGGCACGGCGCACGTGCTCGACGATCTGGTTGAGCAGCTCCGGCTCCTTGAGCAGCACCGCGCCACCCCGGGACTTGTTGACGGTCTTGGCCGGGCAACCAAAGTTCAGGTCAATCACCTCAGACCCCAGCTCGCAGGCCAGGGCAGCGTTTTCGGCCAGGCACACCGGGTCGGAGCCGAGCAGTTGCACACGCAGCGGCACACCCGCAGCGGTATGGGCACCGTGCAGCAGTTCCGGCGCGAGCTTATGGAAATACGCAGGGGTGAGCAGGCGGTCGTTGACGCGAATAAATTCGGTCACACACCAATCGATACCGCCCACGTGGGTCAACACGTCCCGCAGGATGTTGTCGACCAACCCCTCCATGGGCGCCAAAGCAATTTGCATGGAAAACACTCAACAAAAATCGTGGCGCAGTTTACTGGGTTTCCGGCGAGGACCGTTAACCCCCTGTCAGGGCGGGACCGTAACCTTCAATAAACTCGGCAGGCATACGCTTGGGTTTGCCGCTGGACAACTCGATGCACACAAAGGTGGTTTGCGCGCGCAGCAGCGTCGCGCCGTCGCGGGGGCGTACCAGTTGGAAACGACGGGTCATTTTCAGGCGCTGATCCCAGTCGACGATCCAGGTGGCCAGTTGCAGCTCATCGCCTTCATAGCCTGCCGCCAGATAATCGATCTCATGGCGTACCACCGCCATGGCGCGGTCCAGGCGGCGATACTCGGTGAGGTCCAGCCCCAGGCGCTGGGAATGGCGCCAGGCGCAACGCTCCAACCAGGACACGTACACCGCGTTGTTGGCGTGCCCCAGGCCGTCGATGTCTTCAGGCGCAACCTGCAGATCGATGATAAACGGCGTTGCCAAATCCCAGCCCATGCCTTGCTCCAGTCGATTGATGTCGGCGGGGCAGTGTATCAGGCGGTTTGCCGCTGCTGTAGACGGCGGCAGTCGAGGCGCGCCTCTTCAGCGCACCGCCGCCTTGGCCGCTCGGATTACGCGGTCCGACAACTCACCCGGCCCCAGTGCGCGAGCCAATGTCAGGCCACCCACCATCAAGGCCATGTCCGCCAGCGCCTTGTCGATGTCTTCAGGGCTGTCGGCCAGTTGCGCAGTCATCAGCTCCACGTGCTCGCTCAAGACCTCGCGAAATGCGTCGGGCAAGCGACCCATCTCGCCAACTGTGGCCGGCAAGGGGCAGGCCTGGGAGGTTGAATCACGATGCTTGCGTGACAGATAGAAGGCCGCCACCAGCGCCCGACGCTCTTCGCCGGTGAGCTGCGCGTCCAGATCGTCGATAGAGGCCCGGCGCTGCGCCAGCAACTGGCTGAACGCCTCCAGCATCAAGGCGTCCTTGCTTTCAAAGTGCGCGTAGAAACCACCGACGGTCAGCCCTGCCGCCCCCATGACCTCCCCCACACTCGGCTCAGCCGGGCCGCGCTGGATCAATGCCGCGCTGGCAGCCTGCAAAATACGTTCGCGGGTTTGCGCTTTTTTATCGCTCATCAAGGCCTCCGTCTTTCATGGGTTGGATATTATTACCATAATAATATTGCGCAAGCGAAAGGTACGACCGCCGGTCAGAACAAAAAAATGGAATCAATCAAGAAAATGGCCGAACGCCAGACAAACAAAAGGGCCATTCAATAATTGAATGACCCTTAAAAATCCCGCAAAGCGGGTAATCGTGGCGTCCCCTAGGGGACTCGAACCCCTGTTACCGCCGTGAAAGGGCGGTGTCCTAGGCCACTAGACGAAGGGGACACAAACCTTCTATACACTGATCAGCGCTGAGAACTGATCGATTCAAGGACGGTGTGGCCGGAACCTTGAACCTGTAAAATTGGTGGAGCTAAACGGGATCGAACCGTTGACCTCTTGCATGCCATGCAAGCGCTCTCCCAGCTGAGCTATAGCCCCGGATTTTTCGTCTCGCGACGCAGCAGACCTTTCGAGCTGCTTGTTGAAACTGGCGTCCCCTAGGGGACTCGAACCCCTGTTACCGCCGTGAAAGGGCGGTGTCCTAGGCCACTAGACGAAGGGGACAAAACCTTCTGTACATCTGATCAGAGCTGAGACCTGATCAATTCAAGGACGGTGTGGCCGGAACCTTGAACCTGTAAATTGGTGGAGCTAAACGGGATCGAACCGTTGACCTCTTGCATGCCATGCAAGCGCTCTCCCAGCTGAGCTATAGCCCCTCATCGGTGAGGACGGGGCGAATCTTAATGGCGGTTTGGAAACGTGTCAAATTTATTTTCAACAATTTTCAAAATTTTTTGCCGGGATAACAATCACTTACCGACGAAACCCCGGAAAACCGGGGTTTCGTCACTGCAACGGCCTGCTTAAGCGATGGCGCCCAGCAGCTTTTCCCATTCCTTGTTTTCTTTCTTCGACACACCACCAAGCAAATCAAGGGCTTGGCGCAGGCGGAAACGGGTCAGGTCCGGGCCGAGGATTTCCATCGCATCGAGCACCGACACCGAACTCGCTTGCCCGGTGATCGCGGCAAACATCAGCGGCATGGCATCGCGCAGTTTCAGCTCAAGGGATTCCACCACCGCCTGGATCGTGGCCGTGATCGCATCTTTTTCCCACTGGCGCAGGCTTTCGAGCTTCCACAGGATCAACTGCATCAGTTGGCGAACCTGGTCGCCGGAGAGCTTTTTGGATTCAAACAGCTTGGCATCCGGGTTCACGCCGCCGGCAAAGAAGAAACTGGCCAAGGGCGCGACCTGGCTGAATGTCTCTACCCTGCCCTGCACCAACGGCGCAATCTTCATCATGTACTCGGGGTTCAACGCCCATTGCTGCACGCGGCTGGCAAACTCTTCCACGGGCAAGTCACGCAGCCACTGGCCGTTGAGCCACGACAGCTTCTCGATATCGAAGATCGGCCCGCCGAGGGAAACACGGGAGAGATCGAAGTTGTCGACCATTTCCTGCAACGAGAATTTCTCCCGCTCGTCCGGCATCGACCAGCCCATGCGGCCCAGATAGTTGAGCATCGCCTCAGGCATAAAGCCCATGCGCTCGTAGAACGTTACCGACGTTGGGTTCTTGCGCTTGGACAGCTTGCTCTTGTCCGGGTTACGCAGCAGCGGCATGTAGCACAGCTGCGGTTGCTCCCAGCCGAAGTATTCGTACAGCAGGATCAGTTTCGGCGCCGATGGCAGCCACTCTTCACCGCGCAGCACATGGGTGATGCCCATCAGATGGTCGTCGACCACGTTGGCCAGGAAGTACGTCGGCAAGCCGTCGGTCTTCATCAACACTTGCATGTCCATGCGGTCCCACGGGATTTCGACGTCACCGCGCAGCATGTCCGGCACCACGCACACGCCTTCGCTCGGCACTTTCATGCGGATAACGTGGGGTTCGCCAGCCGCCAGGCGTGCGGCCACTTCCTCCTTGGACAACAACAGCGCGCGACCATCGTAGCGCGGGGTCTCGCCACGGGCCTGTTGCTCGGCGCGCATCTGGTCCAGCTCTTCGGCGGTGCAGAAGCACGGGAAGGCGTGGCCCATGTCGACCAGTTGCTGGGTGTATTGCTTGTAGATGTCGCTGCGCTCGCTCTGGCGATACGGGCCATGCGGGCCGCCGACGTCCGGACCTTCAGCCCAGGTAATGCCCAGCCAGCGCAAGGCATCGAAAATCTGCTGTTCCGACTCACGGGTGGAGCGCAGTTGATCGGTATCTTCGATCCGCAGGATGAATTCACCACCATGCTGCTTGGCAAAGCAGTAGTTGAACAAGGCGATGTAAGCAGTACCGACGTGGGGATCCCCAGTAGGCGATGGCGCAATGCGCGTGCGGACGGTGGTCATGGCAGGTCTCGAATGGGCGATAAAACTGAAAATTGAAACAAGGGGCGAATGGTAACAGCCTGGGGGATATCTGGAAAACCGAGGCGCGGCCATCGCAGGCAAGCCAGCTCCCACATTTTGACCGCGTTCACAGATCAATGTGGGAGCCGGGCTTGCCCGCGATGAGGCCAGCCCAATCAACGCAAATTAAACAGCCAACAGACGCTCGCGCAACTTGCCAATCTCATCCCGCGTCTGCGCCGCCGCCTCAAACTCCAGGTCCCGAGCCAGCTGGTACATCTTCTCTTCCAACTGCCGAATCCGCTTGGTGATCTCACTCGGCGAGCGCAGTTCGTTCTCGTACTTGGCACTTTCCTCGGCAGCCTTGGCCATGCCCTTGCGCTTCTTGCTGCGCGAGCCGGGCACGGTGGCGCCTTCCATGATGTCGGCAACGTCCTTGAACACGCCCTTGGGGGTGATGCCGTGTTCCAGGTTGAACGCGATCTGTTTGTCGCGACGACGCTGGGTCTCGCCAATCGCCCGCTCCATGGAGCCGGTGATGCGGTCCGCATACAGGATCGCCCGGCCATTGAGGTTACGCGCCGCCCGGCCGATGGTCTGGATCAACGAGCGCTCGGAGCGCAGGAAGCCCTCCTTGTCCGCATCCAGAATCGCCACCAGCGACACTTCGGGCATGTCCAGACCCTCACGCAGCAGGTTGATCCCCACCAGCACATCGAAGGTCCCCAGGCGCAGGTCGCGGATGATCTCTACCCGCTCCACGGTGTCGATGTCCGAGTGCAAGTAACGTACACGCACGCCGTGGTCGGCCAGGTAGTCGGTCAAGTCTTCGGACATGCGCTTGGTCAATGTGGTAACCAGCACCCGCTCTTCCAGGGCCACACGCTTGTTGATCTCCGACAGCAGATCGTCGACCTGGGTCAACGCCGGGCGGATTTCAATCTCCGGGTCCACCAGGCCAGTAGGTCGCACCAACTGCTCGATCACGCGACCAGCGTGCTCGGCTTCATAGTTGCCGGGCGTCGCCGACACAAAGATGGTCTGCGGGCTGATGGCCTCCCACTCGTCAAAGCGCATTGGCCGGTTGTCCAGCGCCGACGGCAGGCGGAAGCCGTACTCCACCAGGGTTTCCTTACGCGAGCGGTCGCCCTTATACATGGCCCCCACCTGCGGCACGCTGACGTGGGATTCGTCGATCACCAGCAAGGCGTCCGGCGGCAGGTAATCATAGAGGGTCGGCGGCGGCGCCCCGGATTCGCGACCCGACAGGTAGCGCGAGTAGTTTTCGATGCCGTTGCAGTAGCCCAGCTCCAGGATCATTTCCAGGTCAAAACGGGTGCGCTGCTCAAGGCGCTGGGCTTCCACCAGCTTGTTGTTGGAACGCAGGTATTCCAGACGCTCGGCCAACTCGACCTTGATACCCTCGATGGCGCCCATCAGGGTTTCACGCGGGGTCACGTAGTGGCTTTTCGGGTAGAAGGTGAAGCGCGGCAGCTTGCGGATCACCTCGCCGGTCAACGGGTCGAAGGCCGACAGGCTTTCGACTTCGTCATCGAACAGCTCGATGCGGATCGCTTCCAGGTCGGATTCGGCCGGGTAGATGTCGATCACATCGCCGCGCACCCGGAAGGTGGCGCGGGCGAAGTCCATGTCGTTACGGGTGTACTGCAGGCTCGCCAGGCGGCGCAGCAGTTCGCGCTGGTCGAGTTTGTCGCCTCGGTCAACGTGCAGCACCATCTTCAAGTAGGTTTCGGGGCTGCCCAGACCGTAGATGCACGACACCGTGGTGACGATGATCGCGTCCTTGCGCTCCAGCAACGCCTTGGTCGCCGACAGCCGCATCTGTTCGATATGGTCGTTGATCGATGCATCCTTCTCGATAAAGGTATCGGAGGACGGCACGTAGGCTTCGGGCTGATAGTAGTCGTAGTAGGAAACGAAGTACTCAACCGCGTTGTTGGGGAAGAACGCCTTGAACTCGCCGTAAAGCTGCGCGGCCAGGGTCTTGTTCGGCGCCAGCACCAGGGTCGGGCGGTTGGTCTGGGCGATCACGTTGGCGATGCTGAAGGTCTTGCCGGAACCGGTCACCCCAAGCAGCGTCTGGTGCGCCAGGCCGGCCTCGATGCCTTCGACCATCTGGCGAATGGCTTCCGGTTGATCGCCGGCGGGTTCAAAACGGGTAACGAGCTGGAAATCCGACATAACGTACCTCGTGAAGTCACCCCAGACTCGACACCGCCAGGGACGAAATAGCTCAGCAACCCGCGAATAATCATCGCAGGTTGCAGGAAAAAACCATGATAGCTGTAGAAGTGGTGGCGAATGTGACGGGTTTCAAGGCTGACGTCCTACATGTCCTTTCCCTTCAAGGTTGCAATAAGACTAACGGTCAGCAAATAAACCGAAAAACTTGGCCGAAAAGCCATTTCGGCTGTCGCCCTGCGCGGTGATGGCCTCTATACTAGCTCCCCGTTTGTGCACCGCTCTAGTGCATTCGGCTGGAGCGCGACACGTCCCTCCCTTCCCCCATAGAGCTGCCGCAAAAATGAGCCTGTTCTCCGCTGTCGAAATGGCACCACGCGATCCTATCCTGGGCCTCAACGAAGCATTCAACGCCGATACACGAACCACCAAGGTCAACCTTGG
This sequence comes from Pseudomonas sp. GZJR-8, assembly GCF_002916705.1. NCBI lineage: Bacteria > Pseudomonadati > Pseudomonadota > Gammaproteobacteria > Pseudomonadales > Pseudomonadaceae > Pseudomonas > Pseudomonas sp. GZJR-8. The sequence continues at coordinate 501,850 of NZ_JXSI01000002.1, read as the reverse complement.
CGTGGGCGTTTACTGCAACGAGGAGGGGAAGATTCCACTCTTGCGTGCCGTTGCCGAAGCGGAAGCCATTCGTGTGGCGCAACACGCCGCCCGTGGCTACTTGCCGATCGACGGCATCGCGGCCTACGACCAGGCCGTGCAGAAGCTGCTGTTTGGTGCGCAGTCGCCCCTGCTGAGTGCCGGCCGTGTGATTACCGCCCAGGCCGTCGGCGGCACTGGCGCGCTGAAAATCGGCGCAGACTTCCTCAAGCAACTGCTGCCCAATGCCGTTGTCGCCATCAGCGACCCAAGCTGGGAAAACCACCAGGCGCTGTTCGAAAAAGCCGGTTTCCCGGTGCAGACCTACCGTTACTACGACGCCGCCACCCATGACGTGAACCGTGCCGGCCTGCTCGAAGACCTCAACGCCCTGCCGCCACAGTCCATCGTGGTGCTGCACGCCTGCTGCCACAACCCGACTGGCGTCGACCTGGGCCCAGCCGACTGGCAAGACGTGCTGGAGGTGGTCAAGGCCAAGAACCTGGTGCCGTTCCTCGACATGGCCTACCAGGGCTTTGGCGATGGCATCGACGAAGACGCCGCCGCAGTGCGCCTGTTCGCTGAGTCGGGCCTGACCTTCTTTGTGTCCAGCTCGTTCTCCAAGTCGTTCTCGCTGTATGGCGAGCGCGTAGGCGCGCTGTCGATCGTCAGCGAGTCCAAGGAAGAAAGCGCGCGCATCCTGTCCCAGGTCAAGCGCGTGATCCGCACCAACTACTCCAACCCGCCCACCCACGGCGCAGCCATCGTTGCCGCAGTGTTGAACAACCCTGAGCTGCGCGGTCAGTGGGAAGCCGAGTTGGCCGAAATGCGCCTGCGCATCCGCGGTATGCGCGAGCAGATGGTGGCCGAGCTGGCCAAGGCTGCGCCAGGTCATGACTTCAGCTTCGTCGGTCGCCAGCGTGGGATGTTCTCCTACTCCGGCCTGACCGTTGAGCAAGTCACACGCCTGCGTACCGAGTTTGGCATCTATGCATTGGACACCGGGCGTATCTGTGTGGCGGCCCTGAACCAGTCGAACATTGGTGCGGTGACCAAGGCGATTGTCGAGGTGCTGTAAGCCGGCAAGCGTTAGACGAAGGGGGGAAGCCATTGGCTTCCCCCTTTTTATTGGCGAACACACTAGACTGAACGTCGACTGCCTCCTTGCTGCGAGAACCCTATGAGAAACGATGACCTGGACCTGCGCGCCGACCGCGACGAATTGCACGACTATGCCCCACGCGCACCGCAAGCCAAGCGCCAGAAGAGCCTGGTGCTGCAAGTGGCGCTGGGGGTATTTCTGGGTGGGCTGGCCTTGTGGCTGGTGCAGTTGGGTGCAACGGCGATCATGGCCAAACTGGCGATGGGCACCCTGCAATTTGGCGGCTGATGCAAGACACCTGTGGGAGCTGGCTTGCCTGCGATAGCAGCGGTTCAGTTAAAGATTCATTGACTGACACACCGCTATCGCAGGCAAGCCAGCTCCCACATTTGATCTAGGATGCTGGCAGATTGCGTTCTTCCAGCAGTTTTACGAAACTGTTCAAACTCTGCGAAACCGTGCCCCGCCGCCAGATCAGCCAGGTATTGAGCAGTCGAAAGCTGTCCGTCAACGGCCACACACTCACCGCCGCACACCCCGGCATATTCTCCAGCATACTGCGCGGCATCAGCGCCAGCCCGGCCCCGGCGCTGACACAGGCCAACATGCCATGGTATGACTCGATCTCGAAGATCTTGCCCGGCACCGCGCCATCCTGTGAAAACCAGCGTTCAAAGTGATGCCGGTACGAGCAGTTCGAGCGAAACGTATAGATGTTCTCGCCATTCACATCCTGCCCCCGGGTGATCGGGGCGTGATGCAGCGGCGCGATCACCACCATCTCCTCCTCAAACACCGCCACACCCTCCAGCGTGGAGTGCAGCACCGGACCATCGACAAAGGCCGCCGTCAGCCGGCCCGACAGTACGCCTTCGATCATGGTGCCCGAGGGGCCCGTACTCAGGTCCAACTCCACCTTGGTGTATTGCTGGTTATACGCCGCTAGTAACGCCGGGATACGCACCGCCGCCGTGCTCTCCAGCGAGCCCAGGGCAAAGGCGCCTTGGGGCTCCTCCCCCGCCACCGTGGCGCGGGCTTCCTGCACCAGATCGAGAATGCGCCGCGTATAGCCGAGGAAATTCCACCCGGCCGGGGACAAACGTAAGCGACTCTTCTCACGGATGAATAACTCCACGCCCAAATCCTGCTCCAGTTGCTTGATGCGCGTGGTGAGGTTCGACGGCACCCGATGAATCAACTGCGCGGCGGCGCTGATGCTGCCTTGTTCGGCAACGGCCTTGAAGATTTCCAGCTGCACCAGATCCAAGTCATTCTCCATTCATGAACATATTGCTTAATATTATTCAGTTTCCAGAAAAGATACAGCCCCGTACGCTGGTCCCATTCCACTCATTCAGCCGGACGGTGCCATGAACAACGCTATTTCCCACCAGACCCACGCCTTGTCGATCAATCCCGCCAACGGTGAAACCGTTGCCAGCTACCCCTATGAAAGCGCAGCACAACTGGATGCCGCCCTCACCCGCGCGACCGATGCCTTCCGTACCTGGCGCCACACCCCGGTGAACCAGCGTGCCGACTATCTGCTGGCCCTGGCTGCCGCCCTGCGTGAGCAAGCCGAAGACATGGCGCAGATGATCACCCTGGAAATGGGCAAGCCTATCGCCCAGGCCCGCGCCGAGATTGAAAAATGCGCCCAGCTCAGCGAGTGGTACGCCGCCCACGGCCCGGCCATGCTCGCCCCGGAACCTACCTTGGTGGACAACGGCAGCGCCCGGATCGAATACCGCCCACTGGGCCCGATTCTCGCGGTGATGCCGTGGAACTTCCCGGTGTGGCAAGTGCTGCGCGGCGCCGTGCCGACCCTGCTCGCCGGCAACACCTATGTACTCAAACATGCGCCCAACGTAATGGGCAGCGCCTACCTGATCCAGCAAGCGCTGCGCAAAGCCGGTTTTGCCGAAGGCGTGTTTGAAGTGATCAACGTGACCCAGGACGGCGTGTCCACCGCCATCGCCGACCCGCGCATCGCCGCCGTGACGCTCACCGGCAGCGTTCGCGCCGGTATTGCCATCGGCTCACGGGCCGGGGCCGCGTTGAAAAAATGCGTGCTGGAACTGGGTGGCTCCGACCCGTTTATCGTGCTCAACGACGCCGACCTCGACGCCGCCGTACAAGCCGCCGTCATCGGCCGCTTCCAGAACAGCGGCCAGGTCTGCGCAGCCGCCAAGCGCTTGATCATCGAAGCAGGCGTGGTTGAAGCCTTCACCGCCAAATTCCTGGAAGCCAGCCGCGCCCTGGTGATGGGCGAACCCACCTCGACCGCCACCTATATCGGCCCCATGGCGCGTTTTGATCTGCGTGACGAACTGCACGGCCAGGTTCAGGCGACCCTGGAAGAAGGCGCCAGGCTGCTGCTGGGCGGCCATAAAGTCGCGGGCGCGGGCAATTACTATGAGCCGACCGTACTGGCCGACGTCACCGACCAAATGACGTCGTTCAAACAGGAACTGTTCGGCCCCGTGGCGTCGATCATCACCGCCCGCGACGCCGACCACGCCGTGGCCCTGGCCAACGACAGCGAGTTCGGCCTGACGGCCAGCATCTTCACGGCCGACTCGGCAAAGGCGCGAGCGATTGCCGACCAGCTGGAAACCGGCGGGGTCTTCGTCAACGCGTTCAGCGTGTCAGACCCGCGGGTGGCGTTTGGCGGCGTGAAGAAGAGCGGGTTCGGTCGCGAGCTGTCGCACTTCGGTGTACGCGAGTTCTGCAATGCGCAGACGGTGTGGCTGGATCGTAAGTAGCCTGCCAGCCTTGGCGCTTCAACAATTAATATGTCGTCGCACGCACTGCACCAAACCATCCAGGGCCTGGGATTTTACCGGCGCGAGCACACAGACCGTGTGCTCGCGCGCGCCTTCCGTCACTGTCAGGGTGTAATGCACCTGGCCGGGGTTGCCTGGTTCAGGGCGAGTGCTTTGCGGCAACCGAAAGAAACCCGAGTCTTCGATCAGTTGCCGTAACTCTTGCTGGTCCTGCTCGGGCAGCGCGTCCAGTTCGACGCTGCGCGGTTTGGCCAACCCTGGAAAAAACGCCGCCCCGCCGCTTTCCTTGATTGAAATTCGCATGGCTGTTCCTCGCCGCACAGGCGGCTTCGTCAAACGTTAATGCCCACCGCTTTCCAGCCTGCCTTGACCGCCTTCTGCTCATCCTTGTTTACGCCATAAAGCTGACCGGCAATATCATGGGTGATACGCGCAAAACGCAAAAAGCCGGAATTGGGCCGCAGCCGCGAATCGCGCAGTGCGTCATACCAGATCCGCCCTGCACGCTCCCAGGCGAACCCGCCAATCTTGGTCGCCACCTGATAGAACGCGTGGTTGGGAATGCCGGAATTGATATGCACGCCACCATTGTCCTCGTAGGTTTGCACAAAATCATCCATATGCCCCGGCTGCGGGTCTTTGCCCAGCAGTTTGTCATCAAACGCAGTCCCCGGCGCTTTCATCGAACGCAGGGCAGTGCCTTTGATCTTTTTGGTAAACAGCCCTTTGCCGATCAACCAATCGGCGTCCTCGGCCGTTTGCTTCAGCGCGTACTGCTTGATCAACGAACCGAATACATCCGACAGCGACTCGTTCAGCGCGCCGGACTGGTTGAAGTACATCAGCTTGGCCTCATCTTCGGTCACGCCATGAGCCAACTCATGGCCAATGACGTCGAGTGCCACGGTGAAGCGATTGAACAACTGCTGGTCACCATCGCCGAACACCATCTGGGTCGAATTCCAGAACGCGTTGTTGTAGTCCTGGCCGAAGTGCACCGTGGCGTCCAGCGCCATGCCCGCATCGTCGATGGAGTTGCGGTCGAATACCTGGTCAAAAAAATCGAAGGTCGCGCCCAGGCCATCATAGGCTTCGTCCACAGCGGCATCGCCACTGGCGGGCTGCCCTTCACCGCGAATCAGCTTGCCGGGCAGGCTGTCGGTGTTTTCGGCGCTGTAGATCGAGCGCTGTTTCTCGGCGCCCACGGCCAGCGCCATGCGGGCCGGGCCCTTGGAGGGTACCGCGACCATACGCAACGACCGGAACGTGCTGTCCTTGGCGCGCGTGCGTAATGCGACCTCCCGCTGGGCTTTATCCCCGTGGCGGGCGATCTGGTCGAGCATGTACGGCGGGATCAGGCAGAAAATCGGGTTGCGCAGTTGGCGAACACACATGAGCTGGCTCCTTTTTGGCGTGTGATGAACGTCCGGGTAACGGTTTTCAGGATAGCCCTGTGTTCGCCCCCTGGGCCAAATTGTCATGAGTTTGTGTTTCAGTGGTGTTTATCCGAGGCCCATAAGGAACATGCCCATGCCTGCCCGCACAGCCCAAATCGACCTTTCCCACCGCCCAAGGCTCGCCGACCTGCGTCCATTGGTCGCGGCCAGCCCCACCCTGCTGGAAGCCAGAGCCGCGACGCCGCGTGTCACAGCGGCCAAGGACTTCAAAAACCGCGCGGGCTATGCTGACGATTTCCTCAGCGATTTCGTGGTGCCATGGCCCACGGTTGGCGAGCCGCTGGCAAGCGACGTGCAACCCAAGCGCCTGGACTACACGCATTTCTCCATCACCATGTCGCGCTCCCGACGATTGGCGCTCTACGTGGGGGTCAATATCGACGGCGCCAAGCATGTGGACATCACGCGCAGCAACGACACCTGGGCCTATGATGGCCGCCTGCCCCTGGACGCCCAAGTAGGTGAAGACCTCTATGCCGGCAATGGCCTGGACCGCGGCCACCTGGTACGGCGCCAGGACCCCAACTGGGGCGACGAGGCGAACACCGCCAACTTCGACACCTTTCACTTCACCAACTGCTCGCCCCAGATGAGCGGCTTCAACCAGAAGACCTGGCTGGAACTCGAAGACTACATTCTCGACAACACCCAGCGCTGGAAAGCCCGCGCCACGGTGTTTACCGGGCCAGTGTTCGCCGATGACGACCGGCTTTACCGTGGCGTGAAAATCCCCAAGGCGTTCTGGAAAGTAGTGGCCTACCTCAGCGACGATGGCAAACCGTCCGCCAGCGCCTACATGATTGACCAAAGCCGCGAGCTGGGCCAACTCGACCTGGTATTCGGCCCGCTTCGCACCTACCAGCGCAGTGTGATTGCGATCGAACAACTGACCGGCATCCGCTTCGCCAACCTGGCCGACTACGACGGGTTCAGCAACGAAGAGCGCGCCACAGGCACCCGGATCGAAGCGCTGATCCGCGGGCCGCAAGATATTCGACTCTGATTCGCGCCTACAGGGTGTGATCGCTTACCATACCGCCGCCGGTTCCCGTATGGGACTAACAGGGAATTCGAAACGCCGCACGCGACGTGAACCGAAACTGCCCCCGCAACTGTAGATGCCGAGCCTGCTCCCCACTGCCACTGGACCGCGTCCGGGAAGGCGGGAGCAAGGCGACGACGCATCAGTCAGGAGACCTGCCGGCCCAGCTAATTCACTAACCGGCGGGGTGTCCGGGAAGGACATCCTGGCCCTGCCCATCAGCAGCGTCCATGGGCGTATTTCCGAGCCGTACCTCCCCTGCTGCACCTACGGTTCACAAGGAGATCGCCTCATGCTGCCACGCGTTACCGCCCTGATCGCAGGCTTGGGTATGTGTGCCCTGGCGCAAGCCGCGCCCACTCAGTACCCGTTGACCGTGCAAAACTGCGGCAGCACCCTGACCTTCCAGCACGCCCCCGCCCGCAGCGTGACCATCGGCCAGGCCGCCACCGAGATGCTCTACGCCCTGGGCGTGGGCGACAAGGTGGTCGGTACTTCGCTGTGGTTCAACAACGTGGCGGCGCAGTACAAGGCCCAGGACGACCGCATCGAGCGCCTGGCCAACAACGAGCCAAGCTTCGAAGCCGTACTCGCCAAGCGCCCGCAACTGGTGGCCGCCGAGCTGGAATGGGTCGTGGGCCCCCAAGGCGTGGTCGGCACCCGTGAGCAGTTTCATGAACTGAAGATCCCCACCTACCTGTTGCCGTCCGACTGCGAAGGCAAAGACAACCTGGTGGGCGCCGATGGCACCCGGTTGGAGCCCTTTCGCATCGAGACGATCTACCAGAGCCTCCAGCAACTGGCGCAGATTTTCGACGTGCAGGATCGCGGCCAACAACTGACCGACGAACTCAAGGCGCGCCTGGCCAAATCCGTCGCTACAGCGCAGGGCAAAGGCTTGAAGCAGGCCAGCGCACTGGTGTGGTTCTCCAGCGCCGAAATGGCCAGCGACCCTTACGTAGCCGGCCATAAGGGCGTGCCGCAATTCATGCTGCAAACCCTAGGCCTGCGTAACGTCGTGCAGTCCGATGAAGAGTGGCCCGCCGTCGGCTGGGAAACCATCGCCAAGGCCAACCCCACCTTCCTGGTGATCGCACGCATGGACCGCCGCCGCTACCCGGCCGACGACCATGAAAAGAAACTCGCCTTCCTGCGCAGCGACCCCGTGACCCGCAACATGGACGCGGTGAAGAACAACCGCATCATCATCCTCGACGCCCTGGCGTTGCAGGCGAGCCTGCGCACCTTCGAAGGCCTTGAACAACTGGCCGCCGCCATCGACGGCTATAACCTGGGCCAATGATGCGCACCCTACTCGCCCTGGCGTTGCTGCTGCTCGCCCTGCTCGCTGGCGTCGCCATCGGTGAAACTGCCATCGAACCGCAGGTGGTGCTGCAGGTGCTCGCCAATAAACTCTGGGCCGCCGGCTACGTACTGGACCCCATCGACGAAGGCGTGGTGTGGAACTATCGCCTCACCCGGGCCCTGGTGGCCGCAGCCTGCGGCGCAGGGTTGGCAACGTGCGGCGTGATCCTGCAATCACTGCTGCGTAACCCGCTGGCCGATCCGTACCTACTGGGCATCAGCGCCGGCGCGTCAACCGGCGCAGTGCTCGTTGCCTTGATTGGCGTGGGCGGTGGCTTGGTGTCGTTGTCGGCAGGCGCGTTTGTGGGGGCGATGGCGGCGTTTGCGCTGGTGACGCTGCTGGCGCGGGCCAGCGGATCGTCCAGCGGCACCGGACAAATCATCCTCGCAGGCATCGCCGGCTCGCAGTTGTTCAATGCCCTGACCGCGTTCCTGATCACCAAGTCCGCCAGCTCCGAACAAGCCCGCGGCATTATGTTCTGGCTGCTGGGCAACCTCAGCGGCGTGCGCTGGCCGTCGGTGTGGTTGGCGGTGCCGGTGGCGGTCGTGGGGCTCGCGGTGTGCCTGTGGCACCGTCGCGCACTGGATGCGTTTACCTTCGGCAGCGACTCGGCGGCCTCCCTCGGCATCCCCGTACGCCGAGTGCAATTTGTGCTGGTGGCCTGCGCTGCGCTGGTGACGGCGGTGATGGTGTCCATCGTCGGCTCCATCGGGTTTGTCGGTTTGGTGATTCCCCACGCGGTGCGCCTGTTGCTTGGCACCGGGCATTCGCGCTTGCTGCCAGCCAGCGCCTTGGGTGGCGCGCTGTTTTTGATCGCTGCGGACGTGCTGTCGCGCACCTTGATCAAGGGCCAGGTGATTCCGGTGGGTGTGGTGACCGCATTGGTGGGCGCGCCAGTGTTTGCGCTGATCCTGATTGGCCGGAGGAATGCGCGATGAGCGTGCTCAGTTGCAGCGGCCTGGGCTTCAAAGTGCGTGAGGCGCAGTTGCTGCGTGACATTGACCTGGACGTGCAGTTGGGTGAAACCCTCGGTATCGTCGGGCCCAATGGTTCAGGCAAATCCACCCTGCTCAAATTGCTGGCTGGATTACGTGTGCCGGCCAGCGGCGATGTTCGCCTGGGTGGCAAGCCGCTGGGTGAGTTGCCGCGCCGCACCATCGCGCAACAATTGGCGGTCGTGGAGCAACAGGCCGACACCGACGACGCCATTCGCGTGTTCGATGCCGTGGCCCTGGGCCGCACGCCATGGCTGTCGGCGCTGAGCCCGTGGTCGCGCGAAGACGATGCCATCGTGCACCAGGCCCTGCACGACGTAGACGCCACCCACCTGAGCCAACGCGCCTGGCGCAGCCTCTCCGGTGGCGAGCGCCAGCGCGTACATATCGCCCGCGCCCTGGCACAACGGCCGCAGATTTTATTGCTGGATGAGCCGACCAATCACCTGGATATCCAGCATCAACTGGCGATCCTCAAAGGCGTGCAAGGCTTGCCGGTGACCACCTTGATTGCGCTGCATGATCTGAATCAGGCGTTGACCTGTGATCGCCTGGCCGTACTGGATCGCGGGCAACTGGTGGCGCTGGGCGCGCCGCTGCAAGTGCTGACGCCGCAGCGTTTGCAAGAGACATTCGGGGTACAGGGGCATTACCTGACAGACCCGTTCGACGGTGCGCAAATCCTGCGTCTGCGCTCCAACTGAACCTGTAGGTTGGAGCAGCTTGTTCTGGTGACAGCCTGACAGCCAACTGTGATCAAAATGTGGGAGGGGGCTTGCTCCCGATGTCGGTGGGTCAGTCATAGATGTGTTTGCTGACACTCCCTCATCGGGAGCAAGCCCCCTCCCACATTGGTTCTACAGAGGCAGGTGCATATGGGTTGTTTGCCAGATCGGGTCGGCCTCGACATCCACCACTTCGAACCCCTGCCGCCGCCAGAAATCAATCGCGCCGGGCAGAAACGGATGGGTGTGCAAGTACATCACCTCCACGCCATCCGCTCGTGCCAGCGCCTCCAGCGAGCGGTACAACCGGCCCGCCAGGCCCAAGCGGCGCACTGCCGGGAGCACATACAGGCGCACCACTTCCACCGTCTTGCGCCCCTGGTAGTTCAACTGTGGAAAGCGGCCGTCATAAGGCCGATAAGCCACCGCGGCAACGATTCGACCTTCGGCACGAGCAATCAAAAACCGCCCGCCGCCCTCAAGATAGATGGCTTCAAACTGCGCCAGATCCTGGGGTACTCCGGTGGCCCTGAGCGACGGAAACAGTTCATCACGCGCCTGCAAAGCGAAGCTCAGCACCTGGGGAATGTCAGCGGCCTGCACCGCCTCGATACTAACGCTCATCGCCAAGGATCCGACCCGCTATCCACTGGCGAGCGTAAGCCAACACGCGATCGGCCATCGCCACCTGAAAATGAATAAACCCATGGGCCGCTTCCGGCAGTAGATGGGCCTCAACCGCCGCCCATCGCTCGGCGATAAGCAGGGTGTCATCCTTGAGCGGGTCCAATTCGCCCACGAACATCAGCGCTGGCGGCAGCCCCTCAAAGTCCCCATACAAAGGGGACAAAGGCGGCTGCCGGCGCGCCTCGTCGCTGATCCCCGGCGTCAGCAGGCGCAGCGTCTGGACCATGCCCGGTCCGTCCAGCAACAAGGTGCCCGGCCCGGCCGTGCGCACACTGGGCGTGCCGGTCAAATCGTAGACGCCGTAATACAACACCGCGCCGCTTACCCGCTGGAGTAACTCGGGCCATTGCTTGAGCGCCAACAAGGTGGCCGCCGCCAGATGCCCGCCGGCCGATTCACCGACGAAAAACACCGGCAGGCCGGCAAACTCCGGGCAATCCGCCAGGAGCCAGCGCGCAGCCCTCAGGCAGTCGTCCAGCAACCCTTCGATCGGCGTATCCACCGCCAGCCGATAATCCACCGACACCACCGCCACATCGCAAGCGTTGACCATGCCGAGGTTAAGGTCGTCATTCATTTGCGCATTGCCGATCACCCAGCCACCGCCGTGGATATCCAGCACCACGCCTTTGAGCTTGCCACTGGGGCGCAAGATGCGCACGGGCACCGTGCCCAGCCTTTTCAGCTCAACCACGGGCGCCTTCTTGAACGTCTGGCTGGCGCGTAGCAGTGCCTGGATCATGCGCGGCGTCACGCGGTTGCGGATTTTAAAGCGCGGCATCCACGCCAGTTTCTGATTGAAGCGGCGCATCTGGGCCAGTTCGGGCTCGCTGGCGGACCAATGCTGGTAAGCCATCAACGATTATTACGCAGGATCGAGAAGTTCAACGCCGCGGCCACGCACAGCCACGCCAGATACGGGAACAGGATCAGCCCGGTAATCAAATCCAGGCGCACGGCCAGCACCACCATCGCTGCCACGGTGAGCCACAAGAGCACGATAATCACCATCCCGGCGAACAACCGATGGGCACCGAAGAACACCGGCGTCCACAGCGTGTTCAATGCAATCTGCGCCGCCCACAAGGCCAACACCATTTCGCTGCCGGGGATCAGGGTCAAGCGGTAACCGGCCCAGGCCAACAGCAGGTAGATGATCGTCCATGCCACCGGGAACAGCCAGTTTGGCGGGGTAAAGCTGGGCTTGACCAGGGATTCGTACCAGGCACCGGGTTTGAAGATCACGCCGGTACTGGCGGCGGCGGCGCAGGCGAGCAGGAAGATGAAAAAGGTCATGGTCGGTCCTTGAGGTCCTGTGGATGGAAAAACAATGCACTGCTTTGAGTGACTCAAGCAACCGCGGATAAATTCAATGGGAGCAGCAAAATACCCGCTCTTCTGCGCGTCATGAAAATTGGTTATGGTCGGCAACATCCAGCACCGTTGCCCGAGACGCCCCCTTGCCCAAGCTTGCCGATCACCGCAGCAGCCCCTGGTCAGTGTTCCTGATCTTCCTGCGCCTGGGCCTCACCTCCTTCGGCGGGCCGATTGCGCACCTGGGCTATTTTCGCCAAGAGTTCGTCACCCGCCGCCGCTGGCTCAGCGAGCGCAGCTATGCCGAACTGGTCGCCCTGTGCCAATTCCTCCCCGGCCCGGCCAGCAGCCAGGTCGGTATCGCGTTGGGCCTGTCCCGCGCGGGTTACCGGGGCGCGGCGGCAGCCTGGGCCGGGTTCACCTTGCCGTCGGCCATCGCCCTGATCCTGTTTGCCCTGGGGCTGGCCCACTACGGCGGCGCCCTCCCCCCTGGTGCGCTGCACGGCCTCAAGGTCGTCGCCGTAGCGGTGGTGGCCCAGGCCGTATGGGGCATGGCACGCAACCTGTGCCGAGGCGTTTTACGGGTGACGTTGATGTTGATCGCCGCGTGCGTGGTGCTGCTGCAACCCTCCGCCTGGGCTCAAGTCGGGGTCATGGTGGTCGCAGGCGTGGCCGGCCTGTTGCTGTTCAAGCCCCAGAGCAGTGCCGAGCCCGACGCGCTGCTCATCGCCATCAGCCGCCGTGCCGGAGCCCTGTGGTTGATGCTGTTTTTGCTGCTGCTTATAGGCTTGCCACTCCTCTCCGCATGGGCGCTCAACCCCACGCTGGCGCTGGTGGACGCCTTCTACCGCACCGGCGCGCTGGTATTCGGCGGCGGCCACGTAGTGTTGCCGCTACTGCAAGCCGAAGTGGTGCCCAGCCACTGGGTCAGCAACGATGTATTCCTCGCCGGTTACGGCGCCACCCAGGCTATGCCCGGCCCGCTGTTCACCTTCGCCGCCTTCCTCGGCGCCTCCATGACCCACGCCCCGAGCGGTTGGCTTGGCGGGGTGATCGCGCTGCTGGCGATCTTCGCCCCCTCGTTTCTACTGATCTTCGGCGCCTTGCCCTTCTGGGCCAACCTGCGCAAAAGCCCGCGCACCCAGGCGGCGCTGGCCGGGGTGAACGCGGCGGTGGTTGGCCTGTTGTTGGCGGCGCTGTACCAACCGGTGTGGACCAGCGCGATTTACAATGTGTATGACGTGGCGTTGGCGCTACTCGCACTGGTCGCGTTGATGGTGTGGAAGCTGCCGCCATGGCTGGTAGTAATAGGTTGCGGCGTACTCGGGGGGTTACTGTAGGAGCGAGCTTGCTCGCGAAAAACTCACAGGCGCCGCGTTTAATCTGAAGGCACGCGTTATCGTTAACGATTTTCGCGAGCAAGCTCGCTCCTACAGCATTGGGGCTAAGCCCGGCTCGACAATCTCGAGCCACGGCCAACGCGCTTGATAACTCCTGGCCTTGTGCAAAAACAGCTCCGGCTCCGGATGCAAGGGGTTGATACGCAAGACACCCTGCTTCACATCCTCCAAGCCATAAGGCGCGTACACCTCGCCCGAGGCAATATCCAGCGCAATACACGTGCCCGCCACCAGGTAACGGTCAACCCCTTGCCGGGCCGAATGCAACTGCGGGTAAGGCCGGCCAAACCGCTGCCCATACCAAAGGTGCACCCGCGCCTGATTCCTGACCTCCACATTCACCCCCAGGTCTTGGAATAGCACCTGCGCCGCACGAATTACCGCGTCTTCCGCCTCGTAGGACAGGTCCTCGTCAAAGTAAAAAACGTCATAGTCCTTCACGCCCTGAGCCGCCGGCAGATTCGCCTGATGGTTCCACACCGCCTGGAACAAACAGCCCGCCGTGAGCATGCACTGCTGCACACCCAGATCCGGCAGGCGCGCGGTGATTTGCGCATTGATAGGGTTGGCCATGGCCAATTCGAGCAAGGTGTCGACAGTCAATGTCATGTTCAGTCCTCCATCGTCAGCGCCAACCATAACACCGGAATATGGCACTTCTGTAGGAGCGAGCTTGCTCGCGAAAACCCCAAACGATAACGCAACGCCTGAAGGCAAAATCCGATTTCCCTGCCGCACCTTGCTCCATTGCCTACGCCTGCGTCAGAATCCGCCGGCTTGTGCGCTGGGGTGGCCGTCTCTAAGGTGGCTCGGTCGCTGAATTGTTCAGTGATTCGGGTTTAGTAGCCTGAGCTTGGGTATCTATTAGTGCATGAGTTTCATCAGTCAGACAGTGCGTCTGTGCTTGATGGTGGCTGTGCGCAGGGCGTCTTCGGGCGCGCCGGCTTTAGATGTCCACCGGTCTACTAACCTGCGTACAGCTGCCACCCACTGTTTAGTAGCGGAAAGGTGGTGGCATCACTCAGGATGTCTACTCATGTCAAAATCAGATTCAAGTGCCCTCTTCAACGTTGCCCCCAACGCCAGCAACGAAAGCCTCATCACCAACAGCTACGAAACCTTCACCAGCGTCAGCACCCTCCTGCTCGACCTGTCCGAAGACCTCAACGGCAAACACCGCGACATCGCCCTCGCCATACACCAACTGAGCGAACTGGGCGTACTGCTTACCGCCAGACTCCTCGACCGCGAAGTGCCGTGCCCTGGCTGATGATCAGTTCTTCAATTCATTAGGCCGATGACTCGCCGCGTCGTTGTAAGCCACGTACAGCGACTCGGCGATTTGTTTTCTGATGGCATTGGGGGATTCAGCCTCGGCACAAAGCCCTCTGCGATGACGAGAGCGGCGACTGCTATCGGCCAATAGCGGCCCATCAAGTGACGATGACTGTAAACACCATTGATTGCAAAAGATGAGCAAAGTCACACATCAACTGCGTTCCGTCATAAATACTCAGACAGTAGCGAGAATAAAGATGCGTTTGAACGGAAACAACGTTCGCCCATCCCCCTCAGGCGGGTAATACTCATGAACCAGCTTCAGGAAGTGATCTAGGAAACACTGCCGCTCGAACTCATCCAGCGCCAAGAGCACCGGCCGTAGCGCCGAAACCTTGACCCAATCGAAAATCGGCGACTGACCTTCCACCACCTGTAGGTGTTCGGTCTCCCAGATATCCAAATCCTTGGTCAATGGTGCCAGCAGACGGTAATAACGATCCAGCGATAGCACCGGTCGCTCAGCCATGAACCGACGTAACTCGGCTGTACCCAATGGGCCGCCATCGAGTCCTGCGTGATCAAGGGTTTCTAGCATCAATTGATACCACAGCGCGTCACGCCAATTAGGCATGTGTGCTGCCAGACAACCTCCAGGGTTGAGTTGTCGCAGCAGGCGTGGCAGCAACACGTCGTGACCACTGATGAAATGCAGTACTGCAGCAGCAAACAGTAGGTCAGCAGGTTGCCCGGCCTGCCAACTCTGTAAGTCGCTTTTATGCCAAAGGGCCTTGATCGGCAGATAGCTGGCCTCACCAAGCATCTCTGCCGAGCTATCGACTCCCGTCAGATCGGCGTGCGGCCAGCGCTTGGCCAGGAGGTGAGTGGCAATGCCAGTACCGCATCCCAAGTCATAGATTCGTTCTGGGTTTTCCAAGCAAATATGGTCCAGTAACTCGACCACCGGACGCTCCCGTAATCGAGCAAATTTCAGATAGGCCTGAGGGTCCCATTGAGTATTACCAGGCCTTGCCGTGGACGGCTGAGGCTTAATGTCCATACGTGATTCCTTCCGATCAGAGTTGTCTTCCGATGACATTCAAAGTTCTGAGGAGCAGTGCAACGCCACGGCGGGTGTCCGTTTGGCGGAGGAGCGACAGCAACCCATAGAGGTTGGGAGGCGCCGCCTCTGCGGCAGTCTCGGCCGTGGCCATGCGTAGCGCATTTCCAAAACCCCAGGTGACGGCGGTGGTGCTCTCGAACAACCTGGCGAGTTTTTCCACAGTGGCGAGGTCAAGCAGGTCTACGGTGTCGGATATCAGTGACAGCAGGTCAACCAGGTTGTCCAGACGTCCACCATCCAGAAGCGGTTTCAGCTTGTCCAGTAATGACTCTATCCCAGCATTCTGGCCTAGCGAGTCGGTATTACCATCTGCACTCTTTGCGAGTGACTCATTGAAGACATCCATGTGAATTTACTCCTCCCTATGCGCGGTCAAAGCATTCCGCGAGCCACAGCCCAGTAAAGGCCGCGGTTGAATCCACTGCGCAGAAGGCCGCCCAGTTTACTTGGCGGGGTCGGCATCACGTCGTGGGCATAGTCGTACCAAAGTGGCATCCCAGCATTTAGGCCCATCTGCGCCACAGCTTGGACACGCCCGTCATACACCGCATTGGGGCTACCCAAACGGATTTCAGCAGCAATATTGTTGGCGATCACCGGCGCCTGGTTGTGGCAAGCCCCACCTGCCTTACTGACTGGTAGATCGACCGTGTCACCGATCACATAAACGCCTTCAAGCCCATAAACCTGTAGCGTCTCATGATGAGTTGGCAGCCAGCCTTCATTGTTCTGAGCCTGTGAAACGCCCGACTCAAGCACCACGTCAACTGCACGAATCGGAGGGGTCGCCATCAGAATGTCGAACGGCTGTGCATCTCCCTCTTCCGAGTAAGCTATTCGTTGTTCCGGGTCGACTCTGCTCAGTGTGAAACCCCGTTGAAAGCGAATATTCTTCTGTTCGAAGATCCCCGGCAAAATCTCGCCGGTGGGTCGTTGTAGGAATAAGCAATTGCGCAACAACTGGGCAGTAGTGGGATAGGTGTAAATGATTTCTACCTTGTCCCGGACGCCGCGACAACGAAGGAAGTCATCAAGCATCAACGTGGTTTCGATGGGAGCGATGCCGCACTGATGCGGTACATTGGGGGTCTTTGGAAAAGAAACCGTGACAAAAATTCGACCCTTTTCAATGGTGCTTAGACGGTGAGCCAGTTGTCGCGCTGGTTCGTATTGGTAGAAGTGGTCACCGGCCTCCTTGAGGCCTTCGATACGTTCCGGAGCAGGAACGCAACCGGTGGCGATCACCAGAAAATCATAGCCATGACGCTTGCCACTAACGGTTCTCAGCTCTTGTCTGGCGAAGTCAAAACGAATTACCTCGTCGACTTGAAAATCTATTTCCGGACGTAACAATGAGCGCTCTGGACGTTTGAGCTCTTCCTGAAAAAACAGATTGAATGCAACGTACATGAAGGCGGGTTTGTAGAAGTGGTCCTCAGAGTTAGAGAGCAGGACGATCTTCAGCTGCCCCCGCAGAATTTCAGGATAGAGCTTGGTGACTAGTTGATTGGCAAGCATCGTGCCGCCCATGCCACCGCCCACGATAATTATCCGTTTCTGCATATTCCGCCCTCCATGGCGTATGCAATATCCATTCGACATTGAATTGTAGTCAAGAACGGCGAGGAGCTAGGATGAAGTCGCGATAAGAAAAACTGCACTAATCGCCAAGTGAATATGTTATTAACAAACGCCGTAAATCGTCCTTGATTTTTTAAATAATGATCGACCGCTTCGGCCGATTGCAGCCTTCCGCGAACGACAGCTTTGTGTCGGAGCTAGGCATCCAGGGTGGATGCGGCGCTATTTACAGGGGTACTCAGCTTTGAGTGCGAGCAATGCCACTAGCGTAGGTTTTTTCGTAGATAGATCAGAGTGACCTTCAGAGTACTTGACGATTGCCTGCACGCCCATTTGATCAACGTAGTTTTCAGGCAAGCAAATACCTGGAAACTTGTTCACAACCCCTCCGGTAAGATATTGAAGAGTTTCACGCACCCCAGCAACCACACCCACGCAGTAGCCCATATCAACTTGATTGTCGTCCGCAGCCATATGCTTCGTTTCAAAAAAGCGTAAGGCAACCTTGCATCCGTTTAAAAACCTTGCTCCGGCATTACTTTCCGCGAATACCGCATTGCTTGCCAGCCATCCAACTATCGCTATAGCCGCTATAAAAATCCGCATGTCGCTCCTTCTTCGATTTATTTAAAGCTTGTGGGGATAGTCAGTACTTCCACGACCTTGCCGTCCATTAGGCGGAAAGAGATCACTCGGCCCACGCCGGCTATCCCATTAGTTAAATGCCCACAGCTTATTGAAAGGCGGCTAAGCCCTCCTCATTCGACAGTCTGCAGCCATTTGAGCAATTCCATTTCCAAGCTGCCATTCTTGAGTGCTGCGGGAGAGAGCAGGCAATAGCGTGAACCGTCCTCGACAAAGCCCAGTGGTGCGGCCAACACACCGCTATGAACATCGTCACGCACCAAATGCCAAGGACCAATGGCCACTCCTAGCCCTGCAACCGCTGCTTGGATGCTGAAATAGAAGTGCTCGAAAGATTGAACCTGCATAGCTGAAAGACTGAGCCCTTTGGCAGCGGCCCATTCCTGCCAAGCTGCAGGTCTGCTGGTAGTCTGCAGCAATGGAGCCGTTGAGTGCAGACCCTCTCTGGCTTTGCCAAACCATTGGTCTAGCTTTTCTGGCCGGCAGACCGGGCCAACCTTTTCAGTGAACAGTGTCTCGACATGGTATTCGGCCGGCCGAGGAAAATCGTCTCGCCGAATGGCCAAGTCTATGCCGTGGTCAAACGAGAAGTAGCCACCACCGGCCACCAAGTGGATGTCCTGTCCGTGATGATTTTTTTGGAAGTCGCTCCATCGAGGGATCAACCAACGCATCAGCAACGTTGGTTCGCAAGACAATACAAGCGGACGGACACGCCGGGCCTCGGTGCGTATTTCGCGAACTGCCTGACTCATCATGCCGAGCCCCTCGCTCACCGCGCGAGATAAATGCTTTCCCGCTTGCGTTAAATAAACCCTTCGACTGCGCCGCTCGAATAGGTCAACACCCAGATCCTCTTCAAGCAAGCGTATTGCTCTGCTGATAGCACCCGGTGTCAGGTGCAATTCGTGAGCAGCTCGGGCAAAGCTTTCGAATCGCCCAGCTGATTCGAAGCAACGTAATGCCAGTAATGACGGCATTCTCGCCTCAGTGATGCGTGACTTATAGTCACTATTCCCATCAGAAATCATCGTTAGTGCTCAGTAAAATACTTTGCAAATATTGGCTTCAATCTTAATAACCGCAGGGCTCATCATGAGCGAATGGATAGCAGTAGTCACTATTACAATTCTCGCGTGCATCAGTCCCGGGCCCGACTTCGCACTGGTTTCACGCAACGGGCTATTACTGTCTCGACGTGCTGGCTTGCTTACAGCTGTGGGAATTGGAATTGGGGTTCTCGTTCATATTTGTTACACCTTGCTCGGTCTGGGCTTGATCCTTCAGCAGACACCTTGGCTGTTCAGTGCACTCAAGCTCGCTGGAGCTGCATATCTCATTTACCTGGGTATTAAGATGATTTTTTCAAAGCCGGAGGTCGAACAGCAAAACGTGTCTCCACCAGCGATCTCGGGCCTATCCGCTCTGCGGTCGGGGTTTCTGACAAACGCGTTGAATCCAAAAACATCGATCTTCATAGTCAGTCTGTTCATGGGCGTAGTTCGACCAGACACCGGCGTAACTGTGCAAATCGCATACGGTCTCTTCATCGCGAGTGCGCACATAATCTGGTTTGGTTTGGTCGCACTGTGTTTCTCAACTGGCAAAATGCGAGAGAAATTGCTGTCTTCACGACAATGGATTGACCGAGGATTTGGCGGCCTGCTTGTGAGCTTTGGAATAATCCTAACAATTTCGTAGCGCTCCGACTGAACTGCCTCAGCTTTGGAGAAGAGACGACTCCCTACAGCGGGGAAGCCTCCGAAAAAGGGACAGATTTATTTTTCCTGGAAATTAATCCGTCCCCTCTTCCCCTGATGATCAATCCTTCAATTCAATAGCTCGATAACTCGCCGCGTCGTCACAAGCCACCTACAACGACTCGGCGATTTGGCTTGATGGGCGTGTGATGGGAGAGTCGGCTGACGACAGCCACGTCTGCTCCTGACTAGCAGCTGTAGGTCGACTGACTAGAGCGAGACGGTTACGCTGACGTTTTCGCATGACGGGAAAAGCGAATGACAACGGTGTATCAGGGAAGCTGCTTATGCGCAGCCGTCACTTACGAGCTGTCCGCCACGCCCAAGTCAGTGAGCCACTGCCATTGCCGCCAGTGCCGCAAAAGTCACGGGGCCGCATTCGCTTCTTACGGCAGTGTTTCCCGTGACGCACTACGGGTACTTTCCGGCGCCAACAGCATCAGAACCTACGCATCCTCAGAAACCGTGTTACGCGAATTTTGCTCGCATTGTGGCTCAACATTGTTCTGGTCACGATCTCAAGGCGAGTTTGCCGACTGGGTTTCGATAGCCCTGGGCACGCTCGACACACCCTTCATAGCTGAAAAGCAAAAACACATTCATGTCGACTCCGCAGTGCACTGGTGCGGCTGACTGCTTCAAGTCATTTCAGCTGGTTATAACAGGCTGAAACCGGCAAATAGCTGCCCGCCTCAGAAACCGCCAAGCCGCATGATATGAGTCGCCTGAGCCTCATCTGTTCGCTTGAAGCCACAGCGCTCATAAAAGCTGCTTCCTTCAGCCGTATCCGTGAAAAGACGCACGACCTGAAACCTGAGAGCGGCACGTTCAACAAGCGCCTTTACCAGCGCCTGCCCGACGTGTTGCCCCCTTGACGAAGCTGCGACATACACCCGTCGCAGTCTGGCCACATTATTGTCAGCATAGGGATCAACTGAAAGACCGCCGATGCCTATCAGTTGCTGGTTCAAATAGGCCGCCATCAGACACTCGCCGGGTGCATCAAAGCGGTTTGCTCCAGAGTGCCATTCGTTAATCAGACGAGTGAGGAACCTGAAACCCTCGCCAACGGCTTCCTTTTCCAGCGCTTGTATCTGGCGCGGAAGGTGGGTGATCCGTTGAACCTCATATCGTTTCATCCATCCCTGCCTCCCATATGAAACTCGTTCAATGCTAACAATTTCGTTTGAAGTGATGAACACTGCAAGGTCACTTCTGTAGGAGCGAGCTTGCTCGCGAAAACCTCACACGATCACGCAGCGCCTGAAGGCAAAATCCGATTCCCCTGCCACACCTTGCTCCATTGCCTACGCCTGCGTCAGAATCCGCCGGCTTGTGCGCTGAGGTGGCCGTCTCTAAGGTGGCTCGGTCGCTGAATTGTTCAGTGATCGGGTTTAGTAGCCCACCTTAGACCTAACAAGTGCACACGCTTCATCCATCAGACGCTCCCGTCTGTGCTTGATGGTGGCTGTGCGTAGGGCGTCCTCGGACGCGCCGGTTTTGTTAGGTTCCACCGGTCTACTAACCTGCGTACAGCTACCGCCCTTATTGTTTAGTAGCGATGGGGAAGTGGCCCAAGCAAGGAACTTAACCATGGTTAACGATTCAACCATCCTCTTCACCGTCGCCCCCAACGCCAGCAACGAAACCCTCATCACCAACAGCTACGAAACCTTCACCAGCGTGAGCACCCTGCTGCTCGACCTGTCCGAAGACCTCAACGGCAAACACCGCGACATCGCCCTCGCCATCCACCAACTGAGCGAACTGGGTGTACTCCTCACCGCCAGACTCCTCGGCCGCGAAGTACCCTGCCCTGGCTGATGATTAAGCGTTCAACTCAATAGCTCGATAACTCGCCGCGTCGTCGTAGCCATGTTCAACGACTCGGCGAGTTTGTACTTGATGGGTGGACCGGATGAGGAAAGCAGTGACCGCTTTCGGCCAGAAGAAGTCATTCGCTGGCCTCAAAAGTTGAGGCCGACTTATTTCGACCGGCTACTCAGGATAACTCTGTTAGAGCGCCTCTAGATCGCTCAGTGTGAATACGTAATTTTTGTTTGAGCTGATAACCTTCTGCCCAATCTTACATGTCATCCAGTCGAGTTCTGGATACAGCATGGCAATCAGATTTTTAGTTTTATCCCATATTTGGCCCAAAGCTTCCAAGCACTAGTCCAAAAATGTTTCTTGATCAACTCTTGGTCCATGCATTATCCCCCTCAGAATAGGGACTAACTCCCTGATAATTCGTATGTCTGTCGCGGCATCCTGCTCTTGGATGCATTAATTTCTTCCTCGCGGCGAGTCTAACGCTAAGTAGAGCGCTACATCCCTAGCTAGCAGAGCAGAAAAGAAACTACCATTGCTAGGTCACGCGCCAGATTTCGACAGAAACTCAGCTCGCAAGTCTGTTCCGAGATCCAATCTGGTCGCATCTGCCGCTAACAATATCAGCCGATATAGAAAGCCTTCGTCATTTGCGGAGTTTCTTAAAGCTGATATCAAAGGAGGAACCGTATCTAAAGGTCTGTAAAGCTTGAGGACTTCAGTGGAAGTAATCCTTGTCCAGGCTGAGCGCTGCCAAGTTGCAATCACGGGTATTAGATCACCTTTCAGACACGAGTTCGCGACTAGTTGCAACGATCTAATGCCCGCTAAGGCATAGTCTACAGGCAGGGGGTGAACGGTGGAGCGAAAAGCTGATAAATTATCGATAAGTGTTTCTTCAAAACTTTTAGGCGGATTAGACCTTTCGTCACCCCCCATCCTTGAAAAAACAGTATTCCCCACTGCCTCTGCACCGAATCGCGAAACCATAGAAGTTTTGAGATTTTCGGTTTCTTCGTAACGATGTTTGCTTGCGCACTTAATTGCGTATGAAAATATTGCCTCTCTAAAAAAACGGTTAGAGTGATCGTCAAATTGTGCTAGCTTTAGTACAGGAATAGGTTCGCGAGCAGGATCTAGCATGTCTAAATCCGATAGAGATGTTTGACCAAACACAAGAGACGCACTTTCCGCGAAGCGCCGAGCGCAGTCGGGGAATTCCTCATGGTTCAGGTCTTCCATACTAACTACAAGCTCTCTCATGCGCAGGATAAATTCTAAACTGGGTATGACATTTTCACCCAGTCTTTCACGGATTTGAGCCGCATAGCCAATACCAGTGCGAGCCAAGACGTCTAATTTTGCGAGCATGTACCAAGCGATGTCCATTGCAGCAGTTGGATGCCCGGCAATAGCTTCTGGTGGTTCAGGATTACTGCAGCAGCCAGGGACCAACTGTATAGGTTTGCCCGCGACTTCCACGCGTATATCTTCTATACGTGACATAAGCCAGAGTAAAGTGTGACGGACGACATTGTGGCAGTAAATAGATCGCAAAGAGGTTCGGGGATCAATACTCTCCAGCTCTGTCATGGCTTGCCCAATCAAGATCAACGATCTTTGCAAACTTCCTGATTCGAAGGCTGCTACGGCAGCGTCTGCGGCGAGCCCAATACCCATGACCTTCATGTCATGGAGGTCCACGCTAGATGCCGAATACCTGGCTTCTAGAAACCATTGCTTTGCTTGGGGCCAATCGTTGGTCTTAGCTGCACTAATGGCAGCCTCTCGTAGAGCGAAAGCCCGCTCTACGCAATTATCTTTACCAATAATATCAACGATACCACGTAGGATTAATAATGCCTCAGGGTGTTTCTGCGCGCGCCAGTAAATTTTAGCCCGCGCGCGTGCTAACAACACATCGTTGCCACATCTAGCTACTGCTTCATCGAGTACGCAAAGAGCGGCTTGCTGATCATTTGCGTGCTCATCGAACATAACTGCTCGAGCAATCCAGCACTGTATAGTGAGAGAGGGAATACCCCAATCATGTGTATAGTTTGCCATGCGACTGTAACGCGCCGCGGCATCTTTATAATCTAGCATCGTTCGGTCTTGGGAGACCCAGGGACCATTCACCAAAACGGAGAAGTCGGGCGTTACATCCTGAATAACTTCTAGGTATGCTTTTCTGTCACTCGGCTCAAGCAAATTCAGCTGGCTTACAATATTTTCCAGTATGGAAACGCTTCCCAGTTCCGCGATCCCGACCGCGAAGAGTCCTGACACTCCGCCGTGCGGGCCAACATCCTGCTCTATAGTTTCAAAATTTAGGTCTGGCTCTAAAGAGTTTCCTTGTACGAATTTTCGATATTCCTGCAGAATCGAAAACCAGTCACTTAGATAGTTAGCGACACCTAAAAAGTTTAATACGACGAGCAAGCCGGATACGTAGATCGCATCTCTTTCACGTCCCGCTGGCAATCGCGAAATCTCTCTGCGCAATGCCTCAACACATGCGGGTATCGCCTGTTTTGACTTGGCCGTTGCGAGTACTTTGAACTGCACCATGCGAAGCATTATTGAAATATTAATGTCTTCTGGGTAAATTAAATGACTTGTTTCAAATACATGGAATAACGAAAAGTTTTCGCTAAGGTATCCAATGACAGACTCATCTGCCGTCATTAGCTTTACAGCCACCATTGCCAACGCACCGGTGCTTTTACCAGCCAAGGCGTGAGTTATAATTCTGTCAATGTCATCGGCATTTATATTTGGAGAAGAAATTAAATGCCTCGCGATTCCGCTATGTATGCTAGTTTGAAGAGACGGAGAAAGCATCTCCTTTCCAAACCGTGCTGCCAATGGTGAAATACGGTATTGATCCCTCCCAATGGTCTCCACCCATGGGCCAATTAGCGCATCAAGATTTTCGCCCGGAGTGCTCCCAGGTGGAGGTATTTCAGCGACGGTAAGGGCTAGATTCCGGTTGAAGTGTCCAATCAAAAGACTGAGACGATACAGGAGATCTCTTGTAGGCTCTGGTAGCACGGCCACAATTTTCCGACGCGCACTATTTCTCTCCTCTTCGATATCCCCAGATGACAGACCGGCCGATAGCAGCTGAAATAACTCAGAACTTGGCCAATCTCGAGCGGCCATTCCTGCAATGAATGCATGTACCAACTGAGGGTGTCCAAAAGCGCCTGTGATATGAGCTAACTTCCCCCAGGCTGCTGGATTGCCCCCGTGTATTAGCACTAACTGTTCCACCTCCTCCGTTGTGAAATACAAGCATTCACGAGCGCTGTGAAGCGTCAGTCCAAGATTAGCAAGCTCGCGGCCTGTAGGTTTTTTATAACAAGTAATCATTACTCCTACATCGCGTCGTCCTAGAGCTTGAAGAACTTGACTTAGCAGCAATTCCACTTGGGGGTTTTCATAGCAATTCAGGTCCTCTAAGAGGATGAGCTTTGCTTGTAGCCCGCCTAGGCGAGAAAGCAACAAATCGAGCCGGTTCTTTGCTTCCTCCGCATCTGCATCGCGAAAGTCAACCAAGAAAAAGCGGTCGCTTATCGTTTCTGCAACAGCTCGGACTACATGAGTTTTCCCCACTCCGCTAGTGCCAGTAATAAAACAGGCACCTGCCTCGCGTAAGGACGCCTCTATGCCTTTCTCCACAAGCGGACGTGATAGAAAACCACGGGGTTTGGGAAGTGTCCGACCGTCGATGAGCCATCGCAAGGTCGGTGTTCCAATGCTCGATTGAGTACCGCTACCTCCAGCGCCGCCAAGTCCGCTACTCAGCGCTGTCAGTATGTCGAAAACCTTCCTAGGGATTGAAATTCTAGTGCATGCATCTATAGCTACAATCAAGTCAGCGCGTGTCAATATCCGTTCTGAAGCGACTTTCCCAATGCTCTTCTCAAGTACACGGTAAAGTAGTCCGTCTGCAATACCTTCACTTTCTGAAGCCGATAGCTGGAATCGCTCTCTTGCCACTACCACCAGACGCTGTGTGAATTCTCTGCGCAATGCTGCAATATCGGGCTGGCCGCAGTTCCAGTGAATCCTCCGCAGCAAATCATTTCTCAACTGCTCATCATCGCGCGCCCGTACGAACACTCTAACCTGCTCAACGAGAGATTCGCTTTCAAGAAAGCTACGCAGTGATGTCACGTCTCCGCTTTTTGCGATTGAACGCCAGTAAGCTAATCCACGCTCCCCTAACGGAAACACAGTAGAACCAGCCGACTCTTTGCCAATATCGGAAGTCGTGAAATATTCGAGATGAACTTCGATTGCGGGGTTTTCATTGCTCAATCGAACAAAGTTAGCAATAGCGTCGCGGACACTCTTGGTGTTTAGAGTTACGGTAGTTGACGCGCGAGTGTCTTTAACCTGCACAGCTTTGAGAACATTATTAGCCATAGTAGCGTAGTCCTCTGCAACCTCGAGAAAAATCCGAGCTTGCTCACTAACATCCAGCCATGCTAATGCCGCTGCAGTCACCTGATAGGCGTACCCACGTAGCGAGTCCACCGCTTGTCGGGCGGTGTCAGCCTGCGGGATGAGTCCGTCACCGCCTGCGGTGAATAGCTGTTCTTTGTCCATTTTCGCGGGGGAGATCCATCTATATAGGGTTATCGTGCATTGTGCTAATTTTCTCAGCAATGCTTCTGAAGGACTTTATTGTAGCGGTTAAACAAAGCCGTCTACCAATGAAGCGGCAATTTTCGCTATAGATAGAGAGGCACCTAATGACCAAGCAATCCTGCGGCTCTTGACATTCGAGAGCCCTACTCTATATCTCCGCGTTCTCCTTCCGAAGGACCGCTTCTGGCCGTTTGCGGCCTGTCATGAGGGGCAGAAATCGGCCAGAAGCGGTCGCCGGGGGTCTACGAAACTAGAGCAAAAAAGGGGACGGATTTATATTCAGGTAAATAAATCGGTCCCCTTTTTCAGTCGTATGACCATGTAGAAGAAATCCCCTCTGATACCACTGGGGCACGTAGTGATGTCTGTACGACTGTTGTTTTATCATTGCGAGTCGCCCCCGCTTCTCTAGACGCCTTGAGCGTCTTCTTTTGGCCGAAAGATGACCAGTCTTAAGCGTACGCTTATGGCCGGAAGCGGATATTCGGGAGTCACCTCTTCCTCATCAATCTTGCGTAGCCTTCCACCTGATAGCGGTCATCACTGAAAGATAAACGTTGTAGATAAAGGATTTAAGCTGCATCATAAGAAAGAACATGCCTCCATAAAGAAAAACATATGAAATACCTACAAGCCACTCTTCGATATGGCACCCAATCGGCGACATAGAGATCAGCTTGTACAATAGCCCACCCTTAACCCCGAAAACTGTTATCAATAAGCAAGCTATGGTATATACCAAGTAATAGATGAAGATCCGTATAAAAATAAAGAAATTATTCTTCAAATAGGATAAACCGGACTTCTCGTGACGGTGCCTCGACATAGCAACTAACATATCGGGTTGGCTAATGGTGGCGAAGATTGTGAACCCCGCCAAAAGAAACCCAAGCACAGAGACGACAATCCCCATCGCGATTGACGAAAATTCCCTCACTATTTTAAGTTTTTCATCAAGAGAAATTTCTAAAACGCAGTATTGAGCGGTCACGAGACCCACAACGGCGATTGTTGTCCAAATATTGAAAGAGTTGAAAGGGATCCGGCGAGCCCTGAGATAGACGGCCCACAGGCTTTTCTCCTCCGTCAAAGCCTTGGCCGACAGATCATCGTTATTCATCGTCATTATCTCGATAGGGAGCTAGTTTCTCACGCGCACGTTTGGGCGGGTTTTCGACTTGAATCAAACCATCACCCAGGAGTTCCAAAAACTTACTAAACATTTTTTTTGCGATACGAACCGGTGTATGACTGGTAACCTCGATCGAGGTTTTGAGCTGGAAATCATTATTGTCACCCCTAACGGTGTTTCCAGATGAATCTTTTCCCACCATCACTACCCGCTGGTTACCCTGAACTGTTGCAGCCTGAACCTCTTCGATCACGGCCTCCTTCTCTAGCCCCTCTGGACTTGAGTGCTTGATTGTCGTGGTACGACTACCTACCTCGTCTTTCTGTCTCTGAACTGCCCGGAAAAACCCTTCGTTGTCCAGTTCATCGTTCCTATCTGAAAACTTATAGGTCACGGAGCTGAGCACTTCATACTGCCGAATGAAATCTTCCACATTATGAGCTGATGTCAAAGGAATTATGTCTAGTGTCGGCGGAAAATGCTCAAGCAATAATGTCTTCTTCGTCACTCGGTTTCCCGCCGCCTTACTTTCCTCGGCGAGATCATCAATGTACAGTTTGTGTTTTGCCTTGATGAAACTCTCAATGGTTGATTTAAAATTTTCCAGAGTGGGTGCAAATTTAGTTTCTTTCAAATAGATCAAGCGATGGACATCCAGAACCAGCACAAATATTGCTGACGGAGAGGATTGCATTTCATCGTGATCTTCTACCAAACCCTGTGACTGCTTATAAATCTGTTCCCGCTCCAGAATCATATCTTTTATGAATCTACCGACCAGTAGAACTCTGCCGTCGATGGTTATCAACTCAACTTTATCAAAAAAGTATTTCGTATCACTGTACTTCCGCACTAGGCCATCATCAGCAAAAGCTGGATAGACAACAGTCTCAAAATAATCGAGGAGATTTTTGCTGCCGAACTTGCAGACAAAATTACCCAACTCAACGGGGCGCGGTGGCTTTGACATTAGATCCCTCTACGTTCCGGATTACGGATGGCAAACTGATGCCAACCATAGTTCCTCATCAGTTTTTTGTCACCTATGGCAGTGGGCACTGTTCCTGCCGTCTGTCAGGAAACTCAACCCCGCAGCGGCGGCTACCTGCCGCCCGAAAGATCACAGCAAGCGCTACAGCGCCGCGACGTTGCGCAGAACCACTAATGGACAGTCTCCTCATTGCCATGAACACCCAGGGATGCCGTAATCACCATGTGCGGTATGCCGCACTTGGTGGTGCGACTGTGTTGTTTTCATCTCGTTTGATGGCATCCGAGCGGATCGCGGCTGTTCTATGACCTGATGCGAATCAAATAAGGAATTGGCGATGGAAAAGCTGAAGTGTCTGGAAAGCGGTATCGAAGGATTCGTTACGCTTTTGAAAGGAGGACTCGTCGCTCGTTCCCTGATTTCGAGAGCAATCACAATCAGCGCGCTGAATTGAGTGGCGTCTGCTTCTGGCCGATTTCTGCCGTTCGTGAAGGACAGCAATCGGCCAACCTGATACCCAGAGAGCTAAACCACCGGTATCCGGTACACAACCGAATCATATTTCTCCGCCATCCGCCTCTCGATAACGACTCCCCCCAAAGCTTCAGCAATACGTCGACTCGCACGATTCTGCGTCGCAACAGGGTAGATAAAGTGCTTTGCCACCACCCACCGGCTAGCCCACTGAACAACCGCCTGCACCGCTTCACCACCAAACCCCAACCCATGTTTATCTTCACGGATCCAGATACCCAACTCCGGTGTTTCACTGCCGGTATGGTGCAGCCCGACCAAGCCGGTAAAACGGGCATTCACCCGCTCCCTGACCGTGAACACGATATCGCTGCCATCCGCTATCGCAGGCAGCCACTGCCCCCAGACTTGCGCGTACTCTTCTAGCGAGGCAGGCGGTTCCCAGGACATGTAGCGAGTCAGAGTCGGCGTGATACAAGGGAAGGACTCAACAGCGTCCTGCTCGCAGAAGGGCTCAATGCTCAGGCGTTGCGAGAGAATGCGGATTGGGTGGGTGTCCACTGGCATTGCAATTTCCTTCCTGGGGTCCGTTACTCCATGTATGCCGTGAACATATCATGCGGGTCGCTTCATCAGTATCAGGCTCTCTATACTGGCCCCCCAGGATGGTAGTTGGAGCACACCATATGCCCGTCACACCCAATCAAAATTCCCCCATCATTTTGGTCCCAGTTCAACAAAGCGACTTGGATAATCTGGTAGCCATTCGAATTGAGGCCATGCGCGAAAGTCTGGAGCGTGTTGGGCGATTTGACCCGGTCCGTGCGCGGGAGCGGTTTCGTGGCGGCTTTGAAGCTCGCAATACACGCTACATCGAGGCAGCTGGAGAGAGGGTGGGTTTCGTAGTGGTCA
The DNA here is from genome assembly GCF_002916705.1 of Pseudomonas sp. GZJR-8. NCBI lineage: Bacteria > Pseudomonadati > Pseudomonadota > Gammaproteobacteria > Pseudomonadales > Pseudomonadaceae > Pseudomonas > Pseudomonas sp. GZJR-8. Next base: position 472,573 of record NZ_JXSI01000002.1, on the reverse strand, counting down.
AACATCACCCCAATGAACTCTTGCTCGACCACTTGTATGTAAGGCCGAGCGCGCAAGGGTCAGGGGTAGGGTCTGCTGTTCTCTCTCAGATTTTCAAAGAGGCGGATGCGGCTGCGCTGCCTATTAAAGTGGGGGCTCTCAAAGAAAGCGCTTCGAATCGCTTTTATACTCGCCATGGCTTCCAGTTCATCGAAAGCAGTGAATTCGACAATTATTATGTTCGTCAGCCTATTCCGGCGATTGGCCCTCATTCCGGAACCATGGACTGACGTGCACTAGCCCTTCAGTTCACCAGCCCGATTGCTCGCCGCGTCGTCATACGCCACATACAGCGACTCCGCAATCTGGCTTTTGATCGCCTTGGTGGCCTCCAGCCCCAGCACAAAGCCCTCGGCTTTACCGCCAGCACGGTTAAGTTCTTCATGGGTGGAGGCGCCAGTAATAGCGTCAAGCAGCTTGGCGGCGTGGGGGCCGACGCCTTTGGGGAGGGAGATCTGGTCGATGGACATTATCGCTACCTTGAAAAATGGAGTTCGGGAGCGAGTGGAACCACTGCCGGGGCTGGCATGGTAGACCTGTTTGCAGTGAAAGGGGTCGCTTTACGCGCAGCGGCGCTATTCTTTGCGGCTACGCAGTGAGGTGGGGGGCCATTGGTAAATCTGGAGGGGCTTATGGATTATTGCGTTGAGGGCTACTGCCTTCGGCCATTGTGCCGCGACGATTTCGAGAGGATCAGCCGTTACGAAAGCGTCAACCGCAGGCATCTGCAACCCTGGGAGCCGCTCAGGGACGAGGAATACTTCACCACTGGCAACGCCAAGGCCAGGGTGGAGCAGCAGGTAAACAATATGCACGCTGGCAACGCTCTGTGTTTCCTCTTGCTTGAACCCGAGAGCGGAGAGGTTCTAGCGCGGTGTAACTACACGAACATTGTGAGGGGCGTTTTTCAGGCCTGTCATCTCGGCTTCTCGTTGGCGGAATCTGCCCAGGGCCGTGGCCTGATGAAAAGAACACTTCAGGTCACTAACCGTCATTGCTTTGAGCAGTTGGGGCTTCATCGGATCATGGCCAATCATTTACCCCGCAATGTGCGAAGTGAACGCCTTCTGGAGTCGCTGGGGTTTGAAAAGGAAGGTTATGCGCGAGCCTATCTGAAGATTGCTGGCGTTTGGGAGGACCATACGTTGAGATCGTTGATCAACACTTATAATAAATGAGCCCCCTACAACCCATTCCCACGATTCACGACCGTGGTTGCTCCAGCCGCTCATCCTACGAATGGAATCGACAGAATGCCAAGCAACCGGCAGATAACACCTAAGGAAAGCCATGACCTCTGAAATTGAAAAATACCTGCACATCAACGCCCAAATCGAGCAGACCTATAAACAAACGATCCGCAACAGTCGCAAGCAAAATCAAGCTGGCTGGGATTACCGATTTGGCGTTCTTTACTTCTGGCTCGCAGTGGTAGGTCCCTCAATCCTTGCGATTGTGCTGGCCGGGCTAGGGAAAGCCTTTCAAGCGTACTGGTGGTTCAGCGTGAGCTGGGGGCTGATTGCGTTCTCTTACCTGGCGATGTTTCTTTACCCTTTGCTAGGGGTGCTGCTGTACCGCCATTCATTAATGAAAATGTTCACCGCCCCATTCGCCAATCTTTTGGAGTGGAACGTAAAAACGGTCATGCAAGTGGAAGCACGGCATTTGCCAGAGCTCGTAGCACTGTCCAGAGAAACCCTGAAGCTTGGGGCACTGGAACTGAAAAGCGAACGCGACAGTTTCGAAAAGCGCACCTACATGGTCACTGGGGCTTTGGAAAAAGTCGGTATTTTACCCGGGGCCCTCGCTTTGGTTATCGGCCTCTCAAGCTTTGCCAAAACCCTGGACAGCGCCGGGATCACCGCCCACATGGATTGGATATTTGCCGTAGCAGCGGTCAATATTTTTTTCTTCCTGATGTGTTGTTACGTGCAAATGATGCTCGTGCGCTACGATCGAATGATCGCGCTCACCGAACTGGCCGTGGACTGTAAGGCGAACCCAACATCCCCTCAGGAACGCACCCCGTTCGTTCATCTGCATGATTCAATAAAATAGATAGACACGCTGTGTTTGAAAGACTCATGGCGCCCCCACCCAATAGTCGGCGGCCTCCAGGCAGTGACGGGAGCAAGCTCCCTCGCCGCAGGTGCTGGGTCGCGCCACAGTCGCATCGTCATGGCACACGCCTGGGGCGCCGTTGCATTCGTCCTTCAGATAAGGATTACTGTAGGCCACGCCTGCACCGAGACAGCCCCCATGTTCGAACTCGCCTCCCTCATCACCTATGTCGCCGTGGTGATCGGCCTATTCCTGATTCCCGGCCCTTCCGTGCTGCTGGTGATCACTCGTACCGTGCAAGGTGGCCGCAAGGTCGGCGTTGCCACCGGGCTGGGTGTGGCATGCGGTGATCTGGTGCATACGCTGTGCGCCGCACTGGGTCTGTCGGCGATTCTGATGACCTCAGCGACTGCGTTCAACGCCGTGAAGTGGGCCGGTGCCGCTTACCTGATCTACCTGGGCGTGCGCGCGTTCATGGCCAAGTCAGGCACCTCCGGGCGGCTTGAGCTGCCTGCGGTCTCGCCGCGACAGGCGTTTTTCCAGGCGGTGGGTGCCGAGGTGCTGAACCCGAAGACGGCGATATTCTTCCTGGCGTTCCTGCCGCAATTCGTCCACCCGGAATCGGGCTCGTCGCTGGTGCAGTTCGCGGTACTGGGCTTGATCTTCTCGGGGCTCAGCGCGGTCTACACCAGCCTGCTGGCCATCGCGATCCGCCCCTTGAGCCGAGGCATCAAGGGGCTTTCCCGGCTGCGGCGCTGGGAAGGGAAAATCATCGGCACGTTGTTTATGGGCCTTGGGTTGAAAGTGGCCTTCCAGCAGCGCTAGAAACCCGCCGTACCCTGAGGAGCCACTGATGCCTTCATCCAAACGCGACAACGCACGCATTGAGCGCCGCCTGGTCGCCAGCCTGACTGAGGCCTGCGAGACCGCCAAGGGCGAAATCATCGGTTTCGCCTGGCTGACCCACACCGTCGATTACACGGCCTTCCCCCAAAGCCTGCGTGTAACCTGGGTGTTCGACACCCGCACCAACAAGGACCAGGCTCTCGCAACCGGCGCCGATCAACGCATGCGTGAGCTGGCTGCGGCTGCGTTGCACGAAGCCGATATTCCGCCCGTGCCTATCAATCGCTGTGTACATTTTGACTGTGAAGAAGACTGCCAACGCCAGCACGGTGGCGACTGGCGCGTACGGTTGGCACGGCACTGACGTTTTTGGTGAACCCCTTGCAGGATCGTACAAGCCCGCTGATCGTTCGCCCGGATACTCTGGCTCCTCCCAAAAAGAGGATCCAGCATGACTCAACTACAGCACCCCACCCAGCCTGTAAACCTCGCGCACAAAGCCTCGCTCATCGATCAGCAATGGAGCCCAAGAGTGGTTGCCGAAATGAACGACTACCAGTTCAAAGTGGTGCGCATCGAGGGCGAGTTCATCTGGCATTCGCACCCCGAAACCGATGAAGCGTTCCTGGTGCTCGAAGGCACGCTGCGTATCGACCTCCCGGACGGCCCGGTGTATGTGAAGCCGGGTGAGTTGTATGTGGTGCCGCGTGGCATTGAGCACAGGACCGCCGCCGAAGGAGAAGCCAGGCTGATGATGATTGAACCAAGGGGTATCTTGAACACCGGACACGAAGGCGGAGAGCGGACGGCAGTCAACGATCAGTGGATTTGAGCGCAAGCGCACGCTGCTTAGCGCTGTACAACCCTCAACCAAAACCCATAAGATGAGAAGAGTTATCATTTAAGCCAAGCGAATCTCACATGTTCAACGACAGCACCGCCTCGCCGGTCGAGCAGTTGTATATCCGCCACCGCACCTGGTTGCGGGGCTGGTTGCATCGACGTCTGGGGCACCGTGCCGATGCCGAGGACCTGGCCCACGACACCTTCGTGCGCGTGTTGTGTTCGCGCCAGGAGGTGCGCGAGCTGCGCCAGCCCATGGCGTTTCTGGCCAAGATTGCCAATGATTTGCTGATAAATCGCTGGCGGCGTCAGGCGATTGAACGCGCTTACCTGGAGGCACTGGCCGCTCGGCCCGAAGCGTTGGAGCCCTCGCCGGAGGAGCGACTGCTGACCATCGAGACCCTGCTGCAACTCGACTCATTGCTGGTGGGGCTGTCGATGCCGGTGCGGCGGATTTTCTTCTTGTCCCAGCTCGACGGCTTGACCTACCCACAAATCGCCGCACAGTTGAACCTCAGCGTGGCTCAGGTGCAGCGGGCCATGGGCAAGGCGTTCAGCGTGTGTTACGCGAGTCGTTTTGAATGAGCCTGCCGGTTGATCCGCAGGTCCGCGACAGCGCCATCAACTGGCTAGTCAAAAGCCAATCCGGGCTGATGAACGCTGCCGACTGTTTGGCTTTGCAGCAATGGCGCCAAGCCAATACCGAACATGAATACGCCTGGCAGCGCGTCAGCAGTTTGCCGTTGTCGTTGCAACCGGGAGCGACACTGTTGGCGGATGCCACCACGCGACGGGCGCTGGAAGCTGCCGGCAATGATCCACAGCAGCGCCGCCAGATGCTCAAGGCGCTGCTCGCCGTCGGCCTGCTCGGCGGGCTGTCGTGGCAGGGTGCGCAGTCCACCGTAGTACGTTCGGCGTTGGCCACTTATAGCACCGGCACCGGCGAGCGGCGCGAATGGCGGTTGGCCGACGGCGGTTCGTTGTGGCTGAACACCGCCAGCGCGGTCAACCTGGACTTCAACGCCGCACAGCGCAGCGTGCAGTTGGTCGAAGGCGAGATGGCCCTGGACGCGCCCGTCGAATCGCGGGCGCTGCAACTGCTGACACCCGACGCGACGCTGCATAGCCCGGGCGCTCATCTGCTGGTGCGCCACGACCGCCGGGGTACCCAGGTGACGGTCCTGCGCGGCTTGGTGCAGGTGCATGCGCGAGGCCACCAACTGCCCCTGCGGCTGGACGCGGGCTGGCGTACCCAGGTCAATAGCCAGGGTATCGCCGCGCCGGCTCCTGTCGATGGGTTCCTCGCCCAGGCCTGGCTGCGGGGTTTGCTGCCCGCCGAACGCATGCGCCTGGACACGCTGCTGGCCGAACTCTCGCGCTATCGCCCAGGGATTTTGCGCTGTGGCGAAACCGTTGCAGGCTTGCGCGTTACCGGCAGTTTCCAGCTCGACGATACCGATGCAGCCCTGGCCCTGCTCGCCCAAGCGCTGCCGGTGCGCATTGAGCGGCGCACGCGCTATTGGGTGACCGTGGTGCCAGCCTGAAAATATTTTTGTCATACAGCGCAGTTTTTTCCACGTCGCTTGGCCTATGGGAATAACCCATCGAAACAGGTGGGCCTTCACCCTCAGGAGCCCTGCATGACCTCCCCCCTCCATGTTCTGCGCAGCCGCACGCTCGGCCTGCTGTTTCTTGGCTTGCAACCGCTGTACGGCGCGGCGGTGTTGGCAGCCGATGAGCGCCAGCACTTCCACATCGACGCCGGTACGCTGGACCAGGTGCTCTCGCGCTTTGGCGTGCAGGCGGGCATCAGCATGGCGGGGCGCGCCACGCTGACTGCCGGCAAGAGCAGCCAGGGCCTAACCGGCGACTTCACCACCGAAGCCGCGTTGACACGGCTGCTGGAAGGCACGCGCTTGAGTTATCAGCGCCTGGCCGATGGCAGCTACGAGCTGTACCCGGGCGGCACGGCGCTTGCGCTGCCCACGCAGAAAGTCACCGGCGAAGACCCGCAGAAACAGCAGGTGTATTCGGCGCCGCGTTCCTCCGTGTATATCTCCGGCGAGGACATGCAGCGCTTCGGCGTGATCTCCGCCGGCGACCTGCTCAAAGGCCAGCCCGGCGTGCAGGTGGGCGACAGCCGCAACGGCGGCGGTTTGGATGTGAACATCCGCGGCATCCAGGGCCAGAGCCGCGTGGCGGTTACGGTGGATGGCGCGCAGCAAGCGCTGGATGTGTATCGCGGCTATGCCGGCACCCAACAGCGCAGTTACATCGACCCGGATTTGATCAGCGACGTGACCATCGACAAGGGCCCCAGCGTTAACTCCAGCGCCATTGGCGGCACGGTAAAAATGCGCACCCTTGGGGTTGAAGACATTCTGCGCGATGGGCAAAACATCGGCCTGCGCCTCAAGGGCGAGGCGTGGAACAACGGCGTTGCGCCCGCCTACCGCGACGGTCACTCATCCGAGGGCAGCCTGTACGCCGAACCGCACCGAAACCGTGGCGGGCTGTTCGGCTCCCAAGCCGAATCCGGCAGCGCCGCGTTTGCCTACACCCATGACCTGTTCGATGTGGTCGCAGCCTACGCCCACCGCAATCAAGGCAACTATTTTGCCGGCAAAAAGGGACAGGATCGCTACCGTACCTACGACCGCTATGGCGACGAAGAAAGCACAGTGGCCAGCACTTATAACGCCGGCGAAGAAGTGCTGAACTCGTCAGCCGAGACTGAATCCTGGTTGCTCAAGACCACCATCCGCCCCACCGACGAACACACCTTCGACCTCGGTTACCAGCGCTACAACGGGCACATCGGCGAGATCATGCCGTCGGATATTTTTCGGTTCGGCACCGGCGGTATCTACCAGTACCCGCTGGGCCATACCCAGATCGACACCTATACCGCGCGCTACCATTACCTGCCCACCAACAACCCGCTGGTGGACCTTACCACCAGCCTGTGGATGACCGATGCGCAAACCAGCCAACTGACTTCAGTGCTCGCGCCCGCTTCCCAAGCCTACCGTTCGGACCGCAACTGGAGCCGTCAGGCCAACCGTCGCATCGGCGGTGACCTGGCCAATACCTCACGGTTCACCAGCGACTATGGTGACCTCAAGCTGGACTTGGGCGGTGGCTTCCAGGTCGAAGAGCTGCGCCCGCAAAAAGGCGTGGTCACCACCCAGCACGACATCAACGCCAACCGCAGTTTGCGCGATGGTTCACGCCAGGAATTCAACCTCAACGGCAAGCTCGAATACCAACCCGTGGACCGCCTGACACTATGGGGCGGTGGCCGCTATACCTATTACCGCACACAAGACCATGTGCCGCTTTCAACGGCGCGCCGGGAAGAGCGCCCGTTGCGCTACGTGTCAGCCACGAACGCCGGGGCCTACGGCAACATGCTCTGGTTCCCCGACATGAACGGGGACTACACCGACGCTACCGACCCGCGCCTGAACAACGGCATCGTTTTCAGTAACACCAACTACCCATTTGAGGGCCCGCGCTATAACGATTTCGGGGCCACGGATACCACGGCGTATGAGCCCCAGGTGGGCGAAGTGGTCAGCGGTTATGACTACTCCGGAAAAAACCGCAACAGCGGCGGTGCATTTGCGCCTGCCTTCGGCATCAATCTGGAGGTGGCGCCCGACACCTTCGTCTACGCCTCTTACACCCAGGGCCTGCGGATGCCGTCGCTGTTCGAGACCAGCCAGGGCGTATTACAAACCCTACCCGGCAAAGGCTTGAAGCCCGAGCGTTCGAGCAACTGGGAAATCGGCGCCAGCACCCTCCAAAAAGGCCTGTTTGTGGCTGACGATGAGGCGGCGATCAAACTGGCGTACTTCAACAACACGATCAAAAACTACATCACCCGTTACTACGACCCCAGCCCCGGCCTGATGGGCCAGATGCAATTCAGCAACACCGACAGCTTCAAGACCAGCGGCCTGGAGTTGCAGTCCCATTACGATGCCGGCCGTGTGTTTGCCGACCTGTCATCCACCTACTACCTCAAGACCCAAACCTGCGACTCGGCGTTCGCCGCTCGCCTGCGTGCCAGCAGCAACCGCTATCGCGACACCAGCCAGACGCCCAACTGCACGCCCGGCAGTTTCATGGGCTCCTACACCAACACCCAGAACCCGCCACGCTTTGCCGCCAACCTGACCACCGGCGTGCGCTTTTTCGACCAGTCGCTGACGGTCGGCACGCGCATCACCTACACCTCCGGCCCCACGGTGACCGCCGATAAACCCTGGCAGACAGGCGCCACCACGCCACAATTGGTCTATCGCGAAGTGACGCTGGTGGACTTGTTCCTCAACTACAAATTGCAGGACCACACCCAACTGAATGTCTCGCTGCAAAACCTCACCGACCGCTACTACCTGGACCCGCTGGCGCAAAGCTTTATGCCGGCACCGGGCCGAACCCTCAGGGTGGGTCTACAGACAACATTCTGACGCTAAGCTGAGCATCGCCTTAGCGCCGCTGAATCTGCACCGTGGCAAAGGTCGGCTCGTCGCGCGCCTGCTCCAGTGCATTCCTGGGCCTTTGCGGGGCCCGGGCTTGCACCTCGGGCCGTAGCTCAGGCGGCGGATGCAGGCGCATATCCGAGCGCTCATCGCTGGGCGCCACGCCGAAGAAGTCCCGGTAGCACTTGGAAAAATGCGGCGTGGACACAAAGCCGCAAATCACCGCCAGCTCGACAATCGAAATCGGCGTCTGCATCAACAACTGACGCGCACGGGTCAGGCGCAGTTTGAGGTAATAGCGCGATGGCGTGCAGTACAGGTGCTTCTGGAACATGCGCTCCAACTGGCGTCGGGACACGTGAACATAGGCGGCCAGTTGGTCGAGGTCGATGGGTTCTTCCAGGTTAGATTCCATCAGGGCGACCACTTCTTGCAGCTTGGGCTGTTGCGTGCCGAGCAGGTGCTTGAGCGGCACGCGTTGGTGGTCGCGCTCATTGCGAATGCGCTCGTACACGAACATCTGGGAAATCGCCGCCGACAACGTGTGCCCGTGATCGCGGCCGATCAGGTGCAGCATCATGTCCAGCGGTGCAGTGCCGCCGGAGCTGGTGAAGCGGTTGCCATCGAGCGTGAACACGCTGGAGCTGACCTTGACGCGGGTAAACGCCTCCTGCATCGACGCCATCAGCTCCCAATGCACACTGCACTGGAAGCCATCGAGCAACCCCGCCTGGGCCAGTGCCCAACTGCCGGTGCACACCGCGCCGAGACGTTTACAGTACAAGCGCGCCTGGCTGCGCAGCCAGGCGATGAGCGCAGGGCTGATAGCCTGTTGAATGCCGACGCCGCCGCACACGATCACCGCATCGAAGCCGCGCTGGTCCTGCGCGCACGCATCCGGGGTCACCGACACGCCATCGCTGGCCCAAACCGGCTGGCCGTCCAGGCTCAGGGTTTGCCAACGGTAGAGTTCTTCGCCCGCCAATTGGTTGGCCATGCGCAGCGGCTCGACCGCACACGACAGCGATATCAGGGTGAATTGGTCCAGCAGCAAAAAGCCGATGGTCTGGCAAACAGGTGCCTCGGTTTCCATCACCGCTACCCCGCAGGCGTGATCAGGAATGTTCCAGCGCCACCGGCTTGGGTGCCCGGTTGTGCTGGCGCGACGTGACCAGGCCGATGAAGGAAATCACCAACGCCAGGCCAATGGTCGAGGACACTTCGGTGCGGTGCTCGGGCGTCACCATCATCACTCCCAGGGCCAGGCAGATGAACACGATTACCAGGTAAGTCAGCCACGGAAACAGCCACATGCGAAAGGTCAACTCGACGTTTTGCCGAAGCAGCAAGCGACGCATACGCAGTTGCGAGATCGCGATCACCAGGTACACCAACAACGCGATGGCGCCGGAGCTGGCGAGCAGGAACTGGAACAGACCGGCGGGCATGAAGTAGCTCAGCAACGTGACGCCCGCACCGATGATGGTGCTGGCGATCACCGCCGCCCGCGGCACGCCCGCCTTCGAGGTGATTTTAAGGGCCGATGGCGCATCGCCGCGTTTGCCCAGGGAAAACAACATGCGCGAGGAAATGTAGATCGAGGAGTTCATGCAACTGGCTACCGCAATCAGTACCACCACATCGACCATGAACTTGGCATTGGGAATATTCATCAGTTCCAGTGCGCGCTGATAGGAGCCCACGGACGCCAGCAGCGGGTCGTTCCAGGGCACCACGGAAATCACGATGGAGATCGACAGCAGGTAGAATACGCCGATGCGCCAGATCACCGAGCGCGTGGCCTTGGCGATGTTCTGCGCCGGGTTGCTCGATTCGGCTGCGGCGATGGTCACCGCTTCGGTACCAATGAAACTGAACATGATGGTAATGAACGCGCCCACCACCGCCGACAGGCCATTGGGGGCAAAACCGCCGTGTTCTTCCATCAAACGGCTCAAGCCGCTGGCTTCACGATCCGGGATCCAGCCCATGAGCACGCTGAAACCCAGGCCGATAAAGCCGACGATGGCAATCACCTTGGCCATGGCGAACCAGAACTCGAACTCGCCATATTTGGCCACGCTGAACAGATTGGTGATCACCAGCAACACGATTGAGACCAAGGCGAACAGCCACGCATCGACCTGAGGGAACCACTGGTTGAGCACGTGCCCGGCGGCCAAGGCTTCGATGGGAATGACCAGCACCCAGAACCACCAGTACAACCAGCCGATGGTGAACCCCGCCCAGGGGCCGATGGCCTGGTCGGCGTAGGTGGAAAACGAGCCGGTGTCGGGGCGTGCCACCGCCATCTCCCCCAGCATGCGCATGACCAGCACCACCAGCAGGCCGGAAAACAGATAAGCCAGTAAAACCGCCGGTCCCGCTGCGGCGATGGCGTGTCCGGAGCCGACAAACAACCCCGCGCCGATGATGCCGGCGATGGACAACATGGTCACGTGACGCGGCTTGAAGCCCTGTGCCAGCTGACCGTTGGAATCGTTGCAGTTGAGGCTAGTCATTGTTTTTGTTGTTCTCGGGCGGCCAATGACCCTCACCTTAAGTGCCCGAGGCCAGGCGCAAGTAGCCTGGTTACGCCACCATCGTGCCTGATATCGACATTTGTGAGGGTGGCCCCCTGAAGTGACGAGCGTGGCGCCCTACTCTTGCGCGCTGCGTATCAACGACCCGAACAGCTCTCCACGCGGCATCTTGCTCAGCTCGATATCGGCATTTTCAAACCACTCTCGCCCGGCTTCCGGATGCGGCCCGCTCAGAACAACCACGCCACGTTCGTAGGTGTAGCGCGCCGCCGCCACGTCGCCATTGTGGTAGGTCGCGATGACCTTGTACGGTGCCGCGGCGCTGGCTTTGGGGAAGTAAGGGCCGTCCTGGTAAAACACATGGTCAGGCTGCCCGTCCCACGTCACCCGCACGGCGGCATCGTCGATACCAGTCACTTCAAAACCGGGGCGGCCGGCTTCGGTGTCAATGGCCTGAGGGATCAGGCCGAGGTTGTTGTCGTCGGCCAGGTAGGCGCCCATGCACAGGCCCAAGTAGCGGCCGCCGTTGGCGACGTAAGCGCGGATGGCTTCGGCACGTGCATCGCCCAGGCTGTCGAGAGCGGCCGGGATGTCCTGGCCGCCACCGGGTTGCACGTAGAGGTCATAGTGCGCCAGGCTTTTTGGCGTGATGTCGATGGGTTCATCGGCACCGACGAAGTCAATCTGGTAATTGGGGTTGAGACGCTGCAGGGCGGTTTTCACGTTTTCCGAGCAGTCCGGGCAACCTGCCGGGCCACGGTAGATGGCGACATGGGTGATGGCGCCTGCGCCGTGCACGGGTAAAGGGTGCAGCGTAGCAACGGCGAGAAACGTGGCAGCGAGGGCAGGCAGTTTCATGGGGCAGGCTCAACGCTCAGTTGAATGGGTTTGATCCAGTGATCGCAGCGCCAAGCCTATAACGATGAGCCTTTTGAATTCGTGAAAAGTTGTAAATCCACGTGGGTCATTCATCCACTCCCCAGCATCTGCCACAACGACGCGCCCACGCCGGTAATGCTCTCGCCGGCGATCAACCCCGCCGCTGCCGTGATCGCAAAGCGCTGCGTCACGCTCGGCCAGCGACAGCTCACGGCCCAGGTCATGATCGCGCCAAGGGCCATCATCAGCGACACCGACGCAGGCAACACAAACGCTAGTCCCAGGGCTGCCGCACTTGGCAGATAGCGGGCGCGATGTGTGGGTAATGTGCTGTCGAGTATGCCCAGCAGCACGCCGAACAAGCTTGCAATGCCGATGGCCCAGCGAATGCTGGGGGACAGTGAATCCAAACCGTGGGTCAGGGTTTGGGCCACGGCTTTCCAGGTGGCGACGGCTGGGGCCGGCCATTGTTCGGTGAGCAGCATGGTTTGAGGGTCAGGGATCAACGCCAGGTACGCGAATACGCCGACGATGCTGCCGACGAAAATTCCGAGGATCTGAGCGATCACTTGCTTGTGCGGCGTCGCGCCAATCGCTTTGCCCACCTTGAAGTCGTTCATCAGGTCCGTGCACTGCCCCGCCGAACCGCCGGCGGTGTTGGCGCTCATCAGGTTGATCGGCACCTGGCCAGGCGCAACAATGCCAAAGCTCAGCTGGGACAGTTGCCCGATGGCGCCAATCGGCGGAATACCGGTCGCCCCCACCACCCGCGCCGCCACCGCGGCCAGGCAGATCGCCAGGGGAATGGTCAGCAGCGCCATGCCCAGGTTGATACCGAACAACAGCGCTTGCAGGCTCACCACCAGCGCGATCGCCAAGGCAAACCCCACGGCAGGCCCGGGCTTGGGAACCGTCCACGGCGTGCCGCCAGACGCCCGGGTCGAGCGATGCAGTGCCCACAGGCGAATCGCCAGGGACGCCAAGGTGGAACACACCATCAGGCTCACCCCGGGCCACAGCAGCCATTCCACCAGCGCGGCAAATTGCGGACCGTTGCTGTCGGCGGGTAGGCTCACCAAGCCGTTAGCCAACAGCCACGGCCCCAGCCCGCCCCAGGCCAGCAAGGCGCCCAGCAGCAGGGTCAGGCCCACGCGAATGCCGATGATGCCGCCGAACCCCAGCAACAGCAGTGAAGGGTCTGCGGTGAAGGTCAGGCGCTCCAACGCGGGGCTCGGCGACCAGCGCGGGAAGGCCCACATAAAGGTATCTACCCACTTGACCGATCCGGACAACAGCGCCGCGCCGAGCAGCACTTTCAAGCGCGTGGCGGCTTCGCGGCCATGGTTGTAGATGTGCAGCAGGGTTTCCAGGGTGGCCATGCCTTCGGGAAACTTCAGCGCCTTGTCATTGAGCAGTGAAGGCCGCAGGTACCACGCGATCCAGATCCCCAGGAAACTCACCGAAAACACCCAGGCGATCATCGGCAGCGCCGCCAGCTGGTTGCCCGTGAGCAGGGTATAGGCCGGGATCGGCGCGACCAGCCCGCCGGAAATGATCGACGCTGCGGCAGAGGCCACGGTCTGGTTGATATTGCTCTCGTGCAGGGTCCACGGGAGGTGCTCGCCGGAACGCCGGGCCAGGCCCTGCCAGATGCCATAGCCAATCAGCAAGGCGATGATCGACATGTTGAACGACCAGCCGATCTTCAAGCCTGCGTACACGTTGGAAGGGGTCAGCAGGATACCCAGCACGATCCCGGTGATGACTGCCCGCAGGCTCAGTTCACGCTCTACGGGCGCGATTGACGAGGTGGAGTGCATGCAGATTCCTTTCGAGAAAAGCCAGTGCCACCTCTTAAGTGAGCGCTGGAGGACTCGAAGGTTCACCTGGTTCCAAATGTGGGAGGGGGCTTGCTCCCGATAGCAGTCTGTCAGTCAGCATTTTTGTAGCTGACCCACCGCTATCGGGAGCAAGCCCCCTCCCACATTGGTCCTCTTCACCTCTGGCTATTTGGCGAACGCGTATTCCCCGCCCCGCTCCACTGCCTTGCGGTAAGCCGGCCGCGCCTGGAGTTTTTGCAGCCACGCCGTCAGGTTCGGGTAAGCCTGCAATGTACCCTGGGCCTGGGCGACTTCACCGATAAAGCTCATCTGGATATCCGCACCGCTGAGTTCGTCGCCCACCAGGTAAGGCGTGCGCCCCAGCACATCATTCAGGTAGCCCAGGTAGTTGGCCAACTCCGATTCAATCCGTGGATGCAGCGGTGCGCCCGCTTCACCCAGCCGACCCACATAAAGGTTGAGCATCAACGGCAGCATGGCCGAGCCTTCGGCAAAATGCAGCCATTGCACATAGCTGTCGTAGGCGTCGGTGGCCGGGTCGGGTTGCAGTTGGCCGTTGCCGTGGCGGCGGATCAGGTAGTCGATGATTGCGGCAGATTCGATCAGCACGCGGGAACCGTCTTCGATCACCGGGGATTTGCCCAGGGGGTGAATGGCCTTGAGTTCAGGTGGCGCCAGGTTGGTCTTGGCGTCGCGCTGGTAGCGTTTGATGTCGTAGGGCAGGCCCAATTCTTCAAGCACCCACAGGATACGTTGTGAGCGGGAATTGTTGAGGTGGTGAACAGTGATCATAGCGGGCAACACCTTGGGGGATTTAGGAGAAGACTACAGGGTAGCGGTGAAGTGCCGTGAATGTGGCTCAGGCGAGCAACTGATCGATCCACTTCACCTGCTGCACGATCTCCTGCACTTTCTGCTCGGGCACGGCCTGCCGCGCCTGTTCGAGGCTGGCCAGTGTCTTGCGTTTTTCGCGCACTATACGCTGCCACTTCGCCAGGAACTCCTCGCTACGCGCCTGCATTTGCAACGGGCCAAAGTACAGCTGCTCGGCGGTATAGGTGACCGCCTCGGCGCGTTCGGCGACGATGATTTCGTAGTAGAAGCGGTTCTCCCGCAGCAGCTCCTCGTGCAGGATCCGGTAGCCGTTGTCCATCAACCATTGACGCAGCGGCTGCTCGCCGCCGTTGGGTTGCAGGATCAGGCGTTCGCGGCCATTGAGGTGCGCTTTGCCGCTGTCGAGAATGTCGCGGATCGTTTCGCCGCCCATGCCGCACAGGCTGACGACGGTAATATCATCGCCCGCCTCGATTGCCGCCAAGCCATCAGCCCAACGCACGGTGATGTGCTGCGCCAGACCGTTGTCGGCCACGGTACGGTTGGCTGCGTGAAACGGTGTAGCGGCCACTTCCCCCGCCACTGCCGCCGCAATAATGCCTCGGAGCATCAACGCCACCGGCAGGTAGGCGTGATCCGAGCCGATATCGGCCAGGCGGGCACCGGCTGGCACATGCGCTGCCACACGCTCAAGGCGCATGGACAAGGTGTGTTGGTTCAACGGTGGTTCCTTATGAGTGCCCGGAAAATCGATCCCGGCTGTTGGTCAAGTGCAGCACCATGGCTGCCCGTGCGGCGTCCGGATCCTGGCGTTTGATGGCGTTGTAGATCGCCTCGTGCTCCAGGTTCGCCAACTGCCCCAGCTTGGCAAAGTCCGCGCCGCCGCGTTCGGCGTCCTTGACCTGGGTGCGCGGGATCATCGTACTGCCCAGGTGCAGCATGATGTCGGTAAAAAAGGTGTTGCCGGTGGCCTCGGCGATCATCTGGTGAAAGCGCTTGTCTTCCTCCACGCAACTGTCGTTGTTGGCCAGCGAGGCCTGGTAGTCGTCCAGCGCCTGGCGCATATGGGCCAGTTGCGCTTCGCTCCTGCGCAGGGCGGCCAACGCCACGGCCTGCACCTCAAGGCCCAGGCGTAATTCGAGCATGTTGCGCACGCTGGCGACCGTGTCCACATGCAGGCGCAGGCCCGGCTGCGTGTGTTGCTCCAGCACAAAGGTGCCGATGCCGTGACGCGTCTCCACCAGCCCCGACGCCTGCAACTTGGACAAGGCTTCACGCACAACGGTGCGGCTCACTCCGTGCTCAAGCACGATGGTGGATTCAGACGGCAGTTTTTCACCGGGCTTGAGTTGCCCGAGCAGGATGCGCTGGGTCAGCGCCTCAACCACGCCCTGGGCCAGGTTGGTTGAGCGTTTACGCACAGGCGTTGGGCTTTCAATGGGCATGACTACAGGTCCGCAGGGTTGGGCAGAAGCAAGCTTATCACCCTGTCTGGAAGCACCGCCCTTTTGCTGCAAAAAGCCTTCAGCTTGTATGACAACACATCAAATGCTCACCACCCGCATTTGCTGAAATGTTTGACCCCCCCCACGCAAATTCCGCTGCAAAAACCAATAAAAACGGCTAAATAACCGAACAAACTAGTCAGTCGCCGTACTTATAAAAACAAATTCACTCATCAGCGCATTGCGATTCCTGGAAAGCCACTTGTATGATGTCTGTCAACTAAACAACCAAACCCGCATAAAAACAATCAGGGGGAAGTTTTCAAATGGTGAGCCATTCAAGCCCAGCATCTGCCGTACCCGAAAGTGATTCAGTGCTCGCCCGCGCCGTGAGCAAAGTGAAGCGCCATGTGCTGCCACTGTTCGTGGTCATGTTCATCCTCAACTACATCGACCGCGTCAATATCGGCTTTGTGCGCACGCACATGGAGCATGACCTGGGGATCGGCGCGGCGGCCTACGGCTTTGGTGCCGGGTTGTTCTTCATCGGTTATGCGCTGTTCGAAGTGCCGTCCAACATGCTGCTGCAAAAGGTCGGCGCCCGTATCTGGCTGACCCGCATCATGTTCACCTGGGGCATCGTCGCCACGCTGATGGCGTTTATCCAGAACGAAACCCACTTCTACATCCTGCGTTTCTTGCTGGGTGTGGCGGAAGCCGGGTTCTTCCCCGGCGTGATCTATTACTTCACGCGTTGGTTGCCCGGCGTGGAGCGCGGCAAGGCCATCGCGATCTTCCTCAGTGGCTCGGCGGTGGCGTCGTTGATCTCCGGGCCGTTGTCGGGCGCGTTGTTGCAGATCGAAGGTTTTGGCTTGCACGGCTGGCAATGGATGTTCGGCATCGAGGGCCTGGCCTCGGTGGCGCTGGGCTTCTTTGTGTGGTTCTGGCTGGACTCCAAGCCCCATGATGCCAAGTGGATGACCCGCGAAGAACAGGACGCCCTGGTTGACGCCATTGACCAGGAACAGCGCGAACGTGAAGCCCTGACCACGGTGAAACCGACCATCGGCAAGCTGCTCAAGGACCGCCAGATCCTGCTGTTCTGCGCCCTGTACTTCTGCATTCAACTGACGATCTATGCCGCGACCTTCTGGCTGCCGAGCATCATCAAGAAAATGGGCGACCTGAGTGATGTGCAGGTGGGTTTCTTCAACTCGATCCCCTGGCTGATCTCCATCATTGCCATGTACGCCTTTGCGTCGCTGTCGGGCAAGTTCAAGTTCCAGCAAGCCTGGGTCGCGGCGGCCCTGCTGATCGCGGCGGCCGGCATGTTCATGTCCACCACCGGCGGGCCGATCTTCGCCTTCGTCGCGATATGCTTTGCGGCCATCGGGTTCAAGTCCGCGTCGTCGCTGTTCTGGCCCATCCCCCAGGGCTACCTGGATGTGCGCATCGCCGCCGCCGTGATCGCGCTGATCAATTCCATCGGCAACCTGGGCGGCTTTGTGGCGCCGACCACCTTCGGCTTTCTGGAACAAACCACGGGCTCGATCCAGGGCGGGCTGTATGGCCTGGCCGGCACCTCGGTGCTTGCGGCCATCCTGGTGTTTTTCGCCAAGACGTCGCCCTCTATCGTGCAGACCTCACATAGCGCTGCACCCTCAGGCGCCGCCATCAGCAAACCCCTTTGAGCGTATATAAGGACCTTGCCATGAATACCCCTGTAGTCACCCATTTCCAGGTCATCCCGGTCGCCGGCCACGACAGCATGTTGCTGAACCTCAGCGGTGCCCACGGCCCCTACTTCACGCGCAATATCGTCATCCTCAAGGACAGCAGCGGCAACACCGGCGTGGGCGAAGTGCCCGGCGGCGAGCGTATCCGTGAAACCCTGGAAGACGCGCGCAGCCTGGTGATCGGTCAGCCGATTGGCCAGTACCAGCGCGTGCTTAACCAGATGCGCAGCACCTTTGCGTCCCGAGACAGCGCGGGACGCGGCCTGCAAACCTTCGACCTGCGCATCACCATTCATGCCGTCACCGCCATGGAAGCCGCGCTGCTCGACCTGCTGGGCCAGTTCCTCGAAGTGCCGGTGGCCGCCTTGCTCGGCGAAGGCCAGCAACGCGACGCAGTGAAAATGCTCGGCTACCTGTTCTATGTGGGAGACCGCAACGCTACCGACCTGGCCTACCGCAACGAAGCCGACGCCGATGATGAGTGGTTCCGCCTGCGTCACGAAAAAGCCCTGACCGCTGACGCTGTGGTGCGCCTGGCCGAAGCCGCCAAGGCCAAATATGGCTTCAACGATTTTAAGCTCAAGGGCGGTGTGCTCAGTGGCGATGAAGAAATCGAAGCCGTCACCGCGCTGGCTGAACGCTTTCCCGATGCGCGTATCACCCTGGATCCCAATGGCGCATGGTCGCTGAAAGAAGCCATCCGCCTGTGCCGCGACCAGCATCATGTGCTGGCCTACGCCGAAGACCCCTGCGGCGCAGAAAACGGCTACTCGGGCCGCGAAGTCATGGCCGAATTCCGCCGCGCCACAGGCCTTAAAACCGCTACCAACATGATCGCCATCGACTGGCGCGAAATGGGCCACGCCATCCAGCTGCAATCGGTAGACATCCCCCTCGCCGACCCGCACTTCTGGACCATGCAGGGCTCGGTGCGCGTCGCGCAAATGTGCAACGAGTGGGGCCTGACCTGGGGCTCGCATTCCAACAACCACTTCGATATCTCCCTGGCGATGTTTACCCAGGTGGCCGCGGCCGCCCCGGGTGAGATCACCGCCATCGACACCCACTGGATCTGGCAGGACGGCCAGCGCCTGACCCGCGAACCGCTGAAGATTGAAGGGGGTTACGTAAAGGTGCCGGCCAAGCCGGGCCTGGGTGTGGATATCGATATGGACGCCGTGGCCAAGGCCCATGAGCTGTACAAAGGCATGGGGCTGGGCGCCCGGGATGACAGTGTGGCGATGCAGTTCTTGATTCCGGGTTGGGGCTTTGATAACAAGCGGCCTTGCTTGGTGCGGTGAATCAGCTTTAGGAGCGCTCAGCGCAATTTGAGCGTGACGCAAAAAATCCGATGCCCAAACAGGCATCGGATTTTAGTCAGATCAGAAGCTTAGCTGTTTGACCTCTGGCACGTCTGCCAGAGGCCTCTTTTGCACTACTGCTGATTGGCGACCTCGAGATCCGCCGTATCCTCCTCAAGGCCAGAGAGAGCAGTGCCATTGACCAGCGGCCCATAACGACGGCTGAACTCCCAGTTGTAGGGCACGTGGTCTTTGTTGACCCCGTTATCCCAATTCACCGACCAGGTCATCAGGCCCTTGATCGACAATCCTTTGTCGTACAAACGCTTGAATGCATGGGTCACGGCTGTTGGGTTGATCACATAACCGGTGGCAGCCGCGTCGACGTTCGCGGGCAGGCCAATGACGAACTTGTCTGCCGGGATTTTGGTAAACCCCCGCGTTCCGCTCACCAGGCTTTCGGTCAGGTAAAACAGGAAGTCCTCTTTCATCGCGTCGTTGTTCTGGGCAATCCAGGCGCCATTGCCATTGTTGACCTCCTGCACCCAGATCCCGTCGCCACCCTGGTTGTAATACTGCGGGGCGATGAAGTCGTAATAGCCTTCCAGCGCCTGGATGTAGCCGACGTATTTGCCGGCGGTGGTCAGGTACGGAAATTCCGGCGCCATGCTGATGATGAAGTGTTTGCCTTGACCGGCGTAGTGGTCCTTGACCAGTTTCAACGCGGCGGGCAGGACAGTCTTGTTGTCGGCGAAATCAATCGCACTCTGTTCAAGATCGATATCCAGGCCATCAAAGCCATAGGTTTCCACCAGGCGGATAATCTCGTTGGCCAGTGGCTGTTCGTTGCCTTTATGCAGTTCGATGTGTGCATCGGCGCCGCCAAGGGAAATCAGCACCGCCCTGCCCTGGCTGTTCAGCACGCCCACCTGGCGACGGAACTCGGCGTCGGACAGGTTGTACGGCTTGAAGGTTGGGATACCGTTGCCCTTCATGAAGGCCACGGCCACCACGTTGTAATCCCTTGGTACGTCCGCCAGGCTCATATTGGCGAACTGGCCACGCTGGTAGCCATCGCTCGGGCCGGCAGGCCAGTTGTGCCAGAAGCCCATGAGGATCTTTTTGCCGGCAATGCTGGGCATCAGCGAAGCGGCATCGTTGAGTGGCGATTTCAGTGAGGTAAAGTCAATATTTGACATGTTCTAATCCTTCAGAACGTGTGGGTTTAACGGCGCGGGCTTATTTGAAGTCCACGTCGAAGGCTTGATAGAAGGCGTTGCCGGTGTTGGCGACGATCCACATCAATACGATCACATGCTGGCCCTTCTTGTTGGCCGGCAGTTTCACTTCATGATTGACCTTGGCCTTCAGTTCGCCGGCATGGCTGTAGTACGGCACCTGGGTATAGAAGTCTTCGGCGAACGGCTGGGTTTCCAGCTGTGCGCGGGTGATGCGCTGTTTCGGATCCCAGCCATCCTTGGTGATCAGCCAGCGATAGCCACGGGTGGTGTGCGGCGCGGTGTATGCCCAGGTGACCTTGAAGGTCTGACCCGGCTCGACATTGAGTAACGGCCAGGTGAAGGCGCGGTTGAGTTTCTTGGCCATTTCCTCGTTGGTGAAGTTGATGCAGTCACGCGCATCGGTCTTGCCACCGCTGAGGATGAAGCCGTCGGCTGGTGGAGTGACGCTGTCACTGTCGGTTTGGTAAGGCGCCGGGAACGGACCGGCCATCAGTGCCGGGAAGTTTTTGCCGCCTTCCATTTCATTGACCTGCCAGGTCTCCAGCAGGCCGAGATCCACGGCGACTGCGCCACGGCTGGAAGGGGATGTGACACGACCATGGCGAAGCGGTGTCTGGGTTTGTGGTTTGTTCATTTTTTGACTCCATTGATAGTGATTAAGAACTCCCCTTTCTTGAAGGAGAGAACCTCAACCTAACGGAGTCGCTTTTTTTTGCCACCGGCCCATTTTTCACTCATTTTCGTTTCATGAGCGCGCCGCCCCGAAAATACTGGATATATAACCAGTATTATGGGAATAACCTTACGCTGCAAGAGGTCGATTTCCTACAAGACCAGGCGCACATCAACTCTGCTTCTCTCGTCAATCGCTTTATCCGTTCGTAAGGGAATGGCAGGCAGCCGAAAAAGGAGGGCCAGTCAACGTTTACCAATGTGGGAGGGGGCTTGCTCCCGATAGCGGTGTATCTGCCATTGAGAGGTTGGCTGACCTGCCGCAATCGGGAGCAAGCCCCCCTCCCACATTTGCACTGCGTTGTTGTTGAGGCAGCATTTTTCCGCACAACGGCGACCCGCGACTTTCTTTGGTATTAAGTAAACCGGGGCAGACGCTATTAAGATGTCGCCTGATCCCACCACCCTATCGTCACAGCGGGCTCTACCCTCCCACCCCGACATCGGAAGCGCTCTGCATGAAGCTACCTGAGATCAGTACATTCATTGCTCAATGGCCCTCCCTTGGCGTGACGCAGCCTACCGCTTGGCGGGTGTCTCAAGACTGCGAAAACCAGATTATGGTCTTGCTGTCACGCCTCGGCACGGGCTACCGGCGCCACGGAGACTGTGCCATCCACGAAAGTGCCATTGTCGAAGAAGGTGCGGTGTTGAAAGGTCCGATTATCATCGGCGAAGGAGCATTTGTAGCAGCGGGAGCGTACCTGCGCGGCGGCGTTTATCTGGGCAGCCATTGCATTGTGGGCCCAAGCTGCGAACTGAAAAGCACCTTCATGCTGGCCGCAAGCAAGCTGGCACACTTCAACTTTGTCGGCGATTCATTGATTGGCGAAGGGGTAAATATTGAAGCCGGTGCAATCATCGCCAATTACCGTAATGAGTTGGATGGGGCGGATATCAAGATCCGCTATGCAGACAATGTGATCGACACAGGGGTAAACAAATTTGGTGCCCTGGTAGGCGACGGCTGCAAAATCGGCGCGAATGCCGTCATTGCTCCAGGCGCAATATTAAAGCCGAACAGTCGTGTTCCGCGTTTGGGGTTGATTGACCAGTTCGCCTACGAGTAGCGATAGCCCGTAGACATGTCCTACAGCGCTCTGCACCACCTTGCTCCATTGCCTACAGTTGCGTCAGAATCCGCCGGCTTGTGCGCTTGGATGGGCGTCTCTAAGGTGGCTCGGTCGCTGACAACTCAGTGATCGGGTTTAGTAGCCCGAGTGACAACATAAAGTGCATGAGCCTCATCGATCAGATGTTCTTGTCTGTGCTTGATGGTGGCTGTGCGCAGGGCGCCCTCGGGCGCGCCGGCTTTGTGTGTTTCCCCGGTCTACTAACCTGCGTACAGCCGCCACCCCATCGTTTAGTAGCGATGAGGTGTTGGCCCTAAAACAGGTACAACACACATGTATAAAGTCACGCCTAACCCTCCAAACGATCCAAACCTCAAGCTTGATCAGGCATCCCTTAACACCCACGCCGAACCACCTCCCTCACCGCTGTTCAGCGTTGCCGACGACGCCAGCAACGAAATGCTCATCGCCAATAGCTACGAAACCTTTTCCTCGGTGACAGCGTTATTGCTTGACCTGTCGGATGAACTGTCAGGCAAACAGCGCGATGTCGCACTGGCGATTCATCAGCTGAGTGAATTGGGGGTTTTGTTGGTGGACAAATTGATGGCGAGGGAAAGTGCTTCAAGGGTTAGCTAGTCTTGCAGCCACCCGATAGACCGCCGCGTCGTCATGATCGACTTCACGACGACTCGGCAGCACCTAGGCGCCGGTCAGGCCCTCGGAGCCTGGTGGGCGCCCTTTCTCTTGGACCCTCTACCTGAACCGACCGTTTCGGGTCATGCTGCGCCCTCCCTTTCAAGGACGAAAAAAGCATGAAAGCCCGCCTCGCTGCTCTGCTGCTGATGTACCTGACCGCTCCCGCATTCGCCGCTGACAACCCCATCGGTTTCCAAACCACCACCCTGCCCGACACCCTTAACAGCCGCCCGCTGGAAATGGCTGTGTGGTACCCCGCCGCCGCCACTGCCAAACCCAAGCTGATCGCCGACAATGTGGTGTTCATCGGCGTGCTGGCCGTTCCCGATGCGGCGCCGACGCCCGGCAAGCATCCTTTGGTGGTGCTCTCCCACGGCTACGGGGGCAATTGGGGCAAACAGGCGTGGCTGGCCAGTGCGTTGGCGCAGCAGGGTTATATCGTGGCGGCGGTCAACCACCCGGGCACTACCAGCCAGGATCGCAGCGCACAGGCCGCTGCGCAGTTATGGCAACGGCCTAGGGATTTAAGTCGGGCCATTGATGCGCTATTGGCCCAGCCCGAGCCATTCGGTGCGGTGGATAGCGGCCGGATCGCCGTGGTGGGGCATTCCCTGGGGGGCTGGACGGTGATGGAGACGGCCGGTGCGCGTTTTGACCCGGCGCTGTTTGCCCGGGACTGCAGCGCTCATCCGACGTTGGTCGCGTGTACCGCCTACCGTGAGATGAACCCTGAAGGCACTGCGAACGGGAAGGAGCAATTGGCGGCGGACTTGAGCGACAAGCGCGTCAGCGCCGTGGTGTCTTTGGACTTGGGCCTGTCGCGCGGGTTTACCGATGCAAGTCTGGCGGCGCTGCCGGTGCGGGCCTTGGTGATCGCCGCCGGTGTACCGTCAGCGGATTTGCCGGCGCAGATGGAATCGGCCGACATGGCCAAACGGTTGCCAAACGCCTCGACGCAGTACGTGGAGATCCGCGACGCCAATCACTTCAGCTTTATGTCGCAATGCAAACCGGGCGCGGCGGCGGTGCTCGACGCGGATGTGCCCGGCGACAGCATCATTTGTCAGGATGGGCCGGGTGCACGGCCACGACCGATTATCCAGCAGCAGGTGATCACGTTGATCAGCCAGTTTTTGGCACGTTGATCAGGGTTTGATGATGTAGGAGCGAGCTTGCTCGCGAAAAATCTCAACGATAACGCGCGCTTCCAGGTAAAACGTGGCGTGCTGAAGTGCTTCGCGAGCAAGCTCGCTCCTACAGAATAGCGGTTCAAATAAGTATGAAAAGAAGCAAAGACACCTTTGCCTATCAGGCGGTGTACCGCTACCTCATCGAGCTGATCGAGGCTTGCCCTGCCGACGGAGAACGCAAATTGCCGTCCCTGCGCCAACTGGCCCTGCGCCTGGGCGTGTCGGTGTCGACCACCAAGTACGCGTATGCATTGCTTGAGGAACAAGGGCGGATCCAGGCCAGGCCCAAGCTCGGTTTCTTTATCGCCCCAGGCTCGGCTGCCGTCATCAACCCAAGCTCATCTCCCCTGCTCGACCAGGTCTTCGCCAACGCACGCCAACCCGGCATGCTGGCCCTGAGCAGCGACGCGCCGGCGATGCTGCTGTCGCTGGAGCAGCCTTTGTTGATGCTGGAACGTGAACTGACCCGGCAGTACCCGCGCTCGCTGGCGCCGCTGTATCTGCCAATGGGCGAGCCCGAGTTGCGCGCTGTCTTGGCCGAACGTTACAGCCGCTCTACTGACCATTACTGGCAAGCCGACCAGGTGTATATCGGCTCGGATTTGCACAGCGTGTTGGAGGTCTCGCTCAATGCCTTGAACCTGGCGGGCACGCTCGCACTGGTGGAGTCGCCGTGTTCGTGGGCGATCCTGCGGCAATTGCAGGCGGCGAAAATCCGTGTGATCGAGATGCCCCTCGGCGCAGATGGGCGTTTTGACCTGGGCGCTCTGAACACGCTGCTCAAGCGTGAGCCGATCCGCCTGGCGGTGCTGTCATCGACGGTGAATATGCCCCAGGGCGGTGTGATGCCCGCACAGGATAAACAGCAGATCTGCGAATGGTTGGCCGAGCGGGATATCTGGCTGTTCGAAAACGACACCTACGGCGAGCTGTATTTCGGCCCGCAACCGGCGCGTTATCGCGACTACGCCGCCCCGCACAAACTGCTGGTGTTTTCGACCTTCGACAAAGTCATCGGCTCGGAAGCACCCTACGGCTATGTGCTGTGTCGCAGTGCTGGGGCGCCGTTGCAGCAGCTGTTCCTGGAGCGCGGCTTTCGCCTCTCGCCGATCCGCCAGAAAGCCATCGCCAAGCTGTTTGCGTCCAAGCGTATCGACGCCCATCTGAAGGCGTTGCGCGCACGGTTACTGGCGCGCATGACGCAGCTCAAAGCCCTGCTGTTAACCCACGGCAATGGCCAATGGCAGGTGGTCGAACCCCACGGCGGCGCAAGCTTCTGGCTCCGGGCCAGCCGCCCGGTGGATATGCGCCAGGTGTTCGCGCACTTGCTAAGCCAGCGCATCGTCATCGCCCCCGGCGAACTGTTCAGCCAGCAAGGTGCCTGGCCCGATCACCTGCGCCTGAGCTACACACTCGACTGGAGCAAGGACATTGCCCAGGCCGTCCAACTACTGGCCCAGGCGTTGCGTCAAAGCCCGTAGCAGTGCCGGTCTTCGGGAAAACGACCCTGGCGCACATCGTCGGCGAAACGCTCGCAGGCATCGCGAATCACCGCCCCCACATCAGCGTATTGCTTGACGAAGCGCGGCATCGAGCCGCCGCCCAGGCCCAGCACATCCTCGGTGACCAACACCTGGCCGTCACACGCAGGCGATGCGCCGATGCCGATGGTAGGTTTGCTTGAGTCCAGGGTGATCTGCCGGGCCACACCTTCGGCCACCCCTTCCAGCAGCAGACTGAAGGCCCCCGCTTCCAGGTTGGCGCGAGCATCGGCGACAATCACCGCAGCGGTTTCAGCGCTCAGGCCCTGAGCCTTGAACCCGCCCATGACGTTGACGAATTGCGGCATCAGCCCCACGTGGGCCATCACCGGTACACCTCGTGCAACCAGGAACTCCACGGTGCCGGCCAGGGCCTGATTGGCCTCCAGCTTGACCGCGTCGCAACCGGTACGCGCCAATAATTGGGCACAGTTGCGAAAAGCCTGCTCATACGACGCCTGGTAACTGCCAAACGGCATGTCTGCGATCACACAGGCCAAGCGTGTACTGTCGACCACCGCACGGGTGTGGCCGATGATTTCTTCCAGTTGCATGCTCAGGGTCGACGCCCGGCCATAGCCGACCATGGCCGTGGAGTCACCCACCAGGATGAAGTCGACGATCGGATCGATCAGCTTGGCCATAGCGCTGGAGTAGGCGGTGAGGGAGACGATTTTCTGCTGCCCCTTCATGGCGACCAATTGAGGGACAGTCATGCGTTTAGTACGGGTGTGAATGCTCATCGGGGCTTTTCCGTTTGCGCTGGATACTCGGCCCGATTATTGGCGAAACGAAGGACGATTCAATGCACAGATCAGCGCTAAAAAGCGACCCAGGGCCCGGTCACATTTGCTGAAACTGGTATCATCCGCGCCTTTCCCTCTCAGGCTCCGCGACATGAACCGCCAGAAAAAACTCCAGCAGCTCTTCAAGGCCAAAGCCAAAAAGGCCAGCGCCAAACTGGCGCCGAAAAGCAAAGACAAATACATCAGCAAGGCCGACCGTTTGAAGCTGGCGACCGAGGCCGGTGAAAACCCTGTCACGCCCCTCGAGACGCCTGCTGAGTAAGGCGCATGGCTGAAGGGGTGGCCGCTTCATATTTGCCCCAGATACGCCGCAGATGCCGCGCCGAACCAAAGCCTGCGCGCTCGGCCACGGTTTCAATGCCCAGGTCCGACTCGGCCAGCAGTTCACGGGCCACCGCCAGGCGCAGGCGGTGCAGGTAGTCCAGCGGGCTGATGCCGACATGCTCCTGGAACAAGCGCCCCAGGTGGCGGCTGCCGGTGCAGGCCAGGGCGGCCATGCGGGTTACGGTCCAGTCCTCACAGGGCGCCGCGGCGATGGCGTCCTGCACCCGATGCACCGCCGGATGCAGGTGATTACGCCCGGTTATCCAGGGCGACAACTGCGGGTCGCTGCCGCTGCGGCGCAGGTAAACCACCATGTCCCGCGCTACCGCGCACGCCAGCCGTGGCCCGGCCAGCTCGGCGACCAGGTGCAGCATCAGGTCGATACCGGCCGTGACACCGGCGCTGCAACTGACCGGACCATCGGTCACGTACAAGCGGTTTTCCAGGACGCGAGCCTTGGGCGCCATGGCTTGCAAGGTGGCGCACAACGAGTGGTGCGTGGTGCATTGGCGGCCATCCAGTAATCCGGCGCTGGCGGCACTCAACGCGCCGGCGCATACGCAGATAAGGCGTTCAGCCGAGGGTGCGAAGACGTTTTGCAACCAGTAAGTCAGGTGGTTGCTGGCCGATTCGAACGCCTGCTGGTGTGCCTTGCTGACCTTCATCGTGGAGCCCACCAAGACCACCAGGGTGCCGGGGGCCAAGGTCGGTGGCAGTGGCGCCAGCCCCGTCAGCGGCAAACCGATGGAGGTGTGCAGCGTTGCCACCGGGCTGACGTACTGCAAGTCGAAATCCACCACCGCCGGGTCATCGACCTGGGCGGCCAGACGCAGCACTTCGGCAGGCCCGGCCAGGTCGAGCATCAGTACGTTTGGCAACAGCACAAACAGCACCGGCACACTCATCGATTCACCCCGCCAGGGCCTGGGCGACCGTCACGATGCGGGCGAAGCGGTCATCGAGGACCAGCTCCGTGCGTTCGCGAATCTCGGCCGGCGTATAGACCCGGCCGCTACGCGCGTGGGTCATCGGGAAGGTCAGCGTCGCCTCGCTGACAAAATCCACCTTGAAGCCACTGTCGCAAGCCTGTCGCGTGGTGGTCTCGCAGCATTGCTCGGTGCGGATGCCGCTGATGATCAGCGTGGCGACGCCCATCTCCACCAGGCGAGCGGCCAGGGGCGTACCCGCAAAGGCACTGTGGTAGCGCTTGTGGATCACCAACTGCGGATTGATCGACAGCTCGCTCAGTGCCCTGACGTTGCCCGATTGCATGGAGAAATGCCCCTGGTCTTCAACATGGAAGACTTGTACCACCGGGATGCCCCGCTGAACACAACCATCGATGAGGGCCTGCTGTTTTTCCAGATAGTCGGGCAGGTCATTTTCGGACCAATAGGTTGAATGACGGAACGAGTGCTGGGCGTCGATAACGATCAGGGCTTTACGGCTCATGGGCAGTCCTTTTGGCTTGCATCAGTGGGTGAACGATGCAAGCCATGGTAAGGACAACCCACAGCGCACGACAGGCGCAAGGCAGACTACTTCAGGACGGATTCGGACATGTCACCGGGCACGCCATGGCACAACGACTGCCGGGTTCGAAGCCATGGCCGTATTCATCCGCCAGGATCGTTTCCAGACGCGGATCACTGTGAGTAGCGAAGCCCAGGCGCCGGTAGAACGGTGCATTCCACGGTACATGCACAAAGGTGGTCAGGGTCACTGCATGCAGTTGCTGGGCGCGGGCGTGGTTCATCGCCGTTTCCACCAGCCTGCGCCCCCAGCCCTGGCCTTGCAGCGGCCGGACCACGGACACTTCATGGATATGCAGATCGTCGCCAAAGCGTTCTGCGCTGAGGAAACCCTGGGGTTGGTCGTGGTGATCAACCACCACCCAACAGGTCGATAGCGCGATCCACTGCCGATGGCACTCGACGCCAATCGACGCGGCATCCGCCAGCCAGGCCAGCCCTTCGATTGCGCGAAACGCCTGGGCCGCGCAATGCTCGATGGCGGGCAACAAACCGGCGTCTTGCGTGCGCGCCAGGCGAATGTGGGCGGCCTGCTCAGCAACCACTCAACGCCACCTGGGGCCGTTCGCCGGCAAAGAAGAAGGGCCGCAGGCGCACGCCCACGCCATTGCCGATAAACGCCGCCACCAGCCACACCCAGCCATGCAGGCTGCCCGAGGCGATGCCACTGAAATAGGCGCCGATATTACAGCCATAGGCCAGGCGCGAACCGTAGCCGAGCAGCAGGCCGCCGATCACGGCGGCGATCAACGAGCGTGCCGGAATATTCAGGCTGGGAGCGAAACGCCCGGCCAGGCCAGCGGCCAGCAGCGCGCCAAGGACAATGCCGATATCCATGACGCTGGTGATGTCTTCCCAGACCGGCGCGGCCAGGGCCTTGGCATTGCCCGGCATCTGCCAGAACGCCCAACTCGCCACATCCACACCCAGCCCGCTCGCCACTTTGGCGCCCCACAGCGCGAACGCCGAGGTGATGCCCCACGGCCGCCCAGCCAGGGCCAGGGTGGCGTAGTTGAGCAGCGCCAGGCCAATCGCGCCCCACACCAGCGGCCAGGGCCCACGCAGAAAACGACGCAGCCCTTGATGCTCGCTGTGCACGCCTTGTTCAAGCTGCCCGTGACGGCGCTTTTCCAGACGCACGGTCACCACCGCAATCAGCGCGAACACCGCCAGGCTCAGGACCAGCGCCGGCAGCACACCGAAACTTTTGACGATGGAAACCGCCGGGAACGACGGCAACGCAAACCACCAGTCGACGTGGTGGGTGGCGATCAACGAGCCACAGATAAAGAACAGCAGCGTCACCAACATGCGCGCATTACCGCCGCCCACGGTGAACAAGGTGCCCGATGCACAGCCGCCACCCAGCTGCATGCCGATCCCGAAGATAAACGCCCCGAACACCACCGACACACCGGCCGGCGCCACCAAGCCCACGACCGGCTGGCCGAACAAAGTGCCCGCGCCCAGTGCCGGGAAAAACAGCAGCACCGCCACCGCCAGCATCACCATCTGCGCACGCAAGCCGGCGCCACGCCGATCATTGATAAACACGCGCCAGGCCGAGGTAAAACCGAAGGCAGCGTGGTACAGCGTCAGGCCCAGCGCGGCGCCGACCACCAGCAACAACACTTGGCGTGCGCCAACGGTGTTTTGCAGGAACAGGGCGCCCGCCACCAGGATGATAAAGGCTATCAGTGGCGCTGCAGGCTTGCGTGCAGGCGCCAGGGAAAGGGAGGTGCTCATGGGGATCTCGATGGGTTGGAAGGAGGCCAGTATAGCCCCAGACGGAACTTGATCAGGCGCAGGCATTGCCGAGAGGCTCATCGTTTGAACCACCGCCTTCGCAGCCTCGCTGGGGCTCGACAGCTCCCACAGGGATTAGCGGTGCTGAGTTGATCTCGATTGGCAGGGCCATTGCGCCAAACACAACTCCCGACAACAGCACCGCCCTAATGTGGGAGCTGTCGAGCCCCAGCGAGGCTGCGAAGGCGGCAGCACAGTCAACATCTTCATCGCCTGAACCATCGCTATCGCAGCCTCGCTAAAGCTCGACAGCTCCCACAGGGATTAGCGGTGCTGGGTTGATCTCGATTGGCAGGGCCATTGCGACAAACACAACTCCCGACAACAGCACCGCCCTAATGTGGGAGCTGTCGAGCCCCAGCGAGGCTGCGAAGGCGGCGGCACAGTCAACCCTTCATAGCCTGAACCATCGCTATCGCAGCCTCGCCAAAGCTCGACAGCTCCCACAGGGGATTGGCAGTGCTGGGGTGATCTCGGTTGGCAGGGCCATTGCGACAAACACAACTCCCGACAACAGCACCGCCCTAATGTGAGAGCTGTCGAGCCCCGGCGAGGCTGCGATGGCGGCGACGCAGTCAACATCTTCATCGCCTGAACCATCGCTATCGCAGCCTCGCCAAAGCTCGACAGCTCCCACAGGGGATTGGCAGTGCTGGGGTGATCTCGGTTGGCAGGGCCATTGCGACAAACACAACTCCCGACAACAGCACCGCCCTAATGTGGGAGCTGTCGAGCCCCAGCGAGGCTGCGAAGGCGGCGGCACAGTCAACCCTTCATAGCCTGAACCATCGCTATCGCAGCCTCGCCAAAGCTCGACAGCTCCCACAGGGGGATGAGGAGGAATGACTAACGCTAGCTGATCGAGCTCCACGCCGCTTCAGCCAGCAGCTCACGGTACTCAAAGGGGCTCTTTTTGACCTTCGCCGACAGCCACGCACGGGAGTAGCTTTCCGCCGCGCCAATGATCAACGAAGGGATAAGTTCTGCGGGCAAATGGCTGAAGTGTTCCTTGCGCCCTTCCCCGCCCATCCACTCCTTCAACTGCTGGTTGCGCTGCTTGTTGCGCGCAATCAACTCGTCCTTGAACGGGCCGTTGGACACGGCAAAACGGCTTTGGAAAACAAACCGCGCCCAGTCCGGCTGGGCGGTGACCCATTCAACGTAGCTGTACACCAGGCCGACCACACCGGCGTGGGCCGTATCCGCCGCTTGCAGGTAGTGGTCACGCAGGCTGGCCTGGTCTTCCAGCGCAGCAAAGAACAGCGCGGCGACCAGCCCTTCCTTGTTGCCGAAGTGGTGATAGATAGCGCCCACGCTGGTGTCGCAGCGCGCACGGATGGTCTCGATGTTGGTCGCCTCGATGCCTGCCTCGTTAAAACAGGCCAGCGCCTCACGCAGGATGGTGCGCTTGAGGTCGCTGCGCCTGCCGGGGAAGGTGCGCTCGATGAGATCGATGGAGTGCATGGGGGGAACGCCAAATCAAAACAGTTTATAGGCTGAGCGACCGCCAGAGAAAGCTCGGGTTGACAGGCACGGAATCTACAGAATATTGTTCTGTTACGGAATATCATTCCGCAACTAAGCCTTGAGGATATTCGTATGAGCCAAGCACTGAGCATGTTCAATAGCGTAGGCCCTGCCGCATTCAGCAACCTGGCGTGCCAGATGGCACCCTACTTCAGCACCATCACTCCCGAGATCGCGGAACTCAAGCCCAACCATGCAGTGGTCACCGTGCCGTTTCGCAAGGAAATCACCAACCACCTGGCTTCGGTGCATGCCATTGCGCTGTGCAACGCCGCCGAACTGGCCGGCGGCATGATGACCGATGCGTCGATCCCCGCTGGCGCACGCTGGATTCCCAAGGGCATGAGCGTGGAATACCTGGCCAAGGCGAAAACCGATATCCGCGCCGTCGCCGATGGCAGCGCTATCGATTGGCAGACCGCGGGCGACAAGATCGTGCCGGTAGAGATCTTCGATGCGGGCGGCGTCAAGGTCTTCACTGCCCACATCACCATGAATGTGAAGCTCGCTTAGCCCCTCAGCCGGCACAGGCAGTATCAGCGACACGGCATCTGCAAGGCGTGACTGAACGCGTGGATGTGGTCGACGATGCGCTGCGAAGCGGTGCGGATTGCGGTGGTGGTATTGCCGGCGATATGCGGCGTCAATTGCGCACCGGCAATGCCCGCCAACGGCGAGCTGAAACGGTCTTTTTCCAGGGCGAAGGTGTCAATGGCGACCGCCTTGATATGCCGGGGAAACCGGATCATGAAGGCGGCCAGTTGCTGCTCGTCGACGATGCCACCGCGAGCGGTATTGATCAGTATCGAACCCTGGCGCATCCGCTTGAACTCGGCGCTGCCGAATAAGCCGCGAGTCTGCGGGGTGAGCGGCACATGGATCGAAACGATATTGGCCTCATCCAGCAACTGTTCCAGGGTTTGCCTGCGTTGCAGCCCGAGGCGGCGCGCCTCCTGCTCGGTAAAGCGCTCGGACCCGGTGGCAATCACCTTGATCCCCAAGGCGCTGGCTTTGCACGCCACCTGCTGGGCAATGCTGCCGGTGCCCACCAGCCCGAGGGTGAGTTCGGCGTATTCAGCAGCAGGTGCCAAGGTGCCTTTTGACCAGTGGCCTTGGTGGGTTTGCGCGTTGTAGTGGTCCAGATCCCGAGACAGAAACAACGCCTGGGCCAACACGTATTCAGCGACAGCGGTCGCGTTGGAACCCGGCGTATGCAGAACCGTCACTCCCGCCTGCTCGCACGCCTGTCGGTCGATATGGTTGAGACCGGTCCCGGCCTGGGCGATGGCGCGCAGCGGTGTGGGCAACCCGGGTGAGCTGGCGGCGCGAATCAGTTCGCCGCCCAGCGGGATATTCAAGCGCGTCTTGAACACGCTGTAACCCCCAGCCTGATCCACCGCTGCGATAAAACCCCGCTCATCATGGCCGTTGATATCGGCATACCCGATGCGTGCGCCGTAGCGCTGCTGGATGCTGTGTTTATCGGTGAAGTAATAGAGGTTAAGGACGACCGGCAAGCCCAGTTCAAGGAATCGATCGATTTCCTCATAGAGCAGCGGCGGACCGGGCGCGTCGAGTATCAGCGTGGTGAATGCCATGGGGTTTGATCCTTTTGAAGGCACCGCTAACTCAAACAATGGTTGCTTGATTGCCGCTTAGAAGACCGCATTGCCCAAGGCCGCCGCCCGCTTTGACCAATAAAGCATGGGCCTGATTTTTCGGTAAAAGACCTGTTTGGAATAAAACGAAAGGGAAAAAATCATTGGCCGTCAAAAAGAACACGCCTGCGCTCCATGACCATAATCGAGGCGTTTAACTTTTTGATTAATCAGGGCTAAATAAAATAATTCGAAAACGTCTTACTCAAAGGAAAATCTCGGCACCCATTGCGTGCGAGAGAAACCTGAAAAAATCTTCATAACCCTTGAACGTCAGCCAATGAATTGGCGAAGTATGTGTTTAGCAAGCCAGAGATTCTCTGCACCCCAGAGGATTTTGCGGCCATGCAACCGGCGATTGAAGGCATGGTCAACGACTTGAAAAGCCAGGTCATTGTGCAGACGCTGTAACGCCCTCGCCCTTCTTGCGTGTCAGTGCTGACGCACTGGCGCTGCGATGCTGAGGCGCGGGTATAAAAACCGCTCCCCACCCAGCCGTCGCTATTGTGAAGCGCTATCTGCCTTTAATGTTCTGACTCGACAGCTCGCACGCTCGTAAAATCAAGAATGACCGTAAACCTCTGTTGCTCACGGATCACTTCAATCTGCCAGCCCAGCTTTGCGCACAATTGCCGCATCAACTGCAACCCTAGCCCATACCCAAAATCGTCGGACTCCTGTCGCGGCTTGGCCTCGCGGACGTGATTGGCAATCATCAGCCGCGGGTATTCGAAACTGATGTCTACCGTGCCCTCTTCTGCGTATTGCAGCGCATTGCGCAGGAAGTTGCCGATCACGATACGACACGCCGTAGGGGGCAGTCGGCAAGGTTCGGTGTGGATGTCGATGCTTAGCTTGATATCCCGATTACCGATCAGGTAGCGGTGCTTCTCAATCAGTTCGCCGACTACCTCGCTCAGATTAACGTCTTGCTCGGGCAGCGATTCGGAACGCTCGCGGCTCATCCACAGCAATGTCTCGGCAATCAGCTGCATGTTCATCACAGAGCGTTCTATACGTTGCAAGGAAGGCGGCAGCACACCGCCCGATTGCAGGGCCAACAATTCGATATTGGCCTTGAGCACCGCCAGTGGCGTGCGCAGTTCATGGCTGGTGTAGCGCAACAGGCGGCCTTCACGCTGGCTGGCGGCCTGCACCTGCTCAACACTTTTGGCCAGGGCATCGGCCAGCATATTGAACTCCTTGAAACTGAAACCCGGCCGTGTGCTGGCCAGGGCATCAGGGTCTTTGAGTGTGCCGGACCATTGCACCAGACGCCCCAGCGGCCGAACCAGCCACCAGACCAGCAAGGCGATGATGATCAGCGCCGGCACGAATACCGCCAGGCTGATGAACTTGACACTCTCTATGACCTGATCGAAATAGGCGTCAGACAACGGCGTCTCGACCTCACCCCCGGCTTCCTTATCGTGATCGATGTCGTACATGTAGAGGGTTTTGCCGTCACCCAGGGGCTGTTCGAGGATGATCTGGAAAGGCTCGTCGTCGTCATCGGAATAGAGATCGCCGAAGATATTCACCGCACCGAAGGACAGGCTCGGTGGGGTATCGAGCAACTCACGCACGTCCTGCGGCAATGCCTGCTTGCCGATGACGCTGGTATAGAAGTAATTGTGCGGCGTCGGCGTGGTCGGGTCCTGCTTGTAGTGCCGGAGAAAATACTGAGCTTCCTCCTCCATCATCGCGCTGGCGGTATAGAACAGGCCGCGCACGGTAAATTCAGGCAGCAGCTTGCTGTAGATCACCAGCACCACCGCAATCAAGCACAGGAAACTGCCGCTGATTACCCACTTCAGACTCAGGCCGTTACGCATGGGGTTTTACCTGAATGCCGACACCCGCCAGGGTATGGATCAGCGGCCGGCCAAAAGGCTTGTCCACGGCCTTGCGCAACCGATGCATATGCACCTTGAGCGTATCAGTGTCGGGTGGCTCGTCGCCCCAGATCTTCGCTTCCAGGCGTTCTCGAGAGACCGGCTGTGGGCTTGCGCGCATCAGGTTTTCCAACAAGGTCCAGCAGATGGGCGACAAATGCAGCTCCTGCCCTGCGCGACTGACCTTGCGGGTGGTCAGCTCCATTACCAGGTCATCCACTTGCAGGCGACTGGTCTGGCCGCTGCGGCGCAGGCTCAGGGCGCGAATCCTGGCGACCAGCTCGGCCAGCTCGAACGGCTTGACCAGGTAGTCGTCGGCTCCGGCAGCGAAACTGGCGAGCTTGTCCTGCAGCGCGTCCAGCGAGGTCAACATCAGGATGGGCGTCTGGATGCCCTGCTGGCGCAACCGATCACATACCTGCTGGCCGTTCAGTCGCGGCAGCATGATGTCCAGGAGGATGACGTCGTAATGCTGGTTGAGCGCCAGGTTAAGCCCGGTCTGACCATTACTGACGTGGTCGCAGACAATGCCGCTGATCTCCAGATACTCGATGACGGTGGTGGCCAGATCAAGGTTGTCCTCGACCAGCAGCAAGTGAATATGCACGGGGAAAACCTCGAACAGGGAGTGCGCAGAGGTTTGCAGGATAACGGAACTCGAGCTGCTTTCTGCTGACGTTTACCTGACGTTAACCCACTGCTGCTTAAGCTAAGGCTTCTCTTATCCAGAGCTCGCCCTCGCCATGAACCTGTCTTCGATGATCAAAGGTGCCCTGCTAGCCTTGATTTTCCTCGCCCTGCTGGTGGGTTTCCTGCCGCCGGACGCTCAGCGGGGGCGCATGGGCGGCAGCGGCTGGTTTCCGATTGGCCAGAATGCCGAGCGCACGGGATCGAGTTATGTCGCCAGCGCGTCCTGACGACATCGGCGCCAGTTATGCCGCCCAGTTGGTCGCGTGCGTGGTGCTGATTGTTGGCGTGTCGGTTTCGGTGGGTATCTATATTGCTCGCTTGAATGCCCACGTCGATAAGCAACGAGAGCTGGCGCCGGTGTATCTGCACGCCTGCCCCGAAGGTCGCGGGGGCTTTATTGTCTACCCGGATGGCAGGCGCAGCGGTGACAGTTGTTATAGAGCCGATGAAGGGGAACCAACAGGCATCGACAAGGCGCAGAATCTACAGGCTCGCACAGGGCTCTCAAGCGCGACGAGGTGTGGGGAGCGCCTTGTTCATCGAGAAGATCACACCTGCCAACGAAACCGCCAAAATAGCGATAATGACCCATGGAAATGACGTCGACCCAGCCTGCGCCAGCAAAACGCCCCCCACGACGCCACCACCGGCAACCGCAGTATTCCAGGCCGTGGTGTACATCGACTGGGCGACATCGACGGAATCGCCAGCCAAGCGAGACAATGCCGTCTGGGTAATCGTTGCAAATCCTCCGACAGCCAACCCCCACACTGCAACAGAGGAATAGATCATCGCAGGGACACTACCCCATAGCCCGAGCGACAGAGAGGCTAAAGCAAAGATGAGAACGCTGGCGATGATGAGAAATTGCAACCGACGATCAATGGTTGCGCCTACAAGCCACAGGCCAACGATGGAACCTAGCCCGAAGACAAACAGAACGACATCCAACTCTCCAGCCAGCCCCGACGTGTCCAGAAATGGCTCGATGTAGATGTAGAGAACGTTGTGAGCGACAACGAACGTGAAAACAACGAAGAGCACTGATCGAATACCCGACTTCAGGAACACATTAACAAGGGACTGAAGTTGCTCCTTGGTCTGCCCAGGAAAATCCGGCACGGTGGCCATCACCCATACGATGAGCAATAACGCCAATACGGTCATCAGGCCAAAGGCGCCTTGCCAGCCAATTGCTCGCCCCAGCAGGGCTCCCAGTGGAACCCCCAACACGAGCGCGATCGTAGCCCCAGCACCGGAAATGGCGATTGCCCGTCCACTCAAGTGACTGGGCGTCATGCGCACCGCATAGCCTGCCAGCAGCGACCATACAACGCCGCCAAATACACCCGCAAAGAAACGCGCCACCAGAGAAACCATGTAATCGTCAGACAGCGCAGTGACCAAATTCACCACGGCAAAGCCAGCGATTGCAGTCAACAGCAGCGGGCGACGACGCATGCCCTGTGTCAAAAGCGTCAATGGGATAGCGGCGATCAACGCGCCCACCGCATACACGGTGATGAACTGCCCCGCCAGGCTTTCCGATACGCTCAGCCCTTGCGAAATTGAGGAGAGCAACCCGGCAGGCATAATCTCCGTCAGAAGCGTGATAAAGGCTGCCATCGCCAACGCCAAAAGGCCGGCCAGGGGTAGCCCTGGGCTCAGAGTGTCAGGGCTGGAAAAACCAGCCGTATTGTTAGACGTCATCAGATATCACTCCTTTATTCACCCAAACCACACCCATTTCCCGACAGTCGCTGCGGACGCGAGTACAACCGCAAACCTGCGCGCGCGCCGCAGCCCCGTCTAAATCTACATAATCCATCGGGATGTCCTTCTAACGGTTGAAGACGCCGTGCTGCCCCTTTTGCCGGCCACCTGCATCCTATTGGGCAAATATGAGTGTGGCCTACCTCATGGAAGTGAAAAACAGGGTAAGGTTCCGAACATCTATGACAGGTAAGTCAATAATAGGCAGGGTTTATGGAGAGTTTGGGTGTTCTGGATGTGTTTGTGCGGGTCGGTGAAACGCGAAGTTTTACCGCTGCCGGGAAACAGCTCGGCATATCGGCATCGGCAGTGAGCAAGGCAATCGGCCGTCTGGAAGAACGACTGCGTGTACGGCTATTTCATCGGTCAACCCGTACGGTCAGTCTGACGCCTGAAGGGGCGCAGTTCCTGGAGCGCTGCCGGCGAATCCTCCACGAGGTCGAAGCGGCAGAAAATGAATTATCTCGATCGCAAGCCACCCCCTATGGAAAGTTAAGAGTCAGTGTGCCGTCCGTGGGCATGCTGTTCATGCCGGCGTTCGCAAAATTTAAACAGCGTTATCCAGACATCGAACTGGATATTGACTGCACGGATCGATTGGTAGATGTGATCGAGGAAGGTTTCGATGCGGTTATCCGCACGGGCGATCCGACAGATTGCCGGTTGATGGCACGTGAAGTCGGCACCTACCGACGTGTCATTGTCGGATCCAGCGCATACTTCAAGCGCGCAGGCGTGCCCCATAAGCCGGAAGACTTGAGGCAGCACGCGTGCATGTTATATCGCTACCGCAGTACCGGGAAGTTGGCCAACTGGCCGTTAGGTCCCAGCTTCCCGGCCAACCTCGAGCTGCCCATCAGCATGATAACCAACACCTTGGAACCGTTGGTCACGTTTGTTGAACATGGCCTTGGGATAGCGTGCGTGCCTGATATTGCGATCAAACGTCAGTTGGCCGACGGAACGCTGGTATCGGTATTGGAGAACTTCAATGAGGACGTTACTACCTTTCGGGTGTTATGGCCTTCGAGCCGTCTCTTGCCGCCTAAATCAAGAGTGTTCATCGACTATATGGTAGATAACCTCTTTCCTCTATAAATAAACAGAAGCTGTACACGCTATGCGCCAACCACGGTTTGTCCGGCTCGACGCTGACTGAAACGACTGCTGCGACGTTCATTGGCTTACCTCTGAAATCAGAGGATTAGAGATGGCGTCCAAATCCAGACAAAAAAGCCTGCATCCCTGCAGGCTTTTCTCTATCTGGCTCCACGACCTAATCCTACCTTCCGGCAATGGAAACGGAATCCGGCTACGCAACGGGTCTCCCGTGGCGCACGTACATTCCTGGGCAATCTCTGCAAGATCACACTCCAACTGATCGAGTGGGAAATAGCGTATCCACAACAAAGCCGTCCGGGCTGATCTTTTCCTTGATTGTCGATCCATTCAATCGATTTCAATACATATAAAATATGCATAATGAAAACATTCATGGTTCAATTCGATAACACAAAAAGCATCTCCAACCAGCGCAAGCACAGAGGTGTAAGCCTTGCTGATGCAGAACCGGTGTTTTACGACGAGGCAGCCCTAACCATGCAAGACCACGATCACGGAGAAGAACGCTGGGTGATCATGGGCACAGATGCAAAGGGACGCGTATTGGTGGTGGCCTACACCTATCGCGATCCCAATTTCGTACGCATCATCAGTGCCCGGCTTGCATCCAGAAATGAACGGCGCCAGTACCTGGAGGTTTGAACCATGAAAGACGAATACGACTTCAGCAACGCCAAGCGCGGCGCTATCGCGCAGAATAAAGGCAAAACCCGCATTACGATCATGCTGGACGATGCAGTGATCTCAGCTGCCCGTGAACGTGCGGAAAATGCCGGCACCGGCTATCAAACTGTGATCAACAACCTGCTGCGACAGGCGTTGGTTTCCCAGGATGCACATAACCTCGCGCCTGCCTCGAAGAAACAAGCCAAAACCCTGCAGGTCATCAACAATGGAATCAGCGTCTCGGAGGTCAAAGCCTTGGAACAGCAGTTGATAGCGCTCGCTGGAGAATTAGATCGAATACTTGCCAGCCCAAAACCTACCAAATCAAAAAGCAAATCTATCTGAGCCGAAGGATTAGCGATGGCGTCATGGGAAGCGCGCTATGCGGTTGGGTTATCGGGCCAAACAGTATTGGGCTCCGCGGTCTGAGTGATGGATCAGTGGCAGCGTGCTTCGGCGTTCGCCAACTGCCTTTTCCATCGCCTTGATCACCGACTCGGTATGCAAGCTCTCATGCACATGATGGCCTACGATCTTGCGCGAGTAGGCGTCTGTCACCAGACTCACATAAACCACGCTTTCCTGTGTCGGCAGATAGGTTATGTCTGCAACCCAGACCTGCTCTGGCCTATTGGCCACAATCTGCTCCTGACCCGCTTTGAGCAGGTTAGGATGGCGGCGAAAGCGGTGATGGCTGTCTGTCGTTTTGTGGTAAGCCCGTTTGCGCACAACCAGCTCTCGAGCGTTGCGCAGGATGCTAAACAGGCGGTCTCTGCCGACCCGCACTGATGCGCAGACTTCGACGCTCATCAGGTAATGCAGCTTGCGCGTGCCTATCCGTGGCTGGCGGCGGCGCTTTTCAAGAACAAAGTCCATGACTTCTTGATCTTGACGAGCCCTCTCGTCGAAAGCCCGATTGCGTTGGTAATACGCTTGGCGCGAAATGCCCATGAACAGGCAAGCCCTGGTGACGCTCAGGCCTTGGATTTGCCCTTGCGAGAGGACTTGCCGGGTCGCTTTTTTACGATGGAAACACCGTAGTCATTCTTCAGAACATTCACGACGGCTTCGAAGAATTGCGCTTTCTGATTGCTTAGCGCCAGCTGTTCTTCGAGCTCTTTGATCCGCTGCTCGGGGGTCAGCGGGAGGGTTGGCTCGGTCATGGACCTGCTCCTCGGTTCTCGAATTGAGGCGCCTTGGCTCCAGTCCTGCCGGCCATGCTTGCGTAGCCAGACCAGTACCGTGGACCGGCCCTGAATGCCGTAGCGCCGTTGAGCCTCTTTATAACTCAACTCGCCCTTTTCGACCTGGTCTACGACCGATAATTTAAAGGCTAGCGTGTAGTCACGCTGGCTCCGCCTTTTGCCCGAATCCATTGACTCCTCCTGAAGATAGGTCAGAAGGCGTAAACCTTATTCAGGACGGGACACAAAGCAAAAAAAAGCCTGCATCTCTGCAGGCTTTTCTCTATCTGGCTCCACGACCTGGACTCGAACCAGGGACCCAATGATTAACAGTCATTTGCTCTACCAACTGAGCTATCGCGGAATGCGCCGTATGTTACTGATTAAAAAGAAGAAGTCAAGCTTTGCGTTACATTCGCTTCAATTACCGCCATGACCGCTTGAAAACGCCGGTTCCGCCGCCAGATCCAGCCAGGCCCGTGCCGCCGGTGGCAGGTGGGCGCTGGCGCGCCAGGCCAGGGCGATGTGCCAGTCGGTGTGGGGTTCGTCCAGGGGGATCAAGGCGATGCCGGCGTGTTGGTGCTTGTGCGCCAGCATTCGCGGCAGGAAGGCAACGCCCAGGCCGGCGGTGACCAGGTCGACGATAAAGTCGATCTGCCCGCTACGGGCGGTGACTTTCGGGGTCACACCTTTGCGCTCACACGCGCTGAGAATCTTGGCGTTGAGGGCGAAACCGGCTTCGAACAGGATGAACGGCGAGTCCGCCAGGTCGGTGAAGTCGATGCGCTTGCGTCGGGCCAGTGGATGGCTGATGGGCAGTACTGCGATCAGGGGTTCGTTGCGTACCGGTTGGTAGTCAAAGCCTTCGTCCACCGGCAACAGCAGTGCGGCCAGATCGACCTCCCCGGCTTCCAGGCATTCACGCAGTTTTTTACTGCCGTACTCGGTCAGTTCAATGTCGATGTCCGGGTAACGGCTGCGGTACGTGGCGAACATGGCGGCAAACAGCACCCCGCACCCCACCGGCGGCAGGCCAATGCGTAGTACGCCGCGTGTAAGACCGCGCAGGTCGTTGATTTCAGCCATCAGGTCGTTGCGTTCGGCGAGTATCACCAAGGCGCGGCGGTAGGCGATTTCACCGGCGGCGGTCAGCTCGTTCTTGTGGCCGAGGCGGTTGAGCAACGGCGTGCCCAACTCCTCCTCCAGCGTCTTGACCGCCTTGCTGACGGTAGACTGGGTCAACGCTACCACCTCGGCCGCCTGGGAGAACCCGCCCTGGCGCACCACTTCGACAAACGCACGCAATGTTCGCAGGTTCATCAGTATTCCTTTTGCGACTGGATATCAGTGATAAAAGTTGTTTTTATCATGTCACAACTTTGCTTATCGTGTAGCACTTTGCCCTGTGGAGACACCGTCGATGATCATCTCGTCCGCTTCCGACTACCGCGCTGCGGCCAAGCGCAAGTTGCCGCGCTTTCTGTTCGACTACATCGACGGCGGCGCCTACGCCGAGCACACGTTGCGCGCCAACAGTTCAGACCTGGCCGAGATCAGCCTGCGCCAACGCATCCTGCGCAATGTCGACACCCTGAGCCTGAGCACCCACTTGTTCGGCACGGAACTGGCGATGCCGGTCATTCTTAGCCCGGTCGGCCTGACCGGCATGTACGCGCGGCGCGGCGAAGTGCAAGCGGCCAAGGCAGCTGCCAACAAAAACATCCCCTTCTGCCTGTCGACGGTGTCGGTGTGTTCAATTGAGGAAGTGGCCTCGCAGAGCCCGCAGTCGATCTGGTTCCAGCTCTATGTGCTCAAGGATCGCGGCTTTATGCGCAATGCGCTGGAGCGAGCGCAGGCGGCCGGCGTGACCACGCTGGTGTTCACGGTGGATATGCCCACACCCGGCGCACGCTACCGCGATGCGCACTCGGGCATGTCCGGGCCGTACGCGGCGCAGCGGCGCATGTTGCAGGCGGTCACCAAGCCGCAATGGGCATTCGATGTGGGCTTGATGGGCCGCCCCCACGACTTGGGCAATATCTCCAAGTACCTGGGCAAACCCACCCATCTGGAGGACTACATTGGCTGGCTTGCCAACAACTTCGACCCGTCGATCAGCTGGAAAGACCTGGAGTGGATCCGCGAATTCTGGAAAGGCCCGATGATCATCAAGGGCATCCTCGACCCCCAGGATGCCAGGGATGCGGTGAGTTTCGGTGCCGACGGTATCGTGGTGTCCAACCATGGCGGCCGCCAACTCGACGGCGTGCTGTCCACCGCCAAGGCGTTGCCGCCGATTGCCGACGCGGTGGGCGATGACTTGACCGTGCTGGTGGACTCCGGCATTCGTTCCGGGCTCGACGTGGTGCGTATGCTCGCCCTGGGTGCCAAGGCGTGCCTGCTGGGGCGCGCGACCACCTATGCGCTGGCCGCCGAAGGCCAACGTGGGGTAGAGAACGTGCTGGATATCTTCGCCAAGGAAATGCGCGCGGCCATGACGCTGACCGGCGTCACTTCCATCGCGCAGATCGACCGCACGACGCTGGTCCAGCCGTGATGAAGGCGGTGTCATTTATGTGAGGTTTATTTGAGACGTTGTTTGTTCGCGACAAACAACGCGAACCACCGTGACATTAAAGTTGAACGGGTCGGCTGCAACGCCGGCCCATACCAGCCAAATAACTGGCGCCATTAATTAAAAGATAATTTTTGCTTTAATTACAGTCTTTTGATTTATAAGAACTTTTTAAAACAAAACGGCTTTGGCACGAATCTCGCTGTAACACTTGCCAAGCAGGTTAAGTGATGACAAGACGTGCGGCACGTGCCTCGGGGTTATAACTCAATGCAAAGCGGTTTAAACTGCTCCTCATGTTTTACGGAACTGAAGGAACAGTAAGACGCCTGGCACTTGCCGCCCTCATCCCGCCTGTAAGACAGCCAAGTGCTTAGAGGCCACCCGCTTATGAAAACACCCACCCAGACCAACGCGATTGACTTCGACACTGCCAAATTGCAGCGCCTGGGATTTGGTCAACCTTCCCTGCGGCCACGCCGCCCCGCAACCCTGAGCGAACTGTGCCAGCAACTGAGCCAACAGTTGCAAACCAGCCTGGAGCCGGAGCGCATCCTCGGCCTGTTCTTTCGCGAAATACAACGCCTGGTGCCGCTGGACGCGTTGCAGTATCGCCATGCCGCCAGCGACCTGCGCCTCGAGTTCGGTCATCGTGGCCACCATTCGGTGAGCTACACCTTGAGCCACGAAGGCGAGCACCTTGGGGAACTGGTGTTTCGCCGCAACCAACGGTTGATCGACGAGGAACTGAGCCAGCTCGAATCCCTGCTGGTGACGTTGCTGTATCCGATGCGTAACGCCCTGCTCTACCGTGCAGCCACCCGCAGCGCCCTGCGCGATTCGCTGACCGAAACCGGTAACCGCGTGGCCATGGATCAGACGCTGCAACGGGAAATCGACATGGCCAGGCGGCATCTGCACCCCTTATCCGTGCTGATGCTGGACATCGACCACTTCAAGAGAATCAATGACACCCATGGTCACGCCGCCGGCGATAGCGTGCTGCGCACCGTGGCGGGGGCGATCAAACACCAGTTGCGTAACGTCGACATGGTATTTCGGTTTGGCGGGGA
The DNA here is from genome assembly GCF_002916705.1 of Pseudomonas sp. GZJR-8. Taxonomy (NCBI): domain Bacteria; kingdom Pseudomonadati; phylum Pseudomonadota; class Gammaproteobacteria; order Pseudomonadales; family Pseudomonadaceae; genus Pseudomonas; species Pseudomonas sp. GZJR-8. The sequence continues at coordinate 428,608 of NZ_JXSI01000002.1, read as the reverse complement.
AGAGTTTCTGATCCTGCTGTCCAACACCGGACGCGATGCAGCGAAGATGGTCGGTGAGCGTTTGCGCCAGGCGGCACAAGCCCAGGACTATTGGGTGGAAGGCACGCGGGTCGAATTGACGGTGAGCCTGGGTTGCTCGACGCTGCTGGCGGCCGAATCGGCTGAAAGCCTGCTGCGCCGGGCAGACAACGCTCTGTACGTGGCCAAGCGCGAAGGCCGCAACCGCTTGGCGATGGCGGGGTAAGTCCCCGCCATCACGTTTACATCACGCCTCGCTGGCAACGCGCACCGGGCGCTCGCGAATGGCTGGCGCCTTCTCTTTGTCTTTCTCTACGTTCTCCAGGCGCATGCAGCTTTCCAGGAACAGGTACATATAGTCGTAGCTTTTGCATACTGCCTGGCGCAACTCTTCCTGCAGGGCCTTGCCAGGGTTGTTCCCGGCCAGGGTGCAGATGATTTCCAGGGCTTCCCACGGGTGGGCGTCGTCGTACTGGGCGTGCATCTTCAGCCACTTCATCGCCCGCTTGCGATCTTCCTCGGGGAAGGCGTCGGCATACACACCGGTAGAGCAGACCACGGCAGACCACTCCCCTGTCGCACCCTCGATCGCATAGTTGGTGGCGGCAATCGCGACGATCAACGAATCCGCCGAGCTGGTGTGCCAGCACCAATGGCTCAGTGCATGCAATTCCGGCGGCACGTCCTGGGCTTGCAGCTCTTCAAGGCTGACACCATGGGCACGCGCCCAATTCACCCAATAATCAGCATGGTTGAGTTCCACGCGAATGTTGCGCATCAGCCAACGTCGCGCCATATCCTCACCCGGGTGGCGGGCGAACTTGGTCTTGGTCAGGTTTTGCGCCATGTACAAAGCAAACTGTTCCACCACCGGCCAACCACCAATGAGGTAGTGGCGCATGGTCTTGGCGCTGAGGGCGTTGTCGCGCATACGCTGATACAGTTCGTGCTCGACAACCCGACGCTTGCTCTCGCTACAGGCCTGGATCAATTGCTGCGCCCAGGCTGGGTAACTAGAGGCTTCCATAAGCGGCCCGGTTCTGTTGAATGTGTCGATCACTGTAGGGCTCCTTTTTAAGTGTGATTTTACAGACCAGCAAATGTTTCAGCGGAATGTGCCGGGCGCCTTGAACACCAAGGGCTGAGGCCGCACGGGTCGACACTGCAAGCTATCAAAGGTAAACAATTGCGGGCGTTCAATCAGGTAGCCCTGAGCGTAATCCACACCGATCTCAAGCAACGCTTGTTCGATCTGGGGTGTTTCAACAAATTCGGCAATTGTGCGCTTACCCATGACGTGGCCGATGTGGTTGATCACTTCGACCATGGCGCGGTTAATCGGGTCGTCCAGCATATCCTTTACGAAACTTCCATCGATCTTCAGGAAGTCTACAGGTAAATGTTTCAAATATGCGAATGAGGACATTCCGGCGCAAAAGTCGTCGAGTGAGAAATGGCAACCTAACGCTTTGAGTTCATTAATAAATCGAATGGCACTACCCAAATTGGCTATAGCGCTGGTTTCAGTTATTTCAAAACAAATCATTTCTGGTGGAATGCTGTAAGCACCGAATTTCTCACGTAAAAAACCTAGAAAATCGTCATCACCGATAGTTATTCCTGACAGATTAATCGCACACATGGCCATAGGACGGCCCGGACGTTCAGTCATGCATCGAGCAATGATCTTGAATACGTTTTCAACCACCCAACGATCCAGCGACGTCATCAAACCGTATCGTTCGGCTGCCGGGATAAAACTGTCGGGCAAAATGATGCGCCCGGCTTCGTCATGCAGGCGTAGAAGAATTTCGATGTGCCCATTGCCGGCTTCGGTGTGGCCCAACGGCGAGATTTCCTGCGCATAGAGGCAAAACCGATCCTCCTCAAGGGCAATGTGCAGGCGCTGCACCCAGGCCATTTCGCCAAAGCGCAGCGACAACTCGGAATCATCGGCGTGATAGACCTGTATGCGGTTGCGCCCTTTTTCCTTGGCCATGTAGCAGGCCATGTCGGCCGCCCGCAGGGAGGTTTCCAGGGTGGTTGGGGTTTGCGAGATATGCACAAGGCCGATGCTGACGGTGGTCATGAACGGTCGGCCTTTCCACACAAAATGCAGGCTTTGCACCGTATGGCGCAAGCTCTCGGCGATCTTTTCCGCCACCGGCGCCGGGCAGTTCTCCAGCAGAATGCCGAACTCGTCCCCCCCCAGGCGTGCCAACGTATCGCCCTCGCGCAAGTCAGATTGCAACAGCGCGCAGATGTGGCGCAGGAGTTCGTCGCCTGCCGCATGGCCGCAGGTGTCGTTGACCAGCTTGAACTGGTCGAGGTCGAGAAACATCAAGGCATGTCGCCCATTTTGCTGGCGTGCCACCTGTTGCAGTACCTGCTCAAGACGGAACTCGAATTCGCGGCGATTGGCCAGGCCAGTCAAGGCATCATGGGTCGCCTGCCACGAAAGGTTGGCGATGTACTGGCGCTCCTGGGTCATGTCGTGCAGCACCAACACCGCACCGCTGACCTTGCCGGCACTGCGGATCGGCGCGCCCACCAGCGTGACCGAGACGGTGCTGCCGTCCAGGCGCTGGATCAGCTTGGAATGCTCGCTGCCGCCACTGAGTTGGCCCTTGATGATGTGTTCAATCAAGGTAAAGCCGTCGGGCTCGGCGTTTTCATCCAGCAACTTGAATAACGCCGCCAACGGCAAGCCCTGGGCCTGTTCGGACTTCCAGTGGGTCAGCGCTTCGGCCGCGGGGTTCATATAAGCAATGGCGCCGTCGACGTCGGTGGTGATCACCCCGTCACCAATCGACTCCAACGTGATCTGCGCCCGCTCCTTCTCCGCCTGCAGCGCGTCAGCGAAGGCGTGGCGCTGGGCCAGCAACTTGTGGGTACGCAACAGCGCCAGGACGATCAGCCCCAGGGCGGTGGCCAGGTTGGTGATCAACAACAGGCGCAGGATCATTCGCGAACCTTCGCCCAGCGCATCACTGAACGCCTTGGCGGCCGGCGTTACACCCTCGTTGATGGCAATGATGCGCGCTTTCCAGGCGCGCACATCCTGCTCGGTGACCTGATCGGTGCTGATGGCGCTGTGCATCTGCTGGGCCAGTTCATCCAGTTGCTCAAGGTAGCCATCGCCCACCGTCCACAGCTCAATGGCTTTTTCCAGGTAGCTGAAATGGCGGAAGTTGAGGTACAGCCAGATCAGGCTGGGGACGTCGTCCGGGTGATTGCCACCCTTGAGGATGCCCAGGCGCGCGGCAGCCAGGTTTGGCGTGGCCCGATCCAGAGCCACACGCAGCTCATGCCCGCCTTGAGGTACGGCAATGGCATGCTGGTATTTGAGATAGGTGGCGTCGTCGCGGCTATCGGCATACAGCGTCAGGTAATAGATGGCATCCTTCTGGCCCTTGGACCACAAGCTTTCGCCAGCCACATAGCCACGCACCGCAGAGAGCACGTAGAGACTGCCACAGCCTAACAATGCCTGGAACAAGACAACGGCAATAAAGGGCCAGACGATACCCAACAACCGTGGCGTTCCGAGAGTCCGCTTTTGCTTCATGAAGTCCCTTACACATGCACAGCTTGATACGCACGCGAAAATCCGCTTCCGATAGCACAGCCTAAGCTAAATCAACGCACTTGTTGCAGGTGTCCGTAAAGTTTGGCGTAGAGCCCGCCGTCGGCGATCAATTGCTGATGGTCACCATCCTCGGCGATGTGCCCGCCATCGAACACCAGTACTCGGTCAGCCTGTTTCACCGCGGACAGCCGGTGGGCGATGATCAGTGTAGTACGCCCGCTGAGAAACCGCGCCAATGCCTGGTGCAGGTTGTACTCGGTCGCCGCATCCAGTGCCGACGTGGCTTCGTCCAGAATCACCACTTTAGGCTCGGCGAGCACCATGCGGGCGATGGCCAGGCGCTGCCGTTGACCACCGGAGAAGCGCACACCCGAGCGCCCCACCACACTGTCCAGGCCCATGGGCAGCGCCCTGACAGTAGCATCCAGCTGGGCGATTTCCAGCGCCTGCCAGCAGGCTTGATCGGAGCGAGTGCGGCCCATGGTCAAATTGGCGCGCACGGTGTCGTTGAACAGCGCCGGGTGTTGCAGGACTACGGCGACGTTTTCACGAATGGTTTCCAGGCCGATCTCCTGCTGGGTGGCCCCCCCAAAACGAATGCTGCCGGCCTGTGGTGTGTAGAGCCCCAGCAGCAACTGCACCAGGGTACTTTTGCCGCCACCGCTGGCGCCGACAATCGCCACCTTCTCCCCCGGCGCGATCGCCAGGTTCAATTGGTCGAGCACCAGGTCCTCACCGTAGCCAAACTCCAGACCACGCACCTCGATACCGACAGTCTCATGCCCGGTAAACGGGTCGGCACCACCGGCGTACTGCGGCTCATCGGCGCGTGCCAACAGCTCGTTGATCCGCGTCAGCGCGCCGCCCGCGGCGTAGTAGGCGTATTGCAGGTTCAGCAGTTGTTCCACCGGGCCGATCATGAACCACAAGTAGCTGAACACGGCGAGCATTTGGCCGATGGACAGGTCGGAGAACAGCACCGTAAGCATGGCTGCCGCACGGAAAATGTCGATACCGAACTGGAACAGCAACCCACTGGCGCGGCTGGAAGCATCGGTTTTCCATTGGGAATGAATCGCATAGTCGCGCACTTCCTGGGCACGCTGGCCCAGGCGCCCGAGGAAAAAGCCCTGGCGATTGCCGGCGCGCACTTCCTGGATGGCATCGAGGGTTTCGGTCAGTGCCTGGGTAAAGCGCGAGGTGCTGTCGTTCTCCAACTTCTTCAGATGCTTGACGCGCTTGCCCAATTGCACGGTGGCGTAGATCACCAACGGGTTGAACAACAGGATCAATAGCGCCAGCTGCCAATGCATCCACACCAGGATTGCCGACGTGCCGACCAGGGTGAGCATCGCCACCAGGAAACGGCTGAGGGTTTCGCCGACGAATTTGTCCAGGGTGTCCAGGTCGGTGACCAGGTGGGTAGTGACCGTACCGCTACCCAAGCTTTCGTACTCACCCAGGGAGATCCGCTTGAGGCGTTCGATCAGGCGCACGCGGATGCGATAGACGATGTCCTTGGCCAGACGCGCAAACAGCCGCGCCTGCACCACGTTGAACACCAACGCACCACAGCGCAGGGCCAGCGTTACCAATAGCATCAGGCCGATGTAGCCGGCGGCTTTCTGCCAACCCAGGGGCAACGCGTGGTTCATCACCTTGAGCGCGGCATCGCCGTGGCCCAGCAGCACTTCGTCCACCAGCAATGGCAACAGCAGGGGGATCGGCACACTGCACAGCGTCGCCAGCACGGCCACGCCATTGGCGATCCACAGGGCTTTCTTGTGGCGCAGCGCCAGACGGCGAATCTCTGCCCAGGTCAGGCGGTCAGTGCGTTGAGGTTGCTCATACACAGGCAGCTCGCTCCAGCCATCGACCCAATAACGGCGACAGCTCGGACAGCGGCTGGTAACCATTGGTCAGCAAGGCCAACTGGCCATTGCGCTCTGCGAGCAACGTCGGGAAACCGGCGATCCCCAGATCCTGCACCCAGGTGAAATCGGCGGCCGTGGCGGCATGCTGCTCGGCGCGGTCGAACTCGCCTGCAAACTCGATACGCGGAATACCGGCCTGCTCGGCCAAGTCCACCAGCACATGGGCGAGGGTCACGTCCTGTCCCTCGACATAGAACGCGCGCTGGATCAGCCCCAGCAGCTTCCAGGCGCAATCCGGCGCCAGGCTGCGCGCGGTGACGATGGCACGGCAGGCAGGCTCGGTGTCGTAGACAAACCCGTCAGGCAATGCGCCCTCACGCTTGAATGGCTGGCCGGTGGCCTCGGTGACCGCTTGCCAGTGTTCAAGAATGTAGCGCCGGGTGGTCGGCTCCAGCGCTGCACCGCTGCCGGTGCGCAAGCCGCCCACCACCAGGTGCACGTCCACGCCGGCCGCCTGGGCCTGCTCTACCAGCGCCTGCGCGACCGGGGCGAAGCCCCAGCACCAGGAACACATCGGATCCATTACATAGAGCAGGCGCGCAGACATGGCTCAGGCCTCGGAAGGAGTTTGCTTGTAGTTGAAACCAATCGGGTGCGGCATGTTGCGGGCCTTGGCCAGCTCGATCTGCTTCTGCCGGTCGATCGCGCTGCGACGGGTCTTCTCCGGCAGCTTATCCCAGCAATGGGGGCAACTGATGCCAGCCACATAATGCTCAGAGGCGCGATCTTCTACGCTCACTGGTGTGCGGCAGGCATGACATTGATCGTAGTCGCCTTCGCTCAAGTCGTGGCGCACGGTCACGCGATTGTCGAACACAAAGCAGTCGCCCTGCCATTTGGTTTCTTCCTGGGGCACCTCTTCGAGGTACTTCAGGATCCCGCCCTTGAGGTGATAAACCTCATCAAAGCCTTCGCTGAGCATATAGCTCGACGCCTTCTCGCAGCGAATGCCGCCGGTGCAGAACATGGCGACTTTCTTGTGCTTGGCCGGGTCGAAGTTGGCTTTGATATAGTCAGGAAATTCGCGAAAACTGGTGGTCTTTGGGTCGATTGCGCCCTCAAAGGTACCGATTGACACCTCATAATCGTTACGGGTGTCGATCAACAGCACTTCAGGATCGCTGATCAGCGCGTTCCAGTCTTGCGGGTCGACGTAGGTGCCGACTTTTTTGTTCGGGTCAACACCTTCGACGCCCAGGGTCACGATCTCTTTCTTGAGCTTGACCTTGGTTCGATAGAACGGCTGGTCGTCGCAGTAGGATTCCTTGTGGTCGATGTCGACCATGCGCGGGTCTTTTTTCAGCCAGGCCATCAGGCCATCGATACCTTCGCGGCTGCCGGAAACGGTGCCGTTGATGCCTTCTTCGGCGATCAGCAAGGTGCCTTTGATGCCGTTGTCGACCATCGCCTGCAGCAGTGGCTCGCGCAGGGAGACGTAATCTTCGAGGGTGACGAACTTATACAGTGCCGCCACAACAATCGGTTGAGTCATGGGTGTTCTCTCCAGGTGGCTACCCTCGTAAGGGGTGAACCGGATGCAAAAAGGCGTCGGTCAGGCGACGCGGCGCGCATTCTAACAAAAGTGCGGCGCCATCGCATCGGCACGCAGCCGCTGATAGGTCCTCAGCGATGTGGGTTACGTACCCCCTCCACTCGGTAACGCTGGCCGCCGAGATGGCTGAACATCAAACGATAGGCACCGCGTCCACGAGCAGCGGCGTAGCCGTGCAAATCAGCGGACCATAGTTGGTCTCTGTGAGCATGCCAATGAATCGCGCCGAAACGCCCTTCACGCAAGTGGCTGAGGGTAAGGGCAATACTGCGGCGCTCGCGGCCCGATAGTTGGGTATCTACAAGCCTCGCGGTATCGAACTCCATCTGCGGGGCAGCGGCTCTCGCTACCGCCGGCGCCACCAACGGCACCTGCGCCTGTGCTTGCCGACCACCGCGTGCGCGACTTGAGCCAGCCACCTGTGTCGTCACCCCAACCTCGAACGCACTTGGCCCCGCCTGCTGGCCGCTCGCGCCAGCGGCATCACGTCCTGGACTTCGCAGCACTATCGCGCCATAGCCCATGCGTTTCAACTCAGGCATCGGGTTACGACTCTCCCTCAGTGCGCGTACGACGTCTCCCGACTCGTCCACAGGTCCCGCGTAGCCACGCAGGGTCCCCTGATGCCGATGGACCATAAGGGTAATGCCTTCTTCACCATGACGGCGCGCGTAGGCAAAATTCACCAGCCGCTCCGTTTCTTCGTGACTCAGCCCCGCATCCTCCGCCGCTGCGATCGCCGTCTCCGAAACGGCCCTGGCGAAATCTTCTTCCTGTTGTTGTGCTGCGCTGGCCAGGGCCTGCGGCTGCATGCGTTGATAGCTAATGAAGCGGGCGGTACCAACCAGCAGGCCTCCCACCAGCCCCCCCACGGCAGCCCCCACCCTCTCATCACCCAGCAACGCTCCCGCCCCCAGGCCCAGCAAGGCCAGAACCAGGATGAGTATGATCTCGTCCTGTATCTGAGGATTTTCCATGTCGGTAGGCTGCAACCCCATTGAATCAACGAACGTGACCGGGTTGTTGAACGCCATGAGATAAGGATTCAGCTGCGTCCCTCCCCCAACGGGGTCGGGGCTTATCCAGCGCTGCAACCATGGGGCGTAATAGCGGAAACCGTAGTAATACAAACCGCTGCCGTCACGCTCCTTGCCTGAATATCGACGGGTTTTGTAACTGCCCTCCACCGCGTTGCGCGATGCCCACCACGCTGTCCCCCCATACGGGAAATAACTCTCCTGACTCAATAACTCGGCCTCTTCGCCCAACTCCAACCCATGGCTCGACTGCTGATCGGTCAGGCAGAAACGCAGGGCTTCATCGTCAGCCCCCTCATCAAGTCCCAGCTCCCATTGCAAGACCTCCACCGCGCAGCGCGCTACGTCAAGGCGCCACACATTCAATCGACGCAATGGCCACTGGCGAATTTCCAGGCCTGGCAGGTAATAGACACGCGCCGTTTGTCGACTGCCGGCAACCTGCTGGTGAGTGAGCTTGAGCACACGCTGGCCGTCGCCTGCATACACATAAGCTTCCTCATCCGAGTCAGCTCCGTCGCGCACAACTGACGTGACCCTGGACAACTGATTACGCACATTCCACGCCATCGCTACACCACGCCCCAGCCGTTGCTGATTGCCATTGGCGTCAAAACCCTGCGCCAACGCGCCAACCGGATGCTCGCTAGACAACGCGCGGTTGCTGCCACTGGCGACCTGCATGTCGCGCGTGTAACCGACGCCACTGGACGGCACATGCCGCAACCGGGTCAGGTTGCCCCCCTCGTCATAAGCATAATGCTGGGTGTAGTTGCGACATAAACCGGCATCGGTCGAACCGAACGAAATACGCGCAGGCAGTGCTGGGGTGATGGCGGCGACGGTACTTTCCCGGCCTGTCGCCTGGGTCAGTTGGTACAGCGAGTCGTATTGATAGCGATAGGCGGCATTCACTTGCGTGTTGTGGCTCCATTGGGCCGGTTGCGCCTGATCCCGCAGCTTCGAAACATTTCCCACGGGATCATAGTCGTAGCGCAAATCCTGTAATGGCGCCGCCGGCTCATTTTGGCGGTACGCCATCAACCGGTTCATACGGCCATCTTCGGGCCGATAGGTGGCCAGACTGCTCACGCCATTGCCCAACCGGGCCGTCTCCACCTGACCGGCGGCGTTATAGACGTAGCGCTCTATCACGGTTTTGCGCGCGCCACTTTTCAAGGCGAGGTGAATATGTTTCGTCTGTCCCTCCAAACCATAGGCAAACTGCCGACCATTACCCTTGGCGTCAACCTGTTCCAACGTGCCGCCGAGGGCATCAAATATCCAGCGTGTGGTGTAACGCTCGCCGTCCAACTGCGCGTCCTGATCGGCCTGAGCAAGCGGCCAGTCAACATCGCCCGGCGCCTCGCGAAATCGCCGCGTCTGCCGAAGCACTTGCCCGCTCATCCCATACGCTTCGAACACTTGGGTGCCAGCCGGGTCGGCATGGCACACCAGACGACCACCGCGGTTAAGGGCGCGGTGCTCAGACGTTGGGGTGGCATATACCAGGCGTTCAACACACCGGGGTCGCTCTTCGTCGGCAGCCTGTTCGAACACCGCCACCGGACGTTGCAAGTCATCGTAGTCGTGCCGCTGATAGGCCCCCCTACCATCCCAGACCTGCAACAGTTGCCCGGATGGCGCTGCCAGCATCAGCCGCATGCCGGCGTCCACATCGTGGTTGCGGATCAGCGTCCCGGACAGGCTGTACACCGACACCTGATTCGCCTCGATCAATGGTTCACGTGATTTAAGGGTATGCAGGCGAGAGTCCCACTGCTCAAGCATCAGGCCGCTGGCCCCATAGACTTGACGCCTGACACGGGCCGTCGGCGCAGCCTGGGGGGTAGCGCGCAGATAAGCGACACTGCGGACCGTCAACCCACGGGGGTCGAATGCTACAAGCGAGGGCGTATTTCGATGAAGTGAAGCAGACATAATCACATGGCCTGAGTTGCACAATGGTCAGAAAAGCCTAGGGCTCATGTCTTGCACAGAGGTGGTATCGGTGTATAGGCACCTCAACCGGCGTGCACCGACGACGCCTGTAAATACCTATACCTGGCCCCGTTAACCTGCGTGATAGCGTTTTTCATTGCCCGCCGGCACCCTCGGCGGGCGTGAAGGAACGTATGAATATGCAAACCGACAGCAGCCCCTTGCTCGCCAAGCTGATTGATCACTCACGTCCTCCCGCCCCCGGTCGGGACGATTTCAAGACCGCCCTGCGGCGCCTCAACCTCACCTCGGTATTGGACATCGTACGATTGTCCGAAAGAGCCTTTGCCGAGCAACTGGCAACGTACAACGATGACGATGCACACACGGTGTACCTCAAGGCCCAGAGCGCCGCCGCGCAACTGGAAACGCTATTTCGCGAACAGCAAGTCTCGTCCCCCCCTTCTTCACCGCGCAATAAACGCAGTCTCCCCCCCGAGACCAGCGCAACCTACCAGGCCTTGTTCAAGGAAAAGTGGGACCAGTTCTGCTCCAGTTCGTCGATTGCAGCGGTTGACTCACCGACTGCCTACCTGCGGGCGCTCTATTTGTTCGCCCAACAGCTGGAAGGAAACACCAAGGACGCAAACGCGCTCAAGCTGTCGCAGCGACGCCCGGAACTCAAAGACCAGGTGATCAACCAACATAGCGTTTCGGGCCAGGTTCCCATGTTGTCGATCGTCAACCAGATCTTGCTCAAAAATATCGCGCAGGCCAAAGAAGAAGATACCTATAGGGTACTGAGTGAAACCTGGTATCCGTTTTCTCTGCCCTATCATTTGCACCATCAGCAATGCCAACAGGGCCTGTCGGGCGACAAGCCGGCGTTGGGTGAGTTGAACTATCGCATCAGTCGCCAGTTACCTTTGGCGGGAGAAACCAGCACTTACGGGCAGGTCGGCGAACAGAACAACGAAGTCCAGTGTCAGTTATCGGGGTTGAGCCCTCAACAACAGAACATGCTGAAAAGTAGCTTGGTAACCCAAGCGGGCGCGAAAGGGTTCTATCACGCCTATTACAACTGGAAGACTGATCTGATCGGACCGGCAGAACTCACTGACTTTCTGAACCATACACAACTGGATGCCGACCAACTTCAGGCGCTGCTTGCACAACAGACTCAGTCACCGCGCCAATCGCCTAACTGCAAGCAAAACCCCGGCCTCACCTACGGTGCGTGTTACATCAACGGCACGACCACACCCGCTATCAGCCTGGACAACGCCAAGCTGACCCACGTTAGCCTTGAGCGCTTCGACAGGCTGCAACGCATGATTCGTCTACAGCGCTGGCTCGGCCTGCCTTTCGCGCAATTGGACACCCTGATAGTCAGCGCCATGCGCTGCGAAGGCCATCGCAACAGCACGCTGCTGATCACCCATAACACCCTCCGGTCGCTGGGGGTCTTTTGCTATTTGAGCAAACGCTACACGTTGCAAGCCGAAGAATTTGCCGCCCTGCTTCATCAGTTACCCGTCCATGCCTCAGGCGACCGCGTGTCATTGTTCGACCAGGTGTTCAATCGCACGGGTTCCGCCCTGCCCCCCCTGTATCTGGACAGCGCTACGTTCGACGGTACCACCCGGCAACAGCTCTGCGCTGGGTTGGGCCTGCAAGACACCCAGGATTCGCTTCAACTACTGATCACCCCCAACAAACCTGCAACCCGTACGATCGAGACGGTCAGCGAGATCTATCGGCAAGCGAGAGTCGCTCGCCTGTTCGGGTTATCGGTCGTGGAATGCCGACAGTTGGTGCAAATGCTCGGGAATGCGAACTTTCTCATGCAGCTGCGCAACCCAACGTTACGCAACAAACCGAAGGGCACGACTGACTTCCTCGACATGCTCATGCACCTGGAGTGGGCCAGCCGTTGGTTTAAAGAAAACGGCAGCAGCCTGGCGCTGCTCAGCCGCCAGCTATTGCTGGATCGCCAGGCCCAGGACCCGATCATCAATCAGCTATTGAAGGAGTTCGCCAGCTATGACCAAGCGTCTCTTTCCGAAGCGTTGCACCGGCTTGATCTTCCTCAGCAACCCGATGACGAAACAGTTCGTTTACCCGCCGTTGACTGGGAATCCTTGGCCTATGCGGCGCTGCAACGGATGCGTCCCAATAACAGCATCGAGATGGCGCTCGATCAAGTGCTCTCCTCCGTTGAAATCAGCACTATGCCTGTACGTACGACACATTTGATCAACCAAGCGAAATCTACACTCAACACACTGCTGGGCAAGGTGCGTGATGAGTTGTGGGCTTTATATCTACGCCTTAAAGAAATCACCCAAGCCATCCTCCATGAACCAAGCAATACCAACGGCTATCAAAAATACGACAATGACCACCATTTCCTGCGTTTATATGCCCCCGCTGCTTCGCCGCTGCAAACGCTCAGTTATCTGATACTGCGGTTACCTCACGCCGCCGATATTCTGCAACTGCCCCTCAGCCCACAAGCACTTCACCAGTTCCTGGTCAATCCGCACTGGCTCGCGAGCAAGTACAAGATGTCTTCGTTACTTGAACTCACCCCGTACAACCTCTACCTCATGCAGCAGTTCAAACATTGCCTACACCACTGCGGCCTGACGGAAGAGCAACTGCTCGACTACTTCGAACACGCCAATACCTTGGCCAACGGCGCTACGCAAAACACCAGTGAAGAAACGAACGAGCGTCTCGCTCAACTTTTAGGTTGGAATGCCAGTGAAATCGACGTCTTCTGCGACAAACTGAGACCTCCACGCATTACCTCAATGATGCGCCTGGACTGGGTGCTGCGCTGCCGCCAAGCCAGCATCGACACAGGCCTGCCTGCCAACATGCTGATCAAAGCCAGCGAACTGAAAGCCGACTCTACATTTGCTGACTGGAAGAGCGTCGGTGAGGCGATCACAAGTGCGTATTCATAACCCATCCACACCCTACTCACATTCGACCTGCTCAAGGATTGATCATGTCTCACCCGCTTAATCAACAGCTCAATGAAAGCCTGCGCGACGCCATGCTCGCGTACTACCTGACCTACAAGGTACCTACCGACTTAAAGGATAAGATCACCCATGTCGACGATCTTTACGAATACTGGCTGCTCGACGTACAAGTCAGCCAAGCCGTACCGACCAGCCCGGTAGCCTGTGCCATCTCCAGCCTGCAGCAGTACATCACGCGCATCCAACTCGGCCTGGAACCGGGCTATGAAAAGCAGGGCATGACCGCGCAACAGGACACCTTATGGCGCGAACAGTTGCACACCTACGCTCTCTGGAACGCCAACCAACAGTTGCACTATCACCCCGCCAACTACTTGGACCCGACATTACGGCGTGACAAGACCGACAGTTTTGAACACTTGGAAAACGACCTGAGCCAGTATCGAATTCAAGCGGATACCGTCACCACGGCGGTTCACAATTACCTGGCCAGGTTCGAGGAAACCGCCAACATACGCACGATCAACGGTTATATCGACGCCGACTTGAGCAAGCTGCATAGCGGCACCTATTACTTCGTCGGTAAATCGAGTTCCGAAAACACCTATTACTGGCGCTCCCTCGACCTGTCCAAGCGCGCAGGCTCGGTACTTTTTCAGGACGCCTGGTCAGACTGGGAGAGAATCAACTTGTCGGTCTCCGACGCCACCGCCGAGCAAAGTATCCGGCCGGTGTACTTCAATAACCGGTTATTTTTCATCTGGGCCGAATGCATCAAACCCGCCCCCACCAGTTCCGTCCCACCGGCGCAAACGGATTCAGAGGAAAAAAAACAGCTGACCGAATGGATCAACAGCCGCTACGTCAAGTTTCGCCTCAATTTTTCTTATAAAAAGCACGATGGCAGTTGGAGCGCACCCAAAGCCTGCATCGAGGAGCATTGCGCTACCGAAGACGTCAATACATTGACCTCTGCCTTTCTGAAAACCATTACGCAGACGGTAGCTATCGTCGACAGTAACGGCCCCCCGGTACTGTTTTTAAGTGTGCTGGCCACCAGCCGTAAAGACCCCAAACAGCAGGAGAACTTTATTGGCAAATTTTTCCAGGCTGTCCACGTCGACCAGTCCTTCAACATTACCACCATCGCCGATGGTGGCAGCCCCGAGCGCTACAGCGTGCTGCCCGGCTCACAGGTGGACGAAGAGATAAACCGACTCCTGGAACACTTCGATCCATCGCAGAAGACAAAAGTGCAGACTGTCGTTCAAGGCAAAGATCAAAGCGAGAGTGGGTACTACAGTGAGTTGCTGCCTGACACCGCCCGGCAATACCTCACGTTCTTTGCTCATAAAAACCAAGGTAACTTGCAGTTCAAGGTGACACCCCCAAACAAGCACTCGATTTCCCCCAGGGAAGAAACGATTACCGAAGACAACAACCATTGGAACTTTGGAAAAAATCGAGAAAAAATAAAAAACCCAGAAACAAGTGACGTCTCTTTTGATTCAAACACCAATGAACTCGTATTTACTTCCACCCTCAATCAAAATTTCCGGCAATCGTACAGCGTCACATTAACAAAAGAAGCCCCTAAGGACATTAGCATCATACTGATAGTAGACGACGCACTGGATGATCCGAAAGCCACTCAGCTCAAACTGACCAGCGAGTCTAAAATTACCGGCCCAACAGACGCGTTAAAAACTGATTTTTACGCTATTTATTTTAAAAACACGGCCACGCATGACGAGTTCCCCAACGCTGTACATATCAAAAACGGGTTACTCATTAACGCTAAGTCCAAAGACGGGAACACCGTCTCACTCGAAGATCATTATATCGACAAGAATGCGTTCATCAGTTTATACACAAGTACAAAAAACTCCATCCAGGTCGCCCTTGACCGCTACAGCAAATACCCAGACGCAAACAAAAAGACGTCGCTGCATGCACAAAATACGTTGACCATCAAAAGGCCCAACGTGCGCACATCTAATTTACGTGCCTATAAGCACATCATTATGAGAGCCAATTTTACAGACTATCCATTCACCGAAAAAATCAATGCCAACTCGCATCAAATCATCAACTATCAGGACACTGTCCACGAAAGCCTCACCGGATCAAAACCCGAATTACCCAGCGGGCATCGGGTCACGGCGCGGATTCCAGTGACCACGGAGGAAATAACGTCGGGCATTACCCTGATACACGGGGTGGTGACGCTTGAGCCTGCCAAAGAAGACGGCTCGACAATTCTCGGCTATACCCTGAAAGCGACCACCTTGAAGCTGGCCCCTTCCACCTCTGACACAACGCTCAATCAACAACTGGCGCCGACGATCAAAAGACAGACGTCGGAAAAACTCGGCACCGCCGAATTTATTGATTTCCCAACGAGCACCTCAACCCCGCCTGCCGACACGCCCCCCCGCCTTCGCATGAATACCTGTTTTGCCGGCAATCTGGTCAAAGCGGCCAATGTCAGCCTTGAGCATTTGTTTTCGTTAACGCCGAAAACGTGGCAAGAACCTCCACTCACGCCAGGTGGAGCAGCAGAGGACATTGACTTTAACGGGGCTCACGGCAAGTACTTCTGGGAGCTGTTCCTGTACGTGCCCTGGCTGGTTGCCCACCGCCTGAATCAGGAGCAGCAGTATGTCGAAGCCCAAGCCTGGCTCAAACACATCTTCGACCCAGGGCGATTGGCCGATACGGCCAGCGAGCGCCCTGCATTTTGGGGGTTCAACGAGCTCGTTCGTACGGGTCCGCTCCCCGGTTCAGTCACTCACGACCCACATAAACTGGCGATTCGCTCACCGGTGCATTTTCGCAAAGCAATCTACCTGCTTTATCTCGACATACTGCTCAATCGTGGCGATGCAGCCTATCGGCAACTCACCCCCGACAGCCTGACCCAGGCCAAACTCTGGTACACGCGAGCCAATCACTTTCTCGGGCCACGCCCCCGCGTCACCACCACTGAACCGTGGGATGAAATCACCCTCGAAAGTTTGACGACGAGCCGCTCTAAAGCCCTGGTAGAACTGGAGCAAGAAAACCCACCAATCAATGTCAACCCTGCGACCGAAAGCACCGCACTGGCTTCGCTCACGGACACCGATAATCTGTGCCTACCCTTCAATACCGATCTGGTGGCGCGCTGGGACAAGCTCGAAAGTCGCCTGCATAACCTGCGCTACAATCTCGATATCACTGGCAAACCCTTGCGCCTGTCGCTGTACGCAACCCCGCTCTCACCTCTGAAACTGTTGGCCAGCCGCAGCAGCGGTGCCTTCGGCGAAGGAGGCGCGGCGCCGTTCATTGACGCGCAAGTCGGCCATTATCGCTTCCAGATCATGCTGGGCCACGCGCTCACGGCAACCGAGGCGGTGATTCAATTCGGCAACACGGTGCTGAGCCTGATTGAGCGCAAGGAACAGGCTGAATACCTGGAGTTGCAGCAACAACAAGCCTGGGACTTGGCCAATATCGTCGTCACCCAACAACACCAGGCATTGTTGCTCGACGAGAAAAACCGCCAGGCACTCGGCGCCAGTCGTAGCATGATCGAATCCCGGATGCGCCACTACGAACGCCTGCTCACCGAAGGCATCAGCCCCGCAGAAGCACACGCAGGCCAACTCTACCTGATCAGTAGCGGATTCGAGGCCGCAGGTTCCGCCGCCGCCGCAGCGGCCGGCATCGCGATGATCGCGCCGAACATCTTCGGTACGAGTACCGGCGGGTCGCGCTGGGAGGGCCCGTTTTATGCAGCCCAAGCCTTGGCCCAAGGCGTCGCGACAGTGTTGCGGGGCACTGCCGCAGACCTGGACCGTTCCGAGCAATTCAACCGTCGGGAGCAAGAGTGGGCGCATGCCCAGGATCAGGCCCGACTCGAATTGGCACAGGTCGATGCCCAGTTACAAGCCTATGCCGAGCAGGAAAAAGCCACGCGCCTGCAATTACGCCTGGCCGAGACCTCCCTGGCCCAGGCCTGGTCGAACTATCAATTGCTGGCCAAGCGCTTTACCAGGGCACAACTGTATGACTGGCTCAATGTACAACTGAGCAAGTTCTACTACCAAGTCTATGACCTGAGCCTTTCCCTGTGCCGCACCGCGCAAGCGTGCTGGCAGTACGAAGTCGCAGACTATGCGAGCACGTTTATCCAGCCCGGTGCCTGGAACAATAACTACCGCGGCTACCTGGCGGGTGAGGCCCTGAAGCTGTCGCTGTTGAAGATGAATGCGGCCTATGTGGACCATAACGTGCGGGACCTGGAGATCGTCAAGACCATCTCCCTGCGTCATCGCATGATCGATTGCAAAGTCTCCACACCTACAACAGACACAACCGGCACTCAATCATCGAGTACACAAAACACATGGGCCGAGCATAAACGACAACTGGTCGATAACGGCACGCTGTGCTTCAAGTTGCCCGAGGCTCTGTTTGAAGAGGATTACCCCCACCACATCCTGCGGCGAATAAAAGGCATCAGCGTGTCGTTGCCCGCGACGCTAGGCCCCTATGAGGACATCAAGGCGATACTGACCCAAACCCATAACGAAATCGTATTGCCCGCAGGCGAGCGGCGCCGCGACATGCGTGCCCATCAGCAAATCGCACTGTCCACAGGCCTGGATGACAACGGCCTGTTCACCCTCAACTTCGAGAGCCACGATCGCTACTTGCCCTTCGAATACACCGGGGCCATTTCCAACTGGACCCTGGAATTCCCCAATCACAGCCGGCAAGAAGCCGTACTCCAATCGATCAACGATATCGTCATTCACCTGCGTTACACCGCCAGGGTGCCAGTTGCCAGCGGGGGTAAGGTATGAACGACGATACGCCCAACCTCCAAGTCAATACCCCGGCCCTGCCCAAAGGCGGCGGTGCCATTCAAGGCACCGGCAAAGGCTGGGGCGATGTCGGCGCCAGCGGTATGGCCACCTTTGAGATTCCCTTGCCGATCTCTCCCGCGCGCGGTTACGCGCCGGCCATGTCGCTGGCCTATCAAAGCGGCGCTGGCAACGGCCCCTTCGGATTGGGTTGGGGGATACCCCTGCCGGCTGTCAGCCGGCGTACCTCCCATGGTGTGCCGGCCTACACGGAGCACGACGTACTGGTAGGCCCCGACGCGCAAATATGGCTACCCGAACGCGACGCCGAAGGTGCGATCGTCAGCCGCGCCGCGACCTCCTTCAATGGTTTGCCACTGACCATCGCCTACACGGCCACCCGGTACTTTCCCCGGGTCGAGAGCCATTTCGACCGTATCGAGCACTGGCACTCGGCAACCGATGCTGCAGGCTTCTGGTTGATACAAAGTGCCGATGGCAGTCAGCACTTTTACGGGAAGACCCCATTGGCCCGAATTGCCGATCCGGACCACCCGCACCATGTGGCGCAATGGTTGTTGCAGGAAAGCCTGAATACCCACGGCGAACACATTTATTATCACTACAAAAAAGAAACTGACTCCTCACGCTACCCGAGGGACTGTCGAGCCCAGCGTTACCTGGAGCGCGTCTGCTACGGCAACTTCACCGCCGAGGAGCAGGAACAACTCTACCTTTGGAAGACCGACGATGAGCCGGGCATGGGCTGGCACTTTCAGTTGCTCTTTGACTATGGCGAACGTGACCTTGAGCTGGATAAGCGGCCGACGTATCAGAAAATCCGGGAGTGGCCGACACGACCCGATCCTTGCTCGGATTTTTCGTTCGGCTTCGAGCTACGCACCCTGCGCTGTTGCAACCAGATTCTGATGTTTCACCACTTCCCCAAGGAAGCGCAAATGGGCACCGACCCGGTGCTGGTCAAACGTCTGCTGCTGGAATACCGCGCGCCCACCCATGTCAGCCTGTTGATTGGGGTCCATGAGCAGGCCTTCGACAGCTCGGGCAATAGTGTGAGCCGCCCGCCGCTGGAGTGTTTTTACCAATCGAGCCAGCTCAAGGTAGACAAGAGCGGCTATAAGCCCTTCAGTTCGCTGCCCGGGCTGCATGACAGCGATCGCTATCAACTGGTCGATCTGTATGGCGAAGGCATACCGGGTGTGTTGTATCGCGCTGACAAGAGTTGGTACTACCGTGAACCGCTCAGGCCGCAGCACACGAAAACCAGCGACGAGGTGATTTACGGCGCGGCCCAGGAGTTGGCGCGGGTGCCGGTCGCCGACAGCAGCCGGCCCATCCACCAGGCGCTGGCCGATGTGGACGGCGATGGCCGTTTGGACTGGCTGGTTGCCCACCCAGGAATGAATGGCTTTTTCAGCCTGGATGAACAGCGTAACTGGTCAGCCTATACGTCGTTCGATGCATTCCCCTCGGAGTTCTTCCACCCCCAGGGCATCCTCGCCGACTTGATGGGGACGGGACGCCCTGACGTTGCCATGATCGGCCCCCGTAGCGTACGCCTGTATGCCAATCGCCGAAGAAAAGGCTTCGAACCCGCCATTGAGGTGCCTCATAAGCTCGATGACGTCTTGCCGATCGTTTCCGCCTCGCCTAACGAGCTGGTGGCGTTCAGCGATGTACTCGCCACGGGCCAACAGCATCTGGTGCGTATCCGGCATGACGAAGTGAAATGTTGGCCGAACCTGGGTCGAGGCCGCTTTGCCCGAGGGTTTGTGTTGGCTACGTTGCCATTGCGTTATGAAACGTTCAAGCCGGCCAATGTACTGCTCGTCGACCTCAATGGAGGTGGCGCTACGGACTTGCTGTATTTGAGCGCCGCCCACCTGTGGATTTTCCTCAATAAAGGCGGCAACGGTTTCGAGGCGCAGGCGATCAAGGTCCCGTGGCCAGAGGGTGTGCAGTATGACGACCACTGCCAGGTCAACATCGTCGACGTGAGCGGCCGGGGCTGCCCTAGCCTGATCCTGACCGCCGCCCACCAGACCCCCATCCATTGGCGCTACGACTTTTTCAGCCACAAGCCCTGGCTGCTCATACGCACCGACAACAACATGGGCGCCCAGGCGGCGATCAAATATCGCAGCAGCGCCCAGGAGTGGCTGGACGAAAAACGCGAGCTGCATGCCAAGGGCCAGCCCGCTATCAGCCAGTTACCCTTTGCGCTGCTGCTGGCCAGCCAACAAACCCAACGAGACGAAATTACCGGCAACCAGCTGACCCAGCGCGTGAGCTATCGTCAGGCTTATTACGACCGTGTGGACCGCAAGTTTCGTGGCTTTGGGCTGTTGCTGCAAACCGACACCGACAGCCGCAAAGACGCCCCTCACGCGCCGGGTTCAAGCGCTCCCGTGCTCAGCAAAACCTGGTTTCATACCGGGCGATCCCTTGACATGCCCTGCCTCGGCCAGAGCACTCACGACCCGAACGCCAAGGCTCCCGGCCGCACGCTGGTCAGCCGCTACAGGGGGACAGCTGGGGCACAACCGCTGGATCATCATGACGACTTGATCAGCGACCCCGCACCGGCGCTGGCACGCGACGTGGCCCGTGCACTCAGTGGCGCGGTGCTGCGGGTCGAAGTGATGGCAGCAGACCCGGCGCAAGACGCCGTGCCCTACTCGGTCAAACACCAGCGGTATCTGGTCCGTGAACTGGCCCCCGCCAGTGCTCATACGCCCTACCCCCGGTTGCTGCCATTAGCGCTGGAGTCGATCAGCTATCAATATGAAGGCGTGGAAAACGATCCCGTCTGCCAGCACCAGATCAATCTGCGCTGGGATGCCTATGGTTACCTGGTGCATAGCGTGACCCTGCATTATGCCCGCCGTACCACCACCGACAGCCCGCCGCCCGCCGTGCTGGTGGATGAGCACCAGCAGCGCTGGTGGCACGATACCCATGACAACGCGCAACAATTCTATTACCTGAGCGAAACGCTGGCGCAGCCCATTCATCTGGACGACGCACAGCAGTGGTGCCTGGCCTTGCCCTACCGCCAACGAGACAACGCCCTGGTGCTCGGCAAGGCGCCGGCGCCTGGCGGGCTGGACCCTGCGCGTATCGCCTATGAGGTGTTCATCGATACCAGCGTCGGGCCGTTGGCCGCAGGGGCCAGCCGCACCCTGAGCGGCTTGTCGCTGCAGTACTACCGGCAGGCCGGTAGCTCCGGTAAAACCCTGGAGCCTGGCGTCGCCACCGTCCAGGCATTGACTGACTATCTGGAAATCGCCGAGCTGGATGACCAGGCCATAAGTGCCTACAACGACATTCCGGCCATGCCCAACCAACCCAAGGTGGACCTGGTGCAAAAGCTCACCGACAGCGGCTATCACACCATGGAGTTGTTTTTTCTATTCGACGGCGAGGTGCCGCCCAAGGAAAACCGACTGTGGTCGATTCGCCGGCACTTTCCCCGCTATGGCAAGGCCACCCAGTTTTATCGGATAAGGGCGCTGCGGGCCACCGAGGCCCATGGCGAAACAAAGCTCACCTATGACCCCTACACGTTGCAAACCGTGCGCGTAAAAATGCCCGACGATTGTGTAACCAAGGCCGAATACGACTATCGATTGCTGCTGCCGATAAAAATCGTCGACCCCAATGGCACTATTCAAGAAGCGCTTTATGACGGTTTTGGGCAGTTACTCGCCAACACCTTTTACGGCCACGAACAAAGCCTCAGAGTGGGCTTCGCCGCCCTGGAAAGCTACCGCCCGCGCAAAAATGTAACGCCCGCATTGGCCATCGAACAGGCGCAAAGCGTGCTGCAAGACATGGCCAGCGCGCACTGCTACGCGCCTTTCAGTTGGATGGGCAGCATCGACTTGGCTCTGGTCAAGCCCGAGTGGATTACCAAGGGGTATCTGCTCCCCAGCGGGCATATCCGCATGAGCGCGCGATCGCGGCTGAGTGGTGCTCGCCAGCCCCTCAGTGACAGTGCAAAACAACTCAAGGCGTTGATCGATGAGGCCAGCCGTACGCCGGTACATGGGCTCATATTGCAAGCTGACCGCTACCCCGGCGATGCCGAACAACAGATTCGCATGACCCTGACCTGCTGGGATGGCTTCGGCCGCTCATTGCAGACCAAGCAGAAGACCGAACCAGGCCCGGCCCATGCGGTCGACGACAAGGGCAACCTGTTGGTCGACGAACTGCCGGATGCAAACGCCACTTTGAAGAAACAGCTGCGCCAAGTGCAAGCCGACCCCCGCTGGCGCATCAGCGAGCGTGTCGAATACAACAACAAGGGCTTGGTCATTCGCGTCTACCGCCCCTACTTCGCCGACAAGCACACCTACGTCAATGATCAATCCATGCGCGAGTTGGGCCACAGCGACCAACAGTTCTACGACCCTCTCGGGCGCCCGACAAAGACACTGACCGCAGGAGGATTTATGCGGCGTAACACCTATTGGGCCTGGTACACCGTCAATGAGGACGAAAACGACACTTATGCAGAGCTGAACTCCGACAACATACTGACTGATACCCCCTAAAGACCTGGGTATCTACAGAACTTTTGCTCCTGCGCCAGACCTGTAGCGGTCTGGCCCCTCCAACGTGAGCCGTTCAAATGTGTGTGTGGCTTGCCTGCAAAGGCAGCCTTGAAGCCGACTGGGATGTTGAATGGGCCGCAGCGACGACCCATTCATGTTCTTGTCAGGATCGCCGGGCTGCGCCCCATCGCGACGCCAAGGTTGTATACCCGCGCCTGGCAAACGTTACGAAAAAGCCGCGCCATTCGGTCAATGATGCAATCACGCCGCGGGCCGCCATGACAATTGTTCGAGTGGTCCGGCCTTGAGCGGCCTGTGGCAGGCCCGTCAGCGCAACGGCCAATGCCTCGACACCGGACGCGGCCCAGTGCGTCCACACCTGATTGAACATTCTGCTCAGCCCACCGTGCGCCGTCGCGACAGGATCCGGCAGCTGTACGGTTTGGCCATGGGGATCGTGGACGGCGGTCCGGTGACCGCCACGCATCATCGTTCCCATCGCCCCATCGTAGGCTTCTATTGCAGGTGAGACATTGGGTTGCATCAGCGCAGGCACTTCCCCGCCATAAACAGCGTTGGCCACGGTAGCAAGGGCATAGGCGGCCGTCGCTCCGGCGGTGCGCGTGACCCTGCCGCGCAGGGGCGTGCTGCCCCAGGAGATGCCGGTACCGTGCCCACGAAGGACCTGCTGCACCAGTTCTCTGGAGAGCGCGCGCACATGTCCGCCCAACCGCTGGACCGCCACCGGGTCCCAGCTGTGCTCGGCTTGATCACCTATCGAGTCGCCATGCATGGCATACCCCATACCCGCGGCACCTGCAAAAATAGCACCGATCTGTGGCGCATATCGCGTCCAGTTACCGGCGATACCGGTGCTCATATGTGCCGTGGACACTGCATCCAGCACCGCAACGGT
Source organism: Pseudomonas sp. GZJR-8 (assembly GCF_002916705.1). NCBI lineage: Bacteria > Pseudomonadati > Pseudomonadota > Gammaproteobacteria > Pseudomonadales > Pseudomonadaceae > Pseudomonas > Pseudomonas sp. GZJR-8. Next base: position 405,198 of record NZ_JXSI01000002.1, on the reverse strand, counting down.
AAGGCGCAAGATTTGGTTGCGTTGTGCCGTGGGCTGGACGGTACTGAAGACCGCCAGATCGACGCCCGTCGCAATTGCATTGGCGATATAGGTGGATAAACCATCGCGAATCGCTGCCGCCGAGGCCGGTTGTATCCTCGGGCGCATAACCCTACCTATATTCGCGAGCCTGCGGCTGATGGAAAGCCTGCGTATTTGTTTATCCTGCGACTCCTCCAAAGCCGGTGTGGCAGCCAGCCCTTGCGCATCGACCTTGCTAACCGGATTACCGCCAACCATGGCGTACAGATTCAAACCATCGGCATCGCCGATCGGGTCCGGGCTGATCCATCGGCATAACCACGGTGCGTAATACCTGAAGCCGTAGTAAGACAACCCACTGGCATCGCGCTCCTTGCCCGAGTAACGGATGAACCTGTAACTCGCCTCGCTGGCATTCTTCGCCGCCCACCAGGCAGTCCCGCCGTAGGGGTAATAACTTTCCTGGCTGAGCAGTTGCGCCTGCTCGCCCAGTTCCAGGCTGCTGCTGCCCAAGTGGTCCGACAAGCCGTAACGGATCTGCGCGTCCTGGCGCCCCCCCGAAGGGTGGCGATCCCAAAGCAGGACGCGCACCGTGGTCGTACCAGCATTAAGGTTGAGTACATTCAGCTGCTCACCCGTTGCGCTGTCATGCCGTATTTCCAGCCCCGGCAAGTAGCGCACCTCGGCCCTATGCAGCACGCCCCGGGCCTGGGAGACCCGGCGCTTGAGGATGCGCTGGCCCGTGGCATCGTAGGCGTAACGTTCTTCATCGTCGTTGCCGCCCTCGCGCCGCACCTGCGTGAGGCGCACCAGTTGATTGCGCACATCCCAGCCCATCTTGTGATCGCCTGCCAACGCTTGCAGATTGCCGTTGCGGTCAAAGCCCTGGCCCAACCCCGGCGCAGCCTTTCCATCAGCCTGCGGCAGAAAATGATTGCTGCCCGCGGCCACGCTCATCTGCCGCGTGAAGCCCGTGCCGCTGCTGGGCACATGTTGCAACTCAAGCATATTTCCGGCGGCGTCATAGCTGAACCGCTGGGTGTAGCGACGCCATACGCTGTCGTCAGTCGAGCCGAACGTCACACTCGCTGGTAACGCCGGGCCTCCAGTGTTGCCGGCGGTTTCGCGGCCGGTGGCCTTGGTCAGTTGCGATAACGTGTCGTACTCATAAAGGCTGGTCGAACTGATTCGGGTGTTGCTGGACCATTGCGTCGGCTGGGCAAGGTCATCGATCCGCACGACGTTGCCAACGCCGTCATACTCGTAGCGCAGGTCTTGCAGCGCTGCGCCCGGTCGCGCGGGCAGATGGGCAGTCATTTGCCGCAAGCGACCATCGAATTCACGGTAGTGCATGGCACGCACAACGCCGTTGCCGGCGCGTTCGCTGAGCACCTGACCCGCTGCGTTATAGTGCCGCTGGCCCAGTACCTGCGTACGCTCGCCGCCCCTGGGCGTCACAAAGATGCTCGCCGGCTGGCCGTCAATGCCGTAGGCGTAGTCGAAGCGATTGCCCTTGGCGTCCGTGTGATGCAGGCGCTCACCCAGCGCGTTGAACCCAATGGATGTCTGGAATATCTCGGGCTCCAGGAGCACCTCGCGTTGTGCGTACAGCTGCGGCCAATCCAGCGCGGCATCCGCCTGCCGGAAGCGTCGGGTCTGCTGAGCAACTTCTGCGTGCACCCCATACCGCTCGTGGAACAACGAGCCGCCGCCGTCATCGTGGCGAACCACCCGGCCGCAGCGGTTGCGCGCCGCCTCTTCGTTCGAAGATGCAGCATAGGCAAGACGCTCGACGCACAACGCTTGCCCGTCACTGGCCGCCTGCTCGAAGACCGCCACCGGCCGCAGATATTGATCGTAGCGATGAGCCTGGTGAGCGCCCCGCCCATCCCATTCTTCCAGTAACTGCCCAGCCTCCCCCATCAGCGTCAGCCGCCAGCCGGCATCCACGCTGTCGGTGCGCAACGCTTGTCCACCAAGGCTATAGACCGTGCGTTGATTGGGCGCGGTGTCAGGCTGTGAGCGTGACAACTGCAACAAACGTGGGTCCCACTGTTCAATCATCAAGCCCGTACTGCCATACACCTGACGATGAATGCGCATCTGCGGTTCAACCTCTGTGCTTGAACGGTGGTAATCGATGTTACGAACAATTAACCCACGCGGGTCGACTGCGACCAGGGACGGCGTGTTTCGATGGATGGAATCAGACATGACCTCAGGACCTTATTGCTGAACAAGTAGTCCTGAGAGCCTAGGGATGAGGGGATGAGAAAGGTGGTGCTGGAGGATGCTTTTGTGTATCCAGTTACTGGCATCGCCCCGACCCGCTCACGTGTCAGCGTGCCGCCCGCCCTGACACCCTCGGACGGCTGGGCTTGTAGCGACGCCAAGCGGACGCGTTTGACTCCCAAGGCGCGTCGACCCGTTGTTGGTGTCGATAGAACGTCACGCGGCCTGCCAGTTGCAGACGATGCCGATAAAGCCAGCGCAGCTCGGAGGCCGTGGCAGATACCCCTTGCTTGCTGACGACGGCTCCTATGTCCAAATTGTCGAGAGCGAAATGGACCATCGCCGCACTTTGCGGGCTAGTCAAGGTTTCCAAAGCCGATTTGCTGCTTCGAGTGACGATTTTTTGCTGAATGGCCAATAGGTCTGTGCCAACGTGTTGGCGAGCCGTCGCCTCGAGTGAATACCTGCCTGCGGCAAGATCACTGACAAACCTCCTCGCGAATTGCTGGTTGCAAGAAGTTGACGTACAACCTGAATATTTCGAAACAATGCCCTCGTAAAACGGCCGGACGCCGACCGAAAGCTGCTCAATGAGCTCGGCCTTGAGTTCGTTAGCTTTCGCTGGGTCATGTGGATCTTGCGTCAAGTCGCTGAATAGCTCCGCATTCACGTTGCGAAATGCAGAGAAGGCGCGAACGGGAGGCGCCAGCCCGGCAGTCCAGCGCTGCAGTTCCGCGCCTGAAAAATAGGCCACCATCGCATCCCCGCGCGCGCTCAGCTTCGACCAGAAACTCCTGTAGGCAGCAACCGTCGCGGCCAAGCCAAAGAGAATATCGCCTCGACCGGGTTGGAATTGCTCGCCAAACGTCGTTTGCGTGCCATCGGCATCCCTGAACCCTACGGGATTGCCCCGGGCCATCGCATACAGGTTCAAGCCGTCCACATCGCCCATCGGGTCCGGGCTTATCCAGCGCTGCAACCACGGTGCGTAATAACGCGCACCGTAGTAGTACAGGCCCGTGGCGTCGCGTTCCTTGTCGGAGTAACGGCGAATCTTAGGGTGCCCCCGAACGATATTGCTGGTTGCCCACCACGCCGTTGCGCCATAAGGATAGTAATGCTCCTGGCTCAACAAGCGAGCCTGCTCGTCCAGTTCCAGCGCACAGCTCTTGAGGTGATCCAGAATGCTGAATCGCAGTGAGTGGGTACTCATCTCGCTGGGTTTGCCCGACTCCCATTGCACCACGGTGACTCGCCCACCGCCCGTATCAATGTCCAGCACATTGAAGCGCTGTGCCCTTTGCTTGTGTACTTGCAGGCCCGGCAGGTAATAGGTTTCCTGGGTGTAAGGTTTTGCACGAGCCTCACGGCTGCGAACCTTGAGTGCGCGCAGGCCTTGACTGTCATACAGGTAACTCTCCACGTCAGGGTCACCGTTCTCACGCTGTACCTGGGTGGTGTAGGTCAATTGATTGCGCACATTCCAGGCCGCCTGCTGTGTGCCGTCGAGCGACAACTGATTGCCATTGGCATCGAACGCCCCATCCCATTGAACCTGCCGCCCTTGCGCTACGGGCACGGCGCGGTTCGTGAGCGCCGCCACTTGCATTTCGCGGGTATAGCCTGTGCCGCTGGAGGGCACGTGTCGAAGGCGCGTCAGATTGCCCGCACCATCATAGGCATAATGCTGGGTGTAATTGCGCCAGAGCCCCTGATCCGTCGCCCCGAACTGAACCTGCGTTGGCAAAGCCCGGCCCCCGGCATTGGCGCTATTTTCCCGACCGCTGGCCTGGATCAACTGATAAAGCGTGTCGTACTGGTAGCGATTAACCGCATCAATCCGGGTGTTGCTGTGCCATCGAGTCGGTTGCGCCAGGTCGCTGAGGCTGAGGATGTTGCCGACCGGATCGTACTCATATACCAGCTGCTGCAGCGGCGTGCCGGCCTGCCCTTGGCGGTACACCTCAAGTTGCTGCAAACGACCGTCGTGCTCGGCGTAACGGGCGACTTTGGTAACGTTATTGCCCGCCCGTTCGGACACGACTTGGCCGCTGGCGTTGTACACCCGCTGATTCATCAACACTTGGCGCTCGCCGGTCTTGAAGATCAGCAGCATTTCCAACACCCAGCCCTGTTGCCCATAGCGCCACTGTAGGCGGTTGCCCTTGGCATCTATCTGCTCCAGCATTGCACCCAGCGCATCGTAACGCCAGGTGGTGGTATAGGCCTGGCGTTCCGTTAGCAGATCCTGTGCCTCATCGCTGTTTGGCCAGTCGACCAGAGCAATATCGGCGCGAAACCGTCTGGTTTGCTTGATGACGCGTTGATCGATCGCGTACGCCTCCACCAGCAGCACACCCGCCGGGTCCGCATGGCGAATCAACCGTCCACAGCGATTGCCGACGACCTCGGCCGAGATTGCGGGCGCGTACGTCATACGCTCGACACAACGGGGTGACGGGTCCTCTGCAGATTGTTCGAACACCGCCACAGGGCGCAGCAAATGGTCATAGTGAAACGCTTGAAGGGCGCCGCGCGAGTCCCAGCTGTGCAACCGCTGCCGCGCTGCACCGTACATGACCAAACGCCAACCGGCATCCATACTCTGGGTTCGCACGGTTTCACCCGACAGGCTGTAAAGGTTCGATTGCGCCGCCACCCCGGTCGAGCCAAGGGCGAACTGACGTGGGTCCCACTGTTCAAGCAAAAAACCACTGGCACTCAACACCTGGCGATTGACCCGCGCCTGAGGGGAGTCCGCGAGCGTTGCACGATGATACTGCACAGTGCGCACGGCTAACCCGCGAGGGTCAATGGCCGTCAAGGTAGGCGTATTTCGATGTAGGGCGTTAGACATGAATTCGTGACCTGTTTTGCACTAAGGTCAACAAATCCTAGAGGTACCGGCCTCGATAAAGGGGTATAAAAAGTAGCCTTGTGTAACCAGATTCTGGCACTACCTGTCGAGACCAGCAGGCTTGGCACCTGCTGGCCTCAAAGGTTTTCAGTGCCCGCCGGCGCAGGTCGGCGAGGCCGGGGCTGCGTCGATTTTCGCCCATTCCTCAGGCGTGTAGGTATGCAGCGCCAACGCATGAAATTCGCTCATCAGGTCACCCAGGGTGGCGTAGACCTTCTGGTGGCGCTTGACGCGGTTGAGCCCTTCGAACTGCGGGCTGACCAGCACGGCCTTGAAGTGGGTCTGCAACCCACGGCTGTGCATGTGGCTTTCATCCAGCACACTCAAGTGTTCCGGGCCCAGGGCGGCGAGCGCCGTTTCGATACGCTGTTGCATGGTCATTGCTGCTTACTTCTTCTTGGCCGGTGCGGCACCTTTTGGCGCCAGCTCATTGGTCATGTCTTCCAACAGCTTGTTCACCACCGGTACGGCGCTTTCCAGTTTGGCCTGGGTCATCTGGGCCGATTGCTGGGTCAGTTGGGGCATTTTTTCCAGGACTTTCTTGCCCAGTGGCGACTTGTAGAACGCTACCAGGTCCTTGAGCTCGGATTCGCTGAAGTTGGTGGTGTAGAGCTTGACCATATCGGGCTTGAGCTTCGGCCAGCCGATGGCCTGGTCCAGGGCGGCGTTGGCCTTGGCCTGGTAGCTGTCCAGTACGGACTGCTTGGCGGCAGGCGCCTTGGTCTGTTCGAAACGCTGGGCGAACATTTGCTGCACTTGCATGTACACCGGGGTCCCCAGCTTGTCAGCGTGGGCCAGGGTAAGGAAGGCTTCGGCACTGGCGTTGTGGCTGGCGGTATCGGCAAAAACCTGGCCGCTGGCGCAAACCAGAGCAACCGCGGTACAGATGGCACGAAGACGAGTCATCGAGTTTCCTTTTCTAGCAGGCGAGGTAAGACCCCAAGGGCGCCCATTCTGCGCCTAAAAAACCTCGCGGCTCAACCCCACCCCACGCAGGCCCTGGTTTTGCGGGGCGCAATGGCACAAATGCGGATTTAGGGAACCCACGGCAGCCGCCAGGGCCTAAACTGACCAATCACGACTGGATAAGGAGGGTGCCCGATGAGCCGTATCGAAACCGACAGCCTGGGAGAAGTACAGGTCCCTGATGATGCCTATTGGGGCGCGCAAACCCAGCGCTCGCTGGTCAATTTTGCGATTGGCGAGCAGCGTATGCCGCTGGCGGTATTGCATGCCCTGGCCCTGATCAAGAAGGCCGCCGCCCGGGTCAATGACCGTAACGGCGACCTGCCCGCCGATATCGCCCGGCTGATCGAACAGGCTGCCGACGAAATCCTCGACGGCCAGCATGACGACCAGTTCCCGCTGGTGGTCTGGCAGACCGGCAGTGGCACCCAGAGCAACATGAACGCCAACGAAGTGATCGCCGGCCGCGCCAACGAACTGGCCGGCAACAATCGGGGCGGTAAAAGCCCGGTACACCCCAACGACCATGTGAACCGCTCCCAAAGCTCCAACGACTGCTTCCCAACCGCCATGAGCATTGCTGCGGTGCAAGCGGTGCACCAGCAACTGCTGCCTGCTATCGCGACGCTGTCCGGTGGCCTGGCGGAACTGGCCGCGCGGCATATGAAGCTGGTCAAGACCGGCCGCACCCACATGATGGACGCCACGCCGATCACCTTCGGCCAGGAGCTGTCGGCGTTTATCGCCCAGCTCGATTACGCCGAGCGCGCGATCCGCAGCGCCCTGCCCGCCGTGTGCGAGCTGGCCCAAGGCGGCACTGCTGTCGGCACCGGGCTCAACGCACCCCATGGCTTCGGCGAGGCGATTGCCTCCGAACTGGCGGCGCTGTCGGGCTTGCCCTTCGTGACCGCACCGAACAAATTCGCCGCCCTCTCCGGCCATGAACCGCTGGTCACCTTGCACGGCGCGCTGAAAACCCTGGCCGTGGCCCTGATGAAAATCGCCAACGACCTGCGCCTGCTGGGTTCCGGCCCACGCACAGGGCTGGCCGAAGTGAAGTTGCCGGCCAACGAACCGGGCAGTTCGATCATGCCCGGCAAGGTCAACCCCACACAGTGCGAAGCGCTGTCGATGCTGGCCTGCCAGGTATTGGGCAACGACGTGACCATCGGCATGGCCGCCAGCCAAGGGCACTTGCAGTTGAACGTGTACAAACCGGTGATCATTCACAACCTGCTGGAGTCGATCCGCCTGCTGGCCGATGGCTGCAACAACTTCCAGGAGCATTGCATCGCGGGTCTTGAGCCCGACGCCGCGCAAATGGCCGAACACCTGGAACGCGGGCTGATGCTGGTCACCGCGCTCAACCCGCATATCGGCTACGACAAGTCGGCAGAGATCGCCAAGAAGGCTTACGCCGAAGGGCTGACACTGCGCGAAGCCGCGCTGGAACTCGGCTACCTCACCGACGCCGAGTTCGACCAGTGGGTCCGCCCGGAAAACATGCTCGGCGCTTAAACCGATATCCGCAGCCGCCGGGCCCTGAGCCCGGCGAGCAGCGAAGGCGCCAACGCCACCATCGCCGACCCCGTCACCACCACCAGCGCCCCCACATACCCCAAGGCATTGATCTCTTCGGCCTGCACATAGTCAGGCCACAGCCAGGCCGCCAAGGCCACCGCCACAAAGGTCACCAACGGCGTCAACGCCAGGGTCGCACTGACCCGCGAGGCTTCCCAATGCGCCAGGGCTTCGGCAAATGCGCCGTAGGCCACCAGCGTATTCATGCAACACGCCAGCAGCAGCCATCCTTGCAGCGGGCTCAACTGCAACGCCTCCAGCGGATGCGCCCACGGCGTGAGCAACACCGCGCACGACAGGTAGATCACCATCATCACCTGCAACGAATTCCACACTGTCAGCAACTGCTTCTGCCCCAATGCATAGAACACCCAGATGGTGGTGGCGAGCAGGATCGTCAGCACACCGGCGGTGTAGGTGCCCATGGACGTCAGCAACTCCACCAGGCGTTGGTTGAAGAACAAACCAAAGCCGATAATCAGTACCACCAGCCCCACACCCTGCCCCAGGCTGAAGCGCTCCTTGAACACAAACACACTGGCTACCATCAGAAAGATCGGGCCCATCTGCACTACCAGCTGCGCGGTGCCTGGGCTGAGCATTTTCAGCCCAACCAGATACAGCACGTAGTTGCCGACCAGGCCGCACACCGCCATGCCCACCAGCCAGCCGCCCCTGGGGCCGAGCACTTTACGGCTGGGCAAGCGCTTGGTGGCAGCCAGATAGACAAACAGGCAAGTACCGGCCACCGTGAGGCGAAACCAGGTGACGGTGATCGGATCCATCACTTGCAGCACTTGCTTAAGCTTGACCGGAAGGATGCCCCACAGAAACGCGGTCAGCAGGGTCAGGAAAAAGCCGTAGACCCAGCGGCCGGAGGAGATGTGCATGAGTGCCCCAGATGCCAGAGGAAGTGGAACCGCATTCTAGGGGCAAGTCACTGGATTGGGATACGCCACAATCCTAAATGTGGGAGGGGGCTTGCCCCAATGCCAGTCAGTTAAGAGCTAGAGCAGACAACTAGTGAGCTGTGGCCCGATGAGGGAGTGTCAGTCAGCACATCTGTGACTGACTCACCGCCATCGGGAGCAAGCCCCCTCCCACATTTGGACCGAGCCGGGTGCAGGCTATTTCTTTTTCTTTTTGTCGTGCTTATCGGTTTTAGCGAACGCATCCTCCAGCGCCCGGTTGATGGTGCGCAACACCTTGACCCGCGCCCAGCGCTTGTCATTGGCTTCTACCAGGGTCCAGGGCGCCACCTCGGTGCTGGTGCGATCAACCATGTCGCCCACCGCCGCGCGGTAGTCGTCCCATTTGTCGCGGTTGCGCCAATCATCTTCAGTGATCTTGAAGCGCTTGAACGGGATTTCCTCGCGGGCCTGGAAGCGCTCCAGTTGGGTGTCCTTGTCGATGGCCAGCCAGAACTTGACCACGATCACCCTCGCATCGCGCAATTGCTCTTCGAAGTCATTGATCTCGCCATAGGCGCGCATCCAGTCCGCCGGGGTGCAAAAGCCTTCGATGCGTTCCACCAGCACGCGGCCGTACCAGGAGCGGTCGAACACGGTGAACATGCCACGCGCCGGGATCTTCTGCCAGAACCGCCATAGATAAGGCTGGGCGCGTTCGTCTTCACTGGGCGCGGCAATCGGCACGATGTGGTACTGGCGCGGGTCCAGTGCTGCCGCCACACGACGGATCGCCCCGCCCTTGCCGGCTGCGTCGTTGCCTTCGAATACGCTCACCAGCGCGTGTTTGCGCATGCGTTTGTCGCGCATCAGACCAGAGAAGCGCGCCTGCTCGGTGATCAGCTGTTCTTCGTAATCGTCCTTGTCCAGGCGCAGGGTCATGTCCAGGCTGTCGAGCAGGCTCTTCTGGTCAACCGAGGCAAGCAACGGCGCCGGGTTCATGCCGCTGGCCTTGACCTTGGCCTGTTTCAAGGCACTTTGCAGTCCATCCAGCAGGATCTTGCCCACGGTCAGCCCACGGTAATGGGGGTCGACGCCTTCGATCACATGCCACGGCGCGTAATCGCGGCTGGTGCGGCGCAGCACACGCTCACCGAAATGCACGAACTTGTCGTAGGTCTCGGACTGCTGCCAATCCAGCGGGCTGATGCGCCAGCTGTGCAGCGGGTCGTCGGCCAGGGCCTTGAGGCGCGCCTTCATCTGTTTTTTGGACAGGTGGAACCAGAACTTGAAGATCAGCGCACCTTCATCGCAGAGCATTTTTTCCAGACGTTCGGCGCCGGCGATGGCCTGGTCCAGGCGCGCATCCTTGATCTGCCCATGCACCCGGCCTTGCAGCATCTGGCTGTACCAGTTACCGAAAAAGATGCCCATGCGACCCTTGGCCGGCAGTTGCCGCCAATAGCGCCAGGCCGGCGGGCGCGCCAGTTCTTCGTCGGTCTGCTGGTCGAAGGTGCGCACTTCGATCAGGCGCGGGTCCATCCATTCATTGAGCAGCTTGACGGTTTCGCCCTTGCCCGCGCCTTCGATGCCATTGATCAGGATGATCACCGGGAAGCGCTTCTGCTGCTGCAACTCGTACTGCACCTCCAACAAGGCTTCACGCAGGGCCGGCACTTCGGCGTCATAGGTGTCTTTGTCGATGGCGTGACCGATTTCGGCGGATTCGAACATGGGCAGCTCCGTTTCAAGATGGCTCAAGACTAGCGGATTGGGCACCACGGCAGGCAAGGAATTTCACTCGGCTTGCCGTGGATCAATCACCGCGGCTACGGTTAATACCCAGGAACGTGACATAGGCCCAGGTCCTGATGCTTCAACATCTGCTGTGTCAGGCGCTCCATCACTGCGGTTATTGCCTGCCGTCGCGGTGTGCGCAGGGCTTCCATTTGTTTGAAATACTCCCCGTCAGTAAGGTCCTGGCGATTCTCAAAAAGTGTTTGCTGCTGCGTATCGAAGGGCTCAGTCACCGATAGGAACTCAGCAGGAAACTGCTGTTTGAGATGGGTTTTCCAGAACGTCAACTGGGTAATAAAACGCAAGAAGGCAGGCGACAGCTCAGCTGTTCGCACCTGGGCTTGCGCCATCGCCAAATCGCTGCTGGGCACCTCGAAAAACGAGTCATAGACCATATGTTTCGGCTGCCCCGGCAGTTGCAGGTCCTTGGCCAACCCGATCCGAAATGCCAGGTTGATTTCCAGCGGATCCGAGGAGGCTTTTTCAACCGCGTATGTCGCCGCAATTTTCTCCAGCTCGCTGAGGCGAAACAAACCTCGACTCAAGTTCAACAGCGCCCCGGAGTTGCTCTGTGCACGACCCGCCTGCAGCGTTGCCTTCTCGACTTCCTTGAGAACCTCAATCTGGCTGAACATCTGCGCCGCCCCATCCTCACAACCAGTCGGATGGGCTGCCAGTTGGAAGACCTGCTCGCGCAGCCCGACATTGTCATGGGTCGCCTGCAATACGTCCCAGACACGTTGCGTCATATCCTCGCGCACACGGCGACTGTCAGCAGCACTGGTCAATTCAGCCAGCAACAGGAACAACTCTGTCGACTCCGGATCATCCCGCAGGTTGGCCCAGACGCTACGCTTGTTGGCATCGCGGGCAGCCACCTCGTCCGGCAACCACCGCGCCCTGGCCTTCAGTTCGCTCATACGAGGCTGATCGTCGTCTACATACCCCATACCAATACCTACGTCAGCGCGGTAACGCTCGAGTGCCTCTACTGTCGTGTCGGATAGCGGATTGCCGCCCAAGTCGATCGACTGGCTGAAAATGCGCGGCACCGTGAACAACCACTCGGGCAGCACGGTGATCAGGTTATCGCGCAGATCCACCTGCTCCAAGTGGGCCAACCGCCCGATGCCCGACGGCAGGTCGACGAGTCTGCTGTCCCGCAGCAACAGCGTGTGCAAGTCACGCATCCTGCTGACATCCACCAGCTTATCCAGTGGGTTATGGCTCAGGTCCAGCAGGCGCAGCGTATTCAGATCAGCCAGTTTCAGCTGGGTATACTCGGTCAGTGCAAGACGGTTATGGGGCATCGACAAGCTTTCGAGGTCGAGCATCCGCGAGAATATTTCCGGCAAGCGCGTCAGGCGGTTACGGTCCAGCGCCAGATGCCGAATGCCTTTGAAACACTTGAGGAAATACGCGACGTCATCGCCCAATCGCATGTTCTTGAGTGACACCTGACGGACATGGTCGAAACGAATGTCGGCAGGCAGCGTCGGCAACGATCCGACGCGCATTCCGTCCAGGTTCAAACTGGCAACCGACATCTGATGTTCATCCAGAGCAAAGCTTTGACGCCGCCAACAGGCTTCAATGCGCTCAGCCACCTGCTCGCGGCTGGTACGAATGTCACTCAGGCCCGGCTGTTTATCCATGCCCTGGGTATCGGTCTTCCAGTGTTTGAGCAGCGCTCGCAGATGAGTAAGCTCTGCCTTCAAACGCTTTACCGCCCTGGCCCGGGAAAGATGGTCAGCACCCAAGGCCATCAGCAGCGAAGACACTTGTGCAGTGCTGAACAAGGGGTACAAACGCTTCACCTTGCGCACCAGCGCGCGAGGGTGCGCCAATGGCCCCGTCGGCGAATCAGCCATTTCACAGGGCATCGCGTCCAGCACCGGCTCGCTGCCCCTGCTGGAAAAAGCCTCGGCGGCCAGCTCCCGTTCCCCCTTGGCCTGGGAAGCGCTCATGTAGCGCAGGCGCCAGAGATTGTTGGCCTCGTTGAGCGGCAACCCCATTGCTACGCGCTGACTGTCGGTCAGCGCGCACTCAATCGCCTGAAACAAGCCGTCCGGTCCGGAGTAAGGCCCACCTAGACTCAGGCCGTTGTCGTCGAACGTTGCAAACCCAGCGTCCGAGCTGACCACTATTCGTCGCGCACCGGCGCCATTGCTCGCGCCCAGGGCCAATAAGTCACCCTGTGGCGAACCCTGGCGCAACTCAAGCCGCACCTCCCTGCCCCACCCTGCCAGATGCGGCATCGACCGAACCGCCACACACGCCGTATCCAGGCTGGCCAGCTCAGGCTGCTCAAACCCCATCAGGGCGCGGTCCAGGCGTTGCTCCCCGAGGGCACGCTGGACCGACTCGGCCAATGCCATGGGGATACGTTGATTATCGCGCAGGGTCTCGCGCTGCACCGTTGAGGTCTGGGCCATCAATTCGCGCATCAGCGTACAGGGCAGTTGCGGATAGGTACGCCTGAGCAACGCCCATTCGGGCGGTACAGGTCCGTCATGGGCCTGATACAACTGCTCGAACAACGGCCTGCAGTCAGCCTTGAGGTGTGCGAGCAACTGACGCTCCAATACGCCGCGCTCCTGATCAGCAGCAACCCCCTCTCCAAGCAGGCCGATTTTTTGTGCCTCGTCCAGCTCGGACAACAGCACATCAAACACTTTGCCCTCACGAAGCATCTGCTCAGTGAGCGTCAAACGCAGGCCTACATTGTCAAACGGCCCACCGGTGGGGTAACGCGCCTTGACGCGGCCCTGTGCATCCAGCACCTCAAAATAGCGCCCCACCGGCCACCCGTCTAACAAGGGCAGGGCATGCATCTGCAAGGTCAAGTTTTCTACACTGGGGGACGCACCGCTTTCCAACTGCCAGATCAGATCACGAATGGACTGGTCCAGCTTGAAACGCTCATACAAATCACGAAAACGTGCGGGAAAGGGCAGGCACTCTTCGGCCTGATAGACGCCCCATTCATGGGGCATATCCATAATGGCCTTGATCTGCACAAGCTTCCTGGGATGCAGCGAAGCACCTGGGCCTGCCGGGTTCAGGCGTGAAAAGAGATACTCCTGATCCTCCCATTCGTCGGGCGTTTCGAACGCAAAACGCCAGCGTCCTTCGCCGTTGTGCAGCAACAGCGGGCGATAAGCCGTCTGCCGCAGCGGGTGACTGGCCCGCCATCGATCCAGTTTCGAGTCAAACGCAACCCGATGTACGCAATCATTGACCTTGACGTATGAATGCCCTCCGACTTTGTAAATTCCCGTAGCGTCCGCAACCTCGTCGTCGACAAGACGCTGATCATGGAAGTACGGCGTGACATTTGCCCGCCACAGCCGCAGATTGCCATCTGTGGGGCGTACCACTTCAAACTGGCGAAAAAAGTTATCCAGGTTAAGACCGCTGCGTTTCATCGCCGAACCGACAACCTTGCTCCCCGCCGCGAACAGCACCATCGAGGTGATGTTTTGCGCTACCGCTGCCAACTGCTTGAACGCCTCTTCTTTATCGCCACGGCGCCAGTCCTCAATGCCCTCATACAGCTCGCCGAGCATCTGGCCCACCGCCACGCCAGTCATCAATAGTCCCAACTCCGGCACAACAAACCCGGCGAGGTTGAGCACTGTCAAACCGGCATCCAGGTACGCTTGCAAGCGCTGCTCGCGGGCCACCTCATCCACGTCGGCTACCGGTACCGCCAGGGTCCGCGCGTCGGCTTGGAGTTTGGCGGCGTAAGTTGCGAAAAAATGCCCCGCCAGGCTAACCGTAATGGGGGTTGCCTCCAGCGCCCCCAAGGTACGGGATTGATCGAAATGGCTGAAGAAGCCGACCCGGTCATCCTGGCTCAGGTACCGGGTAAAGAAACTACGATAAGCCGGCACTTCAAGCTTGCGCTTGAGGTAGACCTGAAAGTCATCAAACGAGGAATACTCGAACAATGGCCGCTCCGGCTCATTGGGCATGTACACCACACAGGGTTCTTGCGGGTATTGCGCAACCGAGCGGCCGGAGAACACCAGAATGCTCCACAGGCAACTGCCCTGTACATTCAGCCATTGCCAAGTGACGGGGCGCCATTCAAACAAAATCCCTGCCGCCTGAGCCTGAGACGCTGTCAGCTTGCGGTCCAGCAATTTGCACAACACCTCGTAGACACCTTGGGAAATATCTGCGCGCATCAGGGCAATGTGGGCGTCGATTTTTATATCCAGGGTTTTCATCTGGCCGATATCAGTTGCGACATCATTGAGGTTGGGCTGATCACTCCCCAGCTTGAATACTTCACTGATGTGCTGCTGATACAGGCCACGCAGATCCAGGGCACGGCACCCCTGTGCAAACTCCAGGGGGGTTATGCCAATGACCCCGCGAGCGGCAGCCCCCAAGCGCAGCAGCGAGCCCGTCGGAAAGTGCTGCGCTCGCACTTCATCCTCGGAAAAATTCTGCATCGCCACATGCAGGAGACTGTCCTGCACCAGCCTCACCGTTTTCACATATTTCAATGGCAAGACTTCTTTCTCGTACTCGTTTACAGCACGCACCAAAAGATCTTTTTTCGGCTCCACGGTCAGTTGCCATCGGGTCTGACAGTAAGCCTTGAGCCGCTCACTGCAAAACTCATCCAGTGCTTGCAAAGGCTTCAATTGCTCGGCGACAACTGCCTGGGCATCTGCAACCCGTGCGGCATCCCTGGTCAGTGCGTCCAACACGCCAGGCGGTGCGTTGACCATCCAGCCCGGCAGTTGCTTTTGCAACACCTGGGCCTTGTCCAAATCACCCGTCATTTCCAGTAAGGCGGATTGCAGTTGCCGCTGGGTCAATTGGTTCAGTTTGCTGTTCAAATCGTCCTGTGGGCGCATCAGCAATGTCCTTTATTGCCTATAAATCAAGCTATTACGATACCGCAGCAACTTGCACAGAATTAACGCTGATAGTTGATGGATTGCAGGCCGGACGCAGCAGCTATTTCCATGCAAAACCTATGGGGCTACCACCTGGAATCGGCCCTGCGCGCCGCGATCGGCTAGAATGGCTGCCTTGTCGTTGCCTGCTGTATGTCTATGAGCCGCCCATGACCCCCATCACCCACGCCCAGCTTGACTGGGATGACCAAGGTCGCCCGCATTCGCGGGTGTTCGACGACGTGTACTTCTCCGACCAGTCGGGCCTTGCAGAAACCCGCTATGTGTTCCTGGAGCAGAACCGCTTGCAGGAGCGCTTTGCTGGCTTGCCAGCGGGCGGGCGGCTGGTGATCGGCGAAACCGGCTTCGGCACGGGTTTGAATTTTCTCTGCGCCTGGCAATTGTTTGAGCAACACGCACCGGCCGGCGCGCGCCTGCACTTTGTCAGCGTGGAAAAATATCCGCTGAGCCATGCCGACCTGCAACGCGCCCTCGCCCTCTGGCCTGAACTGCAACCCTTGGCCGAACAACTCTTGGCGCAATACATCGCCATTCACCAAGGCTTCCAACGCCTGGTACTGGATAACGGCCGCGTGGTCCTGACCCTGTTGATCGGCGATGCTCTGGAGCAATTGCCGCAACTGGATGCGCAGATCGACGCCTGGTTTCTGGACGGTTTCGCCCCGGCGAAAAACCCCGATATGTGGACCGCCGAACTGTTCGCTGAACTGGCGCGCCTGGCCGCTCCGGGCTCGACCATCAGCACCTTTACCAGCACCGGCTGGGTACGGCGCCTGATCAACGCCGCGGGCTTCAAGATGAAGCGCACGCCGGGCATCGGGCATAAGTGGGAGATCCTGCGTGGAGAGTTTCTCGGCTGGCCCGACGAGACGCCGCCGCCCGCAAAAAGCAAACCCTGGTTCGCTCGCCCCCCAGCCATCGACGGTGAACGCCACGCCATGGTTATTGGGGGTGGCCTGGCCGGTTGCGCAACGGCTGCCAGCCTGGCCGCCCGCGGTTGGCGCGTCAGCTTGCTGGAACGCCATGCCGGCCTGGCGCAGGAAGCCTCGGGCAACCCTCAGGGCGTGCTGTACCTCAAGCTGTCGGCCCATGGCACCGCATTGTCCCAACTGATACTCAGCGGTTTCGGCCACACCCGCCGCCTGCTGGAGCACTTGCACCGTGGCGTGGATTGGGATGGCTGTGGTGTGTTGCAACTGGCGTTCGACGCCAAGGAAGGCCAGCGCCAGGCCCAACTCGCCGACGCCTTCGCACCGAGCCTGCTGCACCTGCTCGACCGCGAGCAGGCGCAACAACAGGCTGGAATCCAACTGGCCCACGGCGGCCTGTTTTTCCCCGAGGGCGGCTGGGTGCATCCACCCGCACTGTGCCAGTGGCAGGCG
Organism: Pseudomonas sp. GZJR-8; assembly: GCF_002916705.1. Classification (NCBI taxonomy): domain Bacteria; kingdom Pseudomonadati; phylum Pseudomonadota; class Gammaproteobacteria; order Pseudomonadales; family Pseudomonadaceae; genus Pseudomonas; species Pseudomonas sp. GZJR-8. Next base: position 388,457 of record NZ_JXSI01000002.1, on the reverse strand, counting down.
ACGCATCCGCTGATTGAGGTGCTCAGCCACCATGAGGCGCTTGAACTGGACCGGCACGACGACCAGTGGCACGCTCGCGCCGGCGATCGCGTGCTGGCCAGCGCCAGCGTGGTGGTGCTCGCCGGGGCGGCGGAGATCAAGCGTTTCCCCTTGAGCGCAGACATACCGCTCAAGCGTATTCGCGGGCAGATCACCCGGCTCGCACAAACCCCAGCCAGTGAGGCCCTTACTACTGTGGTCTGTGCCGAGGGTTACGTCGCACCAGCCCGCCTTGGTGAACATACCCTGGGCGCCAGTTTTGACTTCAACAACCAAGACCTCACACCCACGCTCGCTGAACACACCGGCAACCTGGAGATGCTGCGCGAGATCTCCACAGACCTGCTGCAGCGCCTGGGCGCCGATCGCCTGGCGGCCGAACAGTTGGAAGGGCGTGCCGCGTTTCGCTGCACCAGCCCCGATTACCTGCCGATCGTCGGGCCGCTGGCCGACCATGAAGCGTTCCAGCAGGCTTATGCCGTGCTGGGCAAAGACGCCCGGCAAGTACCGGATACGCCGTGCCCCTGGCTGCCCGGGCTGTACCTCAACAGTGGCCATGGCTCCCGCGGCCTGATCACTGCCCCCCTGTGCGGCGAACTCCTGGCCGCCTGGCTGAATGACGAACCGCTGCCGGTACCGGCCAGCGTGGCCGCGGCTTGCCACCCCAACCGGTTTACCCTGCGCGCTCTGGTTCGAGGCCAGGCCGCAGCCCGTAAAGAGCGGGATTGATGGCTAGGCGGCCATCTGCCTTATAACTTATCGGTCTAAAACTCCACGCATAGCACTGGGTCAGTTTCTGGGTACGCGCCGTTTGGCGTATTGAGTATTGACCCCTCCCCAACGGAAAAACCGGTAAGGAACTTATGTGTGGATTAGCTGGCGAGTTACGCTTTGATCATCAACCTGCCGACCTGGCAGCCGTAGAACGCATCACTCATCACCTCGCCCCCCGTGGCCCCGACGCATGGGGCTTCCACGCCCAAGGGCCGATTGCCCTGGGCCACCGCCGCCTGAAAATCATGGACCTGTCGGACGGCTCCGCGCAGCCGATGGTTGACGCCCAACTGGGGTTGTCCCTGGCGTTCAATGGCGCGATCTATAACTTCCCGGAACTACGAGAAGAGCTGGAAGCCTTGGGCTACGCCTTCTATTCCGGCGGTGATACCGAAGTGCTGCTCAAGGGCTACCACGCCTGGGGCGAAGCACTGCTGCCCAAGCTCAACGGCATGTTTGCCTTCGCCATTTGGGAACGTGACGCCCAACGTCTGTTCATCGCCCGTGACCGCTTGGGCGTAAAACCTTTGTACCTGTCGCGCACCGGCCAGCGCCTGCGTTTTGCCTCGGCGTTACCGGCGTTGCTCAGGGGCGGCGACATCAACCCGATCCTCGATCCGGTCGCTCTCAACCACTACCTGAATTTCCACGCCGTGGTCCCCGCGCCGCGCACACTGTTGGCGGGCATTGAAAAGCTGCCGCCCGCCAGCTGGATGCGCATTGATGCCAGCGGCAAGACCGAACAGAAAACCTGGTGGACCCTGCCTTACGGGCCCCATGAGGATGAAAAACACCTGACGCTGGAAGACTGGACCGACCGCGTGCTCGACAGCACCCGCGAAGCCGTGGCCATCCGCCAACGCGCCGCCGTGGATGTGGGCGTGCTGCTCTCCGGTGGCGTCGACTCGAGCATGCTCGTCGGCCTGCTGCGTGAAGTCGGTGTGCAGGACCTGTCCACGTTCTCCATCGGTTTTGAAGACGCCGGTGGCGAGCGCGGCGACGAATTCCAGTACTCGGACCTGATCGCCAAGCATTACGGAACTCGCCATCACCAACTGCGCATCGCCGAAAGCGAGATCATCGAGCAACTGCCGGCGGCGTTCCGCGCCATGAGCGAGCCGATGGTCAGCCATGACTGCATCGCGTTCTACCTGTTGTCGCGGGAAGTCGCCAAGCATTGCAAGGTGGTGCAGAGCGGCCAGGGCGCCGACGAATTGTTCGCCGGTTACCACTGGTACCCGCAGGTGGATGGCGCAAGCGACCCGTATGCCGCGTACCGCGAGGCGTTTTTCGACCGCAGCTACGATGACTACGCGGCCACCGTCGCACCGAAATGGCTGACCGCCAACGACGCTGCCGGCGACTTTGTGCGCGAACATTTTGCCATGCCGGGCGCGGAAGCCGCCGTAGACAAGGCCCTGCGCCTGGACAGCACGGTGATGCTGGTGGACGACCCAGTCAAACGCGTCGACAACATGACCATGGCCTGGGGCCTGGAAGCCCGGACACCGTTCCTCGACTACCGCCTGGTAGAACTCTCGGCCCGCGTACCGGGCAAGTTCAAACTGCCCGATGGCGGCAAACAGGTGCTCAAAGAGGCCGCGCGCCGGGTGATCCCCAGCGAAGTCATCGACCGTAAAAAAGGTTACTTCCCGGTCCCCGGCCTCAAGCATTTACAAGGCGACACCCTGAACTGGGTGCGCGAGTTGCTGCTGGACCCGAGCCAGGACCGTGGCCTGTTCAACCCGGCCATGCTCGATCGCCTGCTGACGGACCCTCAGGGTCAACTGACCCCATTGCGCGGCTCCAAGCTGTGGCAACTGGCGGCGCTGAACCTGTGGCTCAGCGAACAAGGAATCTGATCCATGAAACCTAACGCCGCGGCGTATAGCCAACGCTTGATCAAAGGCCAGGCGCCGACCTACGAGCGCCTGCAGGCCCGGCTTGCCGAAGACGGCAGCCCGCAAGGTCCCGAACCGATTGCCGTGCATTGCGGTTGGGGGCGCTTGTTGATCGGGCATACGTTTCCCGACCCTGCCAGCCTTGCCCTGGAGCTGCTCAACGAACAGCCCGGCGAACGTGATATCGCTCTGTATGTGGCCGCGCCCCAGCAAATCCTCGGGATCGACCCGCAGCAGTTATTCCTCGACCCGTCAGACACCTTGCGCCTGTGGTTCAGTGACTACCGCCCCGCCACCCGTGTGTTTCGCGGTTTTCGGATCCGTCGGGTACAGAGCGAAGCCGACTGGCACGCCGTCAACTTGCTGTATCAGGGCCGCGGCATGTTGCCCGTCGACGTCGAACGCCTCACACCGCGCCATCAAGGCGGCCCGGTGTATTGGCTGGCGGAAGACGAAGACAGCGGCGCCGTGATCGGCAGCGTGATGGGCCTCAACCATCAGAAAGCCTTTCACGACCCGGAAAACGGTTGCAGCCTGTGGTGCCTGGCGGTAGACCCACAGTGCACCCGCCCCGGCGTGGGTGAAGTGCTGGTGCGCCACCTGGTGGAACACTTCATGAGCCGTGGCTTGAGCTACCTGGACCTGTCGGTGCTGCACGATAACCGCCAGGCCAAGAGCCTTTACGCCAAGCTGGGTTTTCGCGCACTGACCACCTTTGCGATCAAGCACAAGAACGGCATTAACCAGCCGCTGTTTCTCGGCCCGGGGCCGCAGGCGGGGTTCAATCCGTATGCGCGAATCATTGTCGAAGAAGCCCATCGGCGCGGTATCGATGTGCAGGTGGATGACGCCGATGCCGGGCTGTTCACCCTCAGCCACGGCGGGCGCCGCGTGCGGTGCCGCGAGTCACTGAGCGATTTGACCAGCGCCATCAGCATGACCCTTTGCCAGGACAAGAGCCTGACCCACAAGGTGCTCAAGGCCGCTGGCCTGAAGTTGCCTGCGCAGCAGTTGGCAGGCAGTGCCGACGACAACCTCGAGTTTCTGGACGAGCACCAGCGCGTGGTGGTCAAGCCGTTGGATGGCGAACAAGGCCAGGGCGTGGCGGTGGACCTGCGAACGATCGAGGAGGTGCAGCAAGCCATCGAAACGGCACGCCAGTTCGACAGCCGCGTACTGCTCGAAAGCTTTCACGAGGGCCTGGACCTGCGCATCCTGGTGATCGGTTTCGACGTAGTCGCCGCCGCGATTCGCCGCCCCGCCGAAGTGATCGGCGACGGTCAGCATTCGATTCGTGCGTTGATCCAAGCGCAAAGCCGACGTCGTCAGGCCGCCACCGATGGCGAAAGCAAGATCCCCCTGGACGGCGAGACCGAGCGCACACTCAAGGCCGCCGGCTACGACTACGACAGCATCCTGCCCCGGGGCCAGACCCTGGCCGTGCGGCGAACTGCCAACCTGCATACCGGCGGTTGTCTGGAAGACGTCACCGCCATCCTGCACCCGACGCTGGTGGACGCCGCCGTGCGCGCCGCCCGTGCCCTGGATATTCCCATGGTCGGCCTGGACCTGATGGTGCCGGCGGCCGACCAACCGGAGTACGTGTTTATCGAAGCCAACGAACGGGCCGGGCTGGCCAACCATGAACCGCAACCAACTGCAGAGAAGTTTGTGGATTTGTTGTTTCCACACAGTCAACCGGCCGCTTGAGGCTTGTGTTGAATGTGAAACCGCTATCGGGGGCAAGCCCCCTCCCACATTTTCCTGTGTTCACACATCAAGGGTGGGAGGGGGCTTGCCCCCGATGAGGCCGGCACTGGCAACGAATCTCTCAACCCTATCATCGAAACCATCGATGCCCTCAACTCATCAGGAGTTTCCATGACCAGAACCATCCCAGAACCCGATCTCGCCTACCTGCAAAAAGTGCTGCTGGAGATGCTCGCCATTCCCAGCCCCACCGGATTTACCGACACCATCGTGCGCTACGTCGCCGAACGCCTGGAAGAACTTGGCATCCCGTTTGAAATGACCCGGCGCGGCACTATTCGCGCCACCCTCAAGGGCCAGAAAAACAGCCCTGACCGTGCCGTCTCTGCGCACCTGGACACCATCGGCGCCGCCGTGCGAGCGATCAAGGACAACGGCCGCCTGACCCTGGCACCGGTGGGCTGCTGGTCGAGCCGCTTTGCCGAAGGCAGCCGGGTCAGCCTGTTCACCGATAACGGTGTCATCCGCGGCAGCGTATTGCCGTTGATGGCGTCCGGGCATGCGTTCAACACCGCCGTGGATGAAATGCCGGTCAGTTGGGACCATGTGGAACTGCGCCTGGACGCCTACTGCGCCACTCGTGCCGACTGTGACTCCCTAGGCATCAGCGTCGGTGACTATGTAGCGTTCGACCCACTGCCGGAGTTCACCGAAAGCGGGCATATCAGCGCCCGTCACCTGGACGACAAAGCTGGGGTCGCCGCCCTGCTCGCCGCGCTCAAGGCAATCGTCGACAGTGGCGAACCGCTGCTGATCGACTGCCACCCGCTGTTCACCATCACCGAGGAAACCGGCAGTGGCGCAGCGGCCGCCCTGCCCTGGGATGTCAGCGAGTTTGTCGGCATCGACATCGCCCCGGTCGCCCCGGGCCAGCACTCCAGCGAACACGCGGTGAGCGTGGCGATGCAGGACTCCGGCGGGCCGTACGACTATCACCTGTCGCGGCACTTGCTGCGCCTGGCCGCCGATAACGACTTGCCGGTGCGCCGCGATCTGTTCCGCTATTACTTCAGCGATGCGCACTCAGCGGTTACCGCCGGCCATGACATTCGCACCGCCCTGCTGGCCTTCGGTTGCGATGCCACCCACGGCTACGAGCGTACCCATATCGACAGCCTGGCCGCCCTGAGTCGCTTGCTGGGCGCCTATATCCTCAGCCCGCCGGTCTTTGCCAGCGATGCGCAACCGGCCCAGGGTTCCCTGGATCGGTTCAGTCATCAGATCGAGCATGAAACGCAAATGGAGAGCGACACCCGCGTGCCGTCGGTGGACAGCCTGGTCGGAAACAAGTCCTGACGCTGGCGACAGCTGCTACTGGCAACATAGGTCCCGGCGCAGTAGCATCGCCGGGACCTGACACCTGAGGCTTGTATGCTGATTCCCTACGATGCACTTGAAGTCGACACCCTGACCCGCCTCATCGAAGACTTCGTCACCCGCGACGGCACCGACAATGGCGACGACACGCCGCTGGAAACGCGTGTGCTGCGCGTACGCCAGGCGCTGACCAAGGGCCAGGCGCTGATCGTCTTCGACCCCGAGAGCGAGCAATGCCAACTGATGCTCAAGCACGATGTGCCCAAGCATCTGTTCGACTGAAAACCCCGCCTAAGGATTGGGTACCGACACGGGATGCGTGACGGGCCCCTGGCGTTCGCGGATCTTCTGGTAAACCTCGGCGCGGTGCACATTGACGCCCACGGGGGCTTCGATACCGAATTTCACGTGGGTGCCGTTCACTTCGAGAATATAGACGGTGATGTCATCGCCAATAGCGATGGCTTCGCCTATGGTGCGGCTTAAGACCAGCATGGCGTGTGTCCTTTTCAAGTAGCAGGACCTGGACCATGCGCCCTTGGAAATGGACCGGCAATGGCTTGCTGGAAAATCAGGCATTACCTACACAGGTAGGTAATTTGCCTGACAGACTTCATCCAAATCAGCCCTTAACGACCTGCGCCTTCGCGCGCATCTTGTCGGCCATCAGCGTCATTTCGTCATACAGCAACTGCGGGTTTTTCTGCTTCAGGGCCCAGGCCATGCGCCCTTGCTCATGGGGCAGGATCATGAATTCGCCCGCGGCCACGCGCTGGTAGATGTAATCGGCGATATCGGTCGCCGAAATAGGTGAACTTTCAAGCAACTTGCCCACCTGCGCCTTCATGGCCGGGGTCGGCCCACGGAAGGAGTCGAGCAGGTTGGTCTGGAAAAACGATGGGCACACCACGTGCACGCCCACTTCCTGCTGCTTGAGCTCGACCAGCAGGCTTTCCGACAACGCCACTACGCCGGCCTTGGCCACGTTGTAGTTGCTCATGGCCGGCCCCTGCATCAATGCAGCCATCGACGCGATGTTGATGATCCGGCCCTTGCTCTTCTCCAACAGCGGCAGGAACGCCTTGCAGCCCTTGACCACGCCCATCAGATTGATTGCGATCTGCCAGTCCCAATCCTCCAGGGACAGTTCGGCGAAGAACCCACCCGAGGCCACGCCTGCGTTGTTGACGATCACATCAATGCCGCCGAGCTTGACCTCGCACGCCTGGGCAAACGCGGTGAGCTGGCTGTAGTCGCGCACGTCGCAGCGTTGGATAAACCCTTCACCCCCCGCCTCGCGCACAAGTTTGAGGGTCTCCTGCAAACCGGGCTCACTGACATCCGACAACGCCAACTGCCAGCCCTCACTGGCCCAGCGCAGAGCGATTTCACGACCCAGGCCGGACCCGGCGCCAGTGATCATCATGCGATTTTGCATAGGAAGTAGCCTTGTGGTTTACCGAAGAAGTGACCGGCAGTGTAGCGAAGGTTTTTCCCGCACCCACGCACCATCAGATTGATGAATGCCCCAGGCAAACCGTGGGCCGGGTCGCAGGCACGCATATAGCCCAAGTTCAATTTTTTTCAACTGATTAGTTCAAGTTGCGCACGGGTTAAAAGAAATAAACAACTAATCAAAATGTTTTAGAAAAACAATGAATTTTCTGCGAAGTGCATGAGTCGGAATGGTTAAGACGTCCCGATGCACATGGACGAGATAACGGTCAAACAGCCGGTTTTTGCACAGAACCTATAAGGAATAAAACCATGAGCCTCATTCTAATCATTATCCTGATCCTTCTATTGGTCGGCGGCCTGCCAGTGTTCCCGCACTCGCGTAACTGGGGTTATGGACCGTCGGGTATCCTGGGTGTGGTGCTGGTCGTCCTGCTGGTGCTGTTGTTGCTCGGCAAGATATAAAAGCCGGGACAAAAAAAGAGGCCTCGATCGAGGCCTCTTTTTTATTGCCGGTCAGTTAGTCCGGCTTACCATCTACAACACCTGCGGTGTTATCCAGCAGGCTCTTGGTAGCGGTCTGCAGGAACGACTCAAGTTTCTGCTTGAGCGCAGCTTCGTCCGGCGACTCAGGGATCACCTTGCCAGTCGGTTCGGCGCCCAGGGTGTATTCCCACAACTTGGGTGGCATTTCCTTGGGCAATACCAGTACGCGGTCAGCGGTAAGCAAGGCCACGGTCTGGTCGCTGCCCGATGGCTTGATCACGCCGAAGCCCTTGTCGCCTTCCGGCAGGTTCAACAGGTCACGCCCCCAGCACTGGTGCAACGTGTCGCCACCCAGGCGGCCCATGATGGTCGGCACGATGTCGATCTGGGTGCCCACGGTGTGGTCACGTACGCCGAACTTTTCCTGCATGCCAGGTGCGATCATCAGCATCGGCACGTTGAAGCGGCCCAGGTCCATTTCAGTGATCTGTTGCTCGTTGCCGAAACCGTGGTCGCCCACAATCACGAACAGCGTTTCCTTGAAGTACGGCTCCTTGCGGGCCTTTTCAAAGAACTGGCCCAAGGCCCAGTCAGAGTAGCGCATGGCCGTCAAATGCTCGTTGAGGCTGCCACGGTCGGTGACTTTTTCAACCGGCAATGGCGTCGGCAACGCGTACGGGGTGTGGTTGGACAAGGTTTGCAGCAATGCGTAGAACGGCTTGCCGCCTTCACGGGCTTTGAGTTCCTCCAGGCCACGGTTGAACATGTCCTGGTCGGACACGCCCCATGTCGGGTCAGAGAACACCGGGTCGACAAAGTCATTACGGCCGATGAAGTTGGTCATGCCCTGGTTGCTGAAGAAGCCCGACTGGTTGTCCCAGGCGAAATCGCCGTTGTAGACATACACATCGTCGAAATCACGCGCACTGAGCAACTGCGGCAGGCCCGACAACTTGTGGCTGCCTTCCGGGGTCTGCATCAGGTATTCGAAGCCCGGCAGGTTCGGGAAGCAGGCCATGGTGGCGAACATACCCTGGTGGGTGTGGGTACCGTTGGAGAAGAAGCGGTCGAACAGCAAGCCTTCCTTGGTCAGCTTGTCGAAGTACGGCGTGATATTGCCCGGACGGCCCAATGCGCCCACCGAGTGACCGGCAAAGCTTTCCATCAGGATCACTACGACGTTCTTGATCGGCAGGGTCTTCTCGGCCGGCGGCGTGAAATCACGGCGCACGGCAGCGGTGTCGGTATCCACCAGTTTTTCGCTCGGCAACACCAGCATGTCGCGCACGGTCTGGGTGGCCAGCGGTTGTTCGAGGGTGGCTTTCCAGATGTTGGCACGGTCTTCACCGAACCGCGCCTTGGCCGCCGCGATCAGCGACAGGGTGCCATTGAGGCCCAACTGGTTGGCGAAGTTCGAATCGGTGGTGTAGACATCCCCCCAACGCAATGGCGGGCCCTGACGCAGGGTGCCGCGAATGGCGACCACGGCGACCAGCAGGCAAACCACGAATACAGCGATGCGGCTGTACCACGGAGCCACCTGGCGCGTGCTGATCGTACCGCCGCTGAACGGGCCACGCGGGCGCGTTGCACGGTCGGCGCCCTTGAAGGCCATGCTCAGGATCAGCGTGCCCACGGCCCAGGCCAGCAGGTAGCGCACCACCGGGAAACCGTACCAGAGCATGCTCATCACGGTTTTCGGGTCTTCCTTCACATACTGGAAGACCAGGCCGTTGAGGCGCTGGTGGAATTCACGGTAGAAGTCCATTTCCATCAGCCCCAGGAACAAGGCGATGCTGGACACGACGGTCAGCCACAAACGGAAGAAACCCCGTGCCGCCATGGCCCGTACACTGAACAACGCCAGCAGCAACGGGATCAGCAGGTACATCACCAAGCGGATATCCAGGCGCAGGCCATTGGCGAACGCTTCCAAGAACGTCGAGGCCGGCGTGTCCAGGATCATCTCGCGGTTGTAGACCAGCAACGCCAGGCGCAGCAGGGAGAACATCACCATCATGACCAGTGCGCAGAGCAGCGTGTACGCCAGATGGGATTTGACGGTCGGTTGCAGCAGGCGATTTGAAGCTCGCTGCTGATTCAGGGCGTCCGGGTTTGCCATGTCGTTTTAGGACCCATTGGAAGTTTAAGTTGCGAAATAATGCAGTGGCGTCCGTCCTCGCCCAGGCTGGCTGGGGTAAGCGGTTTACGCGGTGGCACAAATGGTGCCCGATCAAGGCCGGCAAGGCTATTAATTACTGAACGTGCAACCTTGTCGTGTCTTTAAAGGCCCCAGGGATAGAGCCTTGGCAGGCGAATAAAGCCGGCGAATTGTCTTGGATGGAATGTGAAAATTCTGTACAGCGAATATTTCGATACATAAATTTTTCGAACAAATGTGGGAGGGGGCTTGCTCCCGATAGCGGTGTGTCAGTGAGCTTATTTGTCACTGATCCACCGCTATCGGGAGCAAGCCCCCTCCCACATTGACTGCGCCGACTCCAGGAGGAGTGAGGCGCTCAGATCCGCACGTTACCGCGTGGCCCAGCGATAGCCCAGATAATCAGACCCAGTACCGGCAACAGCAGGATCAACAGGATCCACAGCACTTTGGCGCCCGTACTTGCGCCGCTTTTGAACACGTTGATGATCGCCCAGATATCCAGCGCGAGGATGATCAGGCCAATCAGGCCGTTGAAAGTGGAACCCATGGTGTCGCTCCTAAGTGAGGGCATGCACTTGTAGGATAGTCAGCCTTGGCGGGGGTTCCGTTTTAATTTCAGACGTGCACGGCGATCTTCAATGCCTCAAGCGACGGCTCAGCCTTGATGCCGACTTCAGCGCACAGTTGCAGCACGCGCGGCAGGTCGTTGCCGAACACCAATACCGCCTGGATCTCATCATCGAGCAACTGACTGAAGTTCATCAGCACATAACCGCCGTCTTCCGGGCTCAAGGCGCTCATCTGAATCTGGATGCGGTTCAACGCGGTCAGGTCTTCAGTCTTGGTCAATTGCTTGGGCTTGAGATTGAACGCCACGCCCGGACCAAACGAGGCGACGATCTGCGCGAACAGGTCGCCGTAGGTATCAGCCTGAAACAACACCGTGTCGGGCAGGCTGCCGACCACCACCCACTCCCCCAGCGGTATCGGGAAGCTGTCGTCGTAGTTGATATCCGGGTTAGCCGCCAGGAAAGCGGCCGGGTCTGCGTAGGCTTGCGCCGCTTCGTCGGCAATACGTGCCACCTCGTCCTCAGCCATGACGCCGGCGCTGATTTTGCTGATGAGTTCGACGAGGGCGGTTTTCATGGGCGATCCTGTAGCGGGCGGGTTTTCGAGGGCGCGTAGCCTACACCAGTTTCTGCAACTGCGCCGCCGTATCCACCGCGCCCATGGTCTGTGCCGCAGCCAGTGCCGTGGCACCTTGAGCGTCGGTAGCCTTGGGATTGGCGCCTTGACCGAGCAGGTATTCGACCATTTCAACGCGGTTGAACATCGCCGCCATCATCAACGCCGTACGCCCATCCGATGAGGCCGCCTCAACCGGCGTGCCGCCTTCGATCAGGGCCTGAACCACAGGCAGGTTGCCTTTGAACGCCGCGCCAGCAATCGGCAACTGGTTCTTGTCATTGGCGATCAAGGGGTCGGCCTTGAATTCCAGCAGTACTTTTACCGCCTCGGAGTGGCCGTGGTAGGCCGCGAGCATCAATAAGGTGTCGCCATTGTGATTACGAAAGTTGGCCGGCAAGCCCTTGGCCAATAACGCAGCAAGCATGGCTGCATCGCCGCGGCGGGCCACGTCGAAGACCTGCTCGGCAAATTCGGCGGCTTCGTCTTCGGTCATTTGTTTAGGCTGATCTGACATGGGGGCTCCTTGCTGAGGCGGCTTGTGTAACTGAATAAGGCGCCCAGTGTCGCGATGGAGTTCCCCCCTGTCATGGCTTTTTTGTCAAAAGCCGCCATAGCCAGAATCAATAACGAAAGTGCCCGCCCTGGATCTGCGCCAATAATTGCCCGGTAACCGGCACATAGCTCTGCGAACCTGGCAGCCAGGCGTACACCGGGTCATTGCCGGCCTTGGCCGGGTCGAATGCTTCCTCTTTGAGTTTCATTTTCTGGTACTTGAAGGTGCCGGTGGTTTCCATTTTTACCTTGATCCGCAGGAACAGCGGCACCGCATAGTGCGGCAACTGGCCGTGGGCAAATTGCAGCAGTTCGCGCATGTCCAGGGCAGCCAGAGACTCACTCGGGGTGATGGCGACCATGCCAGCACGGCCATTGGTGTTCGCGATCTCGACACCATAAGCCACCACTTCGGCGATTTGCGGGTGTTGCAGCAGCACGTTTTCCACTTCGGTGGTCGAGACGTTTTCACCCTTCCATCGGTAGGTGTCCCCCAGGCGATCGACAAATTGCGCATGACCGAAGCCGATGCTGCGTACCAGATCGCCAGTATTGAAATACCGGTCGCCCTTCTCGAACACGTCGCTGATCACCACTTTGCGATTTTTTTGCGGGTCGGTGTAGCCATCGAACGGTGACTTTTCATCGATCTTCGCCAGCAACAAGCCCTGCCCGCCCGTTGAGACCTTGTGCATGAACCCATCACTGCCGCGCAACGGTTCCCCTGTGTCCGGAGCGTAATCCACCAACGCCCAATGCTGCAGGCAAAAGCCGATGGTGTTGTCAAAATTCAGCACGTTGGTAAAACCTATATTGCCGTCACTGGCCGCATACAGTTCGCAAATATGCTCCACCTCATAGCGCTGTTTGAACTGCGCCCATACACCGGGGCGCAGGCCATTGCCGACCATCTTGGTCACGCGGTTATCGCGATCCTGTTCGCTGGGGGGCTGGTCGAGCAAATAGCGGCATAACTCACCGACATAGCCGAGGGTGGTCGCGTTGAACTTGCGCGCATCCTCCCAGAACTGGCTGGCGCTGAACTTGCGCCGAATGGCGAAGCCGGACGCGCCGATAATGGCCGAGCCCCAGCACACGCACAAACCGGTGCCGTGGTACAGCGGCAAGGTGCAATAGAGAACGTCGTGCGGTGCCATGTCCAGGGCAATCCTGCCGAAGCTCACAGCGGTTTTGGTCCAGCGCCCATGCTTCATGATGCCGGCCTTGGGCAAGCCGGTGGTGCCGGAGGTGTAGATATAGAAGCAGGGATCGTTGTAGGAAATCTGCGCGCAGATCGCAAGGTTGTCCACCGGGTGCCCGGCACTGGCCGCCATCAGGTCGATGTAGCCCTCAGGAACTGCGCCATCGGGTTGATCCGCCACAAACCAAGTGCGCTCGGCCGGGATCTGCACCTGATCGCGCACCGCTGCGTAGGCGCTCAGCAACTCTGCCCCCACCACAATGGCAACCGGGTCGACCAGCGTCAGGCTGTGCACCAGCGCTCCCTGGGTTTGCGACGTATTGAGCATGGCGCAGACGCCGCCCAGCTTGGCCACGGCCAACACGTTGAGCAGCAACTCGGGGCGATTTTCAATTAACAGCGCTACCACGTCGCCTTTGCGAATGCCTTGGTCATGCAGGTGATGGGCGATGCGATTGGCCTGCTGATTGGCGTCGCGATAGCTGATCACCTGCTCAGCGTAAAGCAGCGCGGCACCGTCAGGATTGCGCAAGGTCGCTTGCTCGAAATGCCAGCCCAGACCGCAGGGTTGCCTGGGGTCGGTGACGTTGGCCGCACGCATGCCGCGTACCACACGCGGGAGCGCCCGAACGATGGCAGGCACCTTTCGCAGCATCATGCCCCAGGTAATCATGTCGTTTTGCCGATGGCTCATGGCGGGACTTCCTTTTTCTTATTTTTGGTCGAGTCCAGATACCTGACGAGCTTGTAAGCACTCGCCAATGCGTTACAGGAAAATACGTCAGCCCTTCTTGGGCTGTACACGCGGGATTTGAAAAGTTTTGTATCCCAAAGGGCAGTCGCCGCAGGCAACGGAATTTTCCGGCAAAAAAGGCGGTCAATAGCTGTAAGGCAAGCCCGACACCTTCGCAAAGGCGCCGACTAAATAACGCAAAATGCAGGATGCACGATGGCCTTTCATGCAAATTGCACGAAAATGAAAATTCGATTATTTTATAAGTATCTGATTTTTAAAGACTTTTTTCTTTAAGCAATACTGGCACAATCACTGCACCTATCACTCCATGCTTGCCAACTTGAGCCAATGGAGCTGATAGACATGAGCCTGATCCAAGATAAATTCGCTTCGGTATTCTCCAACTACGACGTCACCACCCAGCCACGTCCTGACGGTGGGATCCTGTTGACCCTGCGCAACAGCGAAGGCAAACAGGTCAAGCGCTCGATCTCGTACCAGCAATTGCACACCGCCGATCAATTGACCTGGGTGATCAGCGCCATTCGCCGTGACCTGGCCGAACAAGCCAGCGAGCTGCCGCAGATTTCCATGCTGCAAAGCCAGAACCGCTTTGCGCTGCCGACCTACCATTCGGCATAAGCGACAGACATGAAAAGGGCCGCGACGCCGTTGAGCGTCGCGGCCCTTTTTTGTGCCTTCAGCACAAGCCTTGGCGAGTGGCTTCGTTTTTCGCCTGTACCCGGTTGGTCACGTCCAGCTTGCCGTAGATATTGCGCAGATGAAACTTCACCGCCGCTTCGGAGGTGCCGCGAATCTGGCTGATCTCCCAGATGGTCTTGCCCTCGGAAGCCCACCGCAGGATTTCCAGCTCCGTTGGGGTCAGGGGCTTGCCGGACAAGTTCAGGCGTTTTCTGATAGCCGTCGGCACGCTATCGATCGGGGCACACGTCTGCTCTGGGCTGCTCATCGCTCTCTCCTTATATCTGCTGATGCGGCACCGCCTTTCGGACTCCTCCTATTGACAGATGACATAAACATTGGCGCCGCACAGAGAGTTACATAACCAGCGGAGTGAAAGCGTACAACACAGAACAAACAGCTTCGCCCTACGAATATTCAGGCGTTTTCCCACAACAAGTTCCAACTTGCCCGGGTTGAACATTTAGATATTTATGCTTAGTCGTCCAGCCTTGGAAAACGCGCGGCAATGTTATCTGCGCTGAACGTCGGCACCTCGCCCTGGGCGGTGTTGAACAAACGCAGCGCCACCAAGTGCGGGTTCTCGCCGATGTCGAGCCAGTGCGACATACCCGCCGGGATAACCAACAGGTCATTTTTCTCGGCGCGCACGCCGTATACATAATCACCCACATGCAGCATGAACAGGCCTTGGCCGGCGATAAAGAAATACGCGTTATCTTCACGGCAGGTGTGCTCTACCAGGAAGGGGTCACGCAATTCGTGCTTCTGGGGATGGTCGCCCATCACGCTGATCACCTTCGCCGTGGCATAGCCGCGCGCATCGATCTGTGGACGGTACGCCGCGATCATTTGCGCGTCACTGGCGCCTTTCTCGATAACGCTGGGCTGCCAACGTTCAAAGCCTATGCGGTGTTCGGCCAGGGTCGACTGGATGTCGTCGAAATGGGTCAGCACCTTGTTGGGTGTGTCCGCGGTGGCGATGTGGTAAACGGCTACGTAACTCATTGCACGGTTCCTTGATTCGGCTCTTGCAATCGAAGGCCAATGATAATGGCGGCGGCCAGCGCAGCGACGCTGGCGATACTGAACGTCAGGGTCGGGCCCAGCAGGTTCCAGCTATAACCGGAATACAGGGCGCCGAGGGCACCGCCAGTACCGGCCAAGGCAGCGTACAGGGCTTGGCCCTGGCCTTGCTGACGGTCGCCGAAGCTGCGCTGCACAAAGGCAATCGCCGCCGCGTGAAAACTGCCGAATGTGGCTGCGTGCAGGAGCTGCGCCAACAGCAACACCCAGAAAAATTCGGCAAAGGAGCCCAGCAGCAACCAGCGCAGCGCCGCCAGCACAAAGCTGGCCAGCAGCACCCGGCGCACCGAAAAACGCGCCAGGATACGGCTCATGGCCAGGAACATCAGGACCTCCGCCACCACCCCCAGGGCCCACAACATCCCGATCACGCCACGGCTGTAGCCCAAGTGTTCCAGGTGCAGGGTGAGGAAGGTGTAATACGGGCCATGGCTCATTTGCATCAATGCCACGCAGGCATAGAACGCCAGCACCCCGGGGCTGCGCAATTGCTTGAGGAAACCGTCACCGGCCAAGCGATTGCCATGGCTGGCAGGCTGGGCATTGGGCACCCACAGGCTGGCGCCGATGATGCCGGCCATGATCACTACCACCACGACCGGGTAGATATCCAGGCTCAGCCAGTCGAACAGCCGCCCCATGATCACTACAGTGAGGATAAAGCCGATGGAGCCCCACAGACGGATCTGGCTGTAGCGCGAGGTTTGCTTGTGCAGATGGGCCAGGGTGATGACCTCAAACTGCGGCAGCACCGCGTGCCAGAAGAATGCGTGCAGGGCCATGACCATCGCCAGCCAGGCGTAGGTCTTGCTGACGAAGATCAGGCAGAAACTGGCCAGGGTACAGGCCGCGCCAAATCGCACAATGGCCAGGCGCCGGCCGGTGAAGTCGCCGATCCAGCCCCACAGGTTAGGCGCCACGCAGCGCATCAGCATGGGGATGGCCACCAGTTCGCCGATACGCGCGCTGGAAAAGCCCAGGTGATCGAAGTACAACGCCAGGAACGGCGCCGTCGCCCCGAGCAGGGCGAAGTAGAACAGGTAAAAGCTGGAAAGGCGCCAGTATGGGAGCGGTGGGGTCATTTTATTGGGGCTGCTTCGCAGCCCGGCGCGAGCAAGCTCGCTCGCCACAACAAGCGCACTCACCCTGGCAAGCTCGCTTGCCGGCGGCGATCACAGTTGGCCCAGTACCGGGGTGGTCACGCGCACATCGGCATTTTGCCCACGGTTGCGCAGCAGGTGGTCCATCAGCACGATGGCCATCATGGCTTCGGCAATCGGTGTGGCGCGGATGCCGACGCACGGGTCATGACGGCCCTTGGTAATCACGTCCACCGGGTTGCCGTGTACATCGATCGAACGGCCCGGTGTGGTAATGCTTGAGGTCGCCTTGAGCGCCAGGTGCGCAACAATCGGTTGGCCGGAGGAAATACCGCCAAGGATGCCACCCGCATTGTTGCTGAGGAAACCTTCAGGCGTCAGCTCATCACGATGTTCGGTGCCGCGCTGGGCAACACAGGCGAAGCCTGCACCGATTTCCACGCCTTTGACTGCATTGATGCTCATCAGCGCGTGGGCCAGTTCGGCGTCGAGGCGGTCGAAGATCGGCTCGCCCAGGCCCGGCTTGACGCCTTCGGCCACCACGGTGATCTTGGCACCGACGGAGTCCTGGTCGCGGCGCAACTGGTCCATATAGGCCTCCAGCTCCGGCACCTTGTCCGGGTCGGGACAGAAGAAGGCGTTGTCTTGCACGCTGTCCCAGCTCTTGAACGGGATCTCAATCGGACCCAACTGGCTCATGTAGCCACGGATGACGATGCCCTGGGTGGCCAGGTATTTCTTGGCGATGGCACCGGCGGCCACGCGCATGGCGGTTTCACGCGCCGAGCTGCGGCCACCGCCGCGGTAGTCGCGCTCGCCGTATTTATGGTGGTAGGTGTAGTCGGCATGGGACGGACGGAACACATCCTTGATTGCCGAGTAGTCCTTGGACTTCTGGTCGGTGTTGCGAATTAACAAGCCAATGGCGCAGCCGGTGGTGCGGCCCTCGAACACCCCGGAAAGGATTTCGACTTCGTCCGGCTCCTGGCGCTGGGTGGTGTGGCGGCTGGTGCCGGGCTTGCGGCGGTCGAGGTCACGCTGCAGGTCGTCCAGGGACAGCTCAAGGCCTGGTGGGCAGCCGTCGACAATGGCGACCAACGCCGGGCCATGGCTTTCGCCCGCGGTGGTGACAGTGAACAGCTTGCCGAAGGTATTGCCGGACATGCAGGGCGCTCCGTGAAATCAGTTGAATCAAGTCAACCGTAATAACTTAAGGCGGCCAGTATACGCAGGCTAACCGACTAGTTCATCCTCGAAACCTTACCGGTAGACATTGGTCCAACCGGCACCTCACTGATGATGGCGCGATGATGCTGCGAGTTCTGCTGTTCACCCTTACCCTGTTTACCACCGCGGTCCAGGCCGCCTCCCCTGTGGTACTGCAACGCCCTATCAGCCTGGACACCGGCAGCGGCCAACTGTTTGGCTCATTATTGTTGCCGCAGTCCGACAAACCGGTGCCGGTGGTGCTGATCATCGCCGGCTCCGGCCCTACCGACCGCAATGGCAACAGCGCCGACGGCGCCCGCAATGACAGCCTCAAGCGCCTGGCCTGGGTGCTTGCCCGACATAACATCGCCAGCGTGCGCTACGACAAGCGCGGGGTCGCCGCCAGCCTGGCCGCCACGCCGGATGAGCGCAACCTCACCCTGGACGCCTATGTGTCCGATGCGGTGGCCTGGGGCAAGCTGCTCAAGGCCGACAAGCGCATGGGCCCGTTGATTGTGCTGGGCCATAGCGAAGGCGCGCTGGTAGCCGCCCTCGCCGCGCCGCAACTGGCGCCGGCCGGGGTGATTTCCCTATCGGGCAGCGCCCGCCCGGTAGACCAGGTGATTCGCCAGCAACTGGCCGATCACTTGCCCCCTGCCCTGTTGTTGCGCAGCAATGAAATCCTCGACCACCTCAAGGCCGGCCAAGTGGATGCCGACGTGCCGCGCCCACTCGAAGGCATCTTCCGACCAAGCGTGCAGCCTTATCTGATCAGCCTGTTCCGCGCCGACCCATCGGCCGCCTTCGCCAGGCTGAACATGCCGGCGTTGATCATCCAGGGCACCAACGATATTCAGGTCGGCGTAGCGGATGCCCAGCAGTTGAAACACGCCAAGCCCGACGCGCAGTTGACGGTTATCGAAGGCATGAACCACGTGATGCGCATCGTGCCCAACAACGTGAAGCAGCAACTGGCGTCCTACAATGACCCGAAACTGCCCCTGGCTGCGGAACTGGGCCAGCGTATCGTCGCGTTTATCGACGGACTTCAACCCCGTTAAGCGACAATTTGCCTCCAGTCCTGGGCAAACCGGCCGATAAGTCCAGAGTCGACAGTAAAAAGACTGTCGGCTTGCTGGGCTTGGACAGGATCGCGCCGCATGACAACCACCGAAGCAACACCCGAATCTACCGCCGGCACCTCGACTGCAACCGCGGCCGTCGAGGCGGCGGCCCTGCCGTGGGCGGACGTCCACGCCGAACACTTCAAGATGCTGCGCCTGGCTCCGCTGACCACCGACCGTGCCACTGGCGCACGGCCGTTGCGCTTTGTGCAGTTCGGCTATGCCGAGCGCCACGACAAGCACCACAGCCTGTTGCGCATGGTTATTCAACTGCCCGGCCAGCGAGTACGCCGCGAGCAGAACCACCTGGATATCTGGGTGGACCACGATAAACATCGCGTGCATTTCGGCCCAGGCAACAGCCTGGAAATCGAACCGGCCAACCGGGGGATCGGCCGTTTCCTGGTCGCTCAGGCCGCCGCCTGGGCGAAGAAGAAGTGGTCCCACTACCGCGTCGACGGCGTGGACCTGGCCAACAAGGACGCCCTCAACGAAGCCACGCGCCTGCGTCGTGATCACTTCCTGCGTATACAGGGATTTGATGTGGCCTATGCCGACGTGCAGCACCTCAAAGGCAATGTGCAGCCGGGCAAGGTCGGCGACGTGCTGGACAGTTGGAACACTGAGAAGGTGCAGTTCGTGGAGATCCTCGAAGCCGCGCAGATGCTGCAACAGGCCGATCAGAACCTGGCGGAACAGGAAGTGAAGTTGCGCAAGGAAGAGGAAAAAGTCATCAAGTTCAAGCGCGAGGACAGCGGGCTGCGCTTTACCATCACGTGCCTGGTGGCGTTTACGGTGTTTCAGGCAGGGTTGTTGATCTGGATTGCCACTCACCGCTGATAGATTGAAATGCAATCAAAATGTGGGAGCTGGCTTGCCAGCTCCCACATTGACCGAGTTTCTGCAGTTATATCCGGGCAGCGAAAACGGCCTGGTGTTGGCGACACTGCTCAGCCGTCAGCATGAACACCCCATGCCCACCCCGCTGGAAGTCCAGCCAGGCAAAGTCGACTTCCGGATACAGCGCGTCAACATGCACCTGGCTGTTACCCACTTCGACAATCAGCAAACCCTTCTCGGTCAGATGGTCCGCCGCTTCGGCCAGCATCCGGCGTACCAGGTTCAGGCCGTCGTCACCACAGGCCAGGCCCAGTTCCGGCTCGTGCTGGTATTCATCCGGCATGTCGGCAAAATCTTCGGCATCCACATACGGTGGGTTTGACACGATCAGGTCGAATCGCTGGCCGGGCAAGCCGTCAAAACCATCGCCCTGCACGGTATAGACCCGCTCATCGACGCCATGGCGCTCGATATTCTGGTTTGCCACTTCAAGGGCTTCGAAGGACAGGTCACCCAGTACCACTTCGGCCTCCTGGAACTCGTACGCACAGGCAATGCCGATGCAACCGGAGCCGGTGCACAGGTCGAGGATGCGCGCCGGCGGCTGCGCCAACCAGGGTTCGAAGCGGTTTTCGATCAGTTCGCCAATCGGTGAACGCGGGATCAACACGCGCTCATCGACAATAAACGACATGCCGCAGAACCACGCCTCTTTCAACAGGTAGGCGGTGGGCACACGCTCGTGAATACGGCGATGCAGTAAACGCTGCACATGGGAGATTTCCTCTTCTTCGAGGTTGCAATCCAGGTAGCTGTCAGCAATTTCCCACGGCAGGTGCAAGGCGCCGAGCACCAATTGCCGGGCTTCGTCCCAGGCATTGTCGGTGCCATGGCCAAAAAACAGGTCTTCCCCATGGAAACGGCTGACAGCCCAACGGATATGGTCGCGCAAAGTGCGCAGGCGGGAAGTGATCACGGGGCAAGCTCCTGGAAAAAACGACTGGCAATTCTAACAGCCTTCACCTGTACCGACGATGTACGAAAACACTGGCGCCGTACGTCGGATTTCATCCAATTGCCCCGCATTGTGTTAAACAAGCCCACCTCTTGACATGGCTGCACGCCAGCAACGGCGTACCTTACGATAGTAGCGATTCACAGAAGCGCTCAGCCAGTGGACAATGTCGCAAAAGCCCCACTCACAGGAGCCCCAGAATGTCCGTTCCAAAGACGATGTTTCAACTCAGCGGTCGCGGTTACGCAGCAGCCAACCTCAGTCATGCGACCCTCGTGATCATCGACGCCCAGAAGGAATACCTCAGCGGCCCGCTCGCCCTCTCGGGCATGGACGCAGCTGTCGCTAATATCAAACAACTGGTCAGCGCCGCGCGCAATGCCGGGCGCCCGATTGTGCATGTACGCCACTTGGGTACCGTAGGCGGTCTGTTTGATCCACAGGGCGAGCGCGGCGAATTCATCCCGGGGCTTGAGCCAGAGGGTGACGAAACCATCATCGGCAAGCTGCTGCCGAGCGCCTTCCACGGCACCGGCCTGGAAAAACACTTGCAGGACCTTGGCTCCCTGGACCTGATCGTCTGCGGCTTCATGAGCCACTCCAGCGTCAGCACCACCGTGCGTGCGGCCAAGAACCTGGGCTTTCGCTGCACCCTGGTGGAAGACGCCTGCGCCACTCGCGACCTGCCCTACAAGGGCGGCATCCTGAGCGCCGAACATGTGCAGCACACCGAAATGGCGATCATGGCCGACAACTTCGCCACCCTCGCACTGACTAAAGATCTGATCTGATCATTCTGGCGTTGAGCGGCGTGTTTATTGCTCCGCTCATCCGCAAAGCCCTTTCATTTGGCGCATTTACCCCTCCCTCCGGAACAACCTGTGTATTGTCCGGTCGAAGGGCCGATACCCTGGAGGAAAGGTCGGAATGAAGATATCCGATGGTTTTGATGCTCGTCGCTTGCGCCCCAAGGGCCCGAGCAACTGGCGTCTGCGCCTGGTGGCGGGCATTGCCGCGTTGCTGGCGATCATAGGCTTGTTGTTGGCAGGCGCTGGTGGCGCCGGCCTGTTTGGGCATTCGCCGGCACTGGGCGAGCTGAATGCCAGCCCGGGCGGCTCGGCGATCCTGTTGGGGATCGGCCTGCTGGTGCTGTGGTTGGGCGTATGGTTATGGCGCCGCAGCCGTCGGCGGATGCGTCAGCCCTTGTCGTTGAATATCGCCTCGCACCTGATGAAAAAGCACGACTGATGGCGCTTGGATAGCGTTTGCTGCGCCCTGGCCGCCGCGATTTAGGTAAACTGCCCGCCCTTCGCGGAGGCTGACATGCAAGACGACGATTTTTCCCTGTTCAAAAACGAGCTGCGCGGCGTCAAGCCGATCAAGCACGACCGCGCCGACACCGGCAAACCCAAGACCGACCGGGCACAGATCGCCAAGCTGCGCCAGGCCGCGACCGTGCGCAGCGACGCCACTACCGTGGATGGCCTGTCGGATCAGTTCGTGATTGACGTCGGCCCCGAAGACGAGCTGATGTGGGCCCGCGACGGTGTGCAGGAAAGCCAGATGCGCAAGCTCAAGGCCGGCCAGGTCCCGTTCGAAGGCAGCCTCGACCTGCACGGCATGAACGTGGAAAAGGCCCGGGAAACCCTGTGGGCCTTCCTCGCCGAAGCGACTAAATTCGAAATCCGCTGCGTGCGCGTCACCCACGGCAAGGCTGTGCGGCTGGATGGCAAGCGGCCAATGATCAAGAGCCACGTCAACACTTGGCTGCGTCAACATGCCCAGGTGCTCGGCTTTACTTCCTGCCAGGCCCGCCACGGCGGTGCCGGTGCGGTGTATGTGATGCTCAAGCGCACCATGCTCGAAGGCCGCGACGAGTAAAGTGCCATCGTCAGGCTTGCAGCGATGTGCCCGCCACCGTAACCTTGCGCTTTGCGAAAATCCCACAGGTAGTTTCATGTCCCTGGAACAGAATTACACAGAGATTCTCGGCCAACTCGGCGAGGACGTCTCCCGCGAGGGTCTGCTCGACACGCCAAAGCGTGCCGCCAAGGCGATGCAGTACCTTTGCCGCGGTTATGAACAGACGCTCGAAGAAGTCACCAACGGTGCCTTGTTCAGCTCCGATAACAGCGAAATGGTGCTGGTCAAGGACATCGAGCTGTACTCGTTGTGCGAACACCATCTGCTGCCGTTTATCGGCAAGGCCCATGTGGCCTACATCCCAAGCGGCAAAGTGCTGGGCCTGTCGAAGGTTGCACGAATCGTCGACATGTATGCGCGCCGCCTGCAGATCCAGGAAAACCTCAGCCGCCAGATCGCTGATGCGGTGCTGCAAGTGACCGGCGCCCTGGGTGTGGCCGTGGTAATCGAAGCCAAGCACATGTGCATGATGATGCGCGGTGTGGAAAAACAGAATTCGTCGATGATCACCTCGGTGATGCTCGGTGAGTTCCGCGATAACGCGGCCACTCGCAGCGAATTTCTCAGCCTGATCAAGTAACGGGCTGCGCAGGAAAAAACCGGCGTTCATCGCCGGTTTTTTTTCGCCTGCAGAAATCAGGTAAGCTGCGCCCCCTCAGTTATGGGCAAGAGGTAACAGCCATGTTCGTCAAAGCACTTCGAGTGGGCCTCGGCCAGATTATCATCGCGGGCGATTTCCTGACCCGCCCACGCAAAAAGCAGCGCCCCGCCGAACAACAGGCGCGGGTGAACGACGCGGCCAAGGCGCTGACGCTGTACCAATTCCACGCCTGCCCGTTTTGCGTGAAGACCCGCCGCACCCTGCATCGCCTGAACGTGCCGGTAGCCCTGAAGGACGCAAAGAACAACGAGCAGGACCGCCAGACCCTGCTGGAACAAGGCGGCAAGATCAAGGTGCCGTGCCTGCGCATCGAAGAGAACGGCCAGACCACCTGGATGTACGACTCCAAGGTGATCATCGACTACCTGGACAAGCGCTTCGCGGCAATCTGAAGCACGCGACGGTCAATGTAGGAGCGAGCTTGCTCGCGAAAAACTCACAGGCACCGCGTTTATTCAGGAAGCACGCGTTATCGTTGACGTTTTTCGCGAGCAAGCTCGCTCCTACAGAAATCAGATCGGTGTTGTCAGGTCCAGATCCAGCAGTGCCGAGCCCAGGCACTTGCCGTGGGCATCCAGCGCCAGCGAGCGGGTCACGCCGCCACGCAGGATGCCCGGCAACACGAAGTTCAGCGCCTGCACATTCGGCAATTCATAACGCCGAACCGGGGCCGCAAGCGGTTCGAGCAAATCCTTGAAAAATTCCGTGACGCGCTCGGCCGTCAGCTGTTCGCACAGCAATGGGTAGTCTTGCGCACGATAGGCAATGATCGAGATGTTTGACGTGTCGCCCTTATCCCCTGTGCGGGAATGAGCCAGTCTGTGCAGTTTCATTCTTCAATCCTCGGTTTGACCGCTTCACGGGGCAACAGCAACGATGCCACCGCCACCACCTGACGCACGCTCTTGCTCGCCCCACCGCCGCCGGCCGGGCCGTTGGTGTAGAGGGTCTCCACTTCATTGCCAACCCGCACGGCGTCGCTGCGCTCGTCACAACGGGCGGCAACCCGCAGGCGCACTTCCCAAGGCTCGACGCTGCTGCGCGGGCCGTGCAATGAATCCATGCCGATCAATTCGGCGCGCAGGTCCTGCATGTTTACGCCGATCAACGCCAGGCGCTTGAGCACCACGTCCCGCGCCAACTCGGCCCGTGCGACAGCACCGGGACCGCCGTAGGACATCTGCCCTTCACCGATCCAACCGTCCAGATAACCGACGCTGACCTTCAGTTGATCAGGCCGAGCACGCCCGCTCGCCCCCTCAGCGCGCACCCGGTCCACGCCCTCCTCGACAAACCTCACCCGGGAAAAGTCGGCCGTCACATCCGGGGTCAAATAGGCTGCTGGGTCGTGAACTTCATAGATCAGTTGTTCAGCACAGGTCGCGCGACTGACCCGCCCACCGGAGCCTGCCACCTTGGTGATCACCGCATTGCCGTCGGCGTCGATCTCGGCCAGGGGAAAGCCCAGGCGCGCCAGATTCTCCACATCCTTGAAACCGGGATCAGCGAAGTAACCGCCACTGACCTGCCCCGCGCACTCCAGCAAATGCCCCACCAACGTGCCCCGGCCCAATCGTTGCCAATCATCGAAGGCCCAGCCAAACTCGAACATCTGCGGCGCCAGGAACAACGAAGGGTCGGCCACCCGCCCGGTGATGACGACATCGGCGTCGGCGCGCAGCGCCTCAAGAATGCCGTCAACACCCAGGTAGGCATTCGCAGAGATCAACCGCTCGCCAAGGGAGCCAACAGACTGGCCGTTATCCAGCACCTGCTCGGCAGGCAAAGCGTGCAGCACATCATCCCCCACCACCGCGACAACCTTCAGACCCAGGCCCAGCTCTGCAGCAATGCGCCGCACTTCAATGGCCGCCGACACCGGGTTGGCCGCACCCATGTTGGTGATCACCCGTAGGCGTCGACGCCCCGCCCGCTGCCCCACAAAGGGCAAGACACGGCGCATACGCTCAGCGAGCAACGGGTCATAACCGCCCTGCGGGTCGCCGATGCGCGCCTGTTGTGCCAGGGCAATGGTGCGTTCGGCCAGGCATTCGAAGACCAGGTAATCCAGGTCGCCATGTTCGGCCAGTTCCACGGCAGGTTCGATACGGTCACCGGAATAGCCGGCGCCGGAGCCAATGCGCAAGGTGTTCATCTCAAATCACTCCCAGGAGCAACGCCGTCAGGGTCATCAACACCGAGGCGGCAAACAGAAAAGGAATCGTGAATCGCTGGTGATCGGCCAACTCGATCTTGCACAGGCCCACCAACAGGAAGGTCGCGGGCGTCAGCGGGCTGACCGGAAAACCGGTGGTGTGCACGCCCAGCAACGAGGCTTGGGCCACTTGCAGGGGGTCGACGCCCAGCGCCTTGCCGACTTCGGCGATCACCGGCATCACGCCGAAGTAGTAGGAGTCGGGGTCAAACAACATGCTCAGGGGCATCGACAGGAACCCCACGACCGCCGGGATCAACTTGCCGTGGCCCGCCGGAATCTGCGCCACCGCTACTTCGGCGATAGCCTTGAGCATGCCGGAGCCTTGCATGATGCCGGTGAACACCCCGGCGGCGAGCAGGATACTGGCCATGGTCAGGGCGGTTTTCGCATGGGCGTCGATGCGCGCACGCTGGGCGTCCACGTTGGGGTAGTTGATGCACAGCGCAACCACGGTGCCGAGCATGAACATCACCACCGGGTCGACCCAACCGGCAATCATCACCACCATCACCAGCACGGTCAGGATCAGGTTGACCCAGAACAACCGTGGGCGGCGCAGCTTGATATCGTCGTCGCTGAGCACCCGTTGCGGCACCGCCTCCACGCCGGAACCGGCGCCCAGGCCGAGGCGCTTTTCTTCACGATGGCCCAGCCACCAGGCGCACGCGAAGACGAAGATCAGCCCGACGATCTGCACCGGGATCAACGGCTGGAACAGATCGGCCACCGGCACATGCAGCGCCGCCGACGAACGCAGCACCGGGCCGGTCCAGGGCAGGAAGTTGACGCCTGCGGCCATCGCACACACGCAGGCGAGGATGCGTTTATCAATGCCCAGCCGCGTATACAGCGGCAGCATCGCCGGCACCGTCACCAGAAAGGTCACCGCGCCGGAGCCGTCCAGATGCACCAGCAACGCCAGCGTCGCGGTGCCGACCACAATTCGTGTAGGACGCGTCCCTACCGTGCGCAGGATGCGATCAATGATGGGGTCGAGCATCCCGGCATCGGTCATGATCCCGAAAAACAGGATCGCGAACACAAACATGCCGACCACAGGGGCGACGTTCTTGATACCGGTGATGATAAAGGCACTGGTTTGCAGGCCGAACCCACCGACCAGCGCGGCGATGATCGGCAAGGCGATCAGGGCCACCAGTGGCGAGAGACGCTTGCTCATGACAGCGACAAGCAGGCTGAGAATGGTGATGACGCCCAGGGTTGCGAGCATGGATAACTCCAGGGTGGCCGTTTTGGGCCGGTTATTGTTTTCCCGGAGTATTGGAAGCGGGTTAGTCTTTGTAAATTGGAATATTCGGCCTAGCACGTTCGGAAAAACAAAATGAAGAACTCGATCCAGCACATCCAGGCCTTCCTCGCGGTGGCCCGCACCGGTAGTTTCACCAAGGCGGCCCACGAGCTGCACCTGTCGCCTTCGGCCCTGACCGTGCAAGTACAGCAATTGGAAGACTGGCTCGGCGTCGCCCTGCTCGACCGCAGCCCGCGCCATGTGAGCATCACCGCTGCCGGCCAGGATGCGCGCGGGCCCATGGAAAAACTGCTGCTGGACCTGGACAACATCGTCACCGGCTCACGCGACCTCGCAGCCTTGCGTCGCGGCGTGGTGACCATCGCCGCCCTGCCGTCAGTTTGCGCCGGCGCCCTGCCTCCGGCCTTGCGCCTGTTTCGCCAGCGCTTTGCCGGGATCGAGGTGCGCCTGCATGACCTGGTAGCCCATCGCATTCATGCCCAGGTCCGCAACGGCGAGGTGGATTTCGGCATCGGCGTACGGGCGCGCCTGAGCCATGGCCTGCAATTTCAGCCGGTGCTCAATGATCGCTTGTGCGCGTTTGTGCCGCTGGATCATGCGCTGACGCGCTATCGGTCACTGACCCTGGCGCAACTGGCCGACCAGCCAATTATCCTTACCGGACGTGACAGCAGCGTGCGCGAACAGGTCGACGCACTGTTCGACCAGACACGGCTGACGCTGAATGCGGGCATGGAGGCCAACTACATGTCGACGGTATTGGCGCTGGTGCGCCAGGGGTTGGGGATCAGCGTGCTGCCGGAATCGGCGGCGGACAGCCTGGAGGGATTGAAGCGAATCGACATCGATCATCCCGGCGTGAACCGGGAGATCGGCTTGATCACACGCAGCGCGATGGCATTGAGCCCAGCGGCACAGCGCTGCTTTGAACTGCTCAACAGCACATTATCTACAAGCACATCGCTCTAAATGTGAACTCAATCCAGCATCGCCACGTGCTTGGGATGGCTGGCCACCCGCTGCAACCACGCCTGCACCGCCGGGTAAGGCGCCAAATCAAAGCCGCCTTCATGGGCTACATGGGTGTAGGCATACAGCGCGATATCAGCAATCGAATAGGTGTCGCCCACCAGGTACGGCGTGGCTTGCAACTGGCGCTCCATGACTCTCAATGCCTTGTAACCGCCCTTGTGGGTGGTCTTGTATTCCTCAAGACGGTCCTGCGGCATATTCAGGTAAAACTGGATAAACCGCGCCACCGCTATATACGGCTCATGGCTGTACTGCTCGAAAAACTGCCACTGCAATACCTGGGTGCGCAGGCGCGGTTCCGTGGGCAGGAACTCGCTGCCATCGGCGAGGAAATTGAGAATCGCATTGGACTCCCATAGGCAGGTGCCGTCTTCCAGCTCCAGCACCGGGATCTTGCCGTTGGGGTTCTTCGCCAGGAACTCAGGGGTCTGGGTGTCGCCCTTGAGGATGTCGATATCGATCCACTGAAACGGGATCCCCAACAAGCTAAGCATCAATTTGATCTTGTAGCAGTTGCCCGACTTGTAATCGCCATAAACCTTGTACATGGGCTCCCCTTATGCCGCTTTGCGCATTCCGAGCGAATGCTTGCGCCCTCAAAGTGCGGGTATTGCGGCAATGTTTCAAGGCGGCGGGCGGAATAAATCTGCCTGCCCACCCTGGAAGTCCGCCTTTCATCCACTTTCGCCCAGACATTCGAAAACATTATTTGCTTTATTTGTATACAAAAGCATAATTCGCTTCGTGCGAGTTCCTGACCTTTTGGTCAACAAACCCGCCAGTACCTCAAAGCGCTGTTGCCCACTCATGTGACCGGCGCTGGACATAACAATAAAACGATTGAGGAGTACTCGCTGTGGATAGCCGTAAAACCGAAGCCCCTACGTTGGACCTGGCCACGCCGCAAGGCGGTTGGCTGGAACGCCTGTTCAAACTGCGCTTGCATGGCACCACAGTGAAGACCGAGCTGATCGCCGGCCTCACCACCTTCATCACCATGGCCTACATCATCTTCGTCAATCCCAACATCATGGCCGACGCCGGTATTGATCACGGTGCGGCCTTTGTCGCCACCTGCATCGCCGCAGCCCTGGGGTGCCTGTTGATGGGCCTGTACGCCAACTGGCCGGTGGGCCTGGCGCCGGGTATGGGCCTGAACGCGTTTTTCACTTACACCGTGGTCGGCACCATGGGCTACAACTGGGAAACCGCTCTCGGCGCTGTCTTTGTCTCGGGTGTGCTGTTCATGATTCTGACGCTGTCACGCATCCGAGAATGGCTGCTCAACAGTATTCCGGTCAGCCTGCGTCATGCCATGGGCGCAGGTGTGGGCCTGTTCCTTGGGGTGATCGGCCTGAAAACCGCCGGCATCATCGTCGACAGCCCGGCCACCCTGATCAAGCTCGGCTCCCTGCATGAACCCGCCCCGCTGCTGGCGGCGGTGTGCTTCCTGCTGATCGCCATCCTCAGTTATCACCGTGTATTCGGTGCAATTCTCATCAGCATCATCGCCGTGACCCTGGCCGGCTGGGGCCTGGGCCTGGTGCATTACAACGGCATTCTCTCCACCCCACCGAGCCTGGCACCAACCTGGATGGCGATGGACGTAATGGGTGTGTTCAATGTGAGCATGATCAGCGTGGTATTTGCCTTTCTTTTTGTACACATGTTCGACACTGCCGGTACACTGATGGGCGTTGCCCAACGCGCCGGGCTGGTCAAGGCCGACGGCAAGATCGACAACCTGTCCCGCGCATTGAAGGCCGACAGTGCTTCCAGTGTGTTCGGCGCCATGGTTGGCGTGCCGCCAGTGACCAGCTACGTGGAAAGCGCCGCAGGTGTGGCAGCCGGTGGCCGCACCGGGTTGACCGCTGTAACGGTGGGTGTGCTGTTCGTGGCGGCGATGTTCTTCGCACCACTGGCCGGCATGATTCCCGCCTACGCCACCGCTGGCGCGCTGATCTACGTAGCGATGCTGATGATGGCGAGCATGGCCCATATCAATTGGGATGAAGCTACCGACAGCATTCCGGCGATCGTCACTGCCATCATGATGCCGCTGACGTTCTCGGTCGCCGACGGGATCGCTCTGGGCTTTATCACCTATGTAGCGCTGAAGGCCGGCACCGGCAAGTACCGCGAGATTTCTGTCAGCCTGTGGGTGTTGTGCGCGATTTTCATTGCGAAATTCATATTTTTATAAAAGGAGCAAATGATGAACCTGGATACCTGGCTGCTGTTCAGTGGGGCTGCATTGATCGTGATCCTGATTCCAGGGCCATTGTCGCTGCTGATGATCAGCAACAGTCTCAACTACGGCCTGCGCCGCTCGTACCCGGCGTTTTTGGGCGGAGTGTTTGCGTCGATCTGCCTGTTGAGTGCTTCGGCCTTGGGTCTGGGGGCCTTGTTGCTGGCCTCGGAACAGCTGTTCAGTGCCTTGAAAATTGTCGGCGCGCTGTACCTGTTCTACCTGGCCTGGCAGAGCTGGCAGCAATCGCGTCTGCCGAGCGAAGGCGCCGAAGTCCCACAAACGCCGTCTGTACCGCGCTTTCGTGCGTTGTTTGGGCGAGCCTTTGTGTTGGGCGCCAGCAACCCCAAGGACATCCTGTTTTTCGCAGCCTTCCTGCCGCAGTTTCTCAGCAGCCAGCAACCGTTCCTGCCGCAATTGCTGATCATGATCGCCACCTGGACGGTGCTCGACCTGCTGTGCAAGCTGGCCTACGGTCTGGGTGCCCATGGCGCAGCGCGTTACTTGCGCAGCGGTTCGGGCCAGAGCTGGTTCAACCGCATCAGCGCGGCACTGTTCGGCGGCGCCGGTGCGATGGCACTCATCAATGCTAAGGGGTCAATTTGACGAAATAAACAGTTGGATCGAGACGCCCCTTTGTGGGCCATTGGATGCCGGCCACAATCCGCACCAAGCGCTGTTCCTGCATCGCGGTGTCAACTGCCCTTAATAAAAGAGAGTCGGGGTGTGAGTTGATGGCTATCCGAACCCAACGGTTCGAAAGCTTCCCTCTCACGGTCATTCGCCCCAGTTCAAGCCATTGGTAGGCCACGTAGTAAATGGTGTTCGAACGGGGATGAGTAACGACTGATTCAATACTGGGTTCTCCAAAACGCATCCCTGCGCGCCGCACAGACAAGTCCTCGACGCGGTAACCCTGCTGCTCCAGCACGGTCCTGACGGCGGCGCGCTCCGCTTCAAGCCTCTGCGTCCTGACCGGGACGACACCATATTGCAGGCTCGGGTCTAACGGATGAGGCGGCGTGAAATCAACGCGCGTGAAGCCGGGTGCCTTGCCTTCGAAACCGACGTATAGATATTGCTTGCGCCGTTCATTAGTCCGCAACATCCGTAGTAAATCGTCCGTTTGGCCGCTCCTCGCAGGGAGCGGGGGTAGCCATTCGTCCAGCGTCGCGCGGATGCCGAGCAAATGGCTTGCCGTGGCAGAGTGGGAAGGATCTGCCAATTCAATCATTCTCATGACGGTAAACTTTCGAGCTTCATTCGTCATGGAGGGAAAGGCCCTGCCCACAGAGTGCTCCAACGAACTGTCGAACAGCGCCGAATGATGTTGCCATTCACCTGTAGGCAGGCGTGATACAGGAATGGGCTGGTCGCGAATATCAGTGCTGGTCCAGCGCATGATATCGGCTCGCGCGGATGGCCCCGGTGGCTCATTTCGGGTGATAAACACCAGGTCAGTCAACGATGCATGGTCGCCCTGCGGGAGCATCCGGTAAAAACCGCTGTTCGGATCCTGGAAGTCGGTATAAGGAGGAGCCACGCGCAAAAACCTGGCATTGAGCGAAGAACCTCTGGGAGCCGAGCCAACCTCAAACACTCCAGGCGCAGGGAAGCCCACAATGTCACGGGGGTGAACTTGAGCACGCCAACTCAACCACTGGGTGTCCGTTGTACGTGACTGGACAATCCGGTTCTCAGTCGCCATGCGCTCACGAGGGGGTTGCCAATCCGACGAGGGCGCCCGGGGAGCGCGCCATGGGTCATGCACCCCGGAGCTGGGCCCAGGTTGAGGATTATCGGCCTCCAGCATCCACTCCTTGGGCTGATGGATATTCAGGACCAACTCATCCTCACCGCTTTTCAGCATGTTTCTCAGCCGAAACGCAGACTCGCTATCACGTTGGTAAACGGGATAATGGTGAGTGTCATCCGTTACAAATTGCTGACCGTCTTTCACATAAACGCCCTCCCTGCCACGCCCTTTGAGCGCCACAGCATCCGGAGGCACGCCCTTGACTTTGAAACGGTCCAAGGGTTTTAACGCGGCCGCAGAAGGCGCAGCCTGACGCAGCACTCGGCCACGGCTGAAATGCGAACGATGTATCCGATTCAACACCGCCCCCAGCGGGCGCCGCACGATACCCGCCGCTACGCCTCTGACCTTGGGGCCGGGGGTAAAGGTCTGCCACAAATCGAACACCAGATACTGGGTCATAAACACAATATCCACGACATCATTGGGGTCTGCGAAACGGTGAAAACGTCGTGCCACAATCAGCAATTCATAAAAGGAGTTAGCCAGCGCAAATAACGGAAAGAAAAACGATATGAGCGCTCGCAGGCTGCTATCAGTCTGCTCCGCAAGGCGGCGGACACGATACTCATCCAGCACCTTGCCGGAATTACTCGCCGCTTGAGTGCGGCGTTGCAAATCCAGCACATTGGCGTAATACAGCAATGCCCTGGGTTCACTGTGGGATATGGGAACGATCGCCAGCCAGTTTGACGGGTTACTGGCAATTTGCTCGCGGATCAGTTTTTCGATCTCATCGAGCACTGGCGTCGGTTGCAGATGTGTAATGCTGAAGGAGCGAACAAAACCAGGGAGCCTCCACTTACCTTCGAAATAATAAGCATCCGGCATGACAGAAAGCCATCCAGGCTCTCCTGCTTCATCGGCGTCATGAATGATTGCGTCAAATGCCCAACCGGGCGCTACCTGCCGCGCCAGTAACTTTACAAGGTCAGCCGAAGCGGCAACGCGACTGAGTTCTACCCGCGCCACCGCCACGCTGATGTACTCGGTGATGATCAAGGCATGCGGCGCAGCAGGCCAGTAAACTACGCAGCGCCCGCTGCCCTGATCCTGCATGACCACGACCCCTGAGATATAGCGATCATGCTGCATCGTGTGCGCCGCCAGATGAACGACGTACAACTTCAAATCATACCCATTTTTCAGCAGGTCCTCAGGCGTTCGCGCCGCCATCGCCGTGCTGAACAGGCTCTGTGCAAAGGTGCTGAGCCCTTGTTGAACCGCCGAAAAAAGCTGCATGTGCGCGCATTCATCCAGCGTGCGATTGATCAGCGCAGGAATGCGACCCGCATCCGAACTCGGTTTGGTTTTAACCGTGGGGTAGAAGGTGTGGTTGATCTGCGTGTTGTAGTTTCCGCCGATATCCAGCGAGGAGACTGTCTTGATCAGATAGTCCTTGTTCAGCCGTTGCTTCCACTGCGGTTGCAGATAGCTTGCTCGATTCAATCGCCAAGGCACCCAGGGTGCTTGCGGATCAAGATTATGCAATGCCAGCTGCAACATGCTGAAGGTTGTGGTTTGAGTACTTGGGGTCAGGACCTGCCCGCGATTGCCCGGCGTGCAGTGGCTTTGATTACCGCAGAAGCTGCCTCTGACATCGTCCGGCATCGTGATCAGGGGCTTGTCGATGTCCAGCTCCGGGTAGAAACCATCCTCGGTTAAACGGGCGATCAACTTGCGGCGGGCGAACGTTTCCAAGTCAGTCAGAGAGCGTTCAAGCAGGCTTTCAGAGGCAAAGGCGCTGCTCAGGTACCGGCGCTGCAAGCGCTTGAAGTGTTTAAGCTGGGCAGGTGTTGCGCCCGCTAACCACTGTGGCAGTTTTTTTGCCTCAAGCGCAGCCTTGCGCAGAAGATCAATGTTGGCCTGAGCCTGGTTCAAGGCGGGACTGTCGGGAATCTTCAAGTGCGCGTCCAGCTCAGCCAATAGCAACAAACGGCTCAGCTCGGCATCTTTTACCTCATTGAACAGACCGGCAGTACCCTCAATGCGCTTGTTCAAGCGAAAGTAGTAGGCCATCAAGTGTTTGAAAGAAACCGTCGCTGGGTTCCCCTCAATGGGTTCATAGCGCACCGTCAGGGTTTCACGCCGGGCATGGTCACGTAAGTCGTGACGCTTATCGTGCTCTATACAGCCCCACAGGACCGAATCATCACTGCTCCCGAGGCTGGCTTTCAGACCGCGGGTCAAAGCGTCCAGGCCGGAAAAAGCCTTCAGCCCGCCATATTGCCCGAATGCATACAGCGCGACCGGAACCCCACGGGACGGGTGCTTCATCGCCGTCGCCCGAGCCACTACCCAAACGTTATGAAGCGGGTAGAAGGCAGCCTGCACGCTGCCCACAGAGACCGAAAACACCTGGGCTTTACCGCCCACGTATTTGGATGCCGACAGCCGCTCCACGACCTCCATCACCAAGTCCCGATGTGCAGTGGGTATCAGCTTGAGCCGGTGTTGCAACTGAACCTCACAGCGCAGGGCCTCGACATGGGCACGCAGGAACAAGGCATAACGTTTGTGCGCACCGGTTGGGCGCTCAATCCAAAAAGGCATATCGTAGAGCCGCTGCTGTGCACCGTTAATCAGCGAATTCAACGCTTCTTTATGCGCTTTGAGTTGGTTCTCAAACACCACAAATTCCTCAAGCGCTGCAGTCTCGACGCTCAGGTCATCGGCGTTGAATAGTGCGAGCAGACCTTTTTCGTAGCGTTTGACCTGCTGTTCTGCGGTGAGCAGGGCCAGGCCGGGCGCGGTGCTGGCAAAGATAATTTCTGCGCGTCGTCGCTGCTCGTCCCACTTGAGCAATTGATAGAGGAGGGTCCCAAGCCGGACTTTACCGACCAGTTGCTTCCTTGCACGCTCGATAAAACGCAGAAAAGGCACAGCGGTCAGCGGTTGAGGTCGCGGCTTTTTTGGAGAAAACACGTGTGCGTGATTGATCGCCAGCGCACAGGCCAGCTCGTTTTCCCATTGACCTTCCAGCAACGCTTGCGCGCTCATCGCCAGCGCATCACCGGAGATTGTCGAACCGCGATCCACGCTTAACGCGGGGGTCAGGTCCGTAGGCCGACACAACTCATGTCGGCGCTCTAACGGCAGGCATTGCCAGAGTTCGTCGAACAGTGACTCACTGGCCAACTTTACCAAACCGCATTGCAGGTCGAAGAAGGACGGGTACTCGTAGAAATTGCGCACCACACCCGGCAGGTAAATCACATGCGGTGCACCATCAGGATCGCCTTCACGGTAGATATGCAATGCACCGGGAATTGCAACCGCAGGCGTACCCGGCCACATCAACGAACTCGCTCGCACAGTGGCCCAATCGCCCCCTGCTCGCTGGCGCGCCCCAGCACTGGGTGCGTCGATCAGGGCCTGAAGCAGAGCCATCCCGACACTCGACAGCTCGTCCAATTGCTGCGCCATAAAAGCCCGGTCAGCGAAGAGTTCGGCGTGCAGCTCTGCCCAATACCCCCTGCGTGTTTGCGAGGAACCGGGCTGCAGCGCGTCCCAATAAGGCGTGGCCGACCAGGCAATTCTGTCTTGCAGCTTCATGGCGATAACTCGCTGCAGCACTTGCAACGGCGTATAAGGCAACTGGCGAGTCGGGTCACCCTTGACGCTCAGGGCAGTGAACTGATTCAGGTTGATCGGCACTGCGGGCAAGGCCAGTGACAGCAGCGCCCGATCAGTCAGGCTGTCGACTTTCTGGGGTTCTGCTGGTGGTTTGGGCACGGTGAACAGCAGGGTGTCCGGGTCTATTTCAAACTCTTTGCGTAGCTCGTCGCGGATCATCCACAAAACTTTTGGCGCGCGCGCTATCAGCCTTCCAAGCACCTTTATTACCTCGACGCAGCGCAGTTCGGCAAAAGCAATCTGATTGATCAGGCGGCTTGGATGGGCGTGAGCGTTGACTCGCCGGGTCAGCTGGCTGCGCATACCCTGAAGCGTTGCTTGAGCAGCGATCTCCGGATCTTCTGGGTCGGGGATGTGGTTGAGTGAGGCCATGATGTTTTCTTGATTGAGGAAAACACCGAGCCTAGGCAACGCACAGGCACTTAAGGCTTTAGATAGTTGAACGCAGCACGCGCAAAAAAAGCCCGCAGTGTGCGCGGGCGAAACCAACGAAGAGCATTTTTTTGGGGGGGTGTGAAGCGAGGTGACGACTCAGCTACCGCGATAGGTGGAGTAGCTGTAAGGCGAAATCAGCAGTGGCACATGGTAATGGTCTTGTTCGGCGCTGATGCCGAAACGCAATACCACCACGTCGAGAAAAGCCTGCTCCGGCAGTTGCACACTGCGGGCGCGGTAGTAGTCGCCAGCGCTGAATTGCAATTGGTAGACACCGCTGCGGTAGTCATCGCCTTGCAGCAGCGGCGCGTCGCAACGGCCGTCGCTATTAGTCACGGCGCTACCCACCAGTTCAAGCTGCGCGCCTTCGACGCGATACAACTCGACCTTGATCGCGCTGCCGGGGCAGCCGTGTGCGGCGTCCAAAACGTGTGTGGTCAAACGTCCCATGGCTTTTATGCGCCTCCCGAAGTCAGTCATAGAGAAACCCGCACTCTTTCAGGGCAGTGAAAGAGCCGGCGATGGCCGATTAAGACACTTTTATAAAAAATTGTACACAATAAATTTCACAGCGCTTCCACCCTCCTGTAGGAGCGAGCTTGCTCGCGAAAAACGCCAACGATGACGCGGGCTCTCAGAATGAAAAGTGGCGCCCTCAGGGTTTTCGCGAGCAAGCTCGCTCCTGCAGTGGGCTTTTTCATTTTAACCTGACCACTTAGGCAAGTTTCTTGCAGACAGACCGTTTAGAAAAAATGCAGAAATGCAGGCTTACAAAGTTTGCGATAAGTTGTATACAATCACTCATCGCTGTGACGCCACCCAGTCTTTTCACTGCCCGGCCGCCACACACCTAGCTACCACGAACAAGAAGGAAGACTGCAGTGAGCGCTGACTACCCACGCGACCTGATCGGTTACGGCAGTAACCCTCCTCACCCCCACTGGCCGGGCAACGCACGCATTGCACTGTCGTTCGTACTCAACTACGAAGAGGGCGGCGAGCGCAATATCCTGCATGGCGACAACGAGTCTGAAGCCTTCCTTTCGGAAATGGTCTCGGCCCAGCCGCTGCAAGGCGAGCGCAACATGAGCATGGAGTCGCTGTACGAATACGGCAGCCGTGCCGGGGTGTGGCGCATCCTCAAGTTGTTCAAAGAGTTCGACATACCGCTGACTATCTTCGCCGTGGCCATGGCTGCCCAGCGTCATCCGGATGTAATCCGCGCCATGGTCGCCGCCGGCCACGAGATTTGCAGCCACGGCTACCGCTGGATCGACTACCAGTACATGGACGAGGCCCAGGAGCGCGAGCACATGCTCGAAGCCATCCGCATCCTCACCGAGCTGACCGGCGAACGCCCACTGGGTTGGTACACCGGTCGTACCGGCCCCAACACCCGCCGCCTGGTGATGGAGGAAGGCGGTTTCCTGTATGACTGCGACACCTATGACGACGACCTGCCCTACTGGGAACCCAATACCCCTAACGGCAAGCCGCACCTGGTGATCCCCTACACCCTGGACACCAACGACATGCGCTTCACCCAGGTGCAGGGTTTCAACAAGGGTGACGACTTTTTCGAATACCTCAAGGATGCCTTCGACGTGCTGTATGCCGAAGGTGCCGAAGCGCCGAAGATGCTTTCGATCGGCCTGCATTGCCGCCTGATCGGCCGCCCGGCACGCCTGGCCTCGCTCAAGCGCTTCATTGAATACGTCAAAGGCCATGATCAGGTGTGGTTCACCCGCCGCGTGGACATCGCCCGTCACTGGCACCAAACCCACCCCTGCACGGGAGCGGCGAAATGACTGCGTTCCAGACCTTGCAACCGTCGACCCTGAGCCGCGACGCCTTCGTCGCTGCCTTCGCCGACATCTACGAACATTCGCCATGGGTAGCCGAAAAGGCCTTCGAGCTGGGCCAGGATACATCGATCGACCAGATCGAAACCCTGCACCAGCGCATGAGCGATATCCTGTTGAGCGCTGATCATCAAAGCCAGTTGGCCCTGATCAATGCTCACCCGGACCTGGCCGGTAAAGCCGCCGTCCAGGGCCAACTCACCCAAGCCAGCACCGATGAGCAAGCTGGCGCGGGGATTCACCAATGCACGGCCGAAGAGTTTTCTCGCTTCACCGAGCTGAATGACGCCTACAAGGCCAAGTTCAAGTTTCCCTTCATCATGGCGGTAAAAGGCAGCAACCGGCACCAGATTCTCGCCGCGTTCGAAACGCGCATCCATAACTCGACAGACACCGAGTTCAAGTGCGCGCTGGACGAGATCAACAAGATCGCGTTGTTCCGTTTATTGACCCTCTAAACGACCATCCCCAGCCACTCTATCCAAGGCAGACAAGAAGAATGAAAGCTTACGCCGTACCTTTCGAAAAGTTCGTCAACCTGGCCGACGCCCGCCTGGGCACCAAGATCATCTCGGTGACCGATGACTGGTTCGCCGACGCCAACCGCCTGTTCCAGCCGACCCCGGCCGTGTGGAAGGAGGGCGTTTTCGATGACAACGGCAAGTGGATGGACGGCTGGGAGTCACGCCGCAAGCGCTTCGAAGGCTACGACAGCGCGGTGATCCGCCTGGGCGTGCCGGGTTCGATCAAAGGCGTGGACATCGACACTTCATTCTTCACCGGCAACTTCCCGCCGTCGGCCTCACTGGAAGCCTGCTTCCTGGCCTCGGGCGAGCCGGACGCCAATACCCAATGGGTTGAAGTGCTGTCGGCGGTAGAGCTGCAAGGCAACAGTCACCACTACCACGAGATCAACAACGACCAGGCGTTCAGCCACCTGCGCTTCAACATCTACCCGGATGGCGGCGTCGCCCGTCTGCGTGTGTATGGCGTGCCGTTCCGCGATTGGTCTTCGGTGGGCGACAACGAACAGGTCGACCTGGCTGCCGCGCTCAATGGCGGTCGTGCCCTGGCCTGCTCCGATGAACACTTCGGCCGCATGAGCAACATCCTCAACCCGGGCCGTGGCATCAACATGGGTGATGGCTGGGAAACCGCGCGTCGTCGTACACCGGGCAATGACTGGGTGATCGTCGCGTTGGGCCACCCGGGCGAGATCGAAAAGATCATCGTCGACACCCTGCACTTCAAGGGCAACTACCCGGACACCTGCTCGATCCAGGGCGCCTTCGTCAAAGGCGGCACCGACAGCCAGATCGAAACCCAATCGCTGTTCTGGCGTGAACTGTTGCCGGCGCAGAAACTGGAAATGCACGCCGAACACACCTTCGCCGAGCAGATCAAGGCGCTGGGGCCGATTACCCATATCCGCCTGAATGTGTTCCCGGATGGCGGTGTGAGTCGCCTGCGCGTCCTGGGCAAAGTGTCGAAATAAGCGGTGATGCCATCGCAGGCAAGCCAGTTCCCACAGGGGAATGCATTCCAAATGTGGGAGCGGGCTTGCCCGCGATAGCAATAGACCAAACAACACAGTATTCGGATAAGAGACAGCCATGCGCACACTGATGATCGAACCCCTGACCAAAGAAGCCTTCGCCCCTTTCGGAGACGTTATCGAAACCGATGGCAGCGATCACTTCATGATCAACAACGGGTCGACCATGCGCTTTCACAAACTGGCAACGGTCGAAACAGCACAGCCTGAAGACCACGCCATCATCAGCATCTTCCGCGCCGACGCGCAGGACATGCCGTTGACCGTGTGCATGCTGGAGAGACACCCGCTGGGCAGCCAGGCGTTCATACCGCTGCTCGGCAACCCCTTTCTGATCGTGGTCGCGCCACTTGGCGATGCACCTGTATCAGGCTTGGTCCGCGCCTTCGTTACCAACGGCAGGCAGGGCATCAATTACCATCGCGGCGTCTGGCACCACCCGGTGCTGACGATCGAAAAGCGGGATGACTTCCTGGTGGTTGATCGCAGTGGCACAGGCAATAACTGCGATGAGCATTTTTTCAAAGAGGATGAGCGGTTGATCCTCGCCCCCCACCAATAAGAGAAGGCCGGATCACCCGACAACAAGGGTGACAGGCGAGAGGTAAAGACTGTGGAAGCACATCTGTTGGAATGGCTGAACCTGAGCGTGCGCTGGGTTCACATGATCACTGGCGTCGCCTGGATCGGCGCTTCGTTCTACTTTGTCTGGCTGGAAAACAACCTCAATCGCGTCAACCCCAAGAACGGCCTGGCCGGTGACTTGTGGGCGATCCACGGTGGCGGTATCTACCACCTGGAAAAATACAAACTGGCTCCGCCGACCATGCCGGACAACCTGCACTGGTTCAAATGGGAAGCCTACTTCACCTGGATGTCGGGCGTCGCGCTGCTCTGCGTGGTGTTCTACCTCAACCCCACGCTGTACCTGCTCGCCCCCGGCAGCAGCCTCAGCGGCACCGAAGGCGTATTGCTGGGCATCGGCTCACTGTTCGCCGGCTGGTTCATCTACTCCTTCCTCTGCGACTCGGCCCTGGGCAAGCGCCCTGCCCTGCTCGGCTTGATCCTGTTCGTGCTGCTGATTGCGGCGGCGTATGGCTTCAGCAAGGTGTTCAGCGGCCGTGGCGCCTACCTGCACGTGGGTGCGGTGATCGGTACGATCATGGTCGGTAACGTGTTCCGCATCATCATGCCCGCCCAGCGTGCACTGGTGGCAGCCATCGCCGAGAACCGCACACCGGATCCGGCGCTGCCGGCCAAGGGCTTGCTGCGTTCACGCCACAACAACTACTTCACCTTGCCGGTGCTGTTCATCATGATCAGCAACCACTTCCCGAGTACCTACGGCAGCCAATACAACTGGCTGATCCTGGCCGGGATCGCAGTGGCGGCGGTGCTGGTAAGGCACTACTTCAACACCCGGCATGACAGCCAGAAGTATGCGTGGACCTTGCCGGTGGGCGCGTTGGCGATGATCAGCCTGGCGTATGTAACCGGGCCCAAACCTGCAGAACCGATTGCCAAGGCACCTGCTGCGATCGAGTACCAGCCGCTGCCGGAAACCGCCCTGGGCGGTGGCTTGAAACCCGCAGCGCCTGCCGCCCCCGCCGCTGAACCGGCACCGGCCCAGGCCACGACCGACTTCGGCCAGGTGCACCATGTGATCGAGCAACGCTGCACCGTGTGCCATTCGGCCAAGCCCACCAGCCCGTTGTTCAGCACCGCTCCGGCTGGGGTGATGTTCGACACACCGACACAGATCCAGCAGCAGGCCGCGCGTATTCAAGCGCAGGCCGTGGCCAGCCAGATCATGCCGTTGGGCAATATTACCCAGATGACCCAGCAGGAAAGAGACCTGATCGGCACCTGGATCAATCAGGGGGCCCGCACCAACTGACTGTTTCACACGGGACCAATGTGGGAGCTGGCTTGCCTGCGATAGCAGTGTGTCAGTCACCGGATGAGTTGCCGACCCTGCGCTATCGCAGGCAAGCCAGCTCCCACAATTGAGATCTGCCGTGTTTTGAAAATTGCTTTGCAAACAACACAAAAATAAAAAGATTCGAGGTGTTGCATGTCCCAGTTAGAAACGCAGACTCCTGCCGCACCCGCCATGGTGCGGCTGCCCCTCTTGCAACTGATTCTGGTTGGCTTGCAACACGTCTTGCTGATGTACGGCGGCGCCGTCGCCGTCCCCCTGATCATTGGCCAGGCCGCAGGCTTGAGCCGTGAAGAAATCGCCTTCCTGATCAACGCCGACCTGCTGGTGGCCGGTATCGCCACCATGGTGCAGTCGTTCGGCATCGGCCCGGTAGGTATCCGTATGCCGGTGATGATGGGTGCCAGCTTCGCCGCCGTCGGCAGCATGGTCGCCATGGCCGGTATGCCCGGTATCGGTTTGCAAGGCATCTTCGGCGCGACTATCGCCGCCGGGTTCTTCGGCATGCTGATCGCGCCATTCATGTCCAAGGTCGTGCGCTTTTTCCCGCCGCTGGTAACCGGTACCGTCATTACCGCCATCGGCCTCTCGCTGTTTCCCGTGGCCGTGAACTGGGCCGGTGGCGGCAGCGCTGCCGCCACGTTCGGCTCGCCGGTGTATCTGGCGATTGCCGCCCTGGTGCTGGCGACCATCCTGCTGATCAACCGCTTCATGCGCGGCTTCTGGGTGAATATCTCGGTGCTGATCGGCATGGGCCTGGGTTACGGGTTGTGCGGCGTTATCGGCATGGTCGACCTCAGTGGCCTGGCCCAGGCGCCCTGGGTGCAGGTGGTCACGCCGTTGCACTTCGGTATGCCCAAGTTCGAGTTGGCGCCGATCCTGTCGATGTGCCTGGTGGTGGTGATTATCTTTGTCGAGTCCACCGGCATGTTCCTCGCCCTGGGCAAGATCACCGGCCAGGAGGTCACCCCGAAAATGCTGCGCCGCGGCCTGTTGTGTGACGCCGGCGCGTCGTTCTTTGCCGGTTTCTTCAACACCTTTACCCACTCCTCCTTCGCGCAGAATATCGGCCTGGTACAAATGACCGGCGTGCGCTGCCGCTCGGTCACGATCATGGCCGGGGCCTTTCTGATTGTGCTGAGCCTGTTGCCCAAGGCCGCCTATCTGGTCGCGTCGATTCCGCCGGCAGTACTCGGTGGCGCGGCGATAGCCATGTTCGGCATGGTGGCGGCGACCGGGATCAAGATCCTGCAGGAAGCCGACATCGCCGACCGTCGCAACCAGCTATTGGTAGCGGTGAGCATCGGCATGGGCCTGATCCCCGTGGTACGGCCGGAGTTCTTCGCGCAACTGCCACTGTGGATGAGCCCGATTACCCACAGCGGGATCGCCATGGCCACACTCAGCGCGTTGTCGCTGAACATCCTGTTCAACATCCTCGGCGGCGCTGAACGCCCCGAAGTCGCCCATACGCATTGATTCCTTTGTTAGTACAAAAATAACAACAAACAGGGAACAGCCACATGCACAGCCTTCAACCGGGGCCGGCCACACGCCGCGCCCCATTCTCGCCCCTCGCGCTGTGTTACAGCGCACTTGAGCCCAGGCCTGGGAGCCAGTAT
Source organism: Pseudomonas sp. GZJR-8 (assembly GCF_002916705.1). Lineage (NCBI taxonomy): Bacteria > Pseudomonadati > Pseudomonadota > Gammaproteobacteria > Pseudomonadales > Pseudomonadaceae > Pseudomonas > Pseudomonas sp. GZJR-8. The sequence continues at coordinate 345,581 of NZ_JXSI01000002.1, read as the reverse complement.
TCTCCGCGCCCGCTCGAATCGACTCAAAAAAAAACAGCGAATGTAAAAGCTGACTTCAAGGCCAACTTATCCCGGCCTGATGTTGGCTGCCAAAGTGCGCAAAAGTCCTCTGAATTCGACTGCATCCGCTGCAGCCGACGGGGATTTTTTGGCTTTTCAAACACCTTGGCGCAGCTCTTGCTAACAGCATTAAAGCTGACCGAACAGACGATTTTTGCAGCGAACCAAAAGGCGCCATACCAGAGCGCCTGCGTAGAAGAAAAAAAACCATAAAACTTTAACTCGGGAGCAACCGAATGAAACCCATGTTCAAAGGCCTGATGCTGGCGGGATCCCTGCTGGCTGGTGGCCAGGCCGTCGCCGGTGACTTGTTGCAGTGGCAGAACAACAGCCTGACTTACCTGTGGGGCAAGAGCTTTACCGTCAACCCGCAGATCCAGCAAACCGTCACCTTCGAACATGCCGACGCATGGAAGTACGGCGACAACTTCTTCTTCCTCGACCGTATCTTTTACAACGGCAAGGAAGACGGCAATGTCGGCCCGAACACTTACTACGGCGAGTTCAGCCCGCGTTTGTCGTTCGGCAAGATTTTCGACAAGGACCTGTCGTTCGGCCCGATCAAGGACGTGCTGCTGGCCTTCACCTACGAGTTCGGCGAGGGCGATAACGAGTCCTACCTGCTGGGCCCGGCATTCGACTTGAACATCCCCGGTTTTGACTACTTCCAGTTGAATTTCTACCAGCGCCAGACCGAGGGCAATCGCCCGGGTGACGGTGTGTGGCAGATCACTCCGGTGTGGTCGTACACCATCCCCGTGGGCAATTCCGACGTGCTGATCGACGGTTTCATGGACTGGGTGGTGGATAACGACAAAAACGCCCGTGGCACTTATCACGCCAACCTGCACTTCAACCCGCAGGTCAAATACGACTTGGGCAAGGCGCTGCACTGGGGCGACAAGCAGTTGTATGTAGGTTTTGAATACGACTACTGGAAGAACAAGTACGGGATTGAAGACAGCGGCGCGTTCAAGACGACTCAGGACACCGCAAGCTTCCTGGTCAAGTACCACTTCTAAAGGTTGATCGCGGTTCCCTGTGGGAGCTGGCTTGCCTGCGATCGCGGTGTGTCTGTGCCAGCAGTGTTGGCTGGCATACCGCTATCGCAGGCAAGCCAGCTCCCACATTCAGTTAGGCGTCAGGCCGAGGAATCGGGTGATTTCGTCGCGCTTGGCCAGCGCATCCTTGCGCCCCAACTCGATCAACTCGCTGCAATACCCCGCCTCGAACAGCAAATAACTCAACACCCCCGCCCCACTGGTCTTGGTCGCCCCCGGTCCGCGCAAGAACAAGCGCAACGCCGCCGGTAATTCCTGGCGATGTCGCGCCGCGATTTCATCGATAGGCTGGCTGGGCGCAATCACCAGCACGTCTACCGGCGCCAGGCCCTGCACCGCGGCGTCGACAGGGACAACCCGACTAAACTGGTTCAAGCGCTCCAGCAGTTCGATATCGCTTTCCAGGCTGTCAATGAAGGTGCTGTTGAGCATATGCCCACCGATTTGCGCCAGGGTCGGTTGCTGGCCGGTGTAGGTACGTTGCGTCGACGCTTCATTGCCCCTGGGATTGCCGCTCACGCCGACCACCAACACGCGGCTGGCGCCCAGGTGCAAAGCCGGGCTGATGGGCGCTGACTGCCGCACCGCGCCATCGCCAAAGTACTCTTCGTCGAGTTTGACCGGAGCAAACAACAGCGGAATCGCCGAACTCGCCAGCAAGTGCTCCACCGTCAGTTGGGTCGGCACGCCGATACGCCGATGGCGCAGCCATGCATCGATGGTGCCGCCGCCCTGGTAGAAAGTCACCGCTTGCCCGGACTCATAGCCAAACGCCGTCACCGCCACTGCCTGCAAGTGCTTGCGGCGAATAGCCTCGTCGATGCCGTCCAGGTTCAAGCGTTCTTGCAGCAAGTCGCGCAGCGGCGAGCTGTTGAGCAGCGCCACGGGCACCTGGGCGCCCAGGCCCAATAGGCTGTGGATGAGGAAACGGCTGGCCTGGCGTATTACCCCAGGCCAGTCGCTGCGCAGCACCTGGTGGCTGCGAAAGCCCTGCCAGAATGCCGTCAGCCGTTGGATCGCTGCCGAGAAATCGGTAGCGCCACTGGCCAGGCTCACTGCATTGATCGCGCCGGCGGAGGTGCCGACAATCACCGGAAATGGATTTGGCGCCCCCGGTGGCAGCAACTCGGCAATCGCCGCCAACACCCCCACCTGATACGCCGCTCGCGCCCCGCCGCCGGAAAGAATCAAGCCTGTGACCGGTTCAACTGAGCGCATTGCGTCACTCCGTGTGGTAAAAATCAGCGTTATCGACGGCGCTTTTCATACAGTTTGGGCTCACCCGGCGGCCGGCTCTTGAAACGGCGATGGGTCCACAGGTATTGCTCGGGGCAATCGCGTACCGAGGCTTCGACCCATTGGTTGATGCGCAGGCAGTCGATTTCGTCGGTTTCACCCGGAAAATCGGTCAACGGTGGATGGATCACCAATCGGTAACCGCTGCCATCGGCCAGGCGCTCCTGGGTGAACGGCACCACCAACGCCTTGCCCAGGCGTGCGAACTTGCTGGTAGCGGTGACGGTAGCTGCCTGGATACCGAACAGCGGCACGAAGATGCTTTGCTTGGCGCCGTAATCCTGGTCCGGTGCGTACCAGATGGCCCGGCCGGCACGCAGCAGCTTGAGCATACCGCGCACGTCGTCGCGCTCCACGGCCAGGGAATCGAGGTTATGGCGCTCACGACCACGGCGCTGGATAAAATCGAACAGCGGGTTGCCATGCTCGCGGTACATGCCATCGATGGTGTGTTTCTGCCCCAGCAGCGCCGCGCCGATTTCCAGGGTGGTGAAGTGCAGGGCCATCAGGATCACGCCCTTGCCTTCCAAGTGTGCCTGTTTGAGGTGTTCCAGCCCTTCGACATGGGCCAGTCGCGCCAGGCGCGGCTTGGGCCACCACCAACTCATGGCCATTTCAAAAAAGGCGATACCGGTGGAGGCAAAGTTTTCCTTGAGCAGGCGTTTGCGCTCCTGCACGGATTTTTCCGGGAAGCACAGCTCAAGGTTACGCGCCGCGATACGGCGGCGATCGCCAGCCACGCGGTACATGCCCGCACCCAGCAGGCGACCAATGGTCAACAACGCCCGGTACGGCAACTGGGTGACCAGCCACAGCAGGCCGAGCCCCAGCCATAGCAGCCAAAAACGCGGGTGAAGAAATACAGCTCGAAAACGCGGGCGATCCATTACAGATTCCGGTAAAGACAAGGGCCGCGCATTCTACAACGGTTCGACTCGGCTTGCGGCGGGTGAGTGTTCTCGTTATAAGTCTCGACACTTTTCGTGACAAGCCGCTTTCGCCGACCATGAGCCAAACCGAACCGCTAGACCAAGATCCCGTGTTCCAGCTAAAAGGCAGCATGCTCGCCATTACCGTGCTGGAACTGGCGCGCAATGACCTTGATGCCCTGGACCGCCAACTGGCCGCCAAGGTTGCCCTGGCGCCAAACTTTTTCAACAACGCCCCGCTGGTGCTGGCGCTGGACAAGCTGCCGGCCGGCCAGGGCGTGATTGATTTGCCCGGGCTGATGCGCGTGTGCCGCTCCCATGGCCTGCGCACCCTGGCGATTCGTGCCAGCCGCATCGAAGACATTGCCGCCGCCATCGCCATTGAACTGCCAGTACTGCCTCCGTCCGGTGCCCGCGAGCGTCCCTTGGAACCGCTGGTCGGTGAAGAGAAGAAAAAACCGGAAAAACCACCCGAGCCTGCGATCAAGCCGACAAAGATCATCACCTCGCCGGTACGCGGCGGGCAGCAGATTTACGCCCAGGGCGGCGACCTGGTGGTGATCTCCTCGGTCAGCCCGGGGGCGGAACTTCTCGCCGATGGCAACATCCATGTATACGGCCCGATGCGCGGGCGTGCCCTCGCCGGCATCAAGGGTGATACCAGAGCGCGGATTTTCTGCCAGCAGTTGACCGCTGAGCTGGTTTCCATCGCGGGTCAGTACAAGGTTTCCGAAGATTTGCGCCGTGATCCGCTGTGGGGGGCTTCGGTACAGGTCAACCTGTCGGGCGATGTGTTGAACATCATCCGGCTTTAACGGATACTGCCGCATTTTCCAAGCATCTCTAGACTCTGATAGCAAAGCGAAACCGGCAAGACTTGTGTAGGACTTTTTGGAAGTTGGTGTTTCTCCATGGAAACTCCTTCTTTTTCCTGCAAAGGCTGTCCGCCTGCAGCGAGTTTCAAGAGATGTTTTTCAGGGACCGAAAGTCCTTTTTCCTTAGGGGTGAAACACCTTGGCCAAGATTCTCGTGGTTACATCCGGCAAGGGTGGTGTGGGTAAGACCACCACCAGCGCCGCTATCGGTACCGGCCTCGCACTGCGCGGCCACAAGACAGTCATCGTCGACTTCGACGTCGGTTTGCGTAACCTCGACCTGATCATGGGCTGCGAACGCCGCGTGGTGTACGACTTCGTCAACGTGGTGAACGGCGAAGCCAACCTGCAACAGGCCCTGATCAAGGACAAGCGCCTTGAGAACCTGTATGTACTGGCCGCCAGCCAGACCCGCGACAAAGACGCGCTGACCAAGGAAGGCGTGGGCAAGGTTCTCGCCGAGCTCAAGGAAACCTTCGAATACGTGGTGTGCGATTCCCCGGCCGGTATCGAAACCGGTGCTCACCTGGCGATGTACTTCGCCGATGAAGCCATCGTGGTGACCAACCCGGAAGTTTCCTCGGTACGTGACTCGGACCGTATGCTGGGCCTCTTGGCCAGCAAGTCCAAGCGCGCTGAAGAAGGCCAGGACGCGATCAAGGAGCACCTGTTGCTCACCCGCTACAACCCGGAGCGCGTCAACAATGGCGAGATGCTCGGCGTTGAAGACGTGAAGGAAATCCTCGCCGTGACCCTGCTGGGCGTGATTCCGGAGTCCCAGGCCGTACTGAAGGCATCCAACCAGGGCGTGCCGGTGATTCTTGACGACCAGAGCGACGCCGGCCAGGCGTACAGCGATGCAGTCGATCGCTTGCTGGGCAAGACCGTGGAACACCGCTTCCTCGATGTTAAGAAGAAGGGATTCTTCGAGCGTATCTTTGGAGGCAACTAAACAATGAAATTTCTCGACTTCTTTCGCGCCAACAAAAAGCCAAGTACCGCGTCGGTAGCGAAAGAGCGTCTACAGATCATCGTGGCGCACGAACGCGGCCAACGCAGCACGCCGGATTACCTGCCAGCCTTGCAGAAGGAACTGGTCGAGGTGATCCGCAAGTACGTCAATATCGGCAACGATGACGTGCATGTCGCTCTGGAAAATGACGGCAGCTGCTCGATTCTGGAACTCAATATCACCCTGCCCGATCGTTGATCGAAAGGGCGGTCGCCACGGCGGCTCGATCACCTTGATCCTTCGGGAACCAGGTGGGCGAGCCGCCGTTGGCGTTTGTTACGAGGCTGTTTAATGCCGCTGTCCAATATACATATCCTGCATCAGGACGACGCTGTCCTAGTGGTGAACAAGCCGACCCTGCTGCTCTCGGTGCCTGGTCGCGCCGACGACAACAAGGATTGCCTGATTACCCGCCTGCAGGAAAACGGCTACCCCGAAGCCCGTATCGTCCATCGGCTTGACTGGGAAACCTCGGGGATCATCCTGCTGGCCCGGGATGCCGACACCCATCGCGAACTGTCCCGCCAGTTTCACGACCGCGAAACAGAAAAAGCCTACACCGCCCTGGCCTGGGGCCAGCCGGAACTGGACAGCGGCAGCATCGACCTGCCCCTGCGCTACGACCCGCCGACCAAGCCACGGCATGTGGTGGACCACGAGTTCGGCAAGCACGCCCTGACCTTCTGGAAGGTGTTGGAGCGTTGCGGCGACTGGTGCCGCGTGGAGCTGACGCCGATCACCGGGCGTTCGCACCAGTTGCGTGTGCATATGCTGTCCATCGGGCATCCGTTGCTGGGTGATGGTTTGTATGCTCATGAACAAGCCTTGGCTGCCTGGCCGCGGCTGTGCCTGCATGCAAGCATGCTCAGTTTCACCCATCCACAAAGCGGCGAGCGCTTGCGCTTCGAGTGCCCTGCCCCCTTTTAAGCTGCGAACACAGGTAAATGTGGGAGGAGGCTTGCCCCCGATGGCGGAGTGTCAGTCACTGTATTTGCTCACTGACACACCGCAATCGGGAGCAAGCCCCCTCCCGCATTTGTTCTGTGCACTTCTGGCCATCGAACGGTAAACTCCGCGCATTGCTGTCTGGAGCTATTTATGCGCGAAGCGTTGAATCAAGGCCTGATCGACTTCCTCAAGGCCTCCCCTACTCCTTTTCATGCCACTGCGGCCCTCGCCCAGCGCCTGGAAGCGGCTGGTTACCAGCGTCTCGACGAGCGCGACACCTGGGCCACCGAGGCCAACGGTCGCTACTACGTGACCCGCAACGACTCCTCGATCATCGCCTTCAAGCTCGGCCGCCACTCGCCGTTGCAGGGCGGCATCCGCCTGGTCGGCGCCCACACCGACAGCCCGTGCCTGCGGGTCAAACCCCAGCCTGAGCTGCAACGCCAGGGTTTCTGGCAGTTGGGCGTGGAAGTCTACGGCGGTGCGCTGCTCGCGCCGTGGTTCGACCGCGACCTATCCCTGGCTGGCCGCGTCACCTTCCGCCGCGACGGCAAGGTCGAAAGCCAATTGATCGACTTCAAGCTGCCGATCGCCATCATTCCCAACCTGGCCATTCACCTGAACCGTGAGGCCAACCAGGGTTGGGCGATCAATGCCCAGACCGAGCTGCCGCCGATCCTTGCGCAATTTGCCGGTGACGAACGCGTGGACTTTCGCGCCGTGCTCACCGAGCAGTTGGCCCGCGAGCATGGGCTTAACGCTGATGTGGTGCTCGACTACGAGCTGAGCTTCTACGACACCCAAAGCGCGGCGGTCATCGGCCTCAATGGCGATTTCATCGCCGGTGCGCGCCTGGACAATCTGCTGTCGTGCTACGCCGGCCTGCAAGCCTTGCTGACCAGCGAGACCGACGAAACCTGCGTGCTGGTATGCAACGATCACGAAGAAGTCGGCTCCTGCTCGGCCTGCGGCGCCGATGGCCCGATGCTGGAGCAGACCCTGCGCCGCCTGTTGCCTGAAGGTGATGAGTTCGTACGCACCATTCAGAAATCACTGCTGGTATCGGCGGACAACGCCCACGGCGTGCACCCCAACTACGCCGAGAAGCACGACGCCAACCACGGTCCGAAACTCAATGCCGGGCCGGTGATCAAGGTCAACAGCAACCAGCGCTACGCCACCAACAGCGAAACTGCCGGGTTCTTCCGTCACCTGTGCATGGCCGAGGAAGTGCCGGTACAAAGCTTTGTGGTGCGCAGTGACATGGGCTGCGGCTCGACCATCGGCCCGATCACCGCCAGCCACCTGGGTGTACGCACCGTGGATATCGGCTTGCCGACGTTTGCCATGCACTCCATTCGAGAGCTGTGCGGCAGCCATGACCTGGCGCACCTGGTGAAGGTGCTGGGGGCGTTTTACGCGAGCCGCGACCTGCCCTGATTTGACGGGCAAAATGTGATCGAAATGTGGGAGGGGGCTTGCTCCCTCCCACATTTGGTTCGATGTACTGCCAAACTGACTTGTATCACCTGCACTTCCTGCAATCGCGCCTAGACTTGTCAAAACTTCCACTGCGACAAGGCTATTGCTCCCATGATTTCAATGTCCTCATTCCACGCCATGCTCATCCCCATCGTGATCGGCATGATCATGCTCGCGGTCGGTTTCAATTTTCGCGACAAGCCCCTCGGCGTGTTCGGCATGTGGGTTGGTATGCTGCTGATCCTGGGCACCGTGGTCTACAAGATCCTCGCCAAACTGGCGCAATGACAAATGCGCTCGCATTGGGCATAGCGGCCTCGTACACTCGGTCAATTCGTTGCTTTGAAGGTTGACCGCCTCGTGCTTTCCCGTCTGTTTGCCCTGCCCTGCTACCTGTTGATCGCCCTGCTCACGCTGCTGCCGCTGTCATCCGCCCAAGCCGTAGGCTTGCCCGGAATGCTGGGTGGTTCCAGCAAGACCCAACCCCAGGCTGAAGTGCCCCTGGGGCAGTCGCTGGACGAGGTGATCAAGACTCTCGAAAACGACCAACAGCGCACCCAGTTGCTGAGCGACCTGAAAAAGCTGCGCGCCGCCACGCAAAAGGCCCAACCTGCTACTGAGCAAGGTGTGCTCGGGTTGATCGGCAGCACGCTATCGGGCTTTGAACAGCAGTTTTCCGGCGCCGACAGCCCATTGGGGCGCTGGTCCAATGAAGTCGACCTGGCCAAGGATGAACTGGGCGCGCTGATGCTGCCGGCCAACGAATGGCTGCCGATCATCTTTGGTTTTGCCGTGATCCTGGCAGTGTGGAGCCTGCTGGCCGCCGCGCTGATCTGGCTCAGCCACCGGGTACGCGAGCGTTTCGGCCTGCCCGAAGAGTTACCGCAACACCCGCGCACCTGGGACATGCTGCGCTTTGCCCTGCGCAAGCTGGGCCCCTGGTTGATCGCCCTGGTGATCACGGTTTACCTGAGCTACGCCCTGCCTTCCTCCCTGGGCAAATCCCTGGCGATGGTGCTGGCTTATGCCTTGGTGGTCGGCACCTGTTTTTCGGCAATCTGCGTAATTGCCTTCTCCGTACTCGACGGCCCGCACCGCCACCGCGCCCTGTATATCCTGCGCCATCAGGCGTTCCGCCCGCTGTGGTGGATCGGCAGCTTTGCCGCCTTCGGTGAAGCCTTGAGCGATCCGCGCCTGATCGAGGCGCTCGGCCAGCACCTGGCCCACACCGCCGCAACCGTAGCCAATGTAATGGCGGCGCTGTCCACCGGCGTGTTTATCCTGCGTTTCCGCCGACCGATTGCACACCTGATCCGCAACCAGCCGCTGTCGCGCCGCCTGACCCGCCGCGCCCTCACCGACACCCTGTCGATCATCGGTACCTTCTGGTACATCCCGGCCTTGCTGCTGGTAGGTATCTCACTGTTCGCGACCTTCCTGTCGGCCGGCGACACCAGCACCGCCCTGCGCCAGTCGCTGCTGTGCACGGTGCTGCTGGTGTTGTGCATGGTGATCAACGGCCTGGTGCGCCGCCACGCCCTCAAGCCACAGCGCGGGCACAAACGCCATGCGCTGTACTCCGAACGCCTTAAAGGGTTTGTCTACACCCTGGTGCACCTGGTGGTGTGGCTGGCGTTTATCGAGCTGGGGCTGCGGGTGTGGGGCCTGTCGATGATTCGCTTTACCGAAGGTGACGGCCATGAAATAGCCGTGAAGCTGTTTGGCCTAGGTGGGACCTTGCTGTTTGCCTGGCTGATCTGGATCCTCAGCGACACCGCCATCCACCACGCCCTGACCCGCTCACGCAAAGGCCTGGCCAACGCGCGTGCGCAAACCATGATGCCGCTGATCCGCAACGTGCTGTTCGTGACCATCTTCATCATCGCCGCCATCGTGGCGCTGGCGAACATGGGCATGAACGTCACCCCATTGCTGGCCGGTGCGGGTGTAATCGGTATCGCTATCGGCTTTGGTGCGCAGTCGCTGGTAGCGGACTTGATCACTGGCTTGTTCATCATCATCGAAGACTCCCTGGCCATCGACGACTACGTAGACGTTGGCGGCCACTTGGGTACGGTGGAGGGCCTGACCATCCGCACCGTGCGCCTGCGCGATATCGACGGCATCGTGCACACCATCCCGTTCAGCGAGATCAAGAGCATCAAGAACTACTCCCGAGAGTTCGGCTACGCGATCTTCCGGGTGGCAATCCCCTACAACATGGAAATCGACGACGCAATCAAGCTGATGCGCGATGTCGGCCACGCCATGCGCAATGACCCGCTGCAACGCCGCAATATCTGGTCGCCGCTGGAAATCCAGGGCGTGGAGAGTTTCGAATCCGGCAGCGCGATCCTGCGCGCACGCTTCAAGACCGCGCCGATCAAGCAGTGGGAAGTCTCGCGAGCGTTCAACCTGTCGCTCAAGCGGCACCTGGATGAAGCAGGGCTCGACCTGGCAACGCCGCGCTTGAGCGTGCAGGTGCTGACCGCCGGCAGCGTGCAGGAGAAAGATCCACAACAATAAGCAAGCAGAGGTTGGTATGCGAATGAACGGTCTGACACACCAATGGGTTTTGGGTTTGCTCTGCGCGGTCACGAGCAGTGCAGTGATTGCCGCCAGCAGCGGCCAGGACGGTGCCAGGGAAACCATTGCCTCCCAGGCAAAAATACTCGAACCCAGCCTGTTGGAAACCCGCCGCGACATCCACGCCCATCCGGAACTGGGCAATACCGAAACCCGCACCGCCGAGTTGGTCGCCAAACAATTGCGCGAACTCGGCCTTGAGGTGAAGACCGGGGTGGCCCGCACCGGCGTCGTTGCCATATTGAAAGGCGCGCTGCCCGGCCCGACCGTGGCCCTGCGCGCCGACATGGATGCGCTGCCGGTCAAGGAAGTCGCCGACCTGCCCTTCGCCTCCAAAGCCAAGGGCACCTACCTGGGCAAGGAAGTCGATGTGATGCACGCCTGCGGTCACGACGCCCATACCGCCATCCTGCTGAGCACTGCGAAGATTCTTACCGGGATGCGCGACCGCCTGCCCGGCACCGTGGTGTTTTATTTCCAACCGGCCGAAGAAGGCCCCAGCGATTTTATCCCCGACGGCAAGAACACCTGGGGCGCGAAGATGATGGTGCAGGAAGGCGTGATGAAAGCGCCCAAGCCTGACGCGGTGTTCGGCCTGCATGTGTGGGCCGGTGTGCCTGCCGGGCAAATCGCCTACCGCCCAGGCCCGACCCTGGCCAGCTCCGACGACCTGCGCATCAGGATCCTCGGCAAACAGACCCACGCCGGCCGCCCCTGGGACGGTATCGACCCGATCACCGTTGGCGCGCAAACCATTGTCGGCCTGCAGACCGTGGTCAGCCGCCGTACCGATATTTCGTCATTCCCCTCTGTCGTGAGCATCGGCACCATCAACGGTGGTACCCGCTACAACATCATCCCCGAGTCGGTAGACATGAGCGGCACCATTCGCTCCTACGACTACGGCATTCGCCAGAAGCTGCATGCAGACGTGCGTCAAACCGTAGAGAAAATCGCCGAAAGCGGTGGCGCCAAGGCCGAAGTGACGATCATCGAGAAGTACGACCCCACCATCAACAACCCGGCGCTGACCGAGAAAATGCTGCCGAGCCTGCGCTGGGCGGCTCAGGGTGATGTGGTGCAAGGCCCGTTGGTGGGTGGCGCCGAAGACTTCTCGTTCTATGCCAAAGAGGCACCGGGGCTGTTTGTCTTCCTGGGGGTGACACCGAGGGACCAGGACATGAGCAAGGCGGCGCCGAATCACAACCCTGGGTTCTTTGTGGATGAGTCGGCGTTGGTGGTGGGCGTGAGGACGCTGGCGTCGTTGGCGACGGATTACCTCTACACCCACACCCCGCACTAATGCTTGATGTGGGAGGGGGCTTGCTCCCGATAGCAGTGTTTCAGTTGAACATTGGCTGACTGATACACCGCTATCGGGAGCAAGCCCCCTCCCACAGTCGGGCCCAAGTGAATCAGTTGGCGAGGGCGGCGCCGTCCATCTTCTGGCGCAAGCTCAACGGACGCATATCCGTCCACACTTCCTCGATATACGCCAGGCACTCCTTCTTCATGCCACTCTTGCCCACGGTTCGCCAGCCTTCAGGCACAGCCTTGTAGTCAGGCCAGATCGAATACTGCTCTTCGTGGTTGACCACTACCTGAAACAGGATGTCGTCGCGGTCAAATACTGAGGTCATTGCTGTTCTCCATCGCTCAAAGGCTGGCTGCGCACCACGCGCAGCGCTGATATCTGTAGAAACGTACCAGGCACCGCAAAAATTAAACGCCGGCAACCGCCGCCGCCAAGGCGCGCCCGAAGATCTCGGCCACCTGGTCGACTTCGGCCGCGGTGATCACCAGCGGTGGCAGAAAGCGCACCACGCCGCCATGGCGCCCGCCCATCTCCAGGATCAGCCCGCGCTTGAGGCACTCACGCTGCACCAGCGGTGCCAACAGGCGATGCACCGGCGGGTGCCCCAGGCTATCAAGCGGGCCCGTCGGATCCACCAGCTCGACCCCCAGCATCAGCCCACGACCACGGATATCCCCCAACTGCGGAAAGTCGCGCTGCAGGATGCGCAGGTGCTCGCACAGACGCTCGCCCATGGCAGCCGCATGACTGGCCAAGTCGTGATCCTTGAGGTAGCGCATCACCGCCGAGCCCGCCGCCATCGCCATCTGGTTGCCGCGGAACGTCCCGGCATGGGCACCCGGCAGCCAGGTGTCGAGCCAGTCGCGATACACCACCACCGCCAGCGGCAGGCTGCCGCCAATGGCCTTGGACATCACCACCACATCCGGAATGATGCCGGCGTGTTCGAAGGCAAACATCTTGCCGGTACGCCCAAAGCCGCTCTGGATTTCATCGATGATCAGCGCCACCCCCGCTTGCGCGGTGATACGCCTTAAGCCACGCAACCAATCGAGGTCGGCAGGGATCACGCCGCCTTCACCCTGAATCACTTCGACAATCACCGCCGCCGGCAGCACCACCCCGGCTTCGGGATCGTTGAGCAGGTTTTCCAGGTAGTGCAGGTTGGCCCGCACACCCTGGGCGCCGCCCAGCCCGAACGGGCAGCGGTAGTCATACGGAAATGGCAGGAACTGCACGCCATTGCCCAACAACGCCCCCAGCGGCTTCTTCGGCCCCAGGCTGCCCATCAAACTCAACGCCCCCTGGCTCATGCCGTGATAAGCGCCCTGGAACGACAGCACAGTGCTGCGCCCGGTGGCGGTGCGCACCAGCTTCAACGCGGCTTCCACCGCATCGGTGCCAGTGGGGCCGCAGAACTGGATTTTCGCTTCCCGCGCCAGTTCCGATGGCAGCAAGCCGAACAGGTCCTGCACGAACTGATCCTTGACCGGTGTGGTCAGGTCCAGAGTGTGCAGCGGCAACTCGTCGCTCAAGACTTGCTGGATCGCCTGGATCACCACCGGATGGTTATGCCCCAGCGCCAGGGTGCCGGCGCCGGCCAGGCAGTCGATGAAACGCCGCCCCTCGACGTCTTCCACATACAGGCCCTTGGCGCGTTTGAGCGCCAGGGGGATACGCCGCGGGTAGCTGCGGGCGTTGGACTCCTGCTGGCGCTGGCGGGCCAGCAGCGGGGTTTCGTCAAACTGGTAGAGCGTTTCCGCAGGCGCCAGGGCGTCTTCGATACGGCTGGTAGCGACTGACATCTCTCGATCCCTCAATACGCTGATGATGACCAAACTGCCGATCCGTTGGCGGCTGGCCCAAGGGCATGCGCACGGATTTCCTGTTCTGGAAACGCATCAGCTAGAACAGGATTTAGGGGGCGGCGATCGATAACTGAAGAATGAAGATGCAAATGTGGGAGCAAGCCTCCTCCCACACTTCATAGCCCGCGGTATTTGTCGTTCAGTGCATACAAGATCGCGCAGCTCTCTGCATCCAGGAACCCGCAATAATCCCTAGCCCGAAAATGCATCTGGAACGCCCGGGTGCGCTGTTCAAAGGCTCGGCGATTCTGCGCGGGCTTGTAGCCAAAACGCTGAAACGCCCGCTCTACCTCAACCTCTGGTGGCAAGCCGACACAAAAGCGGCGCTGGTACATCGCCCGTGTTGGCTCATCAAACCAGGCCCCAATACCGGCCTCATTCAGAACACGCCAGGGCAGCCGCGGCCCCGGATCACTCTTGCGCCAATAGGCCACATCCGAATGCCCGATCAGGTCAGTCGGGCCGACCTGCGGATAACGTGCAAGCACGTCGCGGACTAATGCAATCAACGCATCGATCTGTGCCGGGGAGTATTCGGGAAAGGTAAATACCCCCGCGTCATCCCGCGCCAGGTTGACGATTTCAACGCCAATCGAGCGGCTGTTGAGGTCATCCCTCCCCGCCCAATGGCTCACTCCCGCGTGCCAGGCGCGTTTGTCCTCATCCACCAGGCGAAACACGCGCAACTCTTCATAACCCGCGGCGCGGTAGCTGGATTCATCGGGGTCGGGCAGCAGATAGTGGGCGCTGACGCCATGTTGCGTAAGGGTACGCAGGGACGAAGCAAAAGGCGCCGCGGTGTAGTGCAGAATAACCTGCTGCACGGATTCACCTTGGCGGTCGTTGAAATCCCTGGCTGGGAAACTGGTGTCGATAACCAACATAAGAACCGTCCTTTTCATTTCAGGCCGAATCATTCGGCCCGTTCAAGCGCAAAAAAATTACCGCCATCCTGAAGGGTTGAATGTCAGGCGGGCGGTAATTACTTGGCACATGAAAAGCAAGGGTCAGCGGCGCAGCGGCATACCCAGCTCAACCCGCAAGCCGTCCGGCTGGCTGTCGAACTCAAGCGAGCAGGCGCAGCGCTGCACAATCGCCTGCACGATCGCCAGGCCCAGGCCGCAGCCTTCGCTGTTGCCATTACGCCAGAAGCGCTGGGTAAGGTATTGCAGGTCTTCGCTGGAGATCTGCTTGCCATGGTCACGCACGCGGAACACCACGTTATCCGGGGTAGAAAACACGTGCAGTTCCACGCGGGTATCGGCGGGGGTATGGCGCAAGGCGTTGTCCAGCAGGTTACGCAAGGCCGCGACGGCGAGGCCTACGGGCATTTCTACCGGAACGTGGGAGAGGTCCGGCGCAAGAATAAGATCGATACGGGAATTGTCACCGGCATTGGCGTCCTGGATCGCCAACCTGGCGACTTCTTCGGCACTGGACTGCAAGCCATCGTCAAACGACAAGCTGCCCTCCACCCGCGCCAACAGCAACAATTGCTCCAGCGTGCGATGCAAGCGGTCGGCTCCCTCCTCGGCGTGCGCCAGCGACTGGTCGCGCGCCGCACCTTCGGTCATGCGCGCCACTTGCAGGTGGGTCTTGATTGCCGTCAACGGGCTGCGCAGTTCATGGGCCGCGTCACCGGTCAGGCGGCGCTCGCGCTCGATGGTCTTGGCGATGCGCTGCAACAGTTGGTTCTGGGTGTCGAGCAACGGCTTGAGCTCGCTGGGCAACGGGTGAATCTGCAAGGGTTCGAGAGAGTCGGCGCTGCGGCGCATCAAGGCGTCGCGCATACGATTGAGCGGCACCAGGCTCTGGCCGATGCCCAGCCACAACAGGCACAGGCAACCAAGCAATGCCACGCCGACCGGTACCGATGCTGCCAGCAGGATCGACAGGTTGAGTGCCTCACGCTCCACCTGGCGGTCTGCGGTGGTGATCAGCAGGTCGCCCCGGGACAGGGTGAAACTGCGCCAACCCACGCCATCGATCATCTGGTCACGAAAACCACTCCTGCGCGACTCCAGACCTTCATCCGGGGTCGTGTGGCTGCGTGCCAGGATCTCGCCGCGCAAGGAGCTGACCTGACAGGCCATGCCCCCCGGCACATTCAATTGTTCGGTGCGCAAATGTGCACCACCGCTGACGCTGGCCAAACCCGGCATCTGCTCGGTGAGCCCGGCTACCATGCGCGCCGAGGCCACCAGGCGCTGGTCGAGGGAGAACATCATCTGGTTGCGCAAATCGTTGAGCATCCAGGCGGCCGCCAGCACCCAGATCAGCACAAAAGCGGCGCCCAGCTTGAACGTCAGGCGCAGGCGCAAGCTCATCACTGAGTGTTCTCTCCTGCATCAGCCGGCCCCAGGCGATAGCCCAAGCCCCTGACGGTCTCGACGATGCCATTGCCCAACTTGCGCCGCAGGTGATGGATATGCACGTTGAGCGCGTTGCTTTCCAGCTCATCACTGAACCCGTAGATGCTGTCCTTGAGCTGCTCGCTGGACAACACACGGCCCTTGTTGTGCAGCAGCGCCTGCAACAGCGCCTGTTCGCGACGGGACAGGTCCACCGGCCGGCCATCCAGGAAGGTCTCGCGGCTGCTGGGGTCGTAGGCCAGGCGGCCGTGCTCGATCAGGTTGACACTGCGCCCCGCCACCCGGCGCAACAGGGTTTGCAGGCGGGCGGCGAGTTCGCGCAGGTCGAAGGGCTTGAGCAGGTAGTCATCGGCGCCAGCTTGCAGGCCGTCGACGCGGTTGGTCACCGAGTCCCGCGCGGTGAGGATCAGCACGGGAATTTCCAGGCCCTGGCTGCGCTGTTGTTGCAGCAGCTTGAGGCCATCTTCGTCAGGCAGGCCGAGGTCGAGCACCATGATGTCGAACGCTGCAGCCTTGAGCATCGCCCTGGCGGCTGCGGCCGTGGCCACGCGCTCGACCGTAAAGCCCTGGGCACCGAGGCCGGCCACGATACCGCTGGCGATCAGTTCGTCGTCTTCACAGACCAGTACGTGCATGCTGAACCCTTCATGAAAGATGGGGGTGATTAGAAAAGCGCCAGATTAAGCGCGCATTATGCCGCTAAAGTTCACAACATCAGATTATCCCTACACTCTAGAATAGCGTCCGGTTAATCATCGGTTAATCAGCGCCACACATTGTGTGCCTCACTTGCATCGAACTAAGGCTTGACCATGCGGCATCTGTTTACCTTTCTGCTGGTGTTGTTCGCAGGATTCGCCCAGGCAGCGCCGGGCAACCCCTTCGAAACCAAACCCGACTTTCTCCCGGTGGGCAAAGCCTTCACCTTTACCTCCGAACGTCTTGAAAGTGGCGAAACCCAACTGTATTGGCAGATAGCCGACGGTTACTACCTGTACCAGCAACGCATGAAGTTCGACGGCCTGGCCGAACAACCCGTGCTGCCCCAGGGTGAAGCCCATAGCGATGAGTTCTTCGGCGAACAGCAAGTGTATCGCCAGGGCCTGGAAGTGAAGATCCCGGCCGGCGCCACCGGCAAGGTCAAGCTGGGCTGGCAGGGCTGTGCCGATGCGGGCCTGTGTTATCCACCGCAGTCGATCACCGTGGACCTGGGCGGCAACCCGGCCGTAGCCGCTACCGCGCAGGCCCAGGACCAAAGCCTGGCCAGCGGCCTGCAACAACGCAGCCTGGGCTGGAGCCTGCTGATCTTCTTTGGCCTGGGCCTGTTGTTGGCGTTTGCGCCCTGCTCGCTGCCGATGCTGCCGATTCTCGCCGGCCTGGTAGTCGGCAGTGGCGCCAGCCCGCGCCGTGGTTTTGCCTTGGCCGGTAGCTACGTGGTGTGCATGGCACTGGTGTATGCGGGCCTGGGTGTGATGGCCGCGCTGCTTGGCGCCAACCTCGCCGCGCTGCTGCAAACCCCGTGGATCCTTGGCAGCTTTGCCGCGCTGTTCGTGCTGCTGGCCCTGCCGATGTTCGGCTTCTTTGAATTGCAGTTGCCCGCCTTCCTGCGCGACCGTCTCGATAACGTCAGCCGCCAGCAAAGCGGTGGCAGCCTGGTGGGTGCTGGTGTGCTCGGCGCGCTGTCCGGCCTGCTGGTGGGCCCGTGCATGACCGCGCCCCTGGCCGGCGCCCTGCTGTATATCGCCCAGAGCGGCAATGCGCTGCACGGTGGCCTGATCCTGTTCGCCATGGGCATCGGTATCGGCATTCCGCTATTGCTGCTGGTGACCGTGGGCAATCGCTTCCTGCCCAAGCCGGGCACCTGGATGAACGTGCTCAAGGGTATCTTCGGCTTCCTGTTCCTGGGCACCGCCGTGCTGATGATTCGCCCAGTGGTCGGCGACAGCCTGTGGATCGGCCTGTGGGGTGCGTTGGCGCTGGTGATGGCGTACTGCGGCTGGACACTGGCCCGTGAGTTCGGCCTGGCCGCCAAGGTGTTCGGCGCAGGTTCCCTGGTGCTGGGCCTGTGGGGCGCGATACTGGTGGTGGGCGCAGCCGGTGGCAGCGATGAGCTGTGGCAACCGTTGAAGGTTTACAGCGGCTCAAAGGTCGCCGGTGCACCGAGCGCTCACGATGCCTTCACCACCATCAATGACCCGGCCGTGCTGCAAAGCCAGCTCGACAGCGCCAAGGCCCAGGGCCAATGGGTGCTGCTGGATTACTACGCTGACTGGTGCGTGTCGTGCAAGATCATGGAAAAACAGGTGTTCGGCAAACCCGAGGTGATGGACGCGCTCAAAGACGTGCGCCTGCTACGCCTGGACGTCACCGCCGACAACGCTGCCAGCCGCGAACTGCTGGGCCGCTACAAGGTGCCGGGGCCACCGAGCTTCGTGTGGATCGGCCCGGACGGTGATGAACGTCGCGCCCAACGCATCACCGGCGAAGTGGATGCCGCCGCCTTCCTGCAACGCTGGACGCAAACCCGAGACGCGCGCTGATGTTGACCCTGACCATCGGCACATTCGCCATCGCCCTGAATCACATCCTGCTGATCAGCGCGCTGATTCTCGCCACCCTGGTGGGCTGGCGCGTGGCCAAGCGTGGCGGTGAGAACCCCGAATCGGTGCTGTTCAGCCTGTTCCTGCTGGGCATGTTGGCCGCCCGCGTCAGCTTCGTGCTGATGTACTGGAGTTATTACAGCAACGACTGGGTCGAGATGGTCGACCTGCGTGACGGTGGCTTCCTCGCCTGGCCCGGCATCATCGCACTGGTGCTCGGCGCGCTGGCGTATGGCTGGCGTCGCCCGGCCCTGCGCAAGCCGCTCAGCGCCGGGGTGATCACCGGTCTGTTGTTCTGGGGCATGGCCAGCCTGTCCCTCAGCCTGTATGAAAAAGGCACGCGCCTGCCGGACATCACCCTGCGCAACGCCAATGGCGAGGTGGTGCAACTGGCGGATTACCAGGGTGGCCCGCTGGTGATTAACCTGTGGGCCACCTGGTGCCCGCCGTGCCGGCGCGAAATGCCCGTGCTGGAAAACGCCCAGCGTATGCGCCCCGACGTGACCTTTCTGTTCGTCAACCAGGCCGAGAGCATGCAAAGCGTCAGCACCTACCTGGCCACCCAGGGCCTGAACCTGGACAACGTGCTGTTCGACGCCAGCGGCCGCCTCGGCCAGGCCGTGGGCTCCATGGCCCTGCCGACCACGCTGTTCTACCAAGCCGATGGGCGCCTGATCAACAGCCACCTGGGCGAACTCTCCGAAGCCAGCCTGGCCCGGGCCATGGAACCCTTCGATGACACCACGACAAGGAAACCGACATGCCTCGCCTCCGCCACCTGCTGACCCTGCTGCCCTTGACGCTCGCCGCCTCCCTGGCCCAGGCCGAAGACTGGCCGGCGCCGATCAAACAGATCGAAGCCAAGGGCGCCAGGATCATCGGTAAATTCGATGCCCCCAGCGGCCTCACCGGCTACGCCGCGCAATACCAGAACCGTGGCATGGCCCTGTACCTGACCGCCGACGGCAAAAACGTGATCGCCGGCAACCTGTACGACGCCCAGGGCAATGACCTGAGCACCGCGCCCCTGGAAAAACTGGTGTACGCACCCATGGCCAAGGAAGTCTGGGCCAAGATGGAAAAAAGCAGCTGGATCCAGGACGGTGATAAAAACGCCCCGCGCACCGTGTACCTGTTCAGCGACCCTAACTGCCCCTACTGCAACATGTTCTGGGAACAGGCGCGGCCGTGGGTCAAGGCCGGCAAGGTACAGTTGCGCCACATCATGGTCGGCATCATCCGCGAAGACAGCCCAGGCAAATCCGCCGCCCTGCTCGCCGCCAAAGACCCGCAAAAAGCCCTGCAAGAACACGAAGCCGCCGGCAAGGGCAGTAAGCTCAAGGCGCTGGAGAAGATCCCGGCCGAGGTCGAGGCCAAGCTCGATGCCAATATGAAGTTGATGGATGAACTGGAGTTGTCAGCAACGCCGGCGATTTTCTATCTGGATGACAAGGGTGGATTGCAGCAGCAACAGGGGGCGCCGTCGCCGGAGAAGTTGGTGAAGATTTTGGGGCCGAAGTAAGTTGATAAAAACGACGTGCATAAAGCGCCCACCCTAAGCAGGTGGGCGTTTAGTCAAGCTGACTGAAGCTACAACCAGAAGGTAAAGAAATCAAAGTACATCCAATCGCCAGACGATATCTCTATGTAGCCTATTACCGAACCTACCGGTGCAGAAAAATCGATCCAACTATTCAAAGGACTCCCATTTAAATTTACTGCACCTAAATATCCGCCAGACGGACTGTAAAAACTCACTGTCGTAGGATAGTGATTCCAGGTATATGCACACTTCACACGCTTACATGTAAAGGTTAAATCAAGGCGCACTCTTTGATGACTCGGTGCCTGGCCTAATCCATCAGCAAAAACAAGTGCCTGCCCCTCTAGCATCCCTGGTGTCGATGGATACGTTGAGATACCCATTTTTCCTGGCCCAGATAGAAAACGTATGTTCATCGTCGGGATGCTAATACTTGCGCCTGCAGAAATCAGTCGGGTCGGCTGACCAGTAAAGTTTTCATAGCGAATTTTGGGGGGCACAATGACTGTCAATTCCAATGATGGGAACCGCACTGCGCCCGTCGCACTTGAACTCCCGTCAGTCGTGACCTCGCAAAAAACAGTCAACGGGCTGTGATCTTTCAATTTTTCCAATTCAGATCGCAGCAGTACTGCCGATAACCCGTTATCGACTTCCTCTGAAATTACGCGTGGGTCCATACGCACGTTGATTGTATGGGGGGCACCGGATTCGAGAGTCCCGACAACACGTAGCCAAGCATTTTGCCCTTCAAAAGCAAACCACCACGCTTTGTCGAAGTTTGCGTCATACACGGTGATATGCGCATCACCGGTAAAAGTCTGCAGATCTAAAATCCCGCCTTGAGTAGCAGGTGGCGTAGCCTCTGGCACAACGGGTGTCGGCAACCGGGTCGGCACACTGATCTTCAGCCCAAGCGTCTTCGACGGCGCCAACTTACAAGTACTGGTCACTATGTAGTTGATCAGGATGGTTTTACCTGCGCCCTGAATCACCGCTTCACGCGGGATCGCAAAATCAACATAGCCCGGATCACTGTTGCCCGGTTTTGATTCCAACGGCAGGCTCGTACCGTCCGCCTTGATCCACTTTACCTGAATCGTCTGATGAGGGCTGATCCGCTCATACTCCACCCGCACCGTTACACCGTCCCGGCCATTCCAGATGGTCAGTTGATCATCCACTGCTTCACATACCCTGGGAGGGGGCAGTGTCAAAGCTTCCTGCTCGATGCTGAAAGTCCGAACCGGGAACTCGACGGCAGTCTCCCACGTACACTGGCCATCGAAGTTCGCGGCAAAATGCAGCTCAAACGCTTTGCAATCCGCCAGCTTTTGCAGCTTGGCCCTGGAGATCGGTGTATCGACCCCATCGTGTAACCAGGCGGCTTTAAGCGGCTCGGCCTCCAACACATAAAAACAATAGTCGCTGCCATCCTCAAGCGTACCGGTTACCCACATCCAGCAGCAGTCCAGCTCAATGGCATAACTCCAAATGGGCACCACGCCCTTTGCGTCGCCACGAAAGGTATTGAGGTCCAGACGGTTGCCTGTGGACTGTTCAATATTCGATTTTGGCAAGCCCGTGATGCCCAGCACTTTCACCCTGCGTTCGGGTGAAGACCATTGGCTGCCGTCGCAACGCGTGACGCCGTAAGTCAAGGTAATGGTTTGCTCAAAGTTGGCACGAATCGCTAAAGGCGATACTGCAAACACCAGGCTGGTTTCACCTTCAACCGGTTGGCGACACTCCAGCACCGGCGTTCCTGGCCCCGGCGTCCCGGAAGACTTCGGGCATACCGTATCACCGCTGCATATGCCCTCATACCCCACAGTGATATGCGCACCGTTAACCGTGTTTATGGGGTTGACCACCCAGCCGTCGAACTCGGTGTGTGCAGCTTCCTTGAGGTCAGGTGGCGACAGTTCCAGGTGAGGCTCGGTGAGCAATGTCAACACTAGCGAGGGGAACGATCTATAGGGAGTGGCCCGGCTGAAGCGCACGGAGGCCAAAACAAACAGTTCGCTGTCATGTTTAAGTTGTTGGAACAACTCCCGAGGGATTGCTCGACGCCAGCCCAGGCGTATGTCTTCGTCGGTAACCGGTTCATCCTCGAATGGGTAGAGTCTGGCCTTGGACCCATCGGGATAGATGCCGCCTATATAGCAGTCGATCGTCTGGATTGTGTCGGCAAATGCCCAGGATGGGATGTAAAGAATCGGATCTTTACAGCACAACAAAGAAAGATCCAGTTTGCCATCGGTTGCTTTGAGAATTTGCACCTGAGGCAGGTTCGAGGGCAGGCTGATCCATACTTGACCTTGTAAGGACGTTTGATCATCCCCGTTTCGGGTAACGGTGTAAGTGAACAACACGTAATTGTCCAACCATAGTGCTATGTATTCGGCAGGGATATAAATGTTGATACAACCAGCGTCGTTGCCATTCTGGGGTGGTATCGGCGGATAAGCGCTGCCCGCCAGTGGCCAATTCAGAGTGATGCTGTCAGTTGCCTGCATGTCGTCGTAGCAGACGCTGACATTGCCTCCGTCTAGCAGAGTGAGTGAATCGACACGGCCATTTTCGTCAGCCTCAACCAGCGTTGGCTCGGGCAGATCCAGCAATAATTTGGGCATGAGGAGAGGTCCTTTTTCAATTGGCAGGAAATGCCGAGGTACAGGTGTAAGTCCTGATCGACACCGTCCTATCACATCGAAAAAACGCCTCTTTTCCTACTGTCAGAATTCACAGTTCTCAGTTGGAGAACGTATTCTCCGACCATCGGACAGTACCCACTACGCCTGAAGATCCCTGCAACTCCACAGTAGGTGCAAAAACGCTCCCGCCAATGGCGGGAGCGTTTTCAATCGGCTGTTATCAAGGTCATGCGTCCTCGATCAAAAGGTCCGTCATCGCGAAATCATTACCGCTAGCTCCCGAAGCGAGGTGAGACACAACTTGCATCTGCATCGACGAGCTGGAAGCGACGAAGACCCCCTCTATTCTTTTCCACGCCATGGCTGTGAACAGCGTTGCCGCAGTAACGGCACCTGCATTCGTACGTAGCGACAACTGTGGGAACGGGGCAGCCCCGTTATAAGTACAGCCAAGCATACTGAAGCGATAACTACGCCCCACCTCAAGCCCAGTCACATTTTTGTATAGAATGACGCCAGCGGTGCCTGAACTGGCAGTACCGTTGGCGATGCAAGACTTTCCAAAAAACGAGGCGTATCTGTTTTCCCCCTGAGAGGCCGCCCCATCGAGCCAACCATTCCGACTGCCGCCTGTAAACGATGTGAAATCCCGGTACTCAGAACGGAAAATCAACCTTAACGATGGGAACATGACCTCGTAACCTTGGTCAGAACGCGGGTTGGGCCTGGCAAAAAATGTAAACGTCAGCGCAGAGTTATTCTTCAAAACCGCCAAGTCAGATCGCTTCACGATATCTGATAATCCTGCGCTGGTATCTGTCACTGGCTTTTTCAGATACACATCAAAGGCGTAGAGACCACCGTTTTGTCGAGTGCCTTCCGCCCGCATCCTGCCTTTCTGCTGCAGCAGGATAAACCACCACTTCTCTACGTCGATATCAGCGTTGCCGGCAAACGCACTTAGGTTCAGAACACCATCCTGAGTAGCGACCGGTGTCGCTTGCCGTACCACAGGAGTCGGTAAACGGTGGGGCACGAGGACTTTCAACAGCAGACTTTCGGACGTTTTAATCCCACAGCGGGTGGTCACTGTGTATTTGATTTCCACGGAGCTACCGATGGAAGCAATCACCGCTGGCGCTGGCAAACGGAAGGTGACAGAGCCTGTTCTGTCACCGGTTTGAGGATCCAACGGCCAACAATTGTCTTCATCATCCTTCCAGCAAAGCTCGATGGTTTGCCTGTCGCTCATACGTAGATAACTCACCACCACGTCTACGCCATCTCGCGCATTCCAGGGTTCCAATTCATCACCCTCAGCCTTGTCGACTTCGGGCGTGGGCAGCACCAGGTCTTCCTGGACGATATGGAAAGTCGCCGCCGGAGCCTCGATAGCTTCTGATCGGTCAGAGGCCTCGCAGAAACTCACGGCAAAATGCAGTTCAAAATCACTGCAATCAGCCAGTTGTTGCAGCTTGTCTCTCGAGATAAACGTCTCAACACCTTTATTCTTCCAGTCCTCAGTAACAGGCGCCTTCGTCAAAATTTCCGATTGGTAGCTACTTCCGTCCTCATGTTCACCGGTGATCCACATCCAGCAGAACGTTGAGCATGTGGCATAGTCGCCAATATGAACAAACGCCGATGCGTCCTCATCGAAAATATTGAGGTTAACCTTGCCGTGAGTGGCCTCTGCAATTTCCGACTTGGAAAGTCTAGGCTTCAGCACATCGACCACCCGCTCCGGCGACTGAGGCTCTGGACCCATCAGATTAGGAAATTGAACGGTATAGCTCAGCGTCATCGGCTTATTAAAGAAACAAGCAATCACACAGCGCGGTAACTTGACGGACGCCGGGTCCCCATCGCTTTCAATATCCACACAACCCAGTAACTTCGATCCGTAGCCGGGACCCCTTACGTAGAAGCAGATCTGATCACCGGCATAAGTGTCCAGCTCCGGCGCATCTATATCTCCCCCATTTTTAGTGAGCTCCGGATTGAGGCACCACTTATCATCGAAAAACGCAGACTGCCGCAAATGGGGAGGCAGCAAATTCTCCAGGCCTTGATCCCCAATGAAAGCAGCGGTACGACGATGTTGGATTTGAAGAGCGTTCCTGGGAAGACGGGTCTCTTCATCAGGGTTTTCAACTTCAGCCGGCGGTTGGGGCTCCTCGCCACTGGTGATCCAGGCAGCCTGACAAGTAATTGATTCGTAACGTGGCTTTTGACGTGCCAGCCAACCACGAGGAATCGGAAATTCAAGTTTTTCGCCTGATGCTATATCTTCGAGCGTTAATGCATACCCGTAAGCCACGATATAGAAAACGGGTTTTCCACTGAATTGCTCAATAACGACACTGCAATAAATTTTATCTCCAACCTGGGCAAGTGGAGGAATAGGTATTTCAACTATCTCATCGCCTTTGTGATCGTGCATGTCATAGGTTGGCGTATTTTGGAATATCTTTTCATCTCTTAATCGAGGCGCTAGCGCTTTACTTTGTTCTGCAGAGTAAAAAGTCACCCCCACTTCCTTGGTCAGTGAAACGGCTGGTTTACCGCTCACTGTGCCCTCGTACCATACGATCAGCGTGTACCCCATGGACATGGTCAGGTATTTCTGCGGAATCAGGATTTCCCTGGCACCCGGCTGCCCGCTTGAGTCAACAACATCATTCAAGCGGATCTCTGGCGCCTCCTTTATGCTGAACTTTACGGTAATGTCCAACCTGTCCATGCGCGAGTCGACAGTCAGGTATGAGTCCTTCTCCATCGCTTCTGCCGTAATCGTCCCGTACAGCTCACTGGAGATGATGGGCGCGTCGACTTCTAGCGCCTGCGGCTGTGGCGTAATTGAAGGCGTTGACGCATTGTCGGTATTTGAGGGGGTTTCAGGAATGGATGTTTGCTTGGCCACTTTCAGAACTCCGTGTTCAAGAGAGGTAGGTATCCTCGACCAGCCCAGTCCGGCCAAGGCACTCCCTTAAGTGAGTCCTATTTTTTCGCCCCCGCCTACTGTCAGAATTGACAGTTCGCGCTAAAAAAACGGCGCTGCCCGACCAACGGACAGCGCCCTTTGCGCCTTAGAGCCCCTCCAACTCCGCCATCAAATCACTCAACCGATCCACCTTCTCGGCACTGATTTCATTGGCGGCCAACCCGTGGATATACGCGGCCAACTCCGCCACCGTGCTGCACTCGAACATCGCCCGCAGCGGCACATCGCGCTGCAACGTTTTCTGCACCCGCGAAGCGATCTGCGTAGCCAGCAGCGAGTGCCCACCCAGTTCGAAGAAATTGTCCTGCACCCCTACCCGCTCGACTTTCAGCACTTCGGCCCAGATAGCCGTCAACGTGGCTTCCAGTTCAGTGCGCGGCGCCACATAGTCCTGGCTGTGCAACTGGCCGATCTCCAAAGCCGGCAGGGCCTTGCGGTCGAGTTTGCCGTTGGCATTCAGGGGCAGGCGATCAAGCCATAGCCAATGCAGCGGCACCATGTATTCGGGCAGTTCGGCACGCAGGCGTTGCTTGATGCGCTCCAAGTGTTCGCTCGGGTCCAGCGTGGCGTCGGCAGCCACCAGATAGCCAACCAGATGTTTGCCATTGACGTCCTCTTGCACACCCACCGCCGCGTCGCGCACCTGCGGTTGCTCGTGCAGGCGCGCTTCGATTTCACCCAGTTCGATGCGGTAGCCGCGAATCTTCACCTGGTGGTCAATACGACCGACATACTCCAGCACACCATCGCTGCGACGCCGCGCCAGGTCGCCGGTACGGTAGAGGCGCTCGCCGGGCGCGCCAAAGGGGTTGGGTACAAACACCTGGGCGGTGCGCAGCGGATCGCTGACGTAGCCGCGACCGACACCGGTGCCGGCGACGCACAATTCGCCGACAGCTCCTTGTGGCACCAACTCCAAGGCGCCATCGAGCAGGTATAAACGGTTGTTGTCGGTCGGCGTACCAATCGGCAGGTAAGTGCCACGGGTCGAGGCCAGGTCGACGCGGAAGAACGCCACATCATCCGAGCACTCCGCCGGGCCATAAGCGTTAACCAGACCAATCTGCGGATAGCGCAGTAACCACTGGTGCGCCAGTTCCGGAGGCATTGCCTCACCCGTCGGCAACATCCAGCGCAAACCATCCAGGCCGATACGCTCCTGGGCCAACATGCCCTGGATCAGCGACGGCACACTCTCCAGCACAGTGATGCCCTGTGCTTGAACGTGCGCCAGCAACCCCTGCGGATCATGGGCAATGGTGTTCGGCACAATATCTACCCGCGCACCAAACAGAGGCGCGGCGAGGAACTGCCAGACGGAAATATCAAAGCTTTGCGAAGCGGTCTGGGCGATCACATCCGCGTCGCTCAGACCCAGATACGGCACCTTGCTCAACTGGTTGTTGAGCATCCCGCGCTGTTCAACCATCACGCCCTTGGGCAAGCCGGTGGAGCCCGAGGTATAGATCACGTAGGCGAGGTTGTCCGGGCCACTGTAGGCACCTGGGTTTTCGCCACGGGCAGGGATTTCCTCCCACACCAGCAACTGGCAATCGACCCCTTCGAGCAGTTCGATGGCCTGTTCCCGGCACGCCTCGGTGCACACCAGCAAGGGCGTGCGGCTCAGGTCGATGATGCGGCTCAGGCGCGGACCCGGCAGCCCCGGATCCAGCGGCAGGTAGCCGGCACCGGCCTTGAAGCTGCCGATGATCATGCCCAGCAGGTCCAACCCACGTTCAGCCAGCAACGCCACCGGTTGGTCCAGGCCCACACCCGCCGCAATCAGCGCGTGGCCCAGGCCATTGCTGCGGCGGTTCAGCTCGTCATAGCTCCATTGCTGGTCGAGGCAACTGGCGGCGATACGCTGCGGATGTTGCGCCACCTGTTGCTCGAACAACTCGATGTAGCTGCGCTCCAGCGGGTAGGCATGTGCGCTCTGGTTACAGCCTTCCACTAGGAATTCACGTTCCTGCTCGCCCATCAGCGGCAGCTCGGCCATGTCGCCATGGAAGCCCTGCACCAGCGCCAGCAGCAGGCGCTTGAACTCACTGAGCATGCCTTGCACGGTGCTTTCGTCGAAATAACGCTGGTCGTAAGACAGGTGCAAACCGAGATCATCGCCCGGATAACACACGGCTGTCAGTGGGAAGTTGGTGTGGGTACGCCCGGAATCCGAGGTGGCATTCAGGCTTTGCGCACGGTCCAGCACCGAGACTTCCACCGGGGCGTTTTCGAACACAAACAGGCTGTCGAACAACGGCTGGCCCTTGGGCAATTCGCTGTGCTCCTGGATGGTCACCAGCGGCAGGTATTCGTACTCGCGCAGCTGCATATTGCTGTCGAGCAAGGCGCTCAACCACTGGCGCACGCTGCAAGGCTGGCCGTCCTCGGGCAGTTTCACCCGCAGTGCGATGCTGTTGATAAACAGGCCGACGGTACGTTGCATCTCGGGCATCTCTACCGGGCGCCCGGCCACGGTGACACCGAACAACACATCGCGATCGCCACTCAAGCGACGCAGCACCAATGCCCATGCCGCCTGGGCAAAGGTGTTGACGGTGAGCTGGTGCGCCTGCGCCAGTTCACGCAGTTGCGCACCGTCACGGGCATCGAGGCGGGTATAGCAGTCGCCCACCACCATGCCGCCGCTGCCGCCGGCATGTTCGCGCAGGAACGGGCGATCGCTCGGGATCGGCGTGGTGCGTTCGAAGCCTTGCAGGTTTTGTTGCCACCACTGGCGCGCTTCATTGAGGTTCTGGCGTTGCAGCCAGGCGATGTAGTCGCGGTAGCGCGGCGGCGTCGCCAGTTGCGCGTCGCGACCCTCGCCCAGGGCCATGTAGATATCGAAGAAGTCATTCATCAACAGCGAACGGCACCATGCATCGATGAGGATGTGGTGGTTGCTCATCATGAACCAGTAACGTGCCTCCCCCACGCGGATCAGGCGCAAGTGGAACGGGGCCTGGTTGAGCAGATCGAATCCTGCTTCACGCTCGGCCTTGAGCAACGCTTGCAGGCGCGGTTCCTGCTCATCCTGCGGGTCGGCGCTCCAGTCCAGGTATTCAATCGGCGTACTGCCGGGCTTGTGGATCACTTGCAGCATGTCTTCGCCGACGTTCCAGCAGAACGAAGCGCGCAAGGCTTCATGGCGGGCGATCACCGCTTGCCAGGCCTGGGCGAAACGCTCGGGGTCCAGGGCACTGTTGATGCGGTAACGGTCCTGCATGTAATACAGGCCGGTGCCCGGTTCCAGCAAGGTATGCAGCAACAGGCCCTCTTGCATCGGGGTCAGCGGGTAGACGTCTTCGATGGCGCTGGCCGGAACCGGCAAGGCATCCAGTTGCGCCTGGGTCAGGTGCGCCAAGGGGAAATCGGACGGTGTGAGGCCACCGGCATCGTCCTGCAGGCAATGGGCGATCAGGCTGCGCAGTTCGGCCAGGTAGGCGTCGGCCAGATTGCGGATGGTGTGCGCATCGTGGCGCTCACGGCTGAAGGTCCAGCGCAGCACCAGCTCACCGCCGTAGACCTGGCTGTCGACACTCAGCTCATTGGGCAGCGGTGCGTCCGGATCATGGGCCAGGCCGGCGGACTCATCCAGCGGGTGGAACAGCGCCTCGGCGCCAAAGCTCTGGTCGAACTGACCGAGGTAGTTGAAGGTGATGTCGGCGCCTGGCAATGCCGCCATGCTGCGTTTGCACAGGTCGTCCGCCAGGTAGCGCAGCACGCCGTAGCCCAAGCCCTTGTGCGGCACGCCGCGCAGTTGCTCCTTGATCGCCTTGATCGAGGCGCCCTGCTCGGCCAGCGGGGTCAGACGCAACGGGTAGGCGCTGGTGAACCAACCGACGCTGCGCGTCAGGTCGATCTCATCGAACAACGGTTCGCGGCCGTGGCCTTCCAGCTGAATCAACGCCGAGTCGTGGCCGCTCCAGCGGCACAGCACGCGGGCCAGGGCCGTCAACAACAAGTCGTTGACCTGGGTGCGGTAGGCGCTCGGCGCTTGCTGCAACAGTTGGCGCGTGGTCTCTGCGTCCAGGCGCACGCTGACCGTCTCGGCGTCACGATTGCGCAAGCTGCCTTGCGCGCGTGCCACCGGCAGTGTCACGGCCGGGCCGGCCAACTGGTCCTGCCACAGGCTTAACTCTTCGCGCAGGGATTCGCTGCCGGCGTACGCCTGCAAACGCGCGGCCCAATCGCGCAACGCGCTGGTCTTGGCCGGCAGGCTGACAGACTGGCCGTCACTGAGTTGGCGATAAACGTTTTGCAGATCCTCCAGCAATACACGCCACGACACGCCATCGACCACCAGGTGATGGATCGCGATCAGCAAGCGCTGCTGGCCCTGCGGCCCGTCCACCAGCAACGCACGCAACAGCGGCCCGCGCTCAAGGTCGAGGCTGCGCTGGGTATCGGTGAACAGCGCGGTGCATTGCTCCATGTCGCGCACCTGCGCCTGCATCAGCACGCCGCCTTCCGGCACGGCCAGGTGTTCGGCATGCCACTGCGCGTCGCGCCGGGTGAAGCTCAGGCGCAGCGCGTCGTGATGTTCCAGCACCGCCAGCAACGCTTGCTCCAGGCGATGGGGGTCGAGCAGTTGCAATGGCTTGAGCACCAGCGCCTGGTTCCAGTGCTGGCGCGCCGTAATATCGGTGTCGAAGAACCAATGCTGGATCGGCGTAAGCCCAGAGCTGCCGGTCAATACACCTTGCTCAGCGGTGACCTGCTGCGAACGGGTGGCGACAGCGGCCAGGGTTTGCACGGTCTGGTGCTGGAACAGGTCACGGGGGCTGAAATGGATCCCGGCCTGGCGCGCCCGGCTGACCACCTGGATCGACAGGATCGAGTCACCGCCCAGTTCAAAGAAGTTATCGTCGAGGCCGACTTGCTTCACATTCAACACCGCGCACCAGATGGCGGCCAGGCTGTGTTCCAGCGCATTGCGTGGCGCTACGTAGTGTTGGCGATTGGCCTCAGGGTCCGGCTCAGGCAAGGCGCGGCGGTCGAGCTTGCCGTTGGCGGTCAGCGGCATACTGTCCAGCACGATCAAATGCGCAGGCACCATGTAGTCCGGCAGTTGCGCCTTGAGGTGCGCCTTCAGCGCCTCGCGCAAGGCGACAGGCTCGGCATCGCTGACCAGGTACGCCACCAGTTGCTTGCCGCTCGGTGCATCCAGGGCCAGCACTACCGCTTCGCGCACGGCGGCATGTTCGAGCAAGCGCGTTTCAATCTCGCCCAACTCGATACGGAAACCGCGAATCTTCACCTGGTGGTCGATACGCCCCAGGTATTCCACCAGGCCATCGGCGCGTTGACGCACCAGGTCGCCGGTGCGGTACAGGCGCCCGCCCTTGGCGGCAAACGGATCAGCGACAAACCGCTCCGCCGTCATCCCTGGCCGGCGGTGGTAGCCCTGGGCCAGGCCGGCACCGCCGATATACAACTCACCACTGGCGCCTTGGGGCACCAGCGCCAGGTCGGCGTCGAGAATGTAGGCCACGCGCTCACCGATGATGCTGCCAATCGGCACGCTGCCGGCGCCCTCCTCCAACTGCTGCGGCGCCAGGCTGGCCAGCGGCATCACCACGGTTTCGGTGGGGCCATAGGCGTTGAAGAACACCTCAGGCATGAACGCCGCACGAATACGTTGCAGGTGCTCGCCGGTCAAGGCTTCGCCACCGGTGATGCACATGCGCACCGGCAAGGTCTGCTGCCGGGTCGCCAGCCACTGCGCCAACTGGCTGCCATAGCTGGGGGTAAAGCCAAGGACATTGATGCGATGGGTACGAATCAGCGCGCAGATTTCTTCGGCATCCCACTGGCCCTGGGCGCGCAATACCACGTGGGCACCGCTGAGCAGCGGCACCAGCAAACGCTCGGTGGCGGCGTCGAAGTTGATCGAATAAAAGTGCAGCTCGCAGTCATCCGGACGCATACCGAACCGTTCGATCACCGCCTGACAATGCATGGCGATTTCACCGTGGGACACCACCACGCCCTTGGGCTTGCCAGTGGAGCCGGAGGTATAGATCAGGTACGCCTGGTGTTGCGCCAGGCTCACAAACGGCAGCGCATCGGCAGGGTAATTCTCCAGCACCGGCAGGTCGTCTTCCAGGCACCAGCACGCCACGGTCGTCGGTAATTCGCCGAGGGCTTCGAACATCGCCGCATCGCTGAGCAGCAGGCCGATGTCGCTGTCCTCGATCATGTAATGCAGGCGGTCCAACGGGTATTCCGGGTCCAGCGGCACGTAGGCGCCACCGGCCTTGAGGATCGCCAGCAGGCCGATGACCATTTCCAGCGAGCGCGGCAGTGCCAGGCCGACCCGTACCTGCGGGCCCACCCCGCGCTCGCGCAGCATCCAGGCCAGGCGGTTGGCGCGGGCGTCCAGCTCTGCATAAGTGAGGGTCATACCGGCAAAGGTCAGCGCTGGGGCATCGGCACGCTGGCTGGCTTGATGGCTGAACAGCTGATGGATGCATTGGTCGAGGCGATGCTCGCCCTTCTCAACCCCGAGGCTGTCCTGCAATGCGCGCTGTTCATCTGCGCTCAACAACGGCAATTCGCTGAGACGCTGCTGCGGGTTGGCGATCAAGGCGTGCAACAGGTTGCGCCAATGTTCGGCCATGCGCGCAATGCGCGGTTCATCAAACAGGTCGGTGCTGTAGGTCAGGCAGCAACCCAGGCGATGGTCGAGGTCGGTGACTTCCAGGTTAAGGTCGAACTTGGTCGCCCGCGCATCGTTGGCCAGGTACTCGACGGTCATGCCCGCCAGTTGGCGGCTCTGCTGGAACTCCCAGCGCTGCACGTTGCACATCACCTGGAACAGTGGGTTATACGCGGCACTTCGCGCCGGTTGCAGGGCTTCCACCAGATGATCGAACGGCAGGTCCTGGTGAGACTGGCCCTCGATCACCGTATGACGGACTTGCTCGAACAGCTGGGCGACACTCATCTGCCCATCGAGCTGGCAACGCAGCACCTGGGTGTTGAGGAACGCGCCGATCAGCCCTTCGCTTTCCGGACGAATGCGGTTGGCGACCGGCGCGCCGATGCGCAGGTCGGTCTGGCCGCTGTAGCGGTAGAGCAACACGGCCAGGGTGGCGGTCATGGTCATGAACAGCGTGAGGCCGCGCTCGGCATTGAAGGCGCGCACGCGGGCCGCCAACTCATCGCTCAGGTCAAAGCGGTACAGCTCGCCCTGGTGGCTTTGTACCGCAGGCCGTGGGCGATCACCGGGCAGTTCCAGCAGAGGATGTTCAGTGCCCAGTTGCGCGGTCCAGTAATCCAGCTGGCGTTGGCGCTCGCCGGACTCCAGCCACTGGCGCTGCCACACGCTGTAGTCGAGGTACTGCACCGGCAGCGGCACCAGCGGCGAATCGCGTTCGTCGATAAAAGCTTCGTACAAGGCGCTGAGTTCACGGGCAAAGATGTCCATGGCCCAGCCTTCGGTGACGATATGGTGCAGGGTCAGCACCAGGTAGTGTTCCTGCTCGCCGGCCTTGACCAGGCAGGCCCGCAGCAGCGGCCCGGTTTCCAGGTTGAACGGCGTGTGCGCTTCTTGATCCGCCAGTTGCTGCAAACGCTGTTGGCGCTCGGTTTCGCTCAGCGCTGAGAAGTCCTGCCAGTCCATGCGCACGCCGGTCTGCGGTGCGACCTTCTGGCACGCCACGCCGTCAACGCTCGGGAAGGTGGTACGCAGGGTTTCGTGACGCATGATCAATGCCTGCAACGCCGCCTCGAAACGTTGCACATCCAGCACGCCGCGCAGGCGCGCCATGCCGCCGACGTTGTAGGCCGGGCTGTCCGGTTCCATCTGCCAGAGGAACCACATGCGCTGCTGGGAATAGGACAACGGCACCGGCGCGCTGCGGTCGACCTTGGCGATTGCGCTTTGTTGGTTGCGCTGCCCCGCCGCCTGGATCAGCCCGACCTGCTCGGCGAAGGCACCCAATTCACTGGCTTCGAACAGGGTGCGCAACGGCAGCTCTACGTCACACGCCTGGCGGGTGCGCGAGATGATTTGCGTGGCCAGCAACGAGTGCCCGCCCAAGGCGAAGAAGTCATCGCGCAGGCCAATGCGCGGCAGGCCCAAGACCTCGCGCCAGATCGCGGCGATTTGCAGCTGCAAAGGCGTGTGCGGTTCGACGTGTTCGCGGGTTTGCCAGACCGGCTCGGGCAAGGCGCGCCGGTCGAGCTTGCCGCTGGGGCTCAGCGGCATGGCGTCCAGGCGCATCAGCAGCGCGGGCACCATGTATTCCGGCAATTGGGCGGCCAGGGCGGTTTTGACCTGTTGCTCATCCAGTTCGGTGTGGGCGGTGTAATAGCCGATCAACTGCGCGTCGCGCACCAGCACCACGGCTTGGGCGATACCGTCCTGGGCCAGCAGGCGTGCTTCGATTTCTTCCGGTTCCACCCGGAACCCACGCAGTTTGACCTGCTGGTCCAGGCGCCCGAGGTATTCAAGCACGCCATCGGCACTCCAGCGCGCCCGGTCACCGGTGCGATACAGGCGTGCGCCCGCCGCACCCAAGGGGTCCGCAACAAAGCGTTCGGCCGTCAGCCCGGCACGACCAAGATAACCACGCGCCAGGCCGATGCCGCCGATGCACAACTCGCCCGGCACCCCGGCCGGCAGCGGGTTAAGCTGCTCGTCGAGCACGCGGCAGATCACATTGCCCAACGGCCGACCAATCGGCGAGCGCTCACCATCAGTGGCGGAGCAATGCCAATGGGTGACGTTGATTGCGGTTTCGGTCGGGCCATAACGGTTGTGCAACTGCACTGCCGGCAACTGCGCCAACACGCGGTTGCGCAACTCGGCGGGCAAGGCTTCGCCGCCGGAGAACATACGGCGCAGGCTGGTGCATTCGGCTGCCAGCGGTTCATCGATAAACAGTTGTAACAACGGTGGCACAAAGTGCAGCGTGGTCACGCCATGTTCCTGCACCAACTGCGCGATGCGGTGCGGGTCGCGGTGTTCACCCGGCCCCGCGAGCACCAGGCGGCAACCGGTGATCAGCGGCCAGAAACACTCCCACACCGACACGTCGAAACTGATCGGCGCCTTTTGCATCAGTACATCGGTTTCATTCAATTGATAGGTGGCCTGCATCCACTGCAAACGTTCTGCCAGCGCGCCATGGGTGTTGCCCACGCCCTTGGGTTGGCCGGTGGAACCGGAGGTATAAATCACGTAGGCAAGGTTGTCGCCATGCAGGTGCAAGCCCGGTGCCTGGGTTGGCCAGCTGTCGAGGTGCAGGCTGTCCATGGCGATCACGCACACGCCTTCGGCAGTCGGCAACTGCTCCAGCAACGCGGTTTGGGTCAGCAGCAGGTGTACGCCACTGTCCTTGAGCATGTAGGCCAGGCGCTCGGCAGGGTAATCCGGATCGAGCGGCACGTAGGCGCCACCGGCCTTGATGATGGCCAGCAGGCCGATCAGCAGTTGCGGCGAACGCTCGGCGGCGATGGCCACACACACGTCCGGGCCGACGCCTTTGTCGCGCAGGTAGTGAGCCAGGCGGTTGGCCTGGGTATGCAGTTGGGCGAAGGTCAGGCTGCCGTGCTGCCAGACCAGCGCAGTGGCGTCCGAATTCTGTTGGCTGAGCAACTCAGGCAACCACTGCCGGGCCGGCTCGCAGGGCGCTTCGCCCCAGGGTTGCTGCTGGCCGGGCGACATCAACGGCAGGTCGCCGATGGCCTGTTGCGGTTGCTCGCAGACCGCTTGCAACACGCTGACGTAGTGCTCGGCCAGGCGCTGGATAGTCGCGCTTTCGAACAGCTCATCGGCGTAGTCGAACGACAGGCTGAAGCGCCCGTTGTGATCTTCCTCGCTATGCAGTTGCAGGTCGAACTTGGCTTCGCGGCTGTGCCATGGCAGTTCATCGGCCAACAGCCCCGGCAAGCGGCGCAAGGCACTCAGGTCACGTTGCTGGTGGTTGAACATCACCTGGAACAGGCCCTGTTCACGGGCCTGGGGGAAGGCTTCCAGCAATTGTTCGAAGGGCAAGTCCTGATGGGCCTGGGCCCCCAACGCACTGTGGCGGGTGGCGGCCAGCAGTTGGTCGAACGGCAGGCGCCCGTCCAGCTCGGCACGCAGTACCAGGGTGTTGATAAAGAAACCGATCAGGCCCTGGGTTTCCTGGCGCGGGCGGTTGGCATTGGGCACGCCGATGCGAATATCGCGCTGGCCGCTGTAGCGATGAAGCAAGGTCTGGAACGCCGCCAGCAACAGCATGAACGGGGTCGACTCATGAGCCTGAGCGGTTTGGCGAATCGCGGCGCTGAGGCGTGTATCCAGACGCAGACTGTGGCGCGAGGCGCTGTGCCGATGCTGGGCCGAACGCGGATGATCGGTGGCCAGGTTCAAGGCCGGATGCTCCTCACCCAACTGCGCCGTCCAGTACGCCAACTGGCGCGAGCCTTCGCCTTCGGCCAGCCATTGGCGCTGCCAGCTGCCGTAGTCGGCGTAGTGCAGGGCCAGCGGCGGCAGCTCAAGGGGCTGCCCTCGGACGGCAGCGGCGTACAGGCGCGAGAACTCGTCGATCAGGATATTCAGCGACCAGCCGTCGGCAATGATGTGGTGCAGCGTCACCAGCAGTTGGTGGTCTTCATCGTCCAGGCGCACCAGGGTGACCCACAGCAGCGGGCCTTTCTCCAGGTCGAACTGGGTACGCGCTTCATCTTCGCGAATCTGCTGCGCACGCGCTTCGCGCTCGGCAGCGGGCAAGTCACTGAGGTCGATGACTTGCAGCGCAAAATCCGTCGCGGCCTCGACACGCTGAAAGCCCTGACCATCGCGCTCGTAAAAGCGCGTACGCAGGGCTTCGTGGCGTTGGATCAGTTGCTGGAAGCTTGCGCGCAACGCCTCTTCATCCAGCTCGCCACGCAGGTGCAAGGCGCCGGGAATGGTGTAGGCGCTGCTGTGCGGGTCCAACTGCCAGGTGATCCACAGGCGGTTCTGTGCCAGAGACTGGGGCAGCTCTTCCTGGCGCGACAACGCGTGAATCACGCCCTGGGCGACGCCGCCGTCCTGTTGCAGTTGCGCCACGCCCGCCGCGAAGGCAGACAGCGTCGGTGCCTCGAACAGCAGGCGCAGGTTCAGTTCCAGGCCCAGGGTTTCACGCAGGCGGGCGACCACTTGGGTGGCGCTGATGGAGTTGCCACCCAGCAGGAAGAAATGGTCATCGGCGGCCACGCTGGGCAGCTGCAATTGCTCGCACCAGATCGCCGCGATCTGTTGTTGCACATCAGACGCCAGCGCCGCGCCGCTCGCAGCCTCTTGTACTCCGGGGAATTGCGCATAGCTATCGAGGCTGCCATCGGCGTGGCGAATCGCGCAGGCTGCGCGCTGTACCTTACCGCTGGACGTCTTCGGCAGCGCACCGGGGTTAAGCAGCACCACCACGCTCGGGGCTTGCTGGCAGGACTCGGCCACCGCTTGGCGGATCGCTTTGATCAGTGCTTCTGGCGGCAGGATTTTCTGCACGCTGCGGCTGATTTCCGCAGCAATGCCGATGCCCTCCAGGCCCTGGTCATTCACGGCAAAGGCGGCGACGCGACCTTTGCGCACCACCTCCACTTCACGCTCGATGGTCTGTTCAATGTCCTGGGGGTAGAGGTTGTGGCCGCGCACGATCAGCAGGTCTTTGAGGCGACCGGTGATATACACCTCGCCGTCGCGGATGAAACCCAGGTCACCGGTGCGCAACCAGGTGCGGCCGGCGTGCTGGACGAAAGTCTTGGCGCTGGCTTCGGGGTTGCGCCAGTAACCGTGGGCGATACTCGGCCCCGTGGCCCAGAGTTCGCCGACACAATTGTCGGCAAGCTCGGTGAGGGTATGCGGGTCGGCGATCAGCACAGCGTGGTCCGGCTGGCTGGTGCCGCAACTCATGATCGCACTGCCCTGGCCCGGTTCGGCATGGTTGGCGGCCAGCGCTTGCTCGTCCATGTGCATCGCGGGAATCCCGCAACCACGGGTGCCGCCGGCAACAAACAGGGTCGCTTCGGCCAAACCGTAGGAGGCGAAGAAGTTGTTCGGCGTGAAACCGCAGACGGCGAATTTTTCCGCGAAGCGCTCCAGGGTATCGAGGCGAATCGGCTCGGAGCCGGAATAGGCCACGCGCCAGCGGCTCAAATCCAGGCGTTCGAGGGCCGACTCGCTGACCCGCTCGCTGCACAGGCGGTAGGCGAAATCCGGACCGCCACTGATGGTGCCGCTGTATTCGCTGATCGCTTGCAGCCAACGCAACGGTCGGGCGAGAAAATAGGCCGGCGACATCAACACACAGGGCACGCCGCTGAAAATCGGTTGCAGCAAACCACCGATCAGGCCCATGTCGTGGTACAGCGGCAACCAGCTGACGATCACATCATCGGGGTTGAGGTCGATACCGAAGCCACGACGGATCAGCACTTCGTTGGCCACCAGGTTGCCATGGCTGACTTGCACGCCCTTGGGCAAGGCGGTGGAGCCCGAGGTGTATTGCAGGAAGGCGATGTCGTCGGCCTGCAACTGGGGCTCGACCCAGTGCTCGGCAAGCTGCGCCTCCAGGGTGTCCACGCTCAGCACCGGCGGCGCATTTTCAATCTGCGCCAGGTCCTCGCTGAGGCTGGCAATCGTCAACAACAGGCGCGGCTCGGCATCGCTGATGATCGATAGCAGGCGCTCCTGGTGATGGCGGCGCGTGGACTCCGGCGGATACGCCGGCACCGCGATCACCCCGGCATACAGGCACCCAAAGAACGCTGCGACGTAGTCCGGGCCGCTGGGGAACAGCAGCACCGCCCGTTCGCCAAGGCCGGCATTGGCTTGCAAGGCGGCGGCGATGGTGCGGGCGCGTTGGTCCAGGTCGCGGTAGCTGAGTACCACACTGTGCTCGGCGCTGTCGGCGAGGAAGCGCAACGCGACCTGATCCGGTGTCTGCGCAGCGCGGCGTTGAAGGGACTGGACCAGGGTGCGGGGGAGTTCGAAGGCGTCCATCATGGGGTTCCTGCCTGAAATCGGCTTACGGGAAATTCGGGAAATCGGTGAGGTTCAGCCGGCGGCAAGTTGCCGTGCCGCGCCAATGCGCCAGCGCGCCAAGTGCTCGTCGGCATAGCGCCGCAGGCAGCGCAATACGGCGCTTTCGTGCTGTACGAGAAAGAAGTGATGGCCGTCGAACATATCCAGGGAGAAACCGCTGGCGGCGTCGAGTTGCCAGTCGAGCAACTGGTCGGCGCGTACGCTGTCCTGCTTGCCGCCAAACACATGGATTGGCAGGCCAAGCGGCTCGCGCTCGCCGTAGATGAAACTGCCGCACAGCAGAAAGTCGGCGCGCAGGATCGGCAACATCAACTGCATCAACTCGGGGCTGGCCAGGGCTTCTTCGGCAGTGCCCTGCAATTCGCGCAGGCGGGCGATGAGTTGGGCATCGGTCTTCTCGATAGCGTATTCGCTGACATCGCGCCGCGCCGGGCCAGCCGTGCCTGAAGCAAATAACGCCAGGGGCGCAGGCACATTGCGCGCGCTCAAGGCATGGGCCAACTCAAACGCCAACAGCCCACCCAGGCTGTGACCGAACAAGGCATAAGGACCGTCGAGATCACGGCTGATTTCCTCAGCCAATTGCGCCGCCAGAGCCTTGATATCGCGCTGCAACGGCTCGTCCATGCGCCTGCCGCGCCCGGGTAATTCCAGCGGGCATACCTGCAACCAATCCGGCAGGACGCGGCGCCAGCGAGCATAGACCGAGGCGCTGGCGCCTGAGTGGGGCAGGCAAAACAGACGCAGCCGGGCGGGCGTATTCATCACGCAAGCACTCCAAACTGACACATGCCCAATGCACGATAAAAACCCATCTGCTCCTCCTGCGGGTGCTGATCCTTGGCCGTTTGTTAACAAGCCTGTCACCCAGAAGAACGGACGGCCCCGGCAAATAATTAGTCGCAGGCGGCGAGCGAGACGTAGTTCACACCTTCCACAAAGGCATAAGATTAGTTCGCCTTCTCATTTGACAATCATTATCATTCAGCATAATTTGTTGCCCGATGTGTAGGAGGCCTCAGCAAGGACGCCCTCCCCTAACCTCTTTTGCGACAAGGTGATTTCCATGACGGAACAAGTATCCACAGGCAGGTGCGACTCACCCCTTCTGCAGGCGTTCGTCGATAATCGACTGATATTGGTAAAGATCGCCGCACGCATTACCGGGTGCCGCTCCCGTGCCGAAGACGTGGTACAGGACGCCTACTTCCGATTGCAGTCAGCGCCGACGATCACTTCATCGTTCAAAGCCCAACTGAGTTACCTGTTCCAGATCGTGCGTAACCTGGCGATCGATCATTACCGCAAGCAGGCCCTGGAGCTCAAATACTCCGGGACCGAAGAGGAAGGCTTGAATGTGGTTATTCACGGCGCTTCACCGGAAACGTCGCACATCAATTTCAACACCCTGGAAAACATCGCCGACGCCCTGACGGAATTGCCCCAGCGCACTCGCTATGCGTTCGAGATGTACCGCCTGCATGGCGTGCCTCAAAAGGATATCGCCAAGGAGTTGGGGGTTTCGCCGACATTGGTGAACTTCATGATTCGCGATGCGCTGGTGCATTGCCGCAAGGTGTCGGGCAGCCACAGCGATACGTTTGCACGCAGGGTTTGAGCGCGGCATAAACATATAGTGTGGAAGGAGCGGCGCGGGCAATCGGTAACCACGATGCGAAGCGAGCCGCTCTTGATCTGCTTTTGATCTTGATCTTAGGCGCCCCGTCAAACCACGCTGGCCGTAATCCGCCATCGGGGGCAAGCCCCCTCCCACATTTGGATCTTGGCGTGTCAGGTAGATATGCGCCAGCTATCCGACCGTCACGGGAGCCAGCTCCCTCGCGCCCCATCAAAAAGGTTTCAAATCCCCCTCAGGGCACTGGCGTCAGATCAATACGATACGGCTCGAAAATCTTCAGCATCTGCCCATTGTCCCGCAAGCCCTTGAGCAATGCG
Organism: Pseudomonas sp. GZJR-8; assembly: GCF_002916705.1. Classification (NCBI taxonomy): domain Bacteria; kingdom Pseudomonadati; phylum Pseudomonadota; class Gammaproteobacteria; order Pseudomonadales; family Pseudomonadaceae; genus Pseudomonas; species Pseudomonas sp. GZJR-8. The sequence goes on along the minus strand of NZ_JXSI01000002.1, from coordinate 304,996 downwards.
GAAAACGCCTCTGCCGTGATCGGTGCCTTGGGCCGCAGCAACGCGTAATGGTGATACACCTGGTCAATGCGCTCGGACACCAGAAATTGCCCGGCCATGTCCACATTGCGCACCAGAAAATCACTCAGGTACGAACGCGTCACCAAGGCAATATCAGCCCGCCCACGCGCGACCATCAACAGGTTGCTGTCATGGGAATAAGTCAAGGTGGCGTTGAAGTGCTGGGCCATGTTCCTGGGATCCGGGTTGAAACCCGCAAAGGCATAGTGATAGCCGCTGAACACTGCCAGGCGCTTGCCGGCAAGGTCGGCAAAATAGCTTTCGTCGCGACCTGGCTGACGTTGGGCGACGAAGATTTCTGCGTCTTCCAGGCCCATGTCGACGCTGGTATGGGCAATATCCCGCCAGCCCCAGGACGGGTTTTCGAAGATCGCCATGTCGACCCGGCCTTGCTCGAAATCACGGAAACGCCGGGGAATAGATGTGGGTACCAAGACAAACTGGTAGTCGGTTTGCGCAGCGTTCAGGGCCTCGATCAATTGCGGCAGCAAACCGGTATCGGCACCTTGTTCAGGACGTACGGTGTAAGGCGGAAAGTGCGCCGCGCCGATCCTCACCAATTGCGCAGCGCCCGCCTGCGTCCACGCGGCGCTGCCCAGTGCCCATAATGCAAGTCCTGCAGCCAGCCGCCATGGCGAAAACATCGAGGCACACACCGTTGAATATTCTGATGGCGCTAAGCTAGGCGTTTTTATCGGGGGAGACAACGTTCGCCCTAAAATTAATAACGTGCACCTCAATCCGCCTTTAACACCATCAGCAGGGCCTCTTCGGCCAATTCTTCAAGGGTCAGGCTGCCCTGGGTACGGAACCAGGTAGTGGTCCAGGACAACGCGCCCGTCAGGAAGCGCCGAGTAATAAACACGTCACCGCGGATATACCCGGCGGTCTTGGCCTCACCCAATACCTGCAACCAGATATCTTCATAAACGTCGCGCAAGGCCAGCACCTGGGCCTGGCCCTCGGCCGACAGCGAACGCCATTCGTAGACCAGCACCGCCATGGCCTCGCCGCTGCCGCCCATGATCGACTGCAACTCGCAGCGAATCAGCGCCAGCACACGCTCGCGCACAGTGCTCGCCTCTTCCAGCGCGGCGCGCATCATTGCGGTGTTGTAGTGGATGGTTTCTTCCATCACCGCCCGCAGAATCTCGTCCTTGCTCTTGAAATGATGAAAGATGCTCCCCGACTGTATGCCCACGGCGCTGGCGAGGTCACGCACGGTCGTGCGCTCAAAACCCTTGTTGCGAAACAGGTGAGCCGCGGTTTGCAGCAATTTGCCCCGGGCGCTCTCGGGGTCGGTCAATCGGCCACCGGCGACCATGGCGCGCATCACCCCCAGGGCTTTGTGCTCATCCATGCTGCTCTCCTTCACTTGTGCTGACATCTTGGGCGGCAATTTAGGCCGTGGCCGCCACCCAAGCAAGCGCTTGGGTAAAACTTGTGCGCACAGTTTACAAACCAAGCGCTTGCTTGGTAGTCTCGACGCCAGCCCCTGGAGGACGGATTTCTCATGAGCAAAACGGTTCGTATCGGCTGCGCCAGCGCCTTCTGGGGCGACACCTGCACGGCGGCCGCTCAATTGGTGCACGGCGGCGCCCTGGATTACCTGGTGTTCGACTACCTGGCGGAAGTCACCATGTCGATTCTCGCCGGAGCACGCATGAAAGACTCCAAGGCCGGTTACGCCACGGACTTTGTCGAGGTCCTCACGCCCTTGCTGGCGGATCTCCAACGCCAGGGCATCCGCGTGATCAGCAATGCCGGCGGCATCAATCCCCAGGCCTGCGCCGCCGCCCTGCAAGCGGCCTGCGACCAGGCCGGCATTGCGCTGAAAATCGCGGTGCTGCTCGGCGATGACCTGCACCCCCAACTCAAACACCTGCCCAACGTCACCGACATGTTCAATGGCGCCCCGCTGCCACCTTTGTGCGTGTCCGCCAATGCCTACCTTGGCGCGCCGGGGATTGCCCAGGCCCTGGGGCTTGGCGCCGATATCATCATCACCGGCCGAGTGGTCGACAGCGCGGTGGTCAGCGCGGCCTTGGTGCACGAGTTCAACTGGTCATGGCAAAACTACGATCATCTGGCCCAGGCCGCCCTGGCCGGGCATATCATCGAATGCGGTGCCCAGTGCACCGGCGGCAATTTCACCGATTGGCGCGACGTACCGGACTACGAGCACATCGGCTTCCCCATCGTCGAAGTCAGCGCCGACGGCCAGTTCACCGTCAACAAAGTCGAAGGCAGCGGCGGCCTGATCAGTGAACTCAGCGTGGCCGAACAGCTGCTGTATGAAATCGCTGATCCGCGCGCCTATCTGCTGCCGGATGTGATCTGCGATTTCAGCCAGGTCAAGTTGCAGCAGCAAGGCAAGCATTCAGTGCGTGTGCACGGCGCCAAGGGGCTACCACCCACCGATCAGTACAAGGTCAGCGCCACCTATCCTGATGGTTTCCGCTGTACCGCCAGTTGTCTGCTTGCCGGGATCGACGCGGTGGCCAAGGCCGAGCGGGTCAGCCAGGCGATCATCAACAAGACCGAGCAACTGTTCAGCCAACGCGGTTGGGCGCCCTACACCGACGTGAACATTGAGCTGCTGGGCAGCGAAGCCACCTACGGCGCCCATGCCCGGCGTGAGGATTGCCGCGAAGTGGTGATGAAACTGGCCGTGAGGCACCCGAGCAAACAGGCCCTGGTGCTGTTCGCCCGCGAGATCGCGCAAGCGGCCACCGGCATGGCGCCGGGGCTCACCGGCATCGTCGGCGGGCGGCCTACGGTCTACCCGTTGATTCGGCTGTTTTCGTTTCTGATCGACAAGGCGGCCTGTGCACTGAGCATCGATTATCAAGGCCAACGCCATGCCGTCGAACTGCCCGCCGCGCTCCCCCTACGCACGCCCGCTGCCCCCATCGAACCGCCCAAACCCCAAGGCCGCGCCGACGCCAGCGTGCCCCTGGTGAAACTTGCCGTGGCGCGCTCCGGTGACAAGGGCAACCACAGCAATATCGGCGTGATCGCCCGCCACCCCGACTACCTGCCATGGATCGCCGAAACGCTGACCCGGGAGGTGATCGTCGATTGGATGAGCCACGTGCTCGACCCCCTTCACGGCCGCGTCGAGCGCTGGTATCTACCCGGCAGCCACAGCCTGAATTTCCTGCTGGAAAATGCCCTGGGCGGCGGTGGTATCGCCAGCCTGCGCATCGACCCGCAAGGCAAAGCCTTTGCCCAGCAACTGCTGGAAATCCCCATCGCCGTGCCGCAACACATTGCCGACCAACTCACCTAAAGGACCGTCGCCGTGGCCTTCGACTCGATCTTCAAAGCCGACCTGTTCCAGGGGCAAACCGTGATTGTCACCGGAGGCGGCAGTGGCATTGGCCGCTGCACCGCCCATGAGCTGGCGGCCTTGGGCGCTCGCGTGATCCTGGTGGGTCGCAAGCCGGAAAAACTGCAGAAGGTCGCAGCGGAAATTGTCGAAGATGGCGGCGTCGCCCATTGGCATGTCTGTGATATTCGTGATGAAGAGGCGGTGAAGGCGCTGGTCACGCAGATTCTGCACGACCATGGCCCCATCCATGGCCTGGTCAATAACGCCGGCGGCCAATACCCCTCGCCCCTGGCCGCCATCAACCAAAAGGGCTTTGAAACCGTACTGCGCACCAACCTGGTGGGTGGTTTCCTGGTGGCGCGGGAAGTGTTCAACCAGTCGATGAGCAAGCACGGTGGATCAATCGTCAACATGCTCGCCGACATGTGGGGCGGTATGCCCGGCATGGGCCATTCCGGCGCAGCGCGCGCGGGCATGGATAATTTCACCAAGACCGCCGCGTTTGAATGGGGCTATGCCGGGGTGCGCGTCAACGCCGTGGCGCCCGGCTGGATTGCCTCCAGCGGCATGGACACCTATGAAGGCGCGTTCAAGGCCGTGATCCCCACCTTGCGCGAGCATGTGCCGCTCAAACGCATCGGCACCGAGTCGGAAGTCAGCGCGGCCATCGTTTTTCTACTCAGCCCGGCCGCGGCCTTTGTCAGCGGCAGCACGCTGCGCATCGACGGTGCCGCCAGCCTGGGCAGTCGGGCATGGCCGCTGCACAAGGCGCAGGCGCCGAGCCAACCCTTCAATGGGTTCCACCGCGCCTATCTGCCGGATGTGCTCAAGACGGAGCAATAACACGATGCCGACGATTGAAACCCTGGTCGATCCCCACAGCCCACAGTTCGCACAGAATCGCGCCGCCATGCTGGCCGCCATTGCCCAGTTGCACCAACTGGAACACAACCTGCTGGCCAAGGCTGAGGAGGCCAGGCCCAAGTTCGACAAGCGCGGCCAATTGCTGCCCCGCGAGCGCCTCAACCTGCTGCTCGACCCGGGCGCGCCGTTTCTGGAACTGGCCAGCCTGGCCGGCTACAAACTCCACGACGACAAGGACGGCAGCGCCGCCGGTGGCGGGCTGATCGCCGGCATCGGCTATGTCAGCGGCGTGCGTATGTTGGTGGTGGCCAACAACAGCGCGATCAAGGGCGGCACCATTTCCCCCTCGGGCCTGAAGAAATCCCTGCGCCTGCAACAGATCGCCATGGAGAACAAACTGCCGGTGGTGACCCTCGCCGAAAGCGGCGGCGCCAACCTTAATTATGCCGCCGAGATTTTCGTCGAAGGCGCGCGCAGCTTTGCCAACCAGGCGCGCATGTCGGCGATGGGCCTGCCGCAGATCACCGTGGTGCATGGCTCGGCCACGGCAGGCGGTGCCTATCAGCCGGGCTTGTCGGATTACGTGGTGGTGGTGCGCGGCAAGGCCAAGCTGTTCCTTGCCGGGCCACCACTGCTCAAGGCCGCCACCGGCGAAGTAGCCAGCGACGAAGATTTGGGCGGTGCGCAGATGCACGCCCAAACCGCCGGCACCGCTGAATACCTGGCGGAAAATGATGCCGATGGCGTGCGTATCGTGCGAGAAATTGTCGGCCTGCTGCCGTGGAATGACCGGCAGCCGCCAGCGGTAAAAAACGCCTATACCGAGCCGCTGTACCCCATCGACGAGTTGCTGGGGCTGATCCCCGATGATCCGAAAAAGCCCTACGACGTGCGCGAAATCCTTGCGCGCCTGGCCGACGCCTCTCATTTCCTGGAGTTCAAAAGCGAGTTCGACGCCCATACCGTCTGCGGCCATCTGCATATCCAGGGCCGTGCCGTTGGTGTGATCGGCAACAACGGCCCCATCACGCCGAAAGGCGCCAGCAAGGCCGCGCAGTTTATCCAGCTGTGTGATCAGAGCCGTACGCCGCTGCTGTTCCTGCACAACACCACCGGCTTCATGGTTGGCACCGAGTCCGAACAGCAAGGGGTGATCAAGCACGGTGCAAAGATGATTCAGGCGGTGGCCAACGCCCGCGTGCCCAAGCTCACGGTGGTGGTCGGTGGCTCCTACGGTGCCGGTAACTATGCGATGTGCGGGCGCGGCCTTGACCCCCGCTTTATATTCGCCTGGCCCAACAGCCGCACAGCGGTAATGGGTGGCGCGCAAGCCGGCAAGGTGCTGCGCATCGTCACCGAGGCCAAGCAGTTGAAGGACGGCCTGGTGCCCGACCCAAAGGTGCTGGACATGCTCGAACAGGTCACCGCGCAGAAGCTCGACAGCCAGTCCACGGCGCTCTACGGCAGCGCCAATCTGTGGGATGACGGGTTGATCGATCCACGGGATACCCGCACCTTGCTTGGGTTCCTGCTGGATATCTGCCATGAGGCTGAACTAAGGCAACTGCAACCGAACAGCTTTGGTGTGGCGCGATTCTAATCAGGAGAACAATAAAAATGATCTTCACCCAGGAACACCAGGAACTGCGCCGCACCGTGCGCGCCTTCGTCGACCGCGAGATCAACCCCCATGTCGACGAGTGGGAAAAAGCCGGGCGCTTTCCCATCCACGAGATCTTCCGCAAGGCCGGCGACCTGGGCCTGCTGGGCATTTCCAAGCCGCAGCAGTTCGGCGGCATGGGCCTGGACTACAGCTACTCCATCGTCGCCGCCGAAGCGTTCGGCAGCATCCGCTGTGGCGGCATCCCCATGTCCATCGGCGTGCAGACCGACATGTGCACCCCGGCCCTGGCCCGCTTCGGCTCCGATGAATTGCGCGAGGAGTTCCTGCGCCCGGCCATCAGCGGTGAACAGGTCGGCTGCATCGGCGTGTCGGAAACCGGCGCCGGCTCCGACGTGGCCGGGCTCAAGACCCATGCGCGTAAAGACGGCGACGACTATGTGATCAACGGCAGCAAGATGTGGATCACCAACTCGCCCAGCGCTGACTTTATCTGCCTGCTCGCCAACACCTCCGATGACAAGCCGCATATCAACAAGTCGCTGATCATGGTGCCGATGAACACCCCGGGCATCAGCGTCAGCCCGCCCCTGGAAAAGCTCGGCATGCACAGCTCCGAAACCGCGCAGGTGTTCTTCGACGGCGTGCGTGTGCCGCAGCGCAACCGCATCGGCCATGAAGGAGCAGGCTTCATGATGCAGATGCTGCAGTTCCAGGAAGAACGCCTATTTGGCGCGGCCAATATGATCAAGGGCCTGGAGTACTGCATCGACAGCACCATCGAATACTGCAAAGAGCGCCAGACCTTCGGCAAGGCGCTGATCGACAACCAGGTAATCCACTTCCGCCTGGCCGAACTGGCCACCGAAATCGAGTGTCTGCGTGCGTTGGTCTACCAGGCTACCGAGCAGTACATCAAGGGCCAGGACGTGACTCGCCTGGCGTCCATGGCCAAGCTCAAGGCCGGACGCCTGGGCCGTGAGGTCAGCGACAGTTGCCTGCAATATTGGGGCGGCATGGGCTTCATGTGGGACAACCCGGTGGCCCGCGCCTACCGCGACGTGCGCCTGGTATCGATTGGCGGCGGTGCCGACGAAATCATGCTGGGCATCATCTGCAAACTGATGGGCACCCTGCCCGGTAAAAAGCCATGAGTACCCTGCTGCTGGAAGCCCATAACGGCGTGCTGCATATCACCCTCAACCGGCCCGAATGCCGCAATGCAATGAGCCTGGCCATGGTCAGGGAACTGCGTGCAGTACTGGCGCAATTGGACAGACAGGTACGCGCCGTGGTGATCAGCGGTGCGGGGGGGCATTTCTGCGCGGGGGCCGATGTGAAGGACCTGGTCGGCGCGGGGGATCAGTTACACGCGTTGAACCGCGCGTTTGGCACCTTGCTGCAAGAGGTGCAAGCGCTGCCGCAGGTGGTAATCGTAGTGCTGCAGGGCGCGGTGCTGGGCGGTGGGTTTGGGTTGGCCTGTGTGAGCGATATTGCGATCGCCGAACACAAGGCGCAGTTCGGCTTGCCGGAGACCACCCTGGGGTTGTTGCCGGCGCAGATAGCGCCGTTTGTGGTCAAGCGCATCGGCTTGACCCAGGCACGGCGGCTGGCGCTGACGGCGGCGCGGTTTGATGGGATCGAGGCTGGCCGTTTGGGCGTGGTGCATTTTGTCGAGCACGATGCCCAGGCACTGGCGCAGCGGCTGGATGAAGTGTTGGGGCAGGTATTGCAGTGCGCGCCGGGGGCCAATGCGCGAACCAAATCCCTGTTGCTGGCAAGCGTGGATGAGCCGCTTGATGCTGTACTGGACCGCGGGGCGCAGTGGTTTGCCGAGGCGGTGAGAGGCGAGGAAGGGATTGAGGGGACGCAGGCGTTTGTGCAGAAGCGAAAGCCGGGTTGGTCTCGATGACGCCATCGCAGGCAAGCCAGCTCCCACAGGGGAACACATTTCAAATGTGGGAGCTGGCCTGCGAAGAGGCCCCAACACACGCCACATCCAGTAAGGGATAACCCAATGCCCGCCTTCACCAAAATCCTGATCGCCAACCGCGGCGAAATCGCCTGTCGTATCCAGCGCACTGCCCAAGCCCTGGGCTACCGCACCGTGGCCGTGTACAGCGACGCCGACACCCATGCCCTGCACGTGCAGATGGCCGACGAAGCCGTGAATATCGGCCCGGCTCCCGTACAACAGTCATACCTGAACATCGCCGCCATCCTCGACGCCGCCCGACGCACCGGCGCCGACGCCATCCACCCCGGCTACGGCTTCCTTTCGGAAAACCCCGACTTCGCCCGCGCCTGTCAGAACGCCCGTATCGTTTTCATCGGCCCCAGCAGCGAAGCCATCGAGCTGATGGGCAGCAAGCGCCTGTCGAAGATCGCCATGCTCGACGCCGGTGTGCCCTGTATCGCCGGTTACCAAGGCAGCGCCCAGGACGACGCCACGCTGCAACAGGAAGCCGAGCGCATCGGCTTCCCGCTGATGATCAAGGCCAGCGCCGGTGGCGGCGGGCGTGGCATGCGCCTGGTACACCAACCTGAACAGCTGCTGGAGCAATTGCGCACTGCGCGCTCCGAGGCAATGAACGCTTTTGGCAGCGACGAACTGATTCTTGAGCAGGCCCTGATCGACCCGCGCCACGTTGAGGTGCAAGTGTTCGGCGACCGCCATGGCAACCTGATCTACCTGGGCGAGCGCGACTGCTCGATCCAGCGCCGCCATCAGAAAGTCATCGAAGAAGCGCCCTGCCCCGTGATGACGCCCGAACTGCGCCAGGCCATGGGCGACGCGGCGCTCAAGGCCGGGCGGGCGGTGAGCTACGTCGGCGCCGGTACCGTGGAGTTTCTGCTCGACCGCAATGGCCGGTTTTATTTCCTGGAAATGAACACGCGCCTGCAAGTCGAACACCCGGTGACCGAGCTGATCACCGGCCTCGATCTGGTGGCCTGGCAACTGCACATCGCCGCCGGCCAGCCGCTGCCGCTGGCACAAGCCGATGTGGTGCTGAGCGGCCACGCCATGGAAGTGCGCCTGTACGCCGAAGACCCGGCCCAGGGCTTCCTGCCGCAAACCGGTGACGTGCTGCGCTGGGAGCCTGCCGCCTGCGTGCGCATCGACCATGGCCTACGCGAAGGCGAAACCATCAGCCCGTTCTACGACCCGATGCTGGGCAAGATCATCGCCCACGGCGCCACTCGCGAAGAAGCTCGCCGAAAGTTGCTGCGGGCAGTGGAAGACACCGTGCTACTGGGTGTCACCACCAATCAGCGGTTTTTGGTTGATTTGCTCAAGCAGCCGGATTTTATCGCCGGCGAGTTCAGCACCGCCTTTATCGCCGAACGCTTCGGCCAGCTACCGCCCCAGGCGCCATCGACTGAACAGCTCAGCCTGGCCGCAGCGCTGTTTTACCGGCACAGCGCCGACCAGCATCCCCAAGGCCTGGCGGGATGGCGCAACACCGCCAATGTGCCGTGCACCTACCGCCTGGAGGTCAATGGCCAAACCCACACCGTGAGTGCCGACGACCTGCAACTCACCATCGACGGTCGCTGGGCCACCTCGGTGCTCAACGGCATCCGGCGGCGTACCGCCTACTACATCGACGATACCCAACTGTGGCTGCCCGGCGTGAAGGTGACCAACCGCACCCAGCAGGTCGCCAGCCGCCAGGTGGATGCCAGCAGTGGCACGGTCAAGGCGCCGATGGATGGCGCCATTGTCGATATCCAGGTCAGCGTCGGCGACACAGTCACCAAAGGCCAACTGTTGCTGGTGCTCGAAGCGATGAAAATGGAGCACCCGTTGAAGGCCGGGATCGACGGCATCGTCAAGGCGGTGCAGGTCATGGCGGGCGATCAGGTGCGCAATCGTCAGGTTTTGCTACAGATCGAATAACGCCCTAGGCGGAACTACAGGGCCGGGCTACGCTCTATCCCCATCAGAAAGGGACGAGTACGGGAACCTGCACCATGCCTCATTGGCTGATTATTGACCTTGAAGCCACAACGGATGACGGCGGTTGGCCCGTGACGGAGATGGAAGTCATCGAGATCGGCGCCAGCCTGGTCAACCGCCAGGGCCGCGAACTGGATCACTTTCAGCGCTTTGTGCGGCCACTGCGACGGCCGTTGCTGACGCCCTTTTGCCGCAAGCTGACCCATATCACCCAAGCCAATATCGACGCAGCCACACCGATCACCGAGGTGTGGCCGCTGTTCGAGCGCTGGCTGGGCCAGCACCAGGCACGCCTGGAAGGCTGGGCCAGCTGGGGTGATTACGATCGCGTGCAACTTGAACTCGAATGGCAGCGCCATGGCCTGTCCAGCGCCCTGGGGCAAACGCCCCATGTGAACCTCAAGCAACGCTTTGCCAAGGCCCGGCGCCTGGACAAACCACTGGGGCTCAATGGTGCGCTGCAATTGGCGGGGATGCAGTTCAATGGCCAACAGCATCGCGCCCTGGAAGACGCGCGTAACACCGCACGCCTGTTACCGTTGATTTTGCCGGTCTAGGCAGCTCCCGTGGGCTTGGGCATACTGGCCGACCTTTCCAGACCCTTTTTCCGAGGATTCACCCATGTTCAAAGTCAACGAGTACTTCGACGGCACCGTCAAGTCGATCGCTTTCGGCACTGCAGAAGGTCCGGCGACCATCGGCGTGATGGCTCCGGGTGAATACGAATTCGGTACCGCCCAGCGTGAAATCATGCATGTGGTCTGCGGCGCACTGATTGTCAAACTGCCCGACGCCGAGTGGGAAACCTTCGCCGCCGGCAGCCAGTTCAACGTACCGGCCAACAGCAAGTTCCAGTTGAAGGTCGCCGTAGACACCGCTTACCTGTGTGAATACCGCGGCTAAGTATCACAGGTAAACAAAAATGCCCGTCTCCAGCGAGACGGGCATTTTTTATTCCAGGACCGTCACCGGCATCCCGACTTCCAAGTGGCCGATGCCATCGTTGACCAGGTTCTGGCCGAACATCGCGCCCTTCTCGGTCTTGCGATAGGTCTCCAGCGTCGCGAAGGGTTCGCGGTCGGGGCTGCGCTCGCCGGTGCGGGGATCAATGGTGGTGAGGATGCAACGCGAGCACGGCTTGACCACCCGGAACTCCACATCGCCGATGCGCAAGCGCTTCCAGCCATCCTCGGCAAAGGCTTGGGCGCCTTCGATCACCAGGTTGGGACGAAAACGCAGCATCTCCATCGGGCGGCCGATCTTCTCACACAAGTCATCCAGGGAGCCTTGGCCGATCAGCAACAGCGGGTAGCCGTCGGCAAAGCCGACCTTGTCGTCATCCTTGCCGTAGCCGGCTTCGGTGGTGCGCGCACGTTCCAGGGGAAGCTGCACCAGGCGCGTAGGCTTGCCGATAAACTCGCTGACCCAGGCGGCCGCCTCATCGCCAGCATCGGGTACGCGCAGGGTGTCGCGCCAGATGGTCACGCCGCGCAGTTCACTGGCACCCTCCGGCAACGCCACCTCCAACGATGAGTAGCCCGGCGAACTCAAGGTCAGGCCGCCCGCGTCGCTCCACAGCGCCGACAGTTGGCTCATCTTCGCCACCGCCCGCTGCGTCAGGAACCGCCCACTGGCTTCGTCCACCAGCATCCAACGTCGATCCCCTTGCAGGCCGAGTTTATCCAGGCCGATGTGCTGCAAGGCTTCGGCCTTGCCGGATTTGAGGGGGTAACGGTACAACGCGCTGAGACGAAGCATGGGCCTGCCTTCCTGGGAAACAAAGTGTCATCCTAAAGTCAGGCGGGCACTTCGTCCAACATCAGTCGCTCGCGCACCACATCCACCAGCTTGTCCGGCTGGAATTTGGAGAGGAAATTGTCGCAGCCGACCTTTTTCACCATTGACTCATTGAAGCTGCCCGACAGCGAGGTGTGCAGCACCACATAGAGGCCGCGCAGGCGCGGGTCGTTGCGGATTTCGGTGGTGAGGCGGTAGCCGTCCATCTCGGGCATTTCGGCGTCGGTGAAGATCATCAGCAGCTTGTCGGTCATCACCTGGCCGCTGTCGGCCCAGGCTTTGAGCATGTTCAACGCCTTGAGACCGTCGCTGGCGATGTGCATCTTCACCCCCAACTGTCCCAGGGTATCGCGCAACTGCGACAGGGCCACGTTGGAGTCGTCCACCAACAGCACTTCGCGACCACGGGCACGTTCGAGCACCGGGTCTTCGAGTTTTTCCCGCGAGACCTTGGCGTTATAGGGCACGATCTCGGCGAGGACTTTTTCCACGTCGATGATTTCCACCAACTGGTCATCGACCTTGCTGATGGCAGTAAGGTAGTGCTGGCGACCGGCGCTGGTCGGCGGCGGCAGGATGGCTTCCCAGTTCATGTTGACGATGCGGTCAACGCCGCCCACCAGAAACGCCTGCACCGAACGGTTGTATTCGGTGACGATGATGGTGCTGTTGGGCCCCGGCACCAAAGGGCGCATACCGATGGCCTGGGACAAGTCGATCACCGGCAAGGTCTGGCCCCGCAGGTTGACCACCCCGCACACGAATGGGTGGCGCTGGGGCATCAGGGTCAGCTTGGGTAACTGCAGCACTTCCTGCACTTTGAACACGTTGATCGCGAACAACTGCCGACCGAAGAGGCGGAACATGAGAATTTCCAGGCGATTCTCACCCACCAATTGCGTGCGTTGATCTACCGTGTCGAGAATGCCGGCCATTAAAAGCTCCTGGTGTACACGCCGCAGGCGCGTTGAGAGGGTGTGCAGTCGTATAGGTACATTATCGGCGGCAAGCGCCGGACCTTGACCCCAATAAAATGCCATGTAAATCCATTGATATCACACTGACATCATGCTTTACTGCTTCGGCCCTTAATACTGTTTCAAGGCGCCGTGCGCGACAGTCGAACCGACGTGCAGTTCCACCATATAGGGGGTTCCCCTATACGCAATCAGGCCCAACCTGATATTCGCGATATCTAATAGCCATTAATGTGACGCCATTCTCATTGCATGAATGGAGTCAGGCTTTTGTTTGCCATCCCCAGCCCTTGGCCCACGGGCCTTTCAGGCACTCACGTATCGGCAACTGAAGTCGTGTCATCCCGCACCCCAGGGGCTACATACGACTTTCGTGAGCATTTCAATAAACGTCCTACTGAAACATCGGAAGCGACCTACAAGTCCAAGTCGTATTTCAGCGCTAGTTTTAAGCCATTCACCCGGTGCGACATCTCATCACCCGACCTTACGTTGCGGAGACTTGCATGATGAATAGCGCAAACGAATGGCAAACAGCACTTCTCGCGTTTCTGGGCGAGGCTCAACTGCTTCTGGGCAAATCCGAAGAGTGTTTGAGCCATCTGCATTTGATCCGCAACGACAGCGACGCCATCGACTGCATGAAAGCCAGCTTGGCCAAACTGGCTGAAAAAGCCGATGGCCTGGCGCTGCAGGCAATCAGCGAGTTCTCGGGGCATCTGCAAAATCTGATCGCCAATGCCCAAAGCCCTCTGCAGTTGCATGACGAGGCGCTGGACGCGCTGCATGACTGCCTGACCCTGCTGGCCTGGCAACTGGAACTGATCGACACCCGCACCGGTGAACTGAGCCTGGATGACAGCGAGCAAACTTCATTGATCGCAACGGTTGCCTTGCAGATCCCGCAAAAGGATTTGAGCCGTACACCGCCGCAGCATCTGCATCATGGGTCGTGAGCGTCGTGCAGGTCGTATTTAACTGCCGAGTTATCTAAAAACGACCGGCTTGGACGCAATGGGAAAATATCAATTAGCCATCAATGTAATAATTATACAAACTAACTTCGTTAATACAACTTTCCGCTTTCAACTCTGGGATTAACGGCCAGAGTATTTGTGTGGGCCATAAACCAATCAGGCGACCAACGGTAAGCGGGGTGGTACTATGCCCCGCTCGAAGTGATTTAACTTCAACATGCTTAAAGACGATTTGGCAGCGCACTCCAAACAGAGCCCGGTCAACCGGCCTCACCGCAGTGAACCCTCATTGGCTCCATCCGCTATGTACGCGAGTTTCAAGTCACTTATCGCCAGGTCCGTGTCCCGCAGCCATGTGCGCCGACTCACCCTTGCGCTGTGCCTGTGCTCATTGCTGGGCAGCCTGTGGGCCTATCTGCAGGACGCACCGCTGCCGTTGCCGATCCTGCTGCTCAACTTCGCCACGCTGGTGGTGGTGGGGCTGCAACAGTGGAATTCGCGCAAAGCCATCAAGTTCGAGCCCCAGGAGCTGGCCGACCGCTTGCTGCAAGTGCAGGAGAACGAACGCCACCGGCTCAGCCGCGAACTGCATGACGATATCGGCCAACTGCTGACCGCCGCCAAACTGCAAAGCGAATGGTTGCAGCGCCGCCTGCCCCCGGACCTGAACACACATTGCACGGTGCTGTGCAATACGCTCAATGAAACCCTGGCCAAGGTGCGCGACGTCTGCGCCATCCTCAACCCCCGCCAACTGACCAGCCTGGGCCTGGAAGCCAGCCTGCGCGCGCACCTGCTCAAGACCCTGGAAAACACCCAGGTGTGCTGGAGCCTGGAGTGTCAGCAACGGCTCACCGGCATCCCCGAAGAAGTGGCCGTGGCGGCCTTTCGCATCACCCAGGAAGCGGTGACCAACATGCTTCGCCATGCAAAGGCGCGCAACCTGCTGGTGCGCCTGCAACGCCTGCCTGAAGGCCTGTCGCTGATGATCTGCGATGACGGCCAGGGGTTCTCGCCTGCCCCCGACCCGGGCCGGGAAGGCCAACGGGGCATGGCCGGTATGTGCGAACGGACACACCAGCTGGGGGGCACCTTTTCCATCAGCAGCCAGCCTGGCAACGGCACCCGTATCAACGCACTTTTCCCCTGGGCGCCCCGCGCTCTCGAACGGGCCAGCGCCCCTAAGGTTCTCGAGTGACCTGCAATTTACTCCTGGTGGATGACCACGCACTGATTCGCGCCGGTGTGCGTGCGCTGATTCTGGATATTCCCGGCTACAGCGTCATCGGCGAAGCCAGCGATGGCGCACAACTGCTGGCGCAATACAGCGCCTTGCAGCCGGATATCGTGCTGCTCGATCTGTCGATGCGGCACACCGGTGGGCTGGATGCCTTGCAGCAACTCAAGCGCTTTTACCCCAACTGCAAGGTGCTGATTCTGTCGATGCACACTGAACCAGACCTGATCATGCGCGCGCTGGAGTCCGGAGCCCACGGCTACCTGCTCAAGGACACCACCGCCAACGAGCTGGAACATGCCCTGCTGGCCCTGCGTAACAACGAACGCTACCTGAGCCCCGCCATCGCCCACACGGTGATCAACCAGGCGCTGATCCGCAGCCAGAGCCCCAGCACCCCCGTTGCCCACAGCCATAATCTGACGGCGCGGCAACTGGAGATTTTGCGTTTGATCGTACGTGGCAAGTCCACCCGGGAAATTGCCCATGGCCTGGGCTTGAGCATCAAGACAGTGGAGGCCCATCGCTCGCAGATCATGAAGCGCTTGCAGATTTTCGACGTGGCGGGCCTGGTGTTATTCGCCGTGCGTGAGCAAATCATCAGCCTGGACGACTAACGGCGAACCCAGCGGCAGATGCACGCGAAGCGCCTTGGGCAACGCTTCGAAATGCAGGTCGTCGCCTTCCAGCGGCTCGCCATCGAGGTTGATGTACAAGCCTTGGGCGACCTTGATATTGACCCATGGCAGACGTGCGCGAACGAACATGGTGTCCAGCCCCCAGCCATTGTTCATTAACTCGCGCAGGGTGCCGACCACTTCCTGGGGGGCTGGCAGGATGCTGACGTCGAGCAATCCATCATCGGCCAATGCGCCGGGGCACAGGACATGCCCGCCACCGGCCTGGCGACCGTTGCCGATACCCAGCGCGAGCAGCTCGCCTTTCCAGTGGAAATCCGGGCCTTCCAGCTCCCCGTAGGCGGCCTTCAATTCACTGAAGCGCGACAAACCGGTGAACAGGTAGGCGGCGCCGCCTAGGACTTTCTTCAGGTCTTCGGAGGTGTTGGCCGTGACCTGGCTACCGAAACCGCCGGTGGCCATGTTCAGGAAGATCTGCCCGCCCACCTGGCCGAGGTCGATGGCCTTGGGCTCGACGTCAAGCAACGCCAGGGCGCCGGCCGGTTCCAACGGCACGCCCGCGGCCTTGGCAAAGTCATTGGCGGTGCCCAGGGGCATCAACACCAGGCTGGCGTCGGCCTTGGCCAGCGCCATGGCCTCGGCCACATCGCGCAGCGTACCGTCGCCGCCGCCGGCGATGATATGGGTGTAGCCGTCAGCCAGGGCTTCATCGACCAGCCGCTGGGCATCACCACCCTCCCACGTCACCCGCACCGCCAACTCCCAACCCTGCTCACGTCGGGCCAGCACGGCGGCACGCACGTCCTCGTTCAGGGCTTGTTTGCCGTGAAGGATCAACAGGGCTTTGGGGGTGGTCATTTGAGGGTATCTCCTGGGTCAAGGTGCTTGAAGGATGTTGACCCTTGGAGAACGGGAAAAGTCTGTGGATGGAGAAAAATTGACTGATGATCAAAAGGTGGGAGGGTGCTTGCCCCCTCCCACCTTTTGATCATCAGTCAGCCGAATCAGCTCTTGTGCAATTTGCTCATCAACTGCGCCTCGGCCTGGGTCAAGCCGCACGACTGGGTCAGTTCGTCCACCGTCGCCCCCATCCCCACCAGCTTGGCCGCCTGGGCAAAGGACAGGTTCGAAGGGTCGCGCTGTTCCAATTGCACCAGTTTATCCGGCAAAGGCCCGAGAATCGCGCGCAGTTCATGCACTTCATCGCCGACCCGCACCGCACTCTGCTGGTAATGATCCACGCGCTTGACCAGCTCCAGAATGCGCCGATCACGCACGGCATCGCGTTCGGCCTGTTGCAAGGCCAATTCCCGTTGCTGACGCATATAGCGCAGTACAAACGCCAAGGTCCCGGCCCACAACAGGGCCAGGACAATCACCGCTGCCTCAAGGAACAATCAGATGCTCTCCAGTTCCGACCACTCTTCTTCGCTCATCATCTTGTCCAGCTCAACCAGGATCAGCAGTTCGTTGTTCTTGTTGCACACGCCCTGGATGAACTTGGCCGATTCTTCGTTACCGACATTCGGTGCGGTTTCCACTTCCGATTGGCGCAGGTAAACCACTTCGGCCACGCTGTCGACCATGATCCCGACCACTTGCTTGTCGGCTTCGATGATCACAATACGGGTGTTGTCGCTGACTTCAACCGTGTCCAGGCCAAAACGCTGGCGGGTGTCGATGACTGTCACCACATTGCCACGCAGATTGATGATGCCCAGCACATAGCTCGGTGCACCCGGTACCGGAGCGATCTCGGTGTAGCGCAGCACTTCCTGCACGCGCATCACGTTGATGCCGTAGGTCTCGTTGTCGAGTTTGAAGGTAACCCATTGCAGGATCGGATCATCCAAACCTTGTGCGGACGCTGACTTGTTCATTCGTGTAACCCCTTCAAATGCCGCTATCGACGGCGTGTATGCTATTGCGCCGCGCAACCGCACGGCCCTTATTGTTCAATCAACTACGTTTGTTCTGTGGCATCGCCTTGACCGCACCGCTGGCAATCAACTCGGCCAGTTCAGCGACATCCAGCAATGCGCACATGTGCTCAATCACGGTGCCCGCCAGCCAGGGGCGCTGGCCGCGGTGGCTGCGCCATTTGATTTCATTGGGGTCCAGGCGCAACGAGCGGCTGACTTGATGCACCGCCAGCCCCCATTCGTAGCCCTGCACCGAAATCACGTATTGCAGGCCCTGGCGGAAATCGTCGCGGTAGCGGTCGGGCATCACCCAGCGCGCGGTGTCCAGCACCTTGAGGTTGCCGGCCTGGCTGGGCAGGATGCCGAGAAACCACTCCGGCTGACCAAACAGCGGTGTCAGCTCCTGGCCTTCCAAAGAATAGATCGAGCCCAGGCACACCAGCGGCACTGCCAGGGTCAAGCCGGCGACGTCGAACAGCAGGCACTCGAACGGCTCGGCCGCCCACGCCGGGCGGCCGTCACCGGTTACCGGCGGTGGCGTGATACTCGGCGGCAGGTGCACGTCCACCACCGGTTCGACCACCATCGGCGCCACCACCGCAGGGGTGATCGGCACCACGACTGGAGCCTCCACCACCTGCGCATCGCGCGCCTGCTCTTCCATGACGGCCTGCTGGAAATCGTCCAGCGTAGTGTCAGGCTCGACAGCAGGCTCAAGTACCAGAATCGGCTCCGGCAGCGCTTCGTCAGTCGCATCCTGCAGCAGCGCGTCCAGGTAGGATTCCAGCGCCAGCTGCGGCCGGGTCTTGTATTCAACAGGACGGTTCATCACGCCACCTGCGCCACAAGCTGCTGCGACAGCAGATGCTTGAGCAACGCACGGTAGGCCAGCACACCCCGGCTCTTGCCATCGAACTGCGACGGCGTGAGCCCCGCACGGCTGGCATCACGCAGGCGCGTATCCACGGGGATGTAGCCGTTCCAGATGGTGTCCGGATAGGCATCGCGCAATACACGCAAAGTGCTGAGGGATGCCTGGGTACGGCGGTCGAACAACGTCGGCACGATGCTGAACGGCAGCGCCTGTTTGCGCGAACGGTTGATCATCGCCAGGGTGCTGACCATGCGTTCCAGGCCCTTGACCGCCAGGTGCTCGGTTTGTACCGGGATCACCAATTGTTGGCTGGCCGCCAGGGCGTTGACCATCAGCACGCCCAGCAACGGCGGGCTGTCGATGATCGCGTAGTCGAAATCCTGCCACAGCTGCGCCAGGGTCTTGGCGATCACCAGGCCCAGGCCGCTCTGCCCCGGCGACTGGCGCTCAAGGGTGGCCAGCGCGGTGCTCGACGGCAACAGCGAAATGCTCTCGTTGCTGGTGGGCAGCAGCAATTGCCCGGGCAAATCCGCCGGCACGCTGCCCTTGTGCAGGAACAGGTCATAGCAGCTGTGTTCCAGCGCATCCGGGTCGTAACCGAAATAGCTGGTCATGGAACCGTGGGGGTCGAGGTCGACCACGACCACACGCTTGCCCGCTTCGGCCAGCAAGCCGGCTAAGGCGATGGAGGTGGTGGTCTTGCCGACTCCACCCTTTTGATTGGCAACTGCCCAGACTCTCATTCGGTTGGTTCCTCCCGGTGGGCACAGGCGCGACCGAGACATGGCATAAGGTTATTGAGCCGGTGACGGAGAATTGACGGCGCTTGCCCGAACCGGCGACTTTACAGGGGCCGGTGCAGTTTGTGTGCCAGCGCGCTTCAACGCCGCATCCGGTGTTGCATTGGCCGTGCCGGTGCCGGTCAGGCTGCGACGTACATCCAGGTTGCGCGACACCACCAGCACCACCCGGCGGTTGCGTGCCCGCCCTTCCACCGTGGCGTTATTGGCCACCGGCTGGAATTCACCATAGCCCACCGACGCCAGTCGCTGAGGGTTCACACCCTGCATGGCCAACATGCGCACGATGCTCGATGCACGGGCCGATGACAGTTCCCAGTTGGTCGGGTACTGCGCGGTGCTGATGGGAAAATTGTCGGTGAAGCCTTCCACATGGATCGGGTTTTCAAACGGTTTAAGGATCGCCGCCACCTTGTCGATGATGGTGAACGCCTGGTCACTGGGCAACGCATCGGCACTGGCAAACAACAGGCTGGAGTTGAGTTCGATCTCCACCCACAACTCGTTGCCGCGTACGGTCATCTGATTGGAACTGATCAGGTCACCAAAGGCGGCACTGATGTCATCGGCGATGCTTTTGAGCGGGTCACTGGTGCCGCCGACACCGGCAGCGATCTCATCGCTGTCGTTAACCAGCGGCTTGGCCGGGGTGACGGTCTTGGGCCGCTCGTCACCGATGGGAATCGGCTTGAGCGCACGCTCGGTATCGTTGAACACGCCCACCAGCGCCTGGGAAATGATCTTGTACTTGCCTTCGTTGACCGACGAAATCGAATACATCACCACGAAAAACGCAAACAACAAGGTGATGAAGTCCGCGTAGGACACCAGCCAGCGCTCGTGGTTGACATGTTCTTCAGGCTCGCGACGGCGACGGCTCACAGGCGGTTCCTCCCCATCAATCCATGAAGCCCTGGAGCTTCAATTCGATGGAGCGCGGGTTCTCGCCCTCGGCAATCGAGAGGATGCCTTCGAGCAGCATTTCGCGATAACGCGACTGGCGCATGGCAATTGACTTGAGCTTGCTGGCCACCGGCAACAGCACCAGGTTGGCACTGGCCACGCCGTAGATGGTCGCCACAAACGCCACGGCAATACCGCTGCCCAGTTGCGAAGGATCAGCCAGGTTACCCATCACGTGGATCAGGCCCATCACCGCGCCGATGATGCCGATGGTCGGCGCGTAGCCGCCCATGCTTTCAAAGACTTTGGCCGCATTGATGTCACGGCTTTCCTGGGTGTAGAAATCCACCTCCAGGATGCTGCGGATCGCTTCCGGCTCAGCGCCGTCCACCAGCAATTGCAGGCCCTTGCGTGCGTAGCTGTCGGGCTCGGCATCGGCCACGCCTTCCAGGCCCAGCAAACCTTCCTTGCGGGCAGTGAGGCTCCAGTTGACCACGCGGTCGATGCCGCCGGGCAGGTCGACTCGTGGCGGGAAAATGATCCACACCAGGATCTGCATGGCCCGCTTGAACGAGCTCAGCGGCGACTGCAACAGCGCCGCGCCCACGGTGCCACCAATCACGATCAGCGCTGCCGGGCCATTGGCCAGGGCGCCGAGGTGGCCGCCTTCGAGGTAGTTGCCGCCGATGATGGCGACAAACGCCATGGTGATCCCGATCAGGCTCAAGACATCCATCAGAGGCAGGCCTCCACCAGATGCTTGCCGATGTCGTCCAGGCTGTAGACCGCGTCAGCCAGGTCAGCCTTGACGATGGCCATGGGCATGCCATAGATCACGCAGCTGGCTTCGTCCTGGGCCCAGATGGCGCTGCCACCTTGCTTGAGCAGGCGTGCGCCTTCACGGCCATCGGCGCCCATGCCGGTGAGCACCACCGCCAGAACTTTGTCACCGTAGGATTTGGCCGCCGAACCGAAGGTGATATCCACACACGGCTTGTAGTTCAAGCGCTCGTCGCCTGGCAGGATTTTGATCGCACCACGGCCGTCCACCATCATCTGCTTGCCACCCGGCGCCAGCAGCGCCAGGCCAGGACGCAGGATGTCGCCATCCTCGGCTTCCTTGACGGTGATCCGGCACAGCTTGTCCAGGCGCTCGGCGAACGCCTTGGTGAACGCCGCGGGCATGTGCTGCACCAGCACAATCGGCGCCGGGAAGTTGGCCGGCAGCTGGGTCAACACCCGCTGCAAGGCCACCGGGCCACCGGTGGAGGTACCGATGGCAACCAGCTTGTAAGCCTTGCGCTTGGGCGCTGGCGAATGGGTGCTCGGTACAGCGGCGGCACGTACCGGCGCCACCGCAGGCCGAGCCACCGGCGCAGGGGCCGGGCGTGCAAACGATGAGGTCGGTGCAGCCGCTACGGGCGCAGGCGCAGGTGCCGGCGCAGGTGCACTGAACAGGCTGCGACGGTTACTGCGGGAAATGCTGTGCACCTTCTCGCACAGCATCTGCTTGACCTTGTCGGGGTTGCGCGAGATGTCTTCGAAATTCTTCGGCAGAAAGTCCACCGCGCCGGCATCCAGCGCGTCGAGGGTCACCCGTGCGCCTTCGTGAGTCAGCGACGAGAACATCAATACCGGGGTGGGGCAGCGCTGCATGATGTGACGCACGGCGGTAATGCCGTCCATCATTGGCATCTCGTAGTCCATGGTGATCACGTCCGGCTTCAACGCGATGGCCTGATCGATCGCCTCTTTACCGTTGGTGGCCGTGCCGACCACCTGGATCGTTGGATCGGCGGAAAGAATTTCCGAGACGCGGCGGCGGAAGAAACCCGAATCGTCCACCACCAGGACCTTGACTGCCATAAACACTCCGTTAGGTGGGGCGGGCATGACCGCCCTGCCCCACCAGAATCAAATACGCCGTGCGGCGTAACGCTTGAGCATGCTTGGAACATCGAGAATCAACGCGATCCGACCGTCACCGGTAATGGTCGCGCCCGACATGCCCGGGGTGCCCTGCAGCATCTTGCCCAAAGGCTTGATCACCACTTCTTCCTGGCCCACCAGTTGATCGACCACAAAGCCGATGCGCTGGGTGCCCACGGACAGAATCACCACATGGCCTTCACGCTGCTCTTCATGCTTGGCCGACGCCACCAGCCAACGCTTGAGGTAGAACAATGGCAATGCCTTGTCGCGCACGATCACCACTTCCTGGCCGTCCACCACGTTGGTGCGCGACAGGTCGAGGTGGAAAATTTCGTTAACGTTGACCAGCGGAAAAGCGAACGCCTGGTTGCCCAGCATCACCATCAGCGTCGGCATGATCGCCAGGGTCAACGGCACCTTGATGACGATCTTGGAGCCCTGGCCCTTGGTCGAGTAGATGTTGATCGAGCCGTTGAGCTGGCTGATCTTGGTTTTCACCACGTCCATGCCGACGCCACGGCCGGATACGTCGGAAATCTCGGTCTTGGTCGAGAAGCCCGGGGCGAAGATCAGGTTGTAGCACTCGGTGTCGGTCAGGCGGTCGGCGGCGTCCTTGTCCATCACGCCGCGCTTGACCGCGATATTGCGCAAGATGGTCGGGTCCATGCCTTTGCCGTCATCGGTGATCGACAGCAGGATGTGGTCGCCCTCTTGCTCTGCGGCCAGGATCACCTTGCCGTTGCGCGACTTGCCGGCAGCTTCGCGTTCTTCCGGGGTTTCCACGCCGTGGTCGACAGCGTTGCGCACCAAGTGGACCAGCGGGTCGGCGAGGGCCTCGACCAGGTTTTTATCCAGGTCGGTTTCTTCGCCCACCAGTTCCAGGTTGATTTCTTTCTTGAGCTGGCGCGCCAGGTCGCGGACCAGGCGCGGGAAGCGGCCAAAGACTTTCTTGATCGGCTGCATCCGCGTTTTCATCACGGCGGTTTGCAAGTCGGCGGTGACCACATCGAGGTTCGACACGGCCTTTTGCATGGCTTCGTCGCCGCTGTTCAGGCCCAGGCGCACCAGGCGGTTACGCACCAGCACCAGTTCGCCGACCATGTTCATGATGTCGTCCAGGCGTGCGGTATCGACGCGCACGGTGGTTTCGGCTTCACTGGCGGGCTTTTCCGCCGCGGCCGGTGCCGCTGCACGGGCAGGTGCCGGCGCGGGTGCTGGCTTGGCGACTGGCGCAGGCGCTTTGGCAGCCGCCGGTGCGGCAGTGGCGACCGCTGCGGCGGCAGCCGGGGCCACTTCGGTGAACTTGCCTTTACCGTGCAGCTCGTCCAGCAGCGCTTCGAACTCGTGATCGGAGATCAGCCCGTCGTCGGCAGGCCCAGCCTTGGTGGCCGGGGCGGCAGCTGTGGCCGCGACTTCCGGCAGGGCTTCGGCCACAAAGGTGCCTTTGCCATGCAGTTGGTCGAGCAGCGCTTCGAACTCATCGTCAGTAATGTCGGTGCTGGCATTGGCATCCGGCACTTGCGGCGGCGCCACAGGGGCCACGGCATCGGCCGCGAACTGGCCCTTGCCATGCAACTGGTCGAGCAAGGATTCGAATTCTGCGTCGGTAATGTCTTCGCTGGTCGGCGTGGTGACAGGCGCAGGCGGTGCTTCTGCCTCGGCCTTGACCGCATTGAGCGAGTCGAGCAGCTGTTCGAACTCGCTGTCGGTCACGTCCGGCTCGGCTTCTACCACCGGCTCAGGCGCCGCTTGCACAACCGGCGCAGCGGCAGCCGGTTCAGCCAGGCGCGCCAGGGCGGCCAGCAGTTCCGGGGTAGCCGCCGTGATCGGCGCACGTTCACGCACCTGGCTGAACATGCCGTTGACCGCATCCAGTGCTTCGAGAATCACGTCCATCAGTTCCGAATCAACGTGACGCTCACCCTTGCGCAGGATGTCGAACACGTTCTCGGCGATGTGGCAGCACTCCACCAGCTCATGGAGCTGGAGGAAGCCGGCGCCCCCTTTTACAGTGTGAAAACCGCGAAAAATTGCATTGAGCAGGTTCGCATCATCCGGTCGGCTTTCCAGCTCGACCAGTTGCTCGGACAGTTGCTCTAGAATTTCGCCGGCCTCTACAAGGAAATCCTGAAGGATTTCTTCATCGGCGCCGAAGCTCATGGGTGTGCTCCTTAGAAGCCTAAACTGGATAACAGGTCATCTACGTCATCCTGACCTGACATAACGTCTTCACGTTTATCGGCATGAATCTGCGGACCTTCACCCTTGGCGAGATGTTTTTGTGGATCTTTTTCCGAGAGGATCGCTTCGCGGTCGTGTTCGATGCCGGCAAAACGGTCGACCTGGCCGGCCATCAGCACCAATTTGAGCAAGTTGCTTTCCACTTCGGTGACCAACTGGGTCACGCGCTTGATCACCTGGCCGGTGAGGTCCTGGTAATCCTGGGCCAGCAGGATGTCGTTGAGGTTGCTGGCCACCGTGCGGTTCTCTTGCTCGCTGCGCGACAGGAAACCGTCGACCCGACGCGCCAACTCACGAAATTCCTCAGCGCCCACTTCACGACGCATGAAGCGGCCCCAGTCAAGGCTCAGGGCCTGGGCTTCGCTGGCCATGCCGTTGACCAGAGGCGTGGCGTTTTCCACCAGGTCCATGGTGCGGTTGGCAGCGGCCTCGGTCAGCCTGACCACATACGACAGGCGTTCAGTGGCGTCGGTGATCTGGGAAATTTCTTCGGCCTGGGGCATGCGCGGGTCAATCTGGAAATTGACGATCGCACTGTGCAGCTCGCGTGTGAGCTTGCCCACTTCCTGGTACAGGCCGCGGTCACGGGTCTGGTTAAGCTCATGGATCAACTGCACCGCATCGGCGAACTGGCCTTTTTCCAGGCTGTCGACCAACTGGTGAGCATGTTTTTTCAGGGTCGACTCAAAGTCGCCCTGTGACGTTTCGTTATGCTCCATAGCTCCCCCGTGGCGACATCAATGACCGATGCGTTCGAAGATTTTTTCAATCTTCTCTTTCAAGGCCAGCGCCGTGAATGGCTTGACCACGTAACCGTTGACCCCGGCTTGGGCGGCTTCGATGATCTGTTCACGCTTGGCTTCGGCGGTCACCATCAGCACAGGCAGGCTGCGCAACTTTTCATCGGCGCGCACGTGGCGCAGCAGGTCGATACCGGTCATACCCGGCATGTTCCAGTCGGTTACCAGAAAGTCGATGCTGCCACTGTTGAGGATCGGAATCGCCGTAATGCCGTCATCCGCCTCGACCGTGTTGGTGAACCCAAGGTCACGCAACAGGTTTTTAATGATCCGCCGCATCGTTGAGAAGTCATCAACGATGAGGATTTTCATGTTCTTGTCCAATTCGACCTCCAAGCAGTCTTAAACGCGCCCAGCACCTGGACGCGCCATTTCAATCAACAGGCGTTACACAAAAAGGACTGCCCAGGGCACCACGGTACTCACCCGCAAAACCCTGCGGTTTCGCGGTAGCGTCTGCAGTGTCCCCACACTGCCTGTCAGCGCGCGCGCCACTCTCCCAATCGCCCCCGCAAGCGGGCTGCGCACTGGCTATGCAATTGGCTGACACGCGACTCGCTGACCCCCAGGACCTCACCGATTTCCTTGAGGTTCAGCTCTTCGTCGTAGTACAGCGCCAGCACCAGGCGCTCACGCTCCGGCAAGTTGGCAATCGCGTCCGCCAACGCTTTCTGGAAACGTTCATCTTCCAGATCGCGCGACGGTTCAAGATGTGCACTCGCGCCGTCCTCGTGCAGCCCTTCGTGTTCGCCGTCCTGTAAAAGGTCGTCGAAACTGAACAGGCGGCTGCCCAAGGTATCGTTCAAAATCCCGTAGTAATCGTCGAGACTCAATTGGAGTTCGGCCGCAACTTCATGATCTTTAGCGTCACGACCGGTTTTTGCTTCAATTGCACGAATTGCATCACTGACCATGCGGGTATTGCGGTGTACCGAACGCGGCGCCCAATCGCCTTTACGCACCTCGTCGAGCATTGCGCCACGAATACGGATACCCGCATACGTCTCGAAACTCGCACCCTTGCTCGCGTCGTATTTGGTCGACACTTCAAGCAGGCCGATCATGCCAGCCTGGATCAAGTCCTCGACCTGCACGCTCGCCGGCAGGCGCGCCAACAGGTGATAGGCAATGCGCTTGACCAGAGGCGCATAGCGCTCGATCAATTCGCCCTGGCTGTCACGTGCCGACTTTTTGTAAAGGTTGTAGCCGCTGGATGTCATAGCACCGGTCCCGCACTCGTCTGATGCACCAAACGCTCGACGAAAAACTCCAGATGCCCACGCGGATTGGCGGGCAACGGCCAGGTATCGACCTTCTGGGCAATGGCCTTGAACGCCAGTGCGCATTTCGAACGAGGGAACGCTTCGTAGACCGCACGCTGCTTTTGCACGGCCTTGCGCACACACTCGTCATAGGGAACTGCGCCGACGTATTGTAAAGCCACATCGAGGAAGCGATCCGTGACCTTGGTCAACTTGGCGAACAGGTTGCGCCCTTCCTGCGGGCTCTGGGCCATGTTGGCCAGCACGCGAAAGCGGTTCATGCCGTAGTCACGGTTAAGCAGTTTGATCAGCGCATAGGCGTCGGTGATGGAAGTAGGTTCGTCGCACACCACCAGCAGCACCTCCTGCGCGGCGCGCACAAAGCTGACCACCGATTCGCCGATCCCGGCGGCGGTGTCGATCACCAGCACATCGAGGTTGTCGCCGATATCACTGAAGGCCTGGATCAGCCCGGCATGTTGCGCGGGGCTCAGGTGCACCATGCTCTGGGTGCCCGAGGCAGCCGGCACGATACGAATGCCACCGGGCCCCTGGAGCAGCACATCGCGCAGCTCACAGCGGCCCTCGATCACATCGGCAAGGGTATGTTTGGGTGTCAGCCCCAGCAGAACGTCCACGTTCGCCAAGCCCAAATCAGCATCCAGCAGCATGACGCGACGGCCAAGCTCTGCCAGGGCCAGGGACAAATTCACTGACACGTTAGTTTTGCCGACGCCACCTTTGCCGCCGGTCACCGCGATCACCTGTACGGGATGCATGCTGCCCATTTTATTTCTTTACCTTGTCTTGCTTAGACGCAGGCTACATGGCTTGGCCGCTTGAAACGCTTGCAGACCATCGATGTAGGTACATTTCACGGTGTTCATCCTGCCTCAACCGACCCGTTTTGCCGGGTGGTGGTAAAGGTCGGCGAACATATCGGCCATCGCTTCCTCGCTAGGCTCTTCTTGCATTTGCACACTGACGGCACGGCTGACCAACTGATGACGGCGCGGCAGATGCAGATCATCCGGGATCCGCGGCCCGTCGGTCAGGTAGGCGACCGGTAATTCATGACTGATGGCCAGGCTCAACACTTCGCCCAGGCTCGCGGTTTCGTCGAGCTTGGTGAGGATGCAGCCGGCCAGACCGCAGCGTTTGTAACTATGGTACGCGGCGGTAAGAACCTGTTTCTGGCTGGTGGTTGCAAGCACCAGGTAGTTTTTCGACTTGATGCCACGCCCGGCCAGGCTTTCGAGCTGCATACGCAGGGCCGGGTCGCTGGCTTGCAGGCCGGCGGTATCGATCAGCACCACGCGCTTGCGCAGCAACGGGTCGAGGGCATTGGCCAGGGACTGGCCCGGATCGACGTGCGTCACCGGCACATTGAGGATGCGGCCCAGGGTCTTGAGCTGCTCCTGGGCGCCGATGCGGTAGCTGTCCATGCTCACCAGGGCGATATTCTGTGCGCCGTACTTGAGTACGTAGCGTGCGGCCAGCTTGGCCAGGGTGGTGGTCTTGCCCATGCCGGCGGGGCCGACCATGGCAATCACACCGCCCTCTTCCAGGGGTTCGATTTCCGGGGTGGCGATCATGCGCGCCAAGTGCGCCAGCAACATGCGCCAGGCCTGACGCGGCTCTTCGACTTCGGCGGTCAAGGCCAGCAGGTCGCGGGACAAAGGGCCGGACAAGCCGATGCGTTGCAGGCGGCGCCACAGGTTGGCTTGCTGGGGCTTGCTGCCTTGCAGTTGCGTCCAGGCCAACGAGCCCAGCTGCACTTCCAGCAGTTCACGCAGGCCATTGAGTTCAAAGCGCATCGAATCGAACACACGCTGGTCGACAGCAGCAGCCGGGGCGGGCGCGGCTGGACGCGGCGGTTCGACAAATGTCGGCTCTACCAGCGGCTCGGCGGCGGTCAACGGCAGGCCGGCGAACAATTGGCGATTGGTGCTGGCATCGCTGTCGCCACGCATACTCAGTTCAGCCTGGGCCGACACAATGCGCGAGGCGGTCTTGCGCAGCTCGTCTTCGAGTTCCATGTTCGGCACGCGCGGGGCCAGCGCCTGGGGGGTGTAATCCAGGGCAGCCGTCAGCTCGACACCGCCGGCAATCCGACGGTTACCGATAATCGCGGCATCGGCGCCCAGCTCATCACGGACCAGTTTCATGGCCTGACGCATATCGGCGGCGAAAAAACGCTTAACTTGCATAACCCACTACCTCAGCCATTGGGCCCAACTGTCGCGACGATAGTCACTTGCTTATTGTCAGGAATTTCCTGGTAAGCCAACACGTGCAAATTCGGTACAGCCAGGCGTCCAAACCGCGACAACATCGCCCGAACCGGGCCGGCCACCAGCAGGATCACCGGGTTGCCTTGCATTTCCTGGCGCTGTGCGGCGTCGATCAACGAACGCTGCAGCTTTTCAGCCATGCTCGGCTCCAGCAAAACGCCCTCTTCCTGGCCTTGCCCTGCCTTCTGAATACTATTGAGCAATATTTGTTCCAACCTGGGTTCCAGGGTGATCACAGGCAGCTCGGACTCAATGCCTACAATGCTTTGCACGATTGCACGGGACAATCCGACGCGCACCGCCGCCACCAGAGCGGCAGTATCTTGACTCTTGGCGGCATTGTTGGCGATGGCCTCGGCAATGCTGCGAATGTCACGTACCGGCACCTGCTCGGCCAACAGCGCTTGCAGCACCTTGAGCAACTGCGACAGTGTCAGGACACCCGGCACCAGCTCTTCGGCCAGTTTCGGTGAGGATTTGGCCAGCAAGCCCATCAATTGCTGGACTTCCTCATGACCGATCAGCTCGTGGGAGTGCTTGTAGAGAATCTGGTTGAGGTGCGTGGCAACTACGGTGCTGGCATCCACCACGGTGTAACCCAGCGATTGAGCCTGACTGCGCTGGCTGACTTCGATCCACACCGCTTCCAGGCCAAAAGCCGGATCTTTGGCGGTAATGCCGTTGAGCGTGCCGAACACCTGCCCGGGGTTGATCGCCAGCTCGCGATCCGGGTAGATCTCGGCTTCGGCCAGGATCACGCCCATCAGGGTCAGGCGGTAGGCACTGGGGGCCAGGTCGAGGTTGTCGCGGATATGCACGGTGGGCATCAAAAAGCCCAGGTCCTGGGACAGCTTCTTGCGCACGCCCTTGATCCGCGCCAGCAATTGCCCGCCCTGGTTGCGGTCCACCAGCGGGATCAGGCGGTAGCCGACCTCCAGGCCGATCATGTCGATCGGGGTCACATCGTCCCAGCCCAGCTCCTTGGTTTCCTGGGCGCGGGCCGGGGATGGCAGCAGATCCTGCTGGCGGGCAATCTCTTGCTGGGCCTGGACCTTGACCGCGTTCTGCTTTTTCCAGAACAGGTAAGCTGCGCCGCCGGCCAGGGCCGCCATGCTCAGGAACGAGAAGTGGGGCATACCCGGCACGATGCCCATGATCGCCATGATGCCCGCCGCCACGGCCAGGGCCTTGGGCGAGGCGAACATCTGGCGGCTGATCTGCTTGCCCATGTCTTCGGAGCCCGAAGCGCGGGTAACCATGATGGCCGCAGCTGTCGATAACAACAGTGATGGCAATTGCGCCACTAAACCGTCACCGATGGTCAGCAAGGCGTACACCTTGCCCGCATCGCCGAAGGTCATGCCGTGCTGGAAGATACCGACGGCCATGCCGCCGATCAGGTTGATAAACAGAATCAGCAGGCCGGCGATGGCGTCACCGCGCACAAATTTGCTGGCACCGTCCATGGAGCCGTAGAACTCGGCTTCCTGGGCGACTTCCGCCCGGCGTGACTTGGCCTGGTTCTGGTCGATCAGGCCGGCGTTTAGGTCGGCGTCGATGGCCATCTGTTTGCCGGGCATGGCGTCGAGGGTAAACCGCGCGCTCACCTCGGAAATCCGCCCGGCGCCCTTGGTCACCACCACGAAGTTGATGATCATCAGGATCGCGAACACGACGATACCGACCACGTAGTTGCCGCCGATCACCACCTCGCCGAACGCCTGGATCACCTTACCGGCAGCGGCATGGCCGTCCTGGCCGTGAAGCATCACCACCCGCGTGGACGCCACGTTCAGCGCCAGGCGCAGCAGGGTCGCCACCAGCAGAATGGTCGGGAATACCGCGAAATCCAGCGGCCGCAGCGCGTACACGCACACCAGCAGCACGACGACAGACAGGGCAATGTTGAAGGTGAAGAACACATCGAGCAGGAACGGCGGCATCGGCAACATCATCATTGCCAGCATCACCAGCAACAACAACGGCACACCCAGATTGCCCCGCGACAGGTCAGTCAGGGTGCCACGGGCCGTGTTGAGCATTTGAGAGCGATCTACCACCGGTATTCCTCGTGTCCTTGAAGCAAAGTTTTGACGCTGGGAGGCGACTTGGAGGCGGGGTTGCAAGAAGCCTTCCAACTTTGCTTTTGGGCCCGGAGAACCTCACAAACACCCCGGGCCACCGGGTGTAAATCAATCCAAATGTGGGAGGGGGCTTGCTCCCGATTGCTGAGTGTCAGGCACTGATGTTTGGCTGATTCACCGCTATCGGGAGCAAGCCCCCTCCCACATTTGATCTGTGTACAGCCGGGGCTATCGAGGAAATTTCTGACAAGGATTTGGGGTTGCCCCTAGGAAACCGGCTCTCTAGTCTCCGTACACCACTGGTGTTGCGCAGTTGATCGAACTGGCGCAATTACTGGCTGATCGCCTGCACCTTGGCGCCACAATGGCGGGCAAAGCAAGCAGCGGATAATACGGACAAGGGTGGGAGCTGGCTTGCCTGCGATTGCGGTGTGTCAGCCACTGGGATATTGGCTGTGAGTCAGCCATCGCAGGCAAGCCAGCTCCCACCTGTGATTCAGTTTCTAAACTGGCCGTATATTCTCAGCCTGTGGGCCTTTTGGACCTTGCGTGATGTCAAACTCTACTTTTTGATTCTCCTCCAGGCTTTTGTACCCAGCCGTCGCAATTGCCGAGTAATGGGCAAACACATCGGACCCTCCATCATCTTGGGTAATAAAACCAAACCCCTTCTCCGCGTTAAACCACTTCACCGTGCCAGTTGCCATTGCCATTCTCCCTACACTTCACTTGAGACCCGGTTCACCTGGGTTGCACAGTTTGACGGGCAACGCATAAATACCCTCGGGTCGATGGACCATTTGGAACTCCATGCGCTTGCCAAACCACAGCGCAGTGCAACGCCAGTCTCTGCCATTGATAAACACATCCTCTCCCCCGCCATCGGGCTTGATCAACCAATCGCCTCTGAGCCAGACGTAATACCTGACCGTACCCGTAACCACCTTCACAACCGCTCTCCCTGCATCTCGTTTACTACATACGCGCAGTGCATGGAGGGTAATAAAACAGCGGGCAACGCCCTTTGGCTACTGTCAAAGTTGACAGGTAGACGCGGGCTTCCAGTGAGTGTAGGCATGGCAATGTTGCGGATCATGCATCCCCTGACTTTTTGCGTTTGCGGGGTTTGCGCTGCTCGGCAGGCGCTTGCGGGGGTTCGGCGCATTTGACATTCGTCGATTGGACGGCAACCGCATTGCCATCGCGATCCCGAGCAATAAAACCAATGCCCTTGACCGCATCGAACCACCTGACCGTGCCCCTATCCATCACCGCCTCCCGAGCCGCGCATGGCTGGGCGCCTCATAGCTGTATCAAACAGTGAAGGCGGCGTAATGGCTACTGTCAAAGTTGACAGGTCAGAGAAGAATCAGGTGTCGCGACGCAAATCCGGTGGTATCGGCAAATCCTTGAGCGGATCAGGCCGCTTGCCCTTGCCGGCGCGGTATTGGCGGATCTGGTAAACGTAGGCCAGTACCTGTGCAACGGCCAGGTACAACCCGGCGGGGATTTCCTGGTCGAGGTCGGTGGAATAGAAAATCGAGCGCGCCAGCGCCGGCGATTCCAGCAGCAGAATGTCGTTGGCCACGGCGATTTCGCGGATTTTCAGGGCGGTGAAGTCGCTGCCCTTGGCCAACAGCATCGGTGCGCCACCCTTCTCCGGGTCGTACTTGAGCGCTACGGCGTAGTGGGTCGGGTTGGTGATGATCACGTCAGCGTCGGGTACCGAAGCCATCATCTTGCGCTGGGACATTTCGCGCTGCAGCTGGCGAATGCGTTGCTTGACCTCGGGCCGGCCTTCCTGGTCCTTGTGTTCGTCACGCACTTCCTGCTTGGTCATCAGCAGTTTCTTGTGGCTTTCCCACAGCTGGATCGGCGCATCCACGGCGGCGATCAGGATCAGCCCGAGGGCCATCCACAGCGCGCTCCAGCCCACCACCTGCACGCTGTGGATGATCGCCGACTCCAGCGGCTCATGGGCGATACGCAACAAGTCGTCGATGTCGGAGGACAACACCGCCAACGCCACGAACAGAATCAGGAAAAACTTGGCCAGGGCCTTGAGCAATTCAATCAGGGCTTTGGCGGAGAACATGCGCTTGAGCCCCGCGCCCGGGTTCATGCGGCTGAACTTGGGCGCCATGCTGCCCGCGGCAAACAACCAGCCGCCGAGGGCAACGGGGCCGATCAGCGCGGCGAGCAGCAAGGTGATCAAGATCGGTTGCACCGCCAATAGGGCGATTTTGCCTGAGTGCAGCAGGTACTGGCCCATGGCGTCGGGGTTGAGCAACACTTCGCGAGGCAAGCTGAAGTTGTGCTTCATCATCTCCAGCAAGTCCAGCGCCAGGCCCCCGCCGTAGATCAGCAAGGCACCGGCACCGGCGATCATGGTGGCAAAGGTGTTGAGCTCTTTGGAGCGTGCAATCTCGCCCTTTTCCCTGGAGTCCTTTTTACGTTTCTCCGTGGGGTCTTCTGTTTTGTCCTGACCACTCTCGCTCTCGGCCATGGCTCAGCGCGCCCGTGCCAGATCACGTAAGAACTGCAGGGCATCGGTGGCCAGCGGTTGATACTGATTGAGAATGTCGGCCAGGCCGACCCAGAAAATCCCCATGCCCAACACCAGGGTCAGCGGGAAACCAATCGAGAAGATGTTCAGTTGCGGCGCCGCACGG
The DNA here is from genome assembly GCF_002916705.1 of Pseudomonas sp. GZJR-8. NCBI lineage: Bacteria > Pseudomonadati > Pseudomonadota > Gammaproteobacteria > Pseudomonadales > Pseudomonadaceae > Pseudomonas > Pseudomonas sp. GZJR-8. Next base: position 271,746 of record NZ_JXSI01000002.1, on the reverse strand, counting down.
GTCATCACGCCAAACGCGATATTGACCACCAGCAGCGCCGTGATCGCCGGCAACACCAGCAACAGCGCCGCGCCGAGTACCCAACCGAGGCGCCCCACCAGTTCCCAGAAGTGGTTGACCACCAAGCCTGCGCCCACCGGCAAGGTGGTGAAACTCTCGGTCAGCACCTCGAACGCCACCAGGTGTCCGTTCATGGCCAGGAACAGCAAGGTCACCAGCATGGTCAGAAATTGCCCGATCACTGCCGCCGACACGCCGTTGGTGGGGTCGACCATGGACGCGAAGCCCATGCCCATCTGGATCGAGATGATTTGCCCGGCCACCACGAAAGCCTGGAAAAACAGGGTCAGGGAAAACCCGAGCATGGCGCCGATCAGGATCTGTTCGGCGATCAACAGCAAGGCGCTGAGGTCCAGCGCGTTGACCGGCGGCATCGGTGGCAGGCCCGGCACAATCACCACGGTGATCGCCACGGCAAAGTACAAACGCACGCGACGCGGAACCAGGGTGGTACCGAACACCGGCATGGCCATCAACATCGCCGTGACGCGGAACAGCGGCAGGATGAACGAGGCCACCCAGGTGCTGATCTGAGTGTCGGTCAACGCCAGCAAGGACTGCATCGGCTCAGCCGATCAACTGCGGAATACTGCCGTACAACTGCAGGATGTATTCCATGAAGGTTTGCACCAGCCAAGGGCCGGCGACGATCAGGGTCACCAGCATCACCAGCAGACGCGGCAGGAAGCTCAGGGTTTGTTCGTTGATCTGGGTGGCCGCCTGGAACATCGCCACCAGCAGGCCGACCAACAGGCTCGGCACCACCAGCACGGCGACCATCAGGGTGGTCAGCCACAGCGCTTCGCGGAACAGGTCGACGGCGACTTCTGGGGTCATGGCCCTATATCCCTCCGAAACTGCCGGCCAGGGTGCCAATAATCAGCGCCCAACCGTCCACCAGCACAAACAGCATGATCTTGAACGGCAACGAGATGATCAACGGCGACAGCATCATCATACCCATGGCCATCAGCACGCTCGCCACCACCAGATCGATGATCAAAAACGGGATAAAGATCATGAAGCCGATCTGGAACGCGGTCTTCAATTCGGAGGTGACGAACGCCGGCACCAGAATGGTCAACGGTGCCTGGTCCGGAGTGGCGATGTCGGTACGCTTGGACAGGCGCATGAACAGTTCAAGGTCGCTGGAGCGGGTTTGCGACAACATGAAGTCCTTGATCGGGCCCTGGGCTTTGTCGATGGCGTCCTGGGCGTTGAGCTTTTCCGCGAGGTAAGGTTGCAGGGCTTGCTGGTTCACCTTGTCGAACACCGGCGCCATGATGAACAGCGTCAGGAACAAGGCCATGCCGGTGAGGATCTGGTTCGACGGTGTCTGCTGCAGGCCCAGGGCCTGGCGCAGGATCGAGAACACGATGATGATCCGCGTGAAGCTGGTCATCAACATCACGAACGCCGGGATAAAACTCAGCGCGGTCATGATCAGCAGGATCTGCAAACTGACCGAATATTCCTGCGCGCCGGCCGCGTTTGTGCCCAGGGTGATCGCCGGGATCGACAACGGGTCGGCGCCCAGGGCCAGCGGCGCGGCCAGCAACAGCATGAGCGTCAGCAAAACGCGCATTACTTCTTATCCTTCTGATCCTTGCCCAGCAACTCCATCAGGCGCTGGGCGAATTCTGGCGTGGCGGTCTCGGTCTTGGCCGCGTCCACCGGAGTCTTGAGTACATGCAGCGGGGTGATGCGTCCGGGGGTGATGCCAAGCAGGATCTGCTCCTCGCCGACTTGCACCAGCACCAGCCGATCACGCGGGCCGAGGGCGCGCGAACCGACCAGCTCGATCATCTGGCCATTGCCCGGGCCGATGCGCTGTACGCGGCGCATCAGCCAGGCCAGCACAAAGATCAAGCCGATCACCAGCAACAGGCCCAGCACCAGCTGCGTCAATTGCCCGCCGACGCTGCCGACCACCGGTGCCGCAGCCGCTTGCGCGACCGGCTCTACCGCCCGGGCGCTCAATGGCAGCGCCAGCAACAGTCCCGCCATCGAGTACTTCATCTCAGCGCAACTTCTTGATGCGTTCGCTCGGGCTGATCACGTCCGTCAGGCGGATGCCGAACTTCTCATTGACCACCACCACTTCGCCGTGGGCGATCAGCGTGCCGTTGACCAGCACGTCCAGTGGCTCACCGGCCAGGCGGTCCAACTCGATCACCGAGCCTTGGTTGAGTTGCAGCAAGTTGCGGATATTGATTTCGGTGCTGCCCACTTCCATGGAAATCGACACGGGGATGTCAAGAATCACATCCAGGTTCGGACCGTCGAGGGTCACCGGCTCGTTGTTCTTCGGCACGCTGCCAAATTCTTCCATCGGCAGGCGCTTGCCGGCAGGCGCAGTGGCTGCGTCGGCGGCCAGCAGTGCGTCGATGTCGTCCTGGCCAACATCGCCGGTTTCTTCCAGGGCCGCGGCCCACTCGTCAGCCAGGGCCTGGTCTTCGGCGGAAGTGTTTTCGTGTTCGGTAGCCATTACATGTCCTCGGCGCAGCAAACAATCATGAATTAGGGTTGAATCAGCGTCGGTTGATCGGCTCAACCACTTGCAACGCCAGGTTGCCTTTGTGGGAACCGAGCTTGACCTTGAACGACGGCACGCCATTGGCGCGCATGATCAGTTCTTCCGGCAGGTCGACAGGGATCACATCCCCGGGCTGCATGTGCAAAATATCGCGCAGGCGCAACTGCCGACGGGCCACGGTGGCGCTCAGGGGCACGTCGACATCCAGCAGGTCTTCGCGCAGGGCCTTGACCCAGCGCTCGTCCTGATCGTCGAGGTCGGACTGGAAACCGGCGTCGAGCATTTCGCGCACCGGCTCGATCATCGAGTACGGCATGGTCACGTGCAGGTCACCGCCACCGCCATCGAGCTCGATGTGGAAGGTCGACACCACAATCGCCTCGCTGGGGCCGACGATGTTGGCCATGGCTGGGTTCACTTCCGAGTTGATGTACTCGAAATTGACTTCCATGATCGCTTGCCACGCTTCCTTCAAGTCGATGAAGGCTTGCTCCAGCACCATGCGCACGACACGCAGTTCGGTGGGGGTGAATTCACGCCCTTCGATCTTGGCGTGACGGCCGTCGCCGCCGAAGAAGTTGTCCACCAGCTTGAACACCAGTTTGGCGTCGAGGATGAACAGCGCGGTGCCGCGCAGCGGCTTGATCTTGACCAGGTTGAGGCTGGTGGGCACGTACAGCGAGTGCACGTATTCACCGAACTTCATCACCTGCACGCCGCCCACCGCCACGTCCGCCGAACGGCGCAGCATGTTGAACATGCTGATACGGGTGTAGCGGGCGAAACGTTCATTGATCATTTCCAGGGTCGGCATACGTCCACGGACGATGCGATCCTGGCTGGTCAGGTCATAACTTTTGACGCTGCCGGGTTCGGCAGCCATTTCGGTCTGTACCAGACCATCGTCCACGCCGTGCAACAGCGCGTCGATTTCATCCTGGGACAGCAGGTCTTGCACGGCCATGTCGTGATCCTACTGCAATACGAAGTTAGTGAAGAGCGCCTGCTCGACCACGACTTTGCCGAGTTCTTTCTGGGCCACTTCCTGCACGCTGGCAGTGACCTTCTGGCGTAGCATTTCCTGGCCGACCGGGGTGGCCAGGCTGTCGAAGGCCTGCCCGGAGAACAGCATCACCAGGTTGTTGCGGATCACCGGCATATGCACCTTGAGGGCATCCAGGTCCGCCTGGTTGCGCGCCAGCAAGGTAATGCTCACTTGCAGGTAGCGCTGGCGACCGTTGACGTTGTAATTGGCAACAAACGCCGGGAGCATCTGCTCGAAGATTGCCGGTTGCTTGACGTTGGTGGCGGCATCGGCGGCGGGTGCCGGCTTGCTTGCACTGCTGTGCATGATGTACCAGGTGCCGCCAATCGAGGCACCGATAGCCAAAAGCAGGCCCAGCACAATCAACAGGATCAGCTTGAGCTTGCCTTTGCCTGCTGCGGGGGGAGTTGCTGCGTCGTCGCTCTTCGCCATGCCAATAATCCGTCACTATTCGGGAATTCATAGATCTACGGGAAGGCAAGAGCAAGTGTTATGCCAGAGTTGTCTGGCGCGAAGGCAACCCAAATCAAATGTGGGAGCTGGCTTGCCTGCGATGGCGGTGGGTCAGTTCACATATGTGTCACTGATACACCGCCATCGCAGGCAAGCCAGCTCCCACACTGACCGGGTTTGGACAGGAAGTCAGGCGTAGTAGTCGACCGCGCTGGAGCCGATCACGCTCTGGCTCACGGGCCCCGCCACTTCGGCCACGTCCACAGGGCCACCAGCGTCGCCGCTGTCAGCACGCCTGCCGCTGCCGCTCACCCCCCCCGCCTGGCCCTGCTGTTGCTGCTGGTCCTGCCCACGGGACTGGTCGGACACATTCACATCCACCTGCCCCATCCCCTGCTGGGCAAACATCTCACGCAAGCGGCCAGACTGGCTTTCCAGCGCTTCACGCACCACCGCATGGCCGCTCATGAAATTGACCTGGGCCTGCTGGTCCGCCGTCATGTTGACCTTGATATCCAGACGTCCCAGCTCAGCCGGCTGCAACTGGATCTCGGCCGACTTGAGGTTGGCGCTGGAGAGGTACATCACGCGGTTGACGACCTCTTCGGTCCAGCCGCTCTGGTGCATGGCCAGCGGTGCATTGGCAACCGGCGGCAAGGCGTTGGCGGTTTTGGGCGTGGCGGCCTGGGTCAGCGCGGCGAGGCGGTTGGCGAAATCGTCCACGCGGGTGTCGCTGCTGGCGTTCTTGAGGTCCTTGAGGCCGTCATCGATCAACGCACCAAACGCCTTGTCGCCACCCTGGTCGGTGCTGTCCTTGGTGGCTTGCTGGTCGACCATCGTGGCCAGGCCAGCGGCAAAGCTCTGCGCGGCGGTCGGTTGATCCGTAGGGGCGGCTGCGCTTTTCTGCGGCGTCTGGCTGCTGGCCGACACATGACCGCCCTGCTCCATCGCCAGGCGTACGGCCGGCATCGCATCCAGGGGATCAGCCTGCGGGTCGAAGGCCTCCTCGACCACAGCGACCACCGGCTGGGCCTTGGCGTCCTCGTCAACCGCCGACACTTGTACAGGCACCGCCACCGGCGTCGCGGCGGCGATTACCGCAGGGTCGACAACAGGGTCTACCGCAGGTGACTGCGCCAGAACTGGATCGCTGGGTTTATCGCCCTCGGTGCCGGCGCTGTCATCGGGCTTGGCCGACGGCTTGGCAGGCAAGGGATTGCCGCTATCGGCAACCGCCGGCTTGCTGGCGGCAGGCTTGTCGCTGCCGGCAGCCGGTTTGGCGCCGGTATCGGAAGGCTTGTCACGCGTGACCTTATTGGGGGTGTCGTCGCCCTTCAGCGTCGGCTTGGCGCCCTGGTTGGCAAACACTTGAGCAAAGCCTGCGCCCTTGTCTCGCGGGGCCGCAACCGCTACCGGCGGGTTAGCGGCAGGCGCTGACGGCTTGGCCGCAGGGGCAGCCTGAAGGAGCGAATTGGGGGCGACTGGCATGGGTAAGGTTCTCCACTGCATGGGGTCGGGGATGCAGTCTGTGGAGATAGAGCAAGAGTCGGGCCAGGTTTAGCGCGATGATTCAGAAACTGAACGTTGGCGCTCCGACTCATACAGCGGCCGGACTAACGCGAACTCATGATCGATCTGGTCAACCAATTCGCCCAGATCCGATGATGGCTTGACGGACTCAGCCTCCAGGCGCTGACACAGCTGCGCCAGCCGCACCGCCCCAAGGTGGCCACTGCTGCCTTTGAAACTGTGCGCAATCCGTCCCAATGCCTTGGCATCGTCGCGCGCGTCGCGCAGCGCTTCGATGCGCTTTTGCGAGTCATCGAGGAAGGTGTCGAGCAGTTTGGGATACTCACCCTCCATGACGTCCTGCAAACCCGACAACACGTCGGGGTCCAGATGAATCTCAGCCACTTGCTCGCTCCTTGATCAAGAATCAGCGGATTATGCCAGAGCTTCCCAGCAAAACTCCACGCAGACACGGCGCCCGCCCTCGGACCAGCGTACAGCGCTGCTCAGTTGACGCACCAGGTTCAGCCCTCGGCCAGACAGACGGTCAACTTCCAAGGGCCGCGCCAGCTCCTGTTCGACATCAAAACCCGGCCCGCTGTCTTCGATGCACAGGGTCATCTTGCCGCCCTTGTCGGTCGGTACCACCTGCACATCCACGCGCACGTAGCCACTGCTCAGCTGCGCCAGACGCTCATTGCGCTGATGATAATACTGCGCAAACCCTTGCGCATCGCGCTTGAGCCGTGAGTCCAGGCCCAGCACACCATGTTCCAGGGCATTGGAATACAACTCCGCCATCACGCTGTACAGCGCGCCGCTCTGCTCGCGCAACCCATGGATCTCCAGCAGCAGTTGCAGCAGGTACGGCAGCGGGTTGTAGCGCTGCAGCGTCTGGGCGCGAAACTCAAAACCCACCGACCAATCCAGCGGGCACGACTGGCCGCTGTCGGCATACATCGGCTCGGCCACTCGCAGCGCCTGGCCGGAGAGCAAAGTGATCTCGACCATGCTGACGTCATCGCGCGCCAGCCCCCGAAACGTAGCCAGGGCGTGCTCGATATCCTCAAACAGGCGGTCAGGCTCGCGGTTGGCAGCGAACACCTGTTGCAACCGCTCGGCGCCGAACAGTTGATCATTGGCGTCAGCCGTATCCAGCACGCCATCGGAGAGCAGAAACACCCGGTCGCCCAAGGCCATGGGCCAGACCTCGGTGCTGTCATCAAAGCTTTCCGCCGACAGCACGCCCAGGGGCAGATGCCGCGACATCAGCGGCGTGCGCTTGCCAGTGGCGACTTCATGCACATAGCCTTCGGGCATACCGCCGTTCCACACCTCGACCGCACGCCGCTGGGCGCTCAGGCACAACAAGGTGGCGCAACAGAACATGTCCACCGGCAGGATGCGCTTGAGCTTGGCGTTCATCTCCCGCAAGGTCTGCGTAAGGCCGTAGCCCTTGGCAGTCATGCCGTAGAACACTTCGGCCAACGGCATGGCGCCAATGGCGGCCGGCAAGCCATGGCCGGTGAAATCGCCGAGCAGCACGTGCATGTCACCGGACGGCGTGTAGGCCGCCAGCAGCAAATCACCGTTGAACAAGGCATAGGGCGATTGCAGGTAGCGGATATTGGGTGCGGCATTGATACAGCCGGAGTGGGCAACCTTGTCGAACACCGCCTTGGCTGCCCGCTGCTCATGCATCAGGTGCTCGTGGTGCCTGGCGATCAGGTCGCGTTGTTGCAAGACCGTGGCCTGCAGGCGGCGCAGGCGATCCATGGCGTTGATCTTCGCCGCCAATATCAGGGGGTTGTAAGGTTTGGGCAAGAAGTCGTCGCCGCCGGCGTCCAGGCATTGGGCCAGCGCTTCGCTTTCGCGCAGGGAGGTGAGGAAGATGATCGGCACCAGCGCCTCCCCCGCCAACTGCTTGATCTGCCGGGCGGCTTCAAAGCCGTCCATCACCGGCATCAGCGCATCCATCAGCACCAGTTGCGGGCGCTCATGACGGAAGATCTCCACCGCCTCGGCACCGTTGCTGGCAGTCAGCACCTGATGGCCCTGGCGGCGGATGATGGTCGACAGCAACAGCCGATCGGCGGCGCTGTCTTCGGCGATCAGGATAGTCAGCGCCTCAAGGACCGGGGCCAAGGCGCTCAACTGATATCGAACAGTTTGTCGAAGTTGGAAATGGCGAGGATCTTGCGCACGTCGGGGTTGCTATTAACCACGCGAATATCGGACGTATCGCCACCCGTGTGGTCACGCAGCAACAAGAGCATGCCCAGGGCCGAACTGTCCATGTAGGTGGTCCTCCTCAAGTCCACCACAACAGTCTCCGGCTTGGGGTAAACATGCTCGTAGACATTGCGAAAGTCTTGGTGGCTGCCGAAATCGAACCGGCCCTTGATTGCGATCGTCAACTTCTTCCCATCCAGGGATACATCGGACTCGATTGACATGTGACTGCTTCCTTGTCATTGGCACTGTGCAACAAGGTTTAGCAGGCGAACCGGATCTGAGCAACACATCTATCCTGCGTCGCTGGTTAGAATTGTTCCTGGCGGGGCAGGCGTTGGGACAATTCATCAAGCAGCTTTTGCTCGCGCTTATCTTCAATCGCCCGCGCTTCGTCGATATAGCGCTGCACCAGCTTGCGCAAACCTTCCACGCGGGCAAACGCCTGCTGCCAGCTTTCCCGGGCTTTATCGAGGTTGTTCTGGTGCCAGGCCAGGCTCTGGCGCTGCTGGCCGACGGCTGTTTCAAGCTGATTGAGAAAGCCCTGATAACCCATCAACCACTGGCCCGACACGCCCTTGCTGCCGCGCTCGATCCACTGTTGTTGGTATTCCAGGCGAAAGCGCTCCAGGTCGCCCAGCTTGCTCTCTGCCAGGCGCACCTGGCCTTGAAAGTAACCCAGGCGTTGCACGGCGGTTTTCTCGGCCTTTTCGGCCATTTCCACCACCGGGGCCAGGCGCGCGGCGCGGCTGTTGGCCATGGCTTAACCGCCTGGCGCGGGGGCGAAGATGGACTGCAGATGCGCTTCGCTTTCGCCCATGCTGATCTTGTCATTGAGGCCCTGGCGCAGGTAGTTCACCAGCTGTGGTTGCAAGGCAATGGCCAGGTCGGTGTCGCGATCGCCGCCGGCCACATAGGCGCCGACGCTGATCAGGTCGCGGCTCTGCTGGTAACGCGACCACAGTTGCTTGAACTGCTGCGCACGGGCCATATGCTCAGGGGTGACCACCGCCGGCATCACCCGGCTGATGGACGCTTCGATGTCGATGGCCGGGTAGTGCCCTTCTTCTGCCAGGCGTCGCGACAGCACAATGTGGCCGTCGAGCACGCCCCGCGCCGAGTCGGCAATCGGATCTTGCTGGTCGTCGCCTTCGGACAACACGGTATAAAACGCAGTGATCGAGCCACCGCCGGCCTCGGCATTACCGGCGCGCTCCACCAGCTTGGGCAGTTTGGCGAACACCGACGGCGGATAGCCTTTGGTGGCCGGTGGCTCACCAATGGCCAAGGCGATTTCCCGCTGGGCCTGGGCGAAACGCGTGAGCGAATCCATCAGCAGCAGCACATTCTTGCCCTTGTCACGGAAATACTCGGCGATGCGTGTGCAGTACATGGCTGCGCGCAGGCGCATCAGTGGCGCATCGTCCGCAGGCGACGCTACCACCACCGAGCGCTTGAGCCCTTCTTCACCGAGACTGTGCTCGATGAACTCCTTGACCTCACGGCCCCGCTCACCGATCAGCCCGACCACGATGATGTCGGCCTCGGTAAAGCGCGTCATCATGCCCAGCAACACCGACTTACCCACGCCGGTACCGGCGAACAGGCCCAGGCGCTGGCCGCGGCCGACCGTCAATAAACCGTTGATGCTGCGAATGCCCACGTCCAGCGGCACGCTGATGGGATTGCGGTTGAGCGGATTGATGGTGGGGCCGTCCATCGGCACCCAGTCTTCGGCCTTCATGCCGCCCTTGCCATCCAGCGCACGCCCGGCGCCGTCGAGTACGCGGCCGAGCATACTCATGCCCATGGGCAGGCGGCCCGTGTCGGCCAGCGGCACCACGCGAGCACCCGGGGCAATACCGGCCAGGCTGCCCACCGGCATCAGGAAAATCTTGTTGCCGGAAAAACCCATCACCTCGGCTTCGACCTGCACCGGGTGGTAGCTGTCGTCATTGATCACCAGGCAGCGGCTGCCCATGGCGGCGCGCAAGCCCTCGGCTTCAAGGGTCAGGCCAACCATGCGCAACAAGCGCCCTTCAAGGATCGGCTGGCCAGGCAATTCGGTTGCCTCGGCGTAGCTGCTCAGGCGCTTGGCAAAGCTGGTGCGATCAAGGCGCATCGGGAGCGTCCAGGTCAACGCTCACGTCAGGCGCTGCCGGATGCAGGGCTTGCTCATGCAGTTGATCCAACAATTTGGCCATGATCTGGCTGATGCGGGTTTCCACCGTGGCATCGATGCGGCTGTGTTCGGTTTCGACACGGCACCCACCGGGTTGCAACGAAGCGTCCTCGACGATGCGCCAGGTTTCTTCATGGCGCTCGCGCAAGGCTTTGACCTGCTCGAAATCCTGGGGGTTGATGTACAGCCGCACATTGCCGACGCCCAGGGGCAGCAACTTGAGAGCTTCACGCATCACGCTTTCGATCTGGCTGGAGTCCAGCACCAGTTCACGCTGGATCACCTGGCGGGCAATGTGCTGCACCAGGTCGACCATGGATTTTTCCAGTTGGGTGTCCTGCTCGGCAATCGGGTCGAACAGGTTGCCCATCAGGCGTTCCAGGCTGGCCAGCTGGGTGCCCAGCGCTGCCTCGGCTTCCTGGCGGACCTTGAGGGTGGTGCTGCGAAAACCGTCTTTCTCACCCGCCGCAAAGCCTTCGTTGTAGGCTTCCTGGCGGATGGCTTCAAGCTCTTCGAGGGTCAGTGGCTGGACTTCATCCAGCGGCACTTCTTCCATTTCCACCGGAAGCTCTTCGACCGGCTCAGGCTCGGGCTCCGGCACATGGGGGTCGAAGCTGGGCAACGACCAGATGTCGAACCCGCCGACATCCCGCGCGCGAATCAGATCGCTGGGCGTCTCATCTTTGTTCGACATGCAAGGCGCCTTAGATCATTTCTTCGCCGCCCTTCCCGCCGAGAACGATTTCTCCGGCTTCGGCCATACGGCGGGCAATGGTGAGGATTTCCTTCTGCGCGGTTTCCACATCGCTGACGCGCACCGGGCCCTTGGCTTCCAGGTCGTCGCGCAACAGTTCGGACGCACGCTTGGACATGTTCTTGAAGATTTTCTCTTTGACGTTTTCGTCCGAGCCCTTGAGGGCCAGCACCAACACGTCGGAGGAGACTTCACGCAACAGCGCCTGGATGCCCCGGTCGTCGACATCGGCCAGGTTGTTGAAGACGAACATCAGGTCTTCGATCTGGCCGGACAGGGTGTCGTCGATCTCGCGGATCGAGTCCATCAACTGGCCTTCGACCGAGCTGTCGAGGAAGTTCATGATGTCGGCCGCGCGCTTGATGCCACCCAGAGTGGTGCGCGAGGCATTCGAGTTGCCGGAGAACTGCTTCTCGAGAATCGTGTTGAGTTCCTTGAGGGCCGCCGGTTGTACGGTGTTGAGCGACGACACGCGCAGGATGATGTCCAGGCGCACTTTGTGGTCGAAGTGGCCAAGCACTTCACCGGCCTGGTCCGGGTCCAGGTAAGCCACCACGATCGCCTGGATCTGCGGGTGTTCGTAGCGGATCACGTCGGCGACCGCACGTGGTTCCATCCACTTGAGGCTGTCCAGGCCGCTGGTGTTGCCGCCCAGCAGGATGCGGTCGATCAGGCCGTTGGCCTTGTCTTCGCCCAGCGCCGAGGTGAGCATCTTGCGAATGTAGCTGTCGGAGCCGACGCCCAGGCTGGTCTGGTCGCCGACGATCTCGACGAACTCGCTCATCACCTGCTCGACTTGCTCGCGGTGCACATTGCGCATCTGCGCCATCGCCACGCCGACACGCTGGACCTCTTTGGGGCCCATGTGGCGCAGCACTTGGGCAGCGTCGGTTTCACCCAGGGACAGCAGCAACACGGCGGCTTTGTCGACCCGAGAGAGCTTGGCCACAGCGGCTCGATCATTCATCAGCGTTAATCCACTCTTTCACGACCTGGGCCACACGACCCGGGTCTTCTGCCACCAGACTCTTGATTGCGTTCAACTGAGCGTCATAGCCTTCGCTCGGGCTTGGCAACAGGATGCTTTGCGGGCCGCCAAGGCTGACGCGGTCGTTGGCCAGTTCGCCATCCAGGCCGCCCATGCCACCCAACTCGACGTCGCCACCTGCGAGCGCAAGCTGTTTCTTGCCGCCGCCGGTGATGTTGTTGAGCACCGGGCGCAGCACGCCGAACACCAGCACCAGGATGAACAACACCCCCAGCACTTGCTTGACGATGTCCCAGAACCACGGCTGGGTGTAGAACGCAGGGTCGCTGATCACTTCAGCGCGCTCGGCGGAGAACGGCATGTTGATCACACTGACGCTGTCGCCACGGCTGGCGTCGAAACCGACGGCGTCCTGTACCAGGCGGGTGAAGCGCGCCAATTCGTCGGCGGTCCAGGGCGCACGGGTCACGGCGCCATCGGCTGGGTTGACCTTGACCTGGTCATCGACCACCACCGACACCGACAGGCGATTGATCTTGCCCTGTTGCTGCTTGGTGTGGCTGATAGAGCGATCGAGTTCGAAGTTCTTGGTGGACTGGTTACGCTTGTCCGCCGGGTACGGTGCGAGCATCGGCTGGCCGGTGGCCGGGTCCATGATCTGCTGGCCGTTGGCATCCAGCAGCGGCTGGCCAGGCTGGATCGCGCCAGCAGTGGCAGCGGCGCCGCCAGTGGTCTGCGGTGCCGAGGCGGCCGACGGTGGCTGGTTGCTCAAGGCCCCCGGCACACCTTGCGGGCCATTGGCGGCGGTGCGCTGCTCGCTGGTGGACTGCTCGCTGCGCAGGGCCGGCTGGTCAGGGTTGAACTGTTCGGAGGTCGATTCGACAGCGCTGAAGTCTACGTCGGCGGACACTTCAGCCTTGTAGCGGTCGTTGCCCAGCACCGGTTGCAGGATGTTGTGCACGCGCTGGGTGAGCATGCTTTCCATGCGGCGGCTGTAGTCGAATTGCTTGCCGGCCTGGGTCAGCGCGGAGTTTTCGGCCATGTCGGAGAGCAGGTTGCCCTTCTGATCGACCACGGTGATTTGCGACTTGCTCAATTCGGGAACGCTGGTGGCCACCAGGTTGACGATCGCCAGCACCTGGCCAGGCTCCAGGGAGCGGCCGGCAAACAGTTCGACCAGTACCGAAGCGCTGGGCTTGCGTTCGTCACGCACGAACACCGAGCTTTTCGGAATCGCCAGGTGCACACGGGCACCCTTGACGTTATTCAGGCTGGAGATGGTGCGCGCCAGTTCGCCTTCCAGGCCACGGCGATAACGGGTGGCTTCCATGAACTGGCTGGTGCCCAGGCCCTGGTCCTTGTCGAGAATCTCGAAACCGATATTGCTGTCGGACGGCGCCACGCCAGCGGCGGCCAGTTTCATCCGTGCACGGGCCACGTCATCAGACTTGACCAGCAAGGCGCCGGAGTTGGGCTCCACGGTGTAAGCGATGTCGGCAGCGGCGAGGGTTTCCATGATCTGCTTGGAATCCATGCCCGACAGGCTGCCGTACAGTGGGCGGTAATCGGGTTGTTGCGACCACAACACCACGGCAAAACCAATCGCCACGCTGGCCGCCAGGCCGACCATCAGGCCCACCTGACGCAGCATGGTCATTTGCGAGAGGTTTTCCAGGAACGACAGGCCAAACAACGGCGGCTTGCCGTCTGCCTTGGCGGGGAGGTTGTCGGAGAGTGCTTCTGCCATGACTTAAATCTCGTCCTTAAACCGGCATCTGCATGATGTCTTGATAAGCCTGAACCAGCTTGTTACGCACTTGAGTCAAGGCCTGGAAGGACACACTGGCCTTTTGCGAGGCGACCATCACATCGGTGAGGTCCACGCCGCTTTTACCGATCTCGAACGCCGTTGCCAACTGGCTGGAGGCCTGTTGGGTATCACTGACTTTATTGATTGCCTGACCGAGCATGTCGGCAAAACTGCTTTGGCCCAATTCCGGCGCTGGCGCGACGGATTTCGGTTGAGCCATGGCATCCATTTGCATGGCGCGCATATCCAACATCAACCGATTGAACTCAATACCCTGGCTCATGACCTTCTCTCTCCGACGACCCGCAATTTTTTGACACTACGCAGCGGTTACTAGGGGTGGTAGCAACAAGGGTGCCAGCTCTGGAGCAACTCGTAAGAAAAGGCGACAAAGCTTGTAGAACTTGTTACCGGTCATGTGGCGAAAAGATAAGCTTCCACATCCATACCAGCATCGCGCATCTGCGCCAGCTTGTAGCGCAAGGTGCGCGGGCTGATGCCGAGGCGCTCGGCCGCTTCTTTGCGGCGGCCACGCTCGGCGCGCAAGGTGTCGATGATCATCTGGAATTCACGGCGGCGCAGGTCATCGCCCAGGGCACCGGCCGATTCTGCCTCGGCAACCACCGGCGCTGGCGCCAGGCTGGGCAACGGCGCAGCACCATTGCCCATGGCCAGGCAAAAATCCTGGGGCTGGATCAACCCGCCCTGCTGCAAAATCAGCGCGCGCTGGATGGCATTGTCCAGCTCGCGCACGTTGCCCGGCCACGGATAGCTGACCAGGCACGCCTGAGCCTGCGGCGATAACCGCGCCTGGGCATGCTTCATTTTTTTGACGTGGTTGTTCAGCAGGCGCTCAGCCAAGGGGATGATATCCGCCGGGCGCTCGCGCAAAGGGCGCCAGGCCAGCGGGAACACCGACAGCCGGTAGAACAGGTCTTCACGGAAGCGCCCCGCTGCCACTTCGCCCGCCAGATCGCGGTTGGTGGTGGCAACCACGCGGATATCCAGCTGGATCGGCTTGCGTGCCCCCACGCGCTCCACTTCACGCTCCTGCAACACACGCAGCAACTTGGCTTGCAGGCCCAGGGGCATTTCCGAGATTTCGTCGAGCAGGATGGTACCGCCGTCGGCCTGTTCGAACTTGCCGGCCTGGGCCGCGATGGCGCCGGTGAACGAGCCCTTTTCATGGCCGAACAACGTCGCTTCGAGCATGTTGTCGGGGATCGCCGCACAGTTGATCGCAATGAACGGTTGCTGGGCACGGCTGGACTGCTGGTGGATGTAGCGTGCCAACACTTCTTTACCGGTGCCGGATTCGCCGGAAATCAGCACAGTGGAATCACTGCGCGCCACCCGCGCTGCCAGTTCCAGCAATTGCGCGCTGGCCGGTTCAAAGGCTATCGGGCCGTCACCCTCGCCCGCCGACATCACACCCAGGGCATGTCGGGCGACCAGCTCGATCAGCGCCTTGGGCTCGAACGGCTTGACCAGGTAATCCGCCGCACCCTGGCGCATGGCGTCCACCGCCCGCTCCACGGCGCCATGGGCAGTCATCAGCAGCACCGGCAGCTGCGGCTGGCGCGCACGCAGCAGGCTGAGCAACTGGTGGCCGTCCATGCCGGGCATGTTCACATCGCTGACCACCAGGCTGAAGGCTTCCTGCTCGACCGCCGCCAAGGCCTCCTCGGCAGAGCCGACCGCACGGTAGTCATGGCCCGCCAACAGCAGCGTGTCAGCCAATGCTTCACGCAGGGCGCGATCGTCTTCCACCAATAAAACCTTGATAGCCATAATCCTTTTACTCCGCGCTCGCCGCGCTGGAAAACAGCGGCAAGGTCATCAATGCACAGGTGCCGCGCCCCAACCGGGAGCGCAACTGCAATTCTCCCTGATGGGCGCGTGCCACTGCCTTGACCACGGTCAGGCCCAGGCCAGTGCCGTTGGTCTTGGTGGTAAAAAACGGCTCGCCCAGGCGTTGCAGCACCTGGGGGTCGATGCCGCTGCCGCTGTCGCTGATACACAGGCGCAGGGTTTGTTCGCGGGCGTAGAGGTGCACTTTGAGACGTGCATCCGGGCCGCTGGCCTGAGTGGCGTTTTCGATCAGGTTGAGCAAGGCGCCGACCAGGGTGTCGCGGTTGCACAGCAACTCGCCTTGGTGGCTATCACATTGCCAACGCAGGTTGGCGCCCTGTACATGGGTCGCCGCCGCTGCTTGCAAGGCCTGCATCAACCCGGCAGGCGTGACACGGTCGGTCAGCGGCAATTCGCCGCGGGCAAACACCAGCATGTCGCGCACCTGGTGCTCCAATTCATGCAAGCGCTCCTTGAGGCGCCCGGCAAATCGTTGCTGAGTGGCTACAGGCAATTGCTCATCAGTCAAATGACTGGCGTAGATCAACGCCGCCGACAAGGGCGTGCGGATCTGATGCGCCAACGAGGCGACCATCCTGCCCAACGACGACAGCCGCTCATGACGGGCCAACTGGTCTTGCAGGTGACGGGTTTGCGTCAGGTCATTGAGCAGCACCAATTGGCCTGGCTCGGCATCCAGGGAGCGAGTGGCGATAGACAGGCGGCGTCCGTCCTTGAGGGAGACTTCGTGACCGTCATCTTCTCGCGGCGCAAAGCAGCGGGTGATGACATGGCGCCACAGCTCGCCTTCCAGCGGCAGGCCCAGCAGGTCGCAGGCCGCCGGGTTGGCTTCGCGCACACGGCCCTGGTCGTCGATGACGATCACGCCACCGGGCAACAGGTCCAGAAGATTTTGCAGACGGTTGGCCAGGCGTTCTTTTTCCGCCAGCTCTTGCATGCGCTGGGCGCTGACCACCGCCAGCTCGCCCTTGAGCTCGGAAACACGAGCCTCAAGCAGGCTGTAGGAGTCGGTCAGTTGGCTCGACATCTGGTTGAACTGCGAGAACGCTTGTTCCAGGCCCTGGCGGGTCGGCGGTTCTACAGGCGAAACCAGCCCCTGGATGGCAGGGGCCGAAGATAGTTGGGCGGCGTGGGGCATGATGCTCTCTCGCTTGGCTGACCGTCAGTTAAACGGAACGTTGCGAGGGCTGTAGCAATACCCGTGCCGAAAAAAATCTACCTATAAATCAGCTAGTTGAAAAACAGGCGTCAATCATCCGCCTGTTCATCACCTTCTTTGCGGCTCATACCGTACTTGCGCATCTTCTCCACCAGGGTGGTGCGGCGGATGCGCAGACGCTCGGCGGCGCGGGCAACGATGCCATGCGCATCGTCCAGGGCCTGCTGGATCAACCCTTGTTCCAGGTTGCCGAGGTAGTCCTTGAGGTCAAGACCTTCGGGCGGCAGCATGGCGGTGGCACCGAAGTCCGGGGTATGACCGTTGATGGCCACGCGCTCTTCCATGTCACTGCGCAGGCTGTCCATCTGCTCGTCTTCATCATCGACGTAGCGGAATTTCTTCGGCAACTCGACCACGCCGATCACCCCGTACGGATGCATGATCGCCATGCGCTCCACCAGGTTGGCCAGCTCACGCACGTTACCCGGCCAGCCGTGGCGGCACAGGGACATGATCGCAGCGGAGTTGAAACGAATGGAGCCGCGTTTTTCGTGCTCCATGCGCGAGATCAGCTCGTTCATCAGCAACGGGATGTCTTCCACGCGCTCGCGCAGCGGGGCCATCTCGATGGGGAATACGTTGAGGCGGTAGTACAGGTCTTCGCGGAAGCTGCCGACCTCGATCATGCTTTCGAGGTTCTTGTGGGTGGCGGCAATGATGCGCACGTCCACGCTCTGGGTCTTGTTGCTGCCCACGCGCTCAAAGGTGCGCTCCTGCAATACGCGCAGCAACTTGACCTGCATCGGCAACGGCATGTCGCCGATTTCATCAAGGAACAGCGTGCCGCCATTGGCCAGCTCGAAACGCCCGGCACGGCTGGTGATCGCCCCGGTAAAGGCGCCCTTCTCGTGGCCGAACAGCTCGCTTTCCAGCAGCTCTGCCGGGATCGCCCCGCAGTTGACCGGCACAAAAGGCCCGTCGCGACGCTTGGAGTGATAGTGCAGGTTGCGCGCGACCACTTCCTTGCCGGTGCCCGACTCGCCGAGGATCAGCACGCTGGCGTCGGTGTCGGCCACTTGCTGCATCATCTGGCGCACGTGCTGGATCGCCCGGCTGGTGCCGACGAGGCTGCGAAACAGGTTGGGTTCACGGTGACGGCCACGTTCGCGGGCCTGGTCGTACATCTCGCGATAGACCTGGGCGCGGTGCAGCGAATCGAGCAATTTGCTGTAGCTGGGCGGCATTTCCAGGGTGGAAAGCACGCGGCGGCGCTGGTCTTCCGGCAGGTCCACAGAAGAAATATCGCCCATCAGCAACACCGGAAGGAACTCATCCCAGGTTGACAGTGTCTTTAACAGGCCCAGAACTGCGCCAGGAGCGTTTACCGTCCCGATCAATACACAGATGACTTCACGGCTCGACGCCAACGAGCTGACCGCCTGCTGCCAATCGTGGCTGCCGCAGGGTAAATTTTCTTCACCAAGAAAATTTAAAATCACCGCTAAATCGCGGCGGCGGACGCTATCGTCATCGATCAGCAGAATTTTGGTTTCACGCCACATGCAATAGCAACTTCCCTAGTAAAACTTCCTGCCCCGGAATGAGGGCAATCAAGACGCCTGTAAGATTTGTTACCTACTAGACGTCTGAAATCTGAAAACAGCACTAGTTAAGTCAAAAATGCTGGCACAGTCAAATATATGACGCACCGTGCGGATTAACTGCGCCCGTTCAACCGAAGAGATGGTAAACCTTTGACGCATTTTTCGCTTGGTTGATCTGCGACATCTCTTCGAAAATCGCCTGGCGCTCGCCGGTCGTGACCTCCAGCAACTGCTGATACACCACCAACAGGCTTTCCAGTTTCTCGCGCAAGGCGCCCTCGTCCACCGGCGCTTCGCTGAGCACCTCATCAATCACCGCGCGGCAACCCAAGTCCAACTCGCCCACGGCTTCCCAATTGCGCTCAGCCAGCGCGCCGAGAAGGGCTTCGCGGGTTTCGTCGATGCGTTGCAGTGCATGGCTCATGATGTGTCCCTCAAGGCGATCGGCCTTATTGTGGAGCGATGGCATCCCAGCCGGTCTTGACGGTGATCAGCAGGCGGGCAACTTCGTCGATTATCTCGGCGTCATTCACCTGGTTGGCCTCGACCAAACGATTGCTCATATAGCCATACAAGGCGTCCAACTGGTGCACTGCCGCCGGATCTTCGGCCTTTTCTGGCTCCAGGCCATCACGCAGGCCAGAGATAATTTCAATCGCCTTGCCCAGCATCAGCCCTTTCTGGGCAATATCCCCACGGTTCAATGCGCCCTTGGCCTGCGCCATGCGATCAAGGCCTCCTTCCATCAGCATCTGCACCAGGCGGTGCGGGCTGGCTTCGGAGACCTGGGCATGGGAACTGACCTTCTGGTATTGGCGAAGGGCTCTCATCGGGTTCATGTTGCTACCTCGTTACTGGCGACAATCGAATAGGTTTGCTTAACCAGTTTTTCGACCGTGGCGACGAAAACTTTAATTCCCAACCATACGCCAAGGCCCTGAATCAGGGCCTGAAAGCGCGCCGCCCATCAGTTCGATTTCGGATTGTTCAGCGAGTTGAGGGTGGTCAGGATGCTGGAGCTGCTGGCGTTGATCTGCGCGATCATGGTGTCCATGGCCGTGTACTTGGCGGTCAGGGATTTTTGCAAGGCGTCCATACGTCGTGTCAGGTCGGCCGTCTCTTTGGTCAAGTCGGTCAACTTGTTGTTGAGATCCGTCGCCCGGGTTGCCAGGGTGCCGGTGGTGCCCACGTAGCTCTTCGTCGCCTTGTTCATGCGCGTGATCAAACCAGTGTCGCCGGTGAACAGCTTGGCAATATCGCCAGCGCCTTTGACTACCGCCTTGTCCCACGTCTTGTCATCCAGGCTCAGCAGGCCGGTTTTCTGATCGGTGGTGATACCCATCTGGGCCAGGCTGGTCATGGTGCCCGCGCCGGAGCCGCTGACCAGTTCGGAGCGCAGGCTGTTCACCAATTGACGCATTGATGCATCGCCGGTCAACGCACCGGCAGTGGTAGTCGACGCGTCACCGGTTGCAGTAACTTTGGTCTGGGTATTGATGGCGGTCATCAGCGTGTTGTACGCACTGACGAAGGACTGTACCGAGGTTTTCAACGTGTCAGTGTTACTGGCCACGGTAATGGTCGTCGGTTTTTTCACATCAATGGTGTCCAACAGCTCCAACGTGACGCCACTGATCGCCGACGTGATTTTGTTGCTGCTGGATGACATTGCAATGCCGTCGATGGAGTACTTGGCGTTGGTCGGCGGCGTGCCTTTGTCATACCCGCTGGCCAGTTGCGAATCACCGCTGAGGGTGATGTCGGTGCCTTCGCCCATATTGGTCGAGGTCAGTACCAGTCGCGCACCATTGGAGTCGCTCAATACGTTGGCACTGATACCCTGCGACGAGAGCTGGGTATTGATTGACTCTCGCACCTGTTGCAGGGTCGCGCCACCTGGAATCACCACATCGAAGCTTTTACCCGACTGGTTGATGGTCAGCGTCTGGTCTTCGTCTGTAGTGTTGGCCTTGCCCGAGGCACCCTCAGCATTCACCGCAGTGGTAACTTTTGAAGCGGTTGCCAGGTTATCGACTTGCAACACGTACTTGCCACTGGATGCTCCGTCACCCAACGTCACCTTGGCGTTTTTCTCTTCCGAAGAACTTGCCGCCAGCCCATTGAACGCGGAGGGGTTATTCAACTTGGTGATCGCCGCCTGATAGGCCTCCAACGCCGTCTTGATCGAACCAACTGCCGACAACTGGACGGTGGCAGTTTTCTGCTCGTTGGTGATCTGCTGTTGTTTAGGCGCCTGTTCAGCCCCCACCAACGCCTTGACGATAGCTTGCGTGTCGTAGCCCGAACCAGGGCCGGAAATCGTTGAACTAGCCATTTTTCATTCTCCTTGTCCTGCGGCGGCCGTTTTTTTGGCGCTTAAACGCCTAGACCGCAATCAGAAACATGTTTCGTGCCAACTCAAGCCTTGCTATCAAACAACAGGCTGCCGGCATCGCTCAGGTTCTGCGCCAGTTTCAGCGCGGTCTCCGATGGAATCTGTCGAATCACTTCACCACTGTCGGTGGCGATCACCTTGACCACTACCTTGCCGGTAGAGTCATCGATGGAAAAATCCAGGTTGCGCTGTGAAGCCTGCACAAACTCACGCATATCGGTAACAGCCTTCTCCAGCGCCACGCGCTGAGGCTCTTCACTCTTGATCGGCTCATTGCTGGCCACAGGCTTGGCCTGGGTCACCACTGCGCCAAGGTTGGCCGGGGCCGTGCCTGCGGGGTAAGACGAGGTCAGCTTGATGCTCATGTCCATGTCACCACCTCCAAACTGAAAAAACGGAAGGGCACGTCGTCAAACGCACCCTCCCGTTATTTAACCGCTAGCGCTATTACTGAAGCAGCTTCAGTACAGCGGATGGCAGTTGGTTGGCCTGGGACAGGATCGCAGTGGAAGCCTGTTGCAGGGTTTGTTGCTTGGTCAGCTCAGCGGCTTCAGAAGCGAAGTCAGCGTCTTCTACGCGGCCTTTGGCAGCGGAGGAGTTCTGCGAAATGCTCTGCAGGTTGGCCACGGTGCTGGTGAAGCGGTTTTGTACGGCACCCAGCTGCGAACGCTGGCTGTCGATCTGCTGCATGGCATCGTCCAGAGCCTGGGTAGCTTGTTGCGAAGCAGCGGCAGTCAGGATGTTCAGGTCAGAAACGCTGGTTTCCATGGTGACGGCGGTTTTGGTGCCGGCCGCTGCAACAGCGGTCAGACCCAGTGCAGCCAGGCCAGTACCGGCGCTACCATCCTTGATGGTGATGTCTTTGTCAGCGAACAGGTTCAGGGTGCCGTCAGCGTTTTTGCTGGCTTGAACACCGGTGCTGGCGCTGTTGATCGAAGAAACGATCGCGTCAGCGGTGTCACCTTTCTTGAACTTGACTTCAACGCCGTTCACATCGATGGAGGTGTCAGCGGTCAACTTGGCTTGAGTAGTACCAGCCGACAGACCCAACTGCGTCAGAGAACCACTGGAGGTGTTGGACAGTTTAATGTCTGCGCCATTACCCGAAGTCAGCTTGACACGGCCGTCAGTAAAAGTGGCCGAAGCACCAGCAGCTGCGCCGCCTGCCGCGTTTTCTAGCTTGGTCAGCACAGCTGCCATGGTGTCGTTAGCAGCCCAAGTCACGGCAGTGCCATTAACCGAGACAGCACCGGCAGACTTGAGGTTGTTGTTCGAAGGAACGGTGCCCGCTGCACCCAGATTGAGCTTGGCCAGGCCGTCTGTTGCACCACCGGTTGCCGAGGCACCCAGAACGATGGCATTTTTCGAGGTCAGGCTTACGACGCCCGCAGCATCGGCAGTAGCAGTAACGCCAGTGGTTGCGGTTTGAGCGTTGATGGCGTTCAGTGCAGCGGTAGCTGCTGGAACACCGGCAGCGGCAACACCGAGGGCAATTTCAGTGCCGTTGATGGTGAATGCGTCGGTAGCAACAGTCGCCCCTGCAGCGGCTGTACCAGTTCTTTGGGCGCTATTGCCCAATACGGAACCGGTAGCAGTAGCAGCCAGGCCAGTCATCGCAGCACCGTCGACAGCAGCTTCTTTGTAGTTACCCTTCAGCGCAGTCGAGCTGATGTCGGTCATACCGAACGAGATAGTCTCGTTGGCGTTGGCGCCGATCTGGAAGGCTACGTTGCTGAACGAGCCGTCGAGCAGGTTACGACCACCGAAGGTGGTGGTGCTGGCGATACGGTTCAGCTCGCCCACTTTAGCGGTGAATTCTTGCTGCAGGGAAACACGGTCAGCGTCGCTTTTGTCACCGTTGGACGCTTGCAGGGCGAGTTCACGCAGACGCTGCAGGGTGTTGGTGGATTCTTGCATCGCGCCTTCAGCGGTCTGGGCAATCGACACGCCGTTGTTGGCGTTGGCGATGGCAACGTTCAGGCCTTTGACCTGGTTGTTCAGACGGTTGGCGATCTGCATGCCGGCAGCGTCGTCTTTGGCGCTGTTGATTTTCAGGCCGGAGGACAGACGGTTCATCGACTGGCTCAGGGCGTCGGAAGCTTTGTTCAGGTTCTTCTGGACACCCAGGGAGGTGATGTTGGTGTTTACTGATAATGCCATGACGAAATCCTCGTGGTTTGGATACTGCGGCTTCCGGCCCTGGCGACCGCCGGGTGTGGCCTAGAGAACCTACGTAATAGTTATCGTCGTGGTAGCCGGTTGCTTGAGGATTTTTTTGATTTTTTTTAGTAGCCCTGTGCCAGCCCTTGCATTTCAAAGGCTTACACCGGCACAAAACCCCGGTTTCATTGGCTTTTCTGGCGCCAATAAAAAAACGCCGATGATCGAAGGATCATCGGCGTTTTTTATGCAGCGGCTAAAACATCACGGGCGATAGAGAATCGCCGAGCCCCACGACAGGCCCACACCAAACCCGCTGATTGCCACGCGCTTCCAGGTAGCGTCCATCACGTGCTTTTCCAGCAGCAACGGGATGCTCGACGACACGGTGTTGCCGGTCTCGACCATGTCCTTGATGAACTTGTCCACCGGCGCCTCTTCAAAGCGACGCGCCACGGCATCGACGATGGCCGCACTGCCCTGGTGGATGCAGAACGCATCGATGTCATCGGCCTTGAGGTCCGACTCTGCGAGCAACTCGTGCAAGTGCGCCGGCACTTTCAGCAGCGCGAAGTTGAACACCTGGCGGCCGTTCATGAAGAACACGCCGTCGCTGACTTTGAGGTGCGGCGCGCCGGAACCGTCGGTGCCGAACTTGGATTTGCCCAGCAACCACGGCGCATCTTCGCCCATCCAGGTGGCGGTGGCGGCATCGCCGAACAGCATGGTGGTGTTGCGGTCTTCCGGGTCGACGATCTTCGAATACGGGTCTGCAGTGATCAGCAGGCCGTTTTTCAGGCCGGCGGCTTCCATGAAGCCCTTCATCGCGTAGATGCCGTAGACGTAGCCGGAGCAGCCCAGGGAAATATCGAAGGCGGCAACGTGGGTAGGCAGGCCCAGTTTGTCCTGAACGATGGCGGCGGTATGAGGCAGGCCCTCTTCATCGCCGTTCTGGGTGACGACGATCAGCGCGTCGATGGACTCACGCTTCAATTCGGGGTTGTTGGCAAACAAGGCGTTGACTGCTTCGACGCACAGATCGGAAGTCTCCTGTGCAGCTTCCTTGCGCGGCAGGAACGCCGAGCCGATCTTGCCAATGATGAATTCTTCATCCTTGGCGAACTTGGCACCCTGGGCGTAGTTATCGATCCCGTCCGCCGGCACGTAACTGGCGATGCTTTTTATGCCAATCATTGTGGCTTCCCAATACTAAATAGCTGGAGAACACCCCTCGGGCTATGCCGGAAGTGCTGACAATAAAGGGGATAACCCCATAAAAATCCCGGTGAAAGCCGCCCGATGAAGGCCCTGTGACGACTTATCCTTTTCACACGATACAGTGAAGATGCGCTTTATGACTCACAGGTCACTCAATTTTGCGTGGTTTATGCAAAACGTTTCAACAATTGCGCCACGGAAACGACGACGGCCCAGCCTGTTTCCAGGCTGGGCCGTCGTGCACAGCGCCGATCACATCTTGTTGAACAGGCTCAACTGCGAGATTTTCACAAAGGCCAACTGCGAAGCCTGCAACATGGTCTGCTGCAAGCTCAGGTTGATGGCGGCCTCGGCGAAGTCGACATTGCCCAGGGCATTCATGGTGGTGGTATTGGCCAGGTCCAGGCTGACGTTTTCCTTGGACTGAATATCCAGGCCATTGAGGCGCGCACCCAGGGAACCGCGCGCCTGGTCGATCTGACTGTAGGCATTGGTCAGGTTGCCAATGGACTTGGCCACCACATCCTTGAGCTCCTTCTGCGCCGCCGGGTTGCCGTCTGACGGCGTTTCCAGGATTTTGCGCAAATGGCTCAAGGTGTCGAGGACATTCTCGTTCTTGTTGCTGGTGGCACTGATCGAAAACTGGTCGCCGGCTGCCGGCGCCGGTGCGGTGGTGACATCGAAGGTCACGCCCGCCGCCGTGATTGACGTTGCACCAGCTGCCAGGGTGCCACTGGCAATGGATTTACTGTCTGCGGTATACGGCTGCGCATACAGATCATAGGCACCGGCCGCGCCAAACTTGACGACGACACCCGAGTTGGGAAAGGTGCTGGCGTATGCCGCCGGATCGCTCACCGTGCCGCCGCTCAGTTGCGCAGTGGACGGATTGCTCGGGGTGCGTGAAACACTGAAGGTGTCCGGCTTGACCGACAAGCTGAACTCGCGATCCTTGACGATGGCGTCCGATGGCGCGCCGGGCAGTATGTCTTTGCCCAGTGCGTCCTTGCCCAGGTTCAAGCCGATGTCAAACTTGACCCCGCGCAGATTGATACTCGAACCGCCTTCCTTGGTGGCATCGAAAGTGCCGTTGCCCGGAATCTCCGAGGTGATGTCCTTGCCGGCATTGTCCGTTACGACATATTGGGTGCTGCTGGTGAAGGTCAGCTTGTACGGCTGGCCGTCGGAAAAACTGCTGTTATAGCTGGTGTTGGCCGCGATCAGCCCGGCAGACACGGTGACCTTGCCATCATCGACCGCTGGCGGCACGAGGATCGGTGCTGTTTGCGTACGGCCCGTATTCGCCGAGCTTTCCAGCATGCTCTTGGCGGTATTGCCCATGGCGACCGACAGGTTCTCCGCCACCTTCAGGCTCAGCGGCGTGTCATCGCCCTGGTAGCTGTAGGTGCCGTCATTGTTGCGGGTGTAGGGAGGCGTGTCGGTCTTGCTCCCGGAGAACAGGTAATTACCGCTGGCGTCCTTGGTATTGAGCAGGCCCAGCACCTGATCTTCAATGGCGCCGATCTCGGCGGCAGTCGATTTGCGGTCAGCGTCGCTGATACCAACGTTACCCGCCTTCAACGCCAGCTCACTGGCCCGCTGAATCGCGATATTGATGTTTTCCAGCACGCCGTCCTGGGTGGTCAGCGAGTTCTTCAACGTGTCGATATTGCCGTTGAATTGCGCCAGCATATCTTTCTGCTGTTGCAGCATCAGCAACCGCGCCGCCGCTACCGGATCATCCGCGGCGGTTTGCACACGGACACCGGTGCTGGCCTGGTCCTGGGCCTTGACCACGCTGGAATAGTTGCTCTGGTACTTGGCAGAGCTGGTCTCGAAATACTGCTGTGTAGAAATACGCATCGTCCCAGCCTCCCTTAAAGAGCATTCATCAGTGTGGTGAAGGTTTCCTGCGCAGCCTTGATGATCTGCGACGACGCGGTGTAGTACTGCTGGAACTTGATCATGTCGCCGGCTTCGTCATCCAGGTTGACCCCGGACACCGAGTTGCGCGCATCTTTATTGGCGCTCAGCAACGCACCGGTGGCGGCGCTGTCGACCCCGGCCTGGCTGGCCTTGGCGCCGACAGTGGAGACCAGCTTGCTATTGGCCCCCACCAGGCTGGTGCCCCCGTTGCCCTCGCCCATGCCAACGGTGGCCTTGGTTTGCAGGTT
The DNA here is from genome assembly GCF_002916705.1 of Pseudomonas sp. GZJR-8. Classification (NCBI taxonomy): domain Bacteria; kingdom Pseudomonadati; phylum Pseudomonadota; class Gammaproteobacteria; order Pseudomonadales; family Pseudomonadaceae; genus Pseudomonas; species Pseudomonas sp. GZJR-8. The sequence goes on along the minus strand of NZ_JXSI01000002.1, from coordinate 245,595 downwards.
CAGCAGTTCCTGGGCGTTTCGGCCATCGGATTTGCCGCCGCTGTTGAAGGCGAAGGTAGTGCTGTCGCCGTCTGCCGGGGAGCCATTGACGGTGGTGTCGAACTTGAAGCTCTTGCCGGGGATGGCTGCACCGCTGGCGTCGCGCATCGGTACGTCGACGGTGATCTTGTTGCCCTGCCCCGGGATGATTGAGCCAGTGCCAATCGGGTTTCCCTTGGAATCGCTGATCGTATACGACTGCGTGCCGTCAGCGGCGGGCTTGCCAAACACCATCTTCACCGGCATCGAGTTTTCAATACCGGCGCGCAACTGTGCGGTGTCGGTGCCGCCATGGATGTCCACCGGCACCGTCAACGACGGCTGGGTAAATGTGCCTGTGCCGCTGTTGGTCTTGCTGCTGGTACCCGCCAGCGGGCCGGCAAACGCCAGCTTGTTGGCATCGGTGAGCGCTACACCCATACCGCTTGCGCCGGTGGCGGTCGGGCTGACTTTGAAGCTGTCGCCAAACGCCATGGCGCCCTTGCCGTCCAGCGCCAGGGTAAAGCCATCCATGGTCGGCGGCGGTGTGGAGCCCATGTCAAAGGTGCCCATTGCCTTGCCGTCCGAACGCAGTACCGTGACCTTGTTGGGGTCGGTCTTGTCGCTGAAGGTCACGGTGTAGTCAAACGTGGACAACTTACTGCTGTCCTTGATCGTCACATTCAGGTTGCCGGCCCCAGCACTGTTGCCCGAGGCGCCCTGGCTGCGCGAAGCAATGGCGGCGGCACTGTTGATGTCTTTGAACAGCGAAACGCCAAAGTCACCATTGAGGTCCAGGCCTTGGCCCAGTTGGTTATTGATGGTGTCTGCGGTTGCGATGGCGATACGGCCCAGGTCGTTGATAGCCGGCATCAAGGCATCACTGCGATAACGCAACAGGCCGCCGATGCTGCCGCCACTGATGACGCCGCCCAGGTCCATGGTGGTGCCGTTCATGTCCAACTGAATGGTGTACTGGCTGTTATCGGTTTTGCTCGGCACTGCGGAAATCGTATTGGAGATCCCGCCCTCCACCAGGGACTGGCCGCTGCCGGTGGTCACGCTGAACTGGCCGTTCTTCTCGGTGGCCGTTACGCCGATCAGCTCATTGAGCGAGCGTACCGCCTCGTTACGCGAGTCCAGCAGGTTGGCCGGTGCATTGCCCGACGCGCCTTGCACTTGGGAGATCTGCTTGTTGAGCGAGGCAATCGAGGCGGTCAATTGATTGACCTGCTCACTCATGCTGCTCAGTTGGTTGTTGATAGTCTCTTTCTGCTGGGTCAACTGCGTCGAGATCGCGTTGAAACGGCTGCTCAGGGTCTGGGCGTTGGTCACCAGCAGTTGGCGAGCCGACAGGTCGCTGGGGTTGGACGCTGCAGTTTGCAGGGTAGCGAAGAACGAGCTGAGCACCGATGACAGACCGGTGGTCTTGTCCGACAGCACTTTGTCGACGGCGCCGACCTGATCCAGATACGCCTTGGCATCGTTGTTCAGGGCCGTGCTGTTCTGGTAGGCAGTGTCCAGGTATTCGTTGTACACCCGGCGCACGTCGGCCAGGGTGGTACCAGTGCCGATGAACACACCGCCGAACGGGTTCGACGCGTTGGTATTCTGCGTGGTCTGCTGACGCGAATACCCCGGGGTGTTCACGTTGGCGATGTTGTTACTCAAGACCGACAACGATCCTTGAGCGGCGTTGAGCCCTGACATCCCGATACTGAGCAAACTCATGGTTCAGACCTTATAAATGTGTGGTTGCGCCAGCGGCAGCGTAGTTCTGGTAACTGTTCATGGTTTTTGCGATCTGCGAAATCTTGCTGGCGTAATCCGGGTCGGTTGCATAACCGGCTTTTTGCAACTCGCGTACAAACTGTTCCGGGTTGTCGGCTGATTTCACAACTTCTTTATAGCGATCATGGCTTTGCAGCAGGGTCACGAGGTCGTGGAAGCTGTCCTGGTAGGAGCTGTAGGAACGGAACTGCGCCGTTTCCTTGACCATCGCCCCATCGCGAAACTCGCTGGTGATCGCACGGGCCTGGCCGCCCTGCCAACTCTGGCCGGCCTTGATGCCGAACAGGTTGTGGCTGCTGCTGCCGTCTTCGGCACGCATGACCGATTTGCCCCAACCGGTTTCCAGCGCTGCCTGGGCCACTAGGTACTTGGGATCGATGCCAATCCGTGCGGCGGCGGCCTTGGCCATCGGCAGCATGGTGGCAACGAATTCGTCCTGGGAGCTGAAGGCTTTCTTCGCCGGTGCCAGCGGTGGCTGGGCAATGGCGCGGCCATACACCTGCATGCGCCCGCTCGGTATGGCAAAGGTGCGCGCACTGCTGTTGATGACGTTGTCATCGGCGGCACTGTTGCGCAGCGGCGCGGCCTTGGCCTCGACCTGGGTACTGGGCACGATGCCGGCAAGCAAACGGTCAGTCAGCTTGCTGGGCAAGGCGATACGGCGCTGGTTCATCAGCTCCATGTCGTTGCTGTGAGACGCAACGGCCCCGGCCTGCGGCTCGGCCACGCGATAGGCCCACAATGGACGCTGCCCATTGGAGCGCCCCAACGGGCCCTCAGCCTGGGTACCGGCAGCAATCTCGGTCGGCACATCGACTTTCCTCACCGGCCCATCCGCTGCCGGGCCTTGCAAGGTGGCGGCCTGGGCCTCCACCGGTTTGTTCTTTTGCATCTGGCGCATCAGCACGTCGGCCAGGCCGATACCACCGCCCTCGCGGGACATCGACACCGCCAGTTGCTGGTCGTACATTTCCTGGTACTGCTTGGCCGCCGGCGTGTTCAACGGGTTGTCCTTGCCCAGGGCATCGGTGGCCGAGCGCATGGACTTGAGCATCTCGTTCAAGAACAGCGATTCGAATTCCTGCGCCACCTTGCGCATGTTGCCTTCGCTGTTCTTGTCATCACCGACCTTCAGCTGGTTAAGCCGATTCAGGTCGGAGTAAGACCCCGAGTCCGCCGTGCTGCTGATGCCGCTCTTGCGCATATCCATGGCCATGGCCTCAGATCACGATCAGGTCGGCTTGCAAGGCGCCGGCCTGTTTCAAAGCTTCGAGGATGGCCATCAAGTCGCCGGGCGCTGCGCCCACCTGGTTCACCGCACGGACAATCTCGTCCAGGGTGGTGCCGGGGCCGAACTTGAACATCGGCTTGGCTTCTTGCTGGGCATTGACCCGCGAGCGCGGGACCACGGCGGTCTGGCCGTTGGACAGCGGGCCCGGCTGGCTGACGATCGGGTCTTCGGTGATGGTCACCGTCAGGCTGCCGTGGGTCACCGCTGCCGGCGAGACCTTGACGTTCTGACCGATCACGATAGTGCCGGTACGCGAGTTGATGATGACTTTTGCCACCGCCTGGCCAGGGTCGACCTCCAGGTTTTCCAGGATCGACAGGTAGTCCACACGCTGGCTGGGGTCCAGTGGTGCGGTGACGCGAATCGAACCGCCGTCGATGGCCTGGGCCACACCTGGGCCGAGCATGTCGTTGATCTTGTCGACCACGCGCTTGGCAGTGGTGAAGTCGGAGCGATTGAGGTTCAGGGTCAGGCTGTTGCCCTGGTTGAAACCGCTCGGCACGGTGCGTTCAACCGTCGCGCCACCGGGAATGCGCCCGGCCGACGGTACGTTGACAGTGATCTTCGAACCATCGCGGCCTTCAGCATCAAACCCGCCGACCACCAGGTTGCCCTGAGCAATGGCGTAGACGTTGCCGTCGATACCTTTGAGCGGCGTCATCAGCAAGGTGCCGCCACGCAGGCTTTTGGAGTTGCCCATGGACGAAACGGTAATGTCCACCACCTGGCCCGGCTTGGCGAATGGCGGCAAATCGGCACTGATCGACACCGCGGCAACGTTCTTCAATTGCACGTTGCCCGAGCCTGGCGGCACCTTGATACCGAACTGGGACAGCATGTTGTTGAAGGTCTGCAGGGTGAACGGCGTCTGGGTGGTCTGGTCACCCGTGCCATTGAGCCCCACCACCAGGCCATAGCCGATCAACTGGTTGGAGCGCACGCCGGAAATACTGGCGATATCTTTGAGCCGCTCGGCCTGGGCCACAGTGCTCAAGGCCAGCAAGAGCGCCGTCGCCATCAGCTGTTTGAAATTCAAAATGGCCACCTAGAAAGGGAACAGCGGGCTAAGGAAGAAACGATCGAACCAGCCCGGCTGGCTTGCATCAGCAAACGAACCCGTCCCCGAGTAGGTGATGCGCGCATCGGCAATGCGCGTCGACGGCACGGTATTGTCGGTGGAAATATCATCGGCACGGACCATCCCGGCAATGCGCACCAGCTCGTCGCCGGTGTTGAGGGTCATCCACTTTTCACCGCGTATGGCGATGATGCCGTTGGGCAATACGTCGGCCACGGTCACGGTGATCGAACCGGTCAGGCTGTTGCCCTGCCCCGCCGCACTCTTGCCGTTGGTGGCACGGTCGCCGCTGTAGCCGGCGTCCAGGCTCAGGTCACCACCGCCCAGCGGGTTGTTGGTGTTCAGGCCACCGCCGAACAGCGACGTCAGGCCGATGCTGGTCTTGCTGTTCTTGCCGATCTGCGAGTTGGCGTTCTTGCTGGCCTGGGTCTTCTCGTTGAGGGTGATGGTGATGATGTCACCGACCCGGAAGGCCTTGCGGTCGCTGTACAGGTTCTGTTCGAAACCAGCCTGGTAGATCGAGCCGTTATTGGCCGCCGCCGGCAGCGGTGTGCGTGGCAACACCGGCGCGTAGTACGGGTCATTGGGCTTTGGCGTTGGGGCAACACAGCCCGCGAGCACGGCGATCCCACTCAATGCCAAAACGGAAACATAGCGATTCATGACCCTTACCTCATGGTGTTGCAGGCGCCGTCAAGAGCGCCCCATAGACGTGATTACAGATTTTGCGTGACGAACGAGAGCATCTGGTCGGCGGTGGAAATCACCTTGGAGTTCATCTCGTAGGCGCGCTGGGTGGTGATCATGTTGACCATCTCCTCAACGGTGCTGACGTTGGAGGTTTCCAGGGTGCTTTGCAGCGTGGTGCCAAACCCGTTCAGGCCCGGGGTGCCGATTTGCGGCGCGCCGCTGGAGGCAGTTTCCAGGAACAGGTTATTGCCCATCGCTTGCAAGCCGGCCGGGTTGATGAAGTCGGCGGTTTGCAGGTTGCCGATCACTTGCGACGCCGGGTTGCCGGCCACAGTGATAGACACGGTGCCGTCGTTGCCCACGGTAAAGGTCTTGGCATCCGCCGGAACCACCACGGCCGGTTCCAGGGCGAAACCGTTGGCGGTGACGATCTGGCCGTTGGAGTCCAGGTGGAAAGTACCGTCGCGGGTGTAGGAGGTAGTCCCATCCGGTTGCAGGATCTGGAAGAAGCCACGGCCATTGATGGCCATGTCCAGCGGCTGGCCGGTTTGCTGCAGGTTACCGGCGCTGAAGTTTTTCTGGGTGCCGACGATCTGCACACCAGTACCCAATTGCAGGCCCGACGGCAATTCGCTGTCCTGGGTCGATTGGGCACCTGGCTGCTTCTTGATCTGATAGAGCAGGTCCTGGAACTCGGCGCGATCACGTTTGAAGCCCGTGGTCGACACGTTCGCCAGGTTGTTGGAAATGGTCGTCAGGTTGGTGTCCTGGGCGGACAGGCCTGTCTTGGCAACCCATAGAGCCGGAAGCATGCTGTTCTCCTTCGTGCGCCGGGTGGTGGGCGCTACGTTGCAAATTAGTTAATGGGCTTGAATCAGCTCATCTGCATGACGCGCGTCATGGCCTGGTCGTCTTCTTTAGCGCTGTTCATCATCTTGATGTGCAGCTCGAACTGCTTGGAAAGCGCCAGCACCGCGGTCATTTCTTCCACGGCATTGACGTTGCTCGCCTGCAGGAAGCCCGAAGTCAGCTTGACGTTCGCATCGGCCTGGGCTGGCTGGCCATCCTTGGTGTGGATGGTGCCGTCCAGGCCCTTGGTCATGTTCTTGAGGTCGGGCTGGACCATCTTGATCCGGTCCACTTCCGCCATCACCCGCGGGCCTTCGCCCATGGCGCGGATGCTGATGGTGCCGTCGGCACCGACTTCGATTTTCTGCTGGGGCGGCACGGCAATCGGGCCACCGTTACCCATGATCGGCATACCATTGCCGGCACGCAGCACCCCCAGCGCATCCACGTTCATGCTCGCGCTGCGTACGTAGGCTTCGCCGCCATCGGGGGTTTGCACGGCCATCCAGCCGTCGCCGCTGACGGCCACATCCAGGTCGCGACCGGTTTCGATCATCGCGCCCGGGGAGAAGTCAGTGGCCGGCCGCTCGGTCATGGCAAATGCCCGCGCCGGAAAGCTGTCACCGAACACCGGCATCGAACGCGCCTGCTCCAGGTCGCGCTGGAAACCGTTGGTGGAAATGTTCGCCAGGTTGTTGGCATGGGCCTTCTGCGCCAGTGCATTCTGGCTGGCGCCGGTCATTGCCACATAAAGGTACTTGTCCACGCTCTTTCCTCTTTCTGACGGACGCTTGCCGCCCACCGCTGTACTGAGGAGGCTTAAGCAATTTGCGAACCAACTTTAAAAAAAACGAAGGAGCCCCCTGAATACGGGGGGGTTGAGGGCTGGAGCGTCGAGCAGACCCACTCTCAAGAGTCGAAAAAACGGCGGACTTATGCCGCTTGCGGCAAGACCTGACGCCCGAAGCCCTCCCCATGCCTGAATTACGCCGGTGCGTCGCCATTTCAGCTTCCTGGGCCGCTCTTATCGAGGGAAATGTTGCGATGGGTTATTAATACACACGCGGTGACTACCAGACTTATTATTTCAAATTCACGTACAGCGAGTGAAACCCATCTTTATCAGGCGCTTGAGCATTTAGTTAATACATGTTTTTACGCTTGCTTTCTCGGACATCTCACAACACTTACACCAAATTAAAACGTCTCGACACACGCTTACAATTACTAAACAACGACAACTTGAACACACCCTACTGCCTGCGTAAATTCTGTCCATCGCAACATCACCACCCCGAGTATTTAAAGTTGCGTGTTTGCGACACACCTATCACTAACTACAGGATCAGTATCATGTCCACTATTTCACAAGTACCCACCCTGCCTTTCAGTGTTCCTTACTTTCCTACAAGAGCGGGTGGCAGACCGGACCATGATGTATACCGACCTAACTACCCATCGGCCGCGCCCCATTATCACGCGTGCACCCACGAGCACAGGGCCGATGTTTCAGACTATCGTCCTGACCGATACTTTCCAGAGATGCACCGTGCCAGGGACTATTACCCCGACCGACGCATCTCGGACATGCAACCAGACTGGGACTATCGCCCTGGCCGGGATTTGCCGCAAATGCGTCGCGACTGGGACTACCTTCCCGAGCGGCGCGTACCAGACATGCGCCGTGACTGGAACTACCCTACTGACAGGTATGCTGATCAGCGGCCAAGTTATCTTGTCTCTCCAAGGCTCGCAGACGAATTCGCACCAATAAATCAACATTGGAACCCGGCCGTAAAGGCGCTGGATAAACTTATCGACACACTGCCACAGGCCATGATCCGTATGGACATGGATATCACCACCAAGGATCTGCTTGGCGGCAAATATGGGCCACTCTCCCCCAGTATTACCAAGGAACTGGGGAAACTGGATGAACATAGGGACTACCGGATGGTGACTCAGTTTAACGGATACGCATTGACCTACCTCTGGGCACCCGTCGACGGTGGCAGGCCTGTATTTATTGAACAGCCAGAAAACGGCTATATGACGCCAACGAGCGGTACGGTTTTATTAAAGCTGTTGAATTCGAATTCCGAAGCCCAACAATTCAAGGATTACGGCGTAACTGCCAAGGACCTGAAAAACGGCAAGTACGGAAAACTCTCTCCCGAGATTCAAAAAAGTTTGAGCAACTTGGAACATGACAAGAACTACAGCCTGATTGAGCTCTTTAAAATTGACAACGAAAACACAACGCTGGCCTGGAGGGACAAAAGTACAGGCAAGATTGAAGAAATAGGCCAGTACAACATTGTCTACGGCTGACACACTGGACAGTTGTCAGATCGGACACTGCGTTCACAAGACGCAGTGTCCAGCATCGCGATACCCTTACTTGATCACCTTATAGTCGCGCAACTTATTCGCAATGGTGGTGTGCGATACACCCAAGCGCTTACCCAGTTGCCGGCTGCTTGGGTGCTCGGCGTAAAGGCTTTCCAACACGGCCTTTTCGAACCGCCCCACGATATCCTCCAAACCGCCTTCCAACGAAAAATCCCCAAGCGGCTGACGCACGCCGTAATCCGGCAGACGAATATGCTCGACCTTGACCGTGCCGCCCTCACACAACGATACCGCCTGAAACAACACGTTTTCCAACTGCCGCACATTGCCTGGCCAGTGGTAGTGGCTAAGACGCTCCATGGCAGCGGGCGCCAACTTGGGCAGCGGGCAACCGATCTGCCGACTGGCTTGGTCAAGAAAATGCTCGACCAAGGGCGCCAGGCCGTCCAGGCATTCACGCAAGGGTGGAATGTGCAGCGACAGCACGTTCAGTCGGTGATAGAGATCCTGGCGAAACTCACCCCGGGCGCAGAGTTCCGACAAGTCCACCTGGGTCGCACAGATCACCCGCACATCCAGATACACCTCTTCATCACTGCCGACCCGACGGAAACACCCATCCTGCAAGAAGCGCAGCAACTTCACCTGCAATCTCGCGCTCATTTCACCAACGCCATCAAGAAACAAGGTACCGCCCGCCGTCAACTCCAGCAGCCCGAGCTTGCCCTCCGCTCGCGCCCCCTCAAAAGCACCGGGGCCGTAGCCGAATAGTTCAGTCTCAGCCATCGACTCGGGCAACCCCGCACAATTGAGGGCCATCAAAGGCGACTGCCCTCGCGGGCTGGCCAGGTGACACGCACGGGCCAGCAGTTCTTTGCCGGTGCCGGTTTCGCCTTCTATTAATAGCGGCGCATCCAGCGGTGCCATGCGCCGTGCTTCTCGGACCACAGCAGCCATCACTTTGGAGCTTTGAAAGATGCTGTCAAAGCCGCGCAGCTCTTGCTTGCGCACGTTGTAGATGCGCTCACCCACACGGTCAGCGCGATGCAAGGTCAGCACGGCACCGGCCATGGCCTCACTGTCGTCATGCTCACTGGATTGCAGTGGGGCGATATCCGCCAAAAACACGTCACCTTTGACCTTGACCCGCAAGCCGTTGATCCGCGATTTGCTGGCACGCACCAGTTCCGGCAAATCGAAGTCCTCGGCATAGCGCGACAGTGGAATACCCGGCACCTCATCCACCCGCACACCGAGTAACTGTGCCGCTGCACGATTGGCAGCGACGATAGAACCGCCCATGTCGATGGACAGCACCGGAAATTCCAGGGCGCCAAGCAGCGCATTGAGTTCCATATGCCGCCGCTCGCTCGGCATCAGCCCCACCCTTTTGACGCCGAATACGCCGGCAATCGCCTCGAACTGCGGGCGCAATGCCTGGAATTGCATGTTCACCAGGTTCGGGCAAAACAGGTAGATGGCATTGCCATGCTCACCGCCGACCTCGCCCTTGGCGACGTTGACGCCGTACTCTACCAACAGGTTGAGGATGTCCCGCAGGATGCCGATGCGGTTCTGGCAGTGCACTTTGATACGCATGGAAAGGCTCGAAAAGTAGGGAGGCACCGCGTCTTTTTGCCGCTGGGCGCAGATAGTCGTCAAGATTATGTGACAGCGCGTCACCTTTTCACAGCCCAAGACACAGATAAGGCCTACACCCGTAACGAATACTTTACGAAAACGGGTAGTTTTTCCTACGCACCCAGGCAAGACCGCGATGGAATCCGGCGCTGTTCGGGTTATCAATAGGTGCATCGCAGGACATAACAAGAACGAATGCCTAGCAGGAGAGCCGTATGAAGCAGACGCACTACGTGGCCCGCGAGCCCGATGCGCAAGGTTTTATCCATTATCCGCCAGAAGAACACGCGGTATGGAACACGCTGATCACTCGCCAACTCAAAGTGATCGAAGGCCGTGCCTGCCAGGAATACCTGGACGGCATCGACAAGCTCGGCCTGCCCTTGGATCGCATCCCCCAGTTGGGCGAAATCAACAAGGTGCTGGCCGAAACCACCGGCTGGCAAGTCGCGCGTGTACCCGCACTGATTCCCTTCCAGACCTTTTTTGAATTGCTCGCCAGCAAGCAATTTCCGGTGGCGACCTTTATTCGTACCCGTGAAGAGCTGGACTACCTGCAAGAACCGGATATTTTCCACGAGATATTTGGCCACTGCCCGCTGCTGACCAACCCGTGGTTCGCCGAATTCACCCACACCTACGGCAAGCTCGGCCTGGCGGCCACCAAGGAGCAACGGGTGTACCTGGCGCGCCTGTACTGGATGACCATCGAGTTCGGCCTGGTGGACACGCCCCAAGGGCGCCGCATCTACGGTGGCGGCATTCTGTCTTCGCCTAAAGAAAGCGTGTATTGCCTGTCGGATGAGCCCGAGCACCAAGCCTTCGATCCGCTGGAAGCGATGCGCACCCCTTATCGTATCGACATCCTGCAACCGCTGTACTTCGTATTGCCCGAACTCAAGCGCCTGTTCGACGTGGCGCAGGAAGACATCATGGGCATGGTCGAGCGCGGTATGGAATTGGGCTTGCACGCACCGAAATTCCCGCCAAAGCCCAAGGCTGCTTGAGCTGTGCCTTTTTAAGCCAGGTGAGTCTGTTCCCTGGCCGCGCGTTGCTTTAGGGTAACGCCACTGACCTTCAAACATTCGAATTCAGGACACCTCCCATGACCACCTTGAACCAAGCCCACTGCGAAGCCTGCCGCGCCGATGCCCCGCAAGTCAGCGATGAAGAACTGCCGGTGCTGCTCAAGCAGATCCCTGACTGGAACATCGAAGTGCGCGACGGCGTCATGCAGCTGGAAAAGGTCTTCCTGTTCAAGAACTTCAAGTTCGCCCTGGCCTTCACCAACGCCATGGGTGAAATCTCCGAAGCAGAAGGCCATCACCCTGGCCTGCTCACCGAATGGGGCAAAGTCACCGTGACTTGGTGGAGCCACTCCATCAAGGGCCTGCACCGCAACGACTTCATCATGGCTGCGCGCACCGACGAAGTGGCCAAGACTGCCGAGGGCCGCAAGTAATGCACTTCGATGCGATTGGCCGCGTGCCCGGTGACCCGATCCTCGGGCTGATGGACCTGTATGCCCAGGATGCCAACCCGAACAAGTTCGACCTGGGCGTGGGCGTGTATAAGGACGACCAGGGCCTGACGCCGATTCCCCACTCGGTGAAGCTGGCGGAACAGCGCCTGGTTGATACCCAGGTGACCAAGACCTACATCGGTGGCCATGGTGACGCGGCTTTCGGCACCCTGATCAGCGAACTGGTGCTCGGTGCCGATTCGGCCTTGTTGCGCGAACGCCGCGCCGGCGCCACCCAGACCCCAGGCGGTACCGGCGCCCTGCGCCTGAGCGCTGACTTTATCGCCCAGAGCCTGCCTGGCCGTGGCGTGTGGTTGAGCAACCCGACCTGGCCAATCCACGAAACCATCTTCGCCAAGGCTGGGCTTAAGGTCAGTCACTACCCTTACGTAGGCAGCGACAATCGCCTGGATGTGGCGGCGATGCTTGCGACCCTGTCCACGGTACCCAAGGGTGACGTGGTGCTGCTGCATGCCTGCTGCCATAACCCGACCGGCTTCGACCTGACCCAGGATGACTGGCGCCAGGTGTTGCAGATCGTGCGGGAACGCCAGTTGCTGCCGCTGATTGACTTTGCTTACCAGGGCTTTGGTGATGGCCTGGAGCAGGACGCGTGGGCGGTGCGCCTGTTTGCAGCCGAGTTGCCGGAAGTGCTGGTCACCAGTTCCTGCTCGAAGAACTTTGGTCTGTATCGCGACCGGGTCGGCGCACTGATCGTGTGTGCTGCGGATGCCGAAAAGCTCACCGATGTGCGCAGCCAACTGGCGAACATCGCCCGCAACCTGTGGTCGACGCCGCCGGATCATGGCGCTGCCGTGGTGGCGACCATCCTCGGTGATACCGAGCTGAAAAAACTGTGGAGCGAGGAAGTCGAGGCCATGCGCTCGCGTATCGCGCACTTGCGCTCCGGGTTGGTGGAAGCCTTGAAGCCCCATGGCTTGGCCGAGAAGTTTGCCCATATCGGCGCGCAGCGCGGGATGTTTTCCTATACCGGTTTGAGTGCCGAGCAGGTCAAGCAACTGCGCGAGGAGCACAGCGTGTATATGGTCAGTTCAGGCCGGGCCAACGTGGCCGGGGTGGATGCGACACGTTTGACGCTGCTGGCCCAAGCTATCGCCGACGTTTCCAACTGAAAACTGCGGGATCAAAAATGTGGGAGGGGGCACGCCCCCTCCCACATTTTTACCGAGGCGAGGCTTTTAGCCAGCGACCATTTCAGCCTTGAGCTGCGCCTCCCTGGCCTGGACGTCCGCCAACCGATACAACTCGATATGCCCATCCCAGTGCTCGATCAGCGCGGTGCACGATTCCACCCAATCCCCGCAATTGAGGTAATCCACCTCGCCCACTTTGCGAATCTCGGCATGGTGGATATGCCCGCACACCACCCCATGCAGTTCGCGCCTGGTGACTTCGTGGGCAATCGCTTCTTCGAAATCGCTGATAAAGCTCACGGCGGTTTTCACCTTGTGCTTCAGGTACGCCGACAGCGACCAGTAGCCATAACCGTAGCGCGCGCGCCAATGGTTGAGCCAGCGGTTAAGCGTGAGGGTGAATTCGTAGGCCGAGTCGCCGAGGAACGCCAGCCAACGGTGATAACGGGTGATCACATCGAACTGGTCGCCATGGATCACCAATAGATGCCGACCGTCGGCGGTCACATGCACTGCCTCATCGACCAACTGGATATTGCCCAGGATCAGCTTGGAATAGCGTCGTAAAAATTCATCATGGTTGCCAGTGACGTAGATCACCTCGGTGCCGCGCTTGGCCATGGTCAGCAGGCGGCGGATCACGTTGGTGTGGGCCTGGGGCCAATACATGCCGCCGCGCATTTTCCAACCATCGATAATATCGCCCACCAGGTAGACCTTGTCGGCGTGGTAGCCCTTGAGAAACTGTGACAAGTGCTCGGCCTGGCAATCCCGGGTGCCTAGATGCACGTCGGAAATCCACAGGGTTCGCACCCGTTGTTTGCGGCTGGGCTTGGTGAACTCGGCATGGGTCATGGGCATCCCTCGACGCTGTTTTCGCGAGCTTGCGCCTTGGCGATTAATAGCCCATGACAGCTGTGCGTCAGTCTGATGACAGCGCTAAATGCCCGCAAAGCGTTGTAGACTGGCGCCTTGCCGCCCTGGAGATTGCGATGAGCCCGAGCCTCACGCTACGCCACTACCTCGAAGCCCCCATCGCTCACAGCCATGATCATGCGCAGTTGGTGTTCGGCCTGTCCGGGCACCTGGAGCTGGAAGTCGATGGCCGTGGCAGCCAAGTGCGCGAGAGCAGTGTGATGGTGCTGCCCTTCTCCACTCACCATGCCTGTGGCAGCCGCGATGGCAGCCGCTGCCTGGTGCTGGATGTGCCGACCGAGCATTGGGTGGTGCAATCCCTGGGCGAGCATGCCGATGCCAGTCGCCGCTTGCTGGGGCAACCGGCGCGACTGACGCTGGATCCGCGGCAAAGCCAACTGGTGCAGTGGCTGGCGCACAGCCCGGTGGACGACCCGCTGATCGTCCAGCAAGGTGCGGTGCTGTTACTGGCCAGCCTCAATCATCCCCAGGCTAAATCGCAGCCTGGCCGGCGCCTGCCTTATGCAGCGTTCAATGCCCATATCCAGCGCCATGCTGCGCGCCCGTTGCAGGTGGCCGACCTGGCGCGCATCGCCGGGCTTTCCGTGGCGCGCCTGCATGCACGCTTCATGGCCGAATGCGGGCAAACGCCGATGGATTATCTTCGCAGTCGTCGCTTGCACATGGCGCTGGGGCTTTTGCGCGGCACACCGCTTGCCATTGGTGAGGTAGCCGAGCGCGTCGGCTACGCCTCGCAAAGCGCATTCAGTGCCGCCATGTTGCGCGAGTTTGGCGCCACGCCCAGCGCCCTGCGTCGGGCCGACTGACAAGAGCCCCACGCTAAAAATCGCGAGGCCGGCGACAGACGCCCGCAAACCATGCCTCTAGACTGCGAGGCTGTTACCCCCGTTGCTTCAAGGATCGCAATGACTCCCCGTTCAGCCCTCGGCGCCCTGCATATCGGCGCATTGATGTTTGGCCTCACCGGCGTATTCGGCAAGCTGGCGGCGGCCTCCCCTGCCATCATCGTGTTTGGTCGCGCCGCGTTTGCTGTGCTCGCCCTGGCGGTGTTTGCCCGCTTTGCCAGCAACGCGCCCTGGAAGACACTGGAGATGCGCGACTGGCGCCGCCTGCTGGTCAGCGGTGTGTTGCTGGCCGCGCATTGGGTGACGTTCTTTATTGCCGTCAAAGTCGCCGGCGTGGCCGTGGCGACCCTGGGGTTTACCGCCTTTCCGGCCTTTACCGTGATCCTTGAAGGGTTGATCTTCCGCGAGCGCATTCGCGCCAATGAAGTGCTGCTAGTGGCCCTGGTCACCGTTGGCCTGGTGCTGGTGACCCCGGATTTCAACCTCGCCAGCGAGGCCACCAGCGGCCTACTGTGGGGGATCGCCTCGGGGCTGTTGTTCTCGTTGTTATCGCTGAACAATCGCGCCAGCTCCGGGCGCATTCCTGCTGTACAGGCCGCGCTGTGCCAGAACGTGGTGGTCGCGGCCTGCCTGCTGCCGGTGGCCGCACCAGGGCTGGCGGATGTACGTGGGATTGACTGGCTATGGATCGGGTTGCTGGGAGTGTTTTGTACGGGTCTTGCCCATAGCCTGTTTGTCGCCAGCCTTGCCGTGATCAAGGCGCGCACTGCCTCGGTGGTGTTTGCCATGGAACCTGTCTACGGCATCACCGTGGCCTGGCTGTTGTTTGCCGAAACCCCGACCTTACGCATGTTGCTGGGCGGCGCCTTGATCATCCTCGCCATCGTGCTTTCCGGCCTGATGGGCAGCGCCAGCCAGGCCAAACAACCGGCAACCACAGCCTGATCTATACTTTAAACGTCCGCAACAGTCTGTAGTCGTTCAACGGATAAAGACTCCTCGACGACAGCCATGGTGCTTTCTGAAGTTGCTGCAAGCGAGTGGTCACCCCTCAATGCGATGCAGGAGTTTCATCATGGAAATGCTCATCAGCTTGCTGGTCCAGATCATCAGCGGTGCCGTCGGTGGCAACATCGCCGGCATGACCAAACAGAGCCTGGGGACAGGGCTCAATACCTTTCTCGGCGGAGTCGGCGGCTTGGTGCTGGGCCAGATTGTCGCCGCACTCACGGGCACCACCAGCGGCGAAGCGCTGGATGTTGCCGCGATCGGCAGCAATATTGTCGGCGGTGGCGTCGGTGGGTTGGTATTGACGTGGGCCGTCGGTTTTATCAAACAAAAGCTCGCTGCCAAGTAGCGGTAGGGTCACCGCCCCTCTGTGGCGGTGACTTTCATTGCGTACGATCGTTATGGCCCAGATCGCGCTGCGGGTCGATCTGGTCGCGTACCCGCTGTTTTAGTACCTTGGCCTCGGGAAAGCCGCCGTCGGCTTTGCGTTCCCAGATCTGCACGCCATCACAGGTGATGCGAAAGGCGCCACCGGTGGCCGGCTCCAGCGCCACGCGCCCCAGGTCATCGGCAAATGTACTGAGCAACTCCTGGGCCAGCCACGCGGCGCGCAGCAACCACTGGCACTGGGTGCAATAAGTGATAACGATCTCGGGTTTGCTTGCAGACATAATTTAAGCGGCTCCTGACATGACGGGCCCAGCGAATCGAGTGGCTATAATAGCGGCCTTTATCGCCCAGCCTCGAGATTGATGATGCGCCGCCTGCTGTCTTGCCTGTTCCTGTGCCTAGTCCCCCTGCTTGCCGAAGCCTTGGAAGCACCCCGCCCTAAAATCGGCCTGGTGTTGTCCGGTGGTGCCGCCCGTGGCCTGGCGCATATCGGTGTGCTCAAAGCCCTTGAGGAACAGGGCATCCATATTGATGCGATTGCCGGCACCAGCATGGGTGCGGTAATTGGCGGGCTGTACGCATCGGGCTACAAAATCGACGAACTGGAGAAGCTGGCGCTGGGCATCGACTGGCAACAGGCCCTGTCGGACGCCCCACCACGCGAAGACGTACCGTTTCGGCGCAAACAGGACGACCGGGATTTCCTGGTCAAGCAGAAACTCAGTTTCCGCGACGACGGCAGCCTCGGCCTGCCACTGGGTGTGATCCAGGGCCAGAACCTGGCGCTGCTGCTGGAAAGCATGTTTGCCCACAGCAGCAACACGCGTAACTTCGACAAGCTGCCGATCCCGTTCCGCGCAGTGGCCACCGACATTACCACCGGCGAAAAAGTCGTGTTCAGCAAGGGCCACCTGCCCCAGGTGATACGCGCCAGCATGTCGATCCCCGCCGTGTTCGCCCCGGTGGAACTGGACGGCCGCCTGCTGGTGGACGGCGGTATGACCGACAACATCCCGTTGGATGTGGCGCGGGAGATGGGCGTCGATATTGCCATCGTGGTCGACATCGGCACCCCGCTGCGCTCGCGCAAGCAATTGGCGACCGTGGTGGACGTGCTCAACCAGTCCATCACCCTGATGACCCGGCGCAATTCCGAGGAGCAACTCAAGGCTCTGAACCCCAAGGATGTGCTGATCCAACCGCCTCTGGCCGCCTATGGCGTGACCGACTTCGGCCGCGCCAAAGACATGATCGACGCCGGTTACCGCGCCACCCGCGCTCTCGATGTGCGCCTGGCGAACCTGCGTCCGGTCGAGCCCATCGACGCGCAACTGGTGGCTGCACGCACGCCGGGCGAGCGCACCCCGGTGATCACCGCTATCAAGGTGGAGAACGACTCCAAAGTCAGCGACGACGTGATCCGCTATTACATCCGTCAGGGGCTGGGAGAACCGCTGAACCTGGGGCGCCTGCAATCGGACATGGGCACACTGTACGGCCTGGATTACTTCGAGCAGGTGCAATACCGCGTGGTCAAAAAGGGCCAGGACAACACCCTGGTGATCAGCGCGCGGGGCAAGCGCAGCGGCACCGACTACCTGCGCCTGGGCTTGAACCTGTCGGATGACATGCGCGGCGACAGCGCTTTCAACCTTGGCGCCAGCTATCGAGTGAACGGCATCAACCGCCTCGGCGCGGAATGGCTGACTCGGGTGCAGATCGGTGATCGACAGGAGCTGTACAGCGAGTTCTACCAACCGATGGACACCGGGTCGCGCTACTTCGTCGCGCCTTACATCAGAGCCGAGGCGCAGAACGTTGAGCTGATCCTGGACAACGACCCCATCTCCGAATATCGCCTGGAACGCTATGGCTTTGGCTTGAACGTAGGACGCCAGATCGGCAACAGCGGCGAAATCCGCTTCGGCGTAGGTGAGGCGTGGGGCAAGGCGGACGTGCGTATCGGCGAGCGCGACCTGCCGAGCGTGAGTTTCAGCGAAGGGTTCTATGAGCTTAAATATTCCTTCGACTCCCTCGACAACGTCTACTTCCCGCACAGCGGCGAAGACATAGGCCTGGCCTTTCGCGAATTCGAACCCGGACTGGGTTCGGACCAGCGCTACCGTCAATGGGAGTTCAAACTGGACAAGGCCATGAGCCATGGCCCGGACACTCTGATACTCGGCGGTCGCTATGGACGCACGCTGGATAATTCCGATGTGGTGATCTCCAGCTTCCTGCTGGGTGGGGCGCGGCAATTGTCGGGCTTTCGCCAGGATGCGATTTCGGGCCAGAACGTCAGCCTGATGCGCGCGGTGTACTTCCGCCGGCTGACCCCACGCTCGTACCTGCCACTGGACTTCCCGTTGTACCTGGGTGCCTCACTGGAACGGGGCCGGGCGTGGAACAACGACAACGAATTCGACAGCGGGTATATCAATGCCGCGAGTATTTTCCTGGGGTTTGATACGCCACTGGGGCCGCTGAATTTCAGCTATGGGTTCAATGATGATAATCAGAAGGCGGTGTACCTGAACCTGGGGCAGACCTTCTGACACAGCACAGAACTAATGTGGGAGGGGGCTTGCTCCCGATGGCGGGGTATCAGTCAACAATTCTGTAGCTGGCCCACCGCAATCGGGAGCAAGCCCCCTCCCACATTTGGTTCTCGGCGAATTGGGAGTCAGGACTTTTCCAGGTTCGCCAGAATGTGCTCGTGCACACGCATGCACACGCGCAGATCCTCTTCATTCACCCCAACGAACAGCTCATGGCGCAAGGCCGTGGCGATGGTCTCGATCTGGTCGATCAGCGGTTGAGCGGTATCACACAACAAAATGCGTTTGGCGCGGCGGTCTTCCACCACGGCCTGGCGTTGCACCAGGCCCTGGCCTTCCAGGCTGTCGAGCAGGCGCGCCAAGGTCGGCCCTTCGACGCCGACACTTTGTGCCAGTTCACGTTGGGTAGGTGCTTCGACAAAACGGGCCAGATGCAGCAGCACCAGCCAGCGCGCCTGGGACAACCCTAGCCCCGCCAAACGACGGTCCAGCTCAGCGCGCCAACCTCGGGACATTTGCGCCAACTGCATGCCAAAACGGTGTTGATCGGTTAACGGCATAAAAAACTCATGTTTAAGACTGAAAATAAAGTGTGGCTAATTATTAGTCAGCTAAGCATGAGCCATGCCAGTAGGCAAGGCCCGGTATGTACTGATTCGTTACATTGTCGTAATTGCCACACTAAATTTCGAATTCCGACTGCAAAGCGGCACGCACGCAGTACAAAACACCCTCGGGAACACGCCCGGTGAACAATGGAGCGATCTCCACCACAGGTGGCAATTCGCCTTCTCCGTCGAGGAAGGCATCCTGGATTTCGCCGAGTAAATCCTCAGGCAAATCAAGGGCCTGCTCCAGCGACAACTGTTGCTTGCCAATGGCTTCGGCGAGCAGGGTATACACATTTTTTTCCGAGCATTGCAGTTGGCCGGCGATCTGGATCGGAGTCATGCCCGCGCGGGCCAGGCTGATCAGTTCGTGGCGAATATCGGCGATTTCCTTCGGCGCTTCTGCCTGGCCGCCGAGCACTTCGAGGAAGGCCTGGCCGTAACGCTCCAGCTTGCGCGCACCCACGCCACTGACCCGAGCCATCTCGGCCATGGTGGTGGGTTGCTCGCGGAGCATTTCCAGCAAGGTGGAGTCGGGGAAGATAACGTAGGGCGGCACGCTGTGTTCCTGCGCCAATTTGCGCCGCAGGGTACGCAACGCCTCCCACTGCTCGCGCTCCTCGCCCCGCACCAACTGGCTGGCCTGGCTGGTGCTGCTGCTTTTGGCGCTGGCCTGCGGCTTGAGGTCGCGGCGCAGTTCCAGGCTGACTTCACCCTTGAGCAACGGCCGGCAACTGTCGTTCAGGCGCAGCCCGCCATAGCCTTCGATATCAATGTCGACGAGGCCACGGGCAACCATCTGGCGAAACAGCGAACGCCATTCGCCCTCGGCACGGGCCTTGCCGACGCCATAGACCGACAGTTTTTCGTGGCCGAAGCTACGAACTTTTTCATTGTCCTTGCCGAGCAACACATCCACCAGATGGCCCACGCCATAGCGCTGGCCAGTGCGATAGATCGTCGACAACGCCTGGCGCGCAGGCTCGGTAGCGTCCCAGGTTTGCACGCCGTCGATGCAGTTGTCGCAGTGACCGCAGGGTTGCGGCATGTCTTCGTCGAAATACGCCAGCAGCGTCTGACGGCGGCAGCGGGTTTCTTCGCACAACGAAAGCATGGCGTCGAGCTTGTGCTGCTCCAGACGCTTGTGACGCTCGTCACCTTCGGAGTTCTGCAGCATCTGCTTGAGCATCACCACGTCCTGCAGGCCGTAGACCATCCAGGCATCCGCCGGCAGGCCATCTCGGCCGGCACGACCGGTTTCCTGGTAATAGGCCTCAAGGGACTTGGGCAGGTCCATGTGCGCCACGAAACGCACGTTGGATTTGTCGATACCCATGCCGAAGGCGATGGTCGCCACCATGATCAGGCCTTCCTCGTTGAGGAAGCGTTTCTGGTGCGCAGAGCGCGTTTCATTGGGCAGGCCGGCGTGGTAAGGCAGTGCCGGGTAGCCTTGCTCGCACAGGAACGCAGCGACTTCATCGACCTTCTTGCGTGACAGGCAGTAGACAATACCCGCATCGCTGCGCCGCTCGGACAGGAACGCGAGCAACTGCTTGCGTGGCTGCTCCTTGGGTACGATGCGATAGAAGATATTCGGCCGGTCAAAGCTGGACAGGAAGCGCTCGGCATTCTGCAAATGCAGGCGCTCGACGATCTCTTCACGGGTACGTTTGTCGGCGGTGGCGGTCAGGGCGATGCGCGGCACGTCGGGGAACAGCTCCGCCAATTGACCAAGCTGCAGGTATTCGCGGCGGAAATCGTGGCCCCACTGCGATACACAGTGGGCTTCGTCGATGGCGAACAGGGCGATTTCAAGGCTCTGCAAAAAGGCCAACATGCGTGGCTGCACCAGACGCTCCGGCGCCAGGTACAACATCTTCACTTCACCGCGCTTGATTCGTGCGGCCAGGTCGCGCTGCTGCTCGGCGCTGAGAGTGGAGTTCAGGGAAGCGGCGGCGACGCCCAGCTCTTCGAGGGTGGCAACCTGATCGTCCATCAACGCGATCAGCGGCGACACCACCACCGCCAGGCCGTTGCGCAACAGCGCGGGTACCTGGAAGCACAGCGACTTGCCGCCACCGGTAGGCATCAGCACCAGGGCATCGCCGCCGCTGGCCACACGCTCAATGATCGCACCCTGGCGGCCACGAAAACTGTCGTAGCCGAAGATGTCCTTGAGGACGCGTTGAGCCTGCTCGAGCATGTAAAACTCCAAAATGGTGCCGAAATCCCTCTGTACAGGCTGGCCGAAAAAATACGCTTTCACGGAAAATAATCCGTAAGCGAAGTTTTCCCGGATTGGCGCTAAGCCTGCAGGGGCATCACAAAACGCGGCAGTATACCCGAGCGTCATCGGCCAAAGGGCGCGACTGACGAATAGACGCCCGCTCTAAAACCGGGCAAATATGCCGTGCGGCTGGCCTGGGCGCTCAAGAAAGCCTAGAATTCAGCATCGTTTATTCCCAAGGTAGCCCTTCAATGTCCTTCGCTGAGCAACTAACCCGCCTGCAAGCCTTCCTCGACGCCGATGAGCTGCATGACGAGGCGCTGGACTACGTGGCCGCCCACGGCTACCTGACCGCCCTGTCGATCTGCTCCGAAACCGTCCCGGACCGTGAATGGATCGACGCGCTGTTCGCTGAAGAGCCTCATTACAGCGACGCCGCCCAGCGCGAAGAAATCGAATCCACCCTGATCGCCCTCAAGGCCCACATTGCGCGCCAACTGGCCTCCGACGAAGAGTTCGAGCTGCCATGCGACCTCGACCTGGGCGACGACCCGGACGACTCCGACCTGCGCGGCTGGTGCATCGGTTTCATGGAAGGCGTGTTCCTGCGTGAAGCCGCCTGGTTCGAGACCGCCGAAGAAGAAGTCAGCGAAATGCTCCTGCCGATCATGGTTGGTTCGGGCCTGTTCGAAGAGGAAGCAGAGTTCTCCGACATCGCCGCCGATGCCAACCTGATGGACGACATGATCGTGCAGATCCCGGAAGCCCTGACCGCGCTGTACCTGCTGTGCAACGCGCCTGACGAAAAACCGGCGATCCTCAAGCCACGTCACCACTGAGTCGCTTGCCCGTGGCACCCATGGGCGACCGCTCACTGCTCCTGCGCTACGTACTGCTGGCCATCGGCTGGCTGAGCGTAGCGCTGGGAGTGATTGGCATTTTCCTACCGGTATTGCCGACCACGCCCTTTCTACTACTGGCCGCCGCCTGCTTCGCTCGAAGCTCCCCGCGGTTCTATCACTGGCTGGTGGAACACCCACGGCTGGGCCCATGGATTCGTGATTACCTGGATGGCAACGGCATTCCACTCAAGGGTAAGGTCTACGCCATCGGCCTGATGTGGCTGAGCATCGCGCTATCCTGTTACCTGGTGCCCTTGCCGTGGGCTCGCGGCTTCATGCTGACCAGCGCCGTGCTGGTGACGATCTACATCCTGCGCCAGAAAACCCTGCCCCCGCGCTGAACGCACCTGCGACATTAGATCCCACGCGACCTTGGTCGACACTGACTAACAACAGGCATCATGCGAGACTGTCCAACCGGGCCCGGAATGCCCGGGTGTTCTTATGCTCGGAGTTACCATGACGCTGTCCAGCGGGCTGATCGCCGCCGTTGCCCTGGCCTATATGGCCATTATGTTTGCCATCGCTTTTTACGGTGACCGCCGCCATGCGCCGCTGCCACCCCGGGTGCGTGCGTGGGTCTATAGCTTGTCGCTGGCGGTGTACTGCACCAGTTGGACGTTCTTCGGAGCGGTAGGCCAAGCCGCCGAGCAGTTGTGGGCATTTTTACCGATCTACCTGGGGCCGGTGCTGTTACTGGTGTTGGCGCCTTGGGTGCTGCAGAAGATGATCCTGATCAGCAAGCAGGAAAACATCACCTCCATCGCCGACTTTATCGCCGCTCGCTATGGCAAATCCCAATCCCTGGCGGTGGTGGTCGCGCTGATCTGTCTGGTCGGCGTGCTGCCCTATATCGCGCTGCAACTCAAAGGCATCGTGCTGGGCGTAAACCTGCTGATCGGCGCCGGCCCCGACACCACCGGTACCCGGGCTCAGGACACCGCCTTGATCGTGTCGCTGGTGCTGGCGCTGTTCACTATCGTGTTTGGTACGCGCAACCTCGATGCCACCGAACACCACCGGGGCATGGTGCTGGCGATTGCCTTTGAGTCTTTGGTCAAGCTGTTCGCATTTCTCGCGGTCGGCGCGTTTGTGACCTACGGCTTGTACGACGGTTTCGGCGATCTGTTCAGCCAGGCCATGCTCGCGCCGCGCCTGGAGGAATACTGGAAAGAAACGATCAACTGGCCATCAATGGTGGTGCAGACTGGCGTCGCCATGATGGCGATCATCTGCCTGCCCCGGCAATTCCATGTGACTGTCGTTGAGAACATTGACCCGCAGGACCTGCGCCTGGCCAAGTGGGTATTCCCGGCGTACTTGATCCTCGCCGCGTTGTTCGTGGTACCGATCGCCCTGGGCGGAAAAATGCTGTTGCCCGGTTCGGTGCTGCCCGACTCCTACGTGATCAGCCTGCCGATGGCCCAGGCCCACCCGGCCCTCGCCGTACTGGCGTTCATCGGCGGGGCTTCGGCAGCCACCGGCATGGTCATCGTGGCCAGCATCGCGTTGTCGACCATGGTCTCCAACGACATGCTGTTGCCGTGGTTGCTGCGCCGCTCCAGCGCCGAGCGGCCGTTCGAAGTGTTCCGCCACTGGATGCTCTCGGTACGCCGGGTGAGCATTGTGATCATTCTGCTGCTGGCGTATGTGAGCTACCGTCTGCTGGGCTCGACTGCCAGCCTGGCCACCATCGGCCAGATCGCTTTTGCCGCGGTGACCCAACTGGCCCCGGCGATGCTCGGTGCGCTCTACTGGAAGCAGGCCAACCGGCGCGGTGTATTTGCCGGC
Source organism: Pseudomonas sp. GZJR-8 (assembly GCF_002916705.1). Taxonomy (NCBI): domain Bacteria; kingdom Pseudomonadati; phylum Pseudomonadota; class Gammaproteobacteria; order Pseudomonadales; family Pseudomonadaceae; genus Pseudomonas; species Pseudomonas sp. GZJR-8. The sequence goes on along the minus strand of NZ_JXSI01000002.1, from coordinate 221,944 downwards.
CTGGCCGCCGGTACATTCCTGTGGTTCTACACCTTGGTCCTACCGGTGACGGCGAAAAGCCTTGGCTGGTCGCTCAGCCTTTTCCCCGGCCTGACCTGGATGCACTCCCACCCATTCGGGCTGTCGGTGACGTCGCTGACCTTGGGTACAGTGTTCTCCCTGGCGGGTAACTTCACCCTCTTCGTCTGGGTATCGATGCTGTCGCGCACGCGAGTTTCCGAGCACTGGCAGGCAGGCCGGTTTATCGGCCAGGAAATCAACCAGCGCGCCAATGCTCGTTCCATGTTGTCGGTGCAGATCAGCGACCTGCTCAGCCTGGCTGCACGTTTCGTCGGCGAAGAACGTGCCCAGCAGAGCTTCATTCGCTTTGCCTATCGCCAGGGTAAAGGCTTCAACCCCAACCAGAATGCCGACAACGATTGGATCGCCCATACCGAGCGTTTGTTGGCCGGCGTACTCGGCGCCTCCTCGACGCGGGCAGTGGTGAAAGCCGCGATCGAAGGCCGGGAAATGCAGCTGGAGGACGTAGTACGCATCGCCGACGAAGCCTCCGAGGTGCTGCAATTCAACCGCGCCCTGCTGCAAGGCGCTATCGAGAACATTACCCAAGGCATCAGTGTGGTGGACCAGTCGCTCAAGCTGGTGGCCTGGAACCGGCGCTACCTGGAGCTGTTCAACTACCCGGAAGGTTTGATCAGCGTCGGCCGGCCGATTGCCGACATTATTCGCTACAACGCCGAGCGCGGCCTGTGCGGGCCGGGTGAAGCCGAAGTGCACGTGGCGCGACGCCTGCACTGGATGCGCCAGGGCCGCGCGCACACCTCCGAGCGCCTGTTTCCCAATGGCCGGGTGATCGAGTTGATCGGCAACCCGATGCCCGGTGGCGGTTTTGTCATGAGTTTCACCGACATCACCGCGTTCCGCGAAGCCGAACAGGCACTGACCGAGGCAAACGAGGGCCTGGAACAGCGAGTGACCGAGCGCACCCATGAGTTGTCGCAGCTCAACGTGGCGCTGACCGACGCCAAAGGCGTGGCCGAATCTGCCAGCCAATCGAAGACGCGATTCCTGGCGGCGGTGAGCCACGATCTGATGCAACCGCTGAACGCCGCACGTCTGTTCTCCGCCGCCCTCTCCCACCAGCACGACGGCCTGTCCGACGAGGCGCGGCAACTGGTGCAGCATCTGGACAGCTCGTTGCGCTCAGCCGAAGACCTGATCAGCGACTTGCTGGACATATCGCGCCTGGAAAACGGCAAGATCAATCCACAACGCCAGCCCTTTGTACTCAATGAGCTATTTGACACCCTGGGCGCAGAATTCAAGGCGCTGGCCCATGAGCAAGGCTTGCGCTTCCGTTGGCGCGGCAGCCGCCTGCGAGTGGACAGCGACATCAAGTTGCTGAGGCGGGTGTTGCAGAACTTTCTGACCAATGCCTTCCGTTATGCCGACGGGCCCGTACTGCTGGGCGTACGTCGACGTCAGGGCGAACTGTGCCTGGAAGTATGGGACCGAGGCCCGGGCATTCCGCCGGACAAGCAAAAAGTGATCTTCGAAGAATTCAAGCGCCTGGACAGCCACCAGACCCGCGCCGAGAAGGGCCTGGGCCTGGGCTTGGCGATTGCCGACGGCCTGTGCCGCGTGTTGGGCCATCGCCTGAGCGTGCGCTCGTGGCCGGGCAAGGGCAGCGTGTTTAGCGTGTGCGTGCCGCTGGCGCGCAACCAGGCCAGCCCGCAGCCAAAAGCCGCCGTGGAGAACGGCCTGCCCCTGAGCGGTGCGCGGGTGCTGTGCGTGGATAACGAGGAAAGCATCCTGATCGGTATGCGCAGCCTGCTGACACGCTGGGGCTGCGAAGTCTGGACCGCCACCGACCAGACCGAGTGCGCAGCGCTGCTGGCCGACGGTATGCGACCGCAACTGGCGCTGGTGGATTATCACCTGGACCACGGCGAAACCGGCACCGAACTGATGGGCTGGCTGCGAGCGCAATTGGCCGAGCCTATTCCCGGCGTTGTGATCAGTGCCGACGGGCGCCCGGAGATGGTGGCGCAGGTGCATGGGGCGGGGCTGGACTACCTGGCCAAGCCGGTGAAGCCGGCGGCGTTGAGGGCACTGTTGAGCAGGCACCTGCCCTTGTAAAAGGGTCGTGCGTGGTCAAAATGTGGGAGGGGCTTGCCCACTCCCACATTTGGCCCCAAGTCTATTCGGGGAGATGCGCCACGCCATCCGAATCTGTCATCGCTCGCTCCAGCAAATCCGCCGGAAGGCTCTTGCTGGCTCGGGCGCCGAGCAACCTTAACTGCTCGGTACGGCTGACCAGATTCCCACGCCCGTCCGTCAATTTGTTGCGCGCCGCACTGTAAGCCTTGTCCAACTGCTGCAGCCGGTTGCCCACTTCGTCCAGGTCCTGGATAAACAACACGAACTTGTCGTACAGCCAACCGGCACGCTCGGCGATTTCCCGGGCGTTCTGGCTCTGACGCTCCTGCTTCCACAGGCTATCGATCACCCGCAGGGTGGCGAGCAAGGTGGTGGGGCTGACAATCACGATATGGCGATCGAAGGCTTCCTGGAACAAATTCGGTTCAGCCTGCAAGGCCGCGGAAAAAGCCGCCTCGATCGGTACGAACAGCAGAACGAAATCCAGGCTGTGCAAACCTTCCAGGCGCTTGTAGTCCTTGCCGGCCAAGCCCTTGACGTGATTGCGCAAAGACAGCACATGCTGCTTCAACGCCGCCTGGCCAATCACTTCGTCATCCGCCGCCACGTACTGTTGATAGGCGGTCAAGCTGACCTTGGAGTCGACCACCACCTGCTTGTCACCCGGCAACATGATCAGCACGTCCGGCTGGAAGCGCTCGCCATCCGGGCCCTTGAGGCTGACCTGGGTCTGGTATTCGCGGCCTTTTTCCAGGCCTGCGTGTTCCAGCACCCGCTCAAGAATCAGTTCCCCCCAGTTGCCCTGGGTTTTCTGCCCCTTGAGGGCGCGGGTCAGGTTGGTGGCTTCGTCCGACAGGCGCAGGTTCAGTTGCTGCAGGCGCTCAAGCTCCTTGGCCAGGGAGAACCGCTCACGGGCTTCGTTTTGATAGCTTTCTTCAACGCGTTTCTCGAAGGACTGGATGCGCTCCTTGAGCGGGTCGAGCAACTGGCCCAGGCGTTCCTGGCTGGTTTCGGCGAAGCGCTGTTCACGCTCGTCGAAGATTTTACCGGCAAGCTCGGCGAACTGCGCACGCAGCTCGTCCCGTGAGCCTTGCAGGTCAGTGAGGCGCTGCTGATGGCTCTCCTGTTGCTCGCGCAATTCCGCGCTCAGGGCTGCGGCCAAGGCGTCGAGACGGCGCAGTTCGGTTTCCTTGGCGCTGCGATCGAGGTTCCAGGCATGGGCGGCATCGCGGGCGTTATCGCGGTCGATCTGCAACAGTTCGACTTCGCGACCCAGTGCCGCCAGGTCGGCTTGTTTGGCGGCGTTGGCCTGGCTCAGGTCGCTGATTTCATCGCGACTGGCATCCAGCTGGGCGGCGAGCCCCTCTTGGGCCAGTTGCGCGTTTGCCAGGCGTTCTTCCAGCAGTTCCCAACCGGTGTTGCGCGCGTTCAAGCGCCGCTGAATCTGCCAGCACAGCGCCAGTAACGGTACGGCTGCGCCAACGAGCCCCAAGGCAATACTGGTCCAGTCAAAAACCATAGCCATTTCTGCCATCACCAAAAAAGATCAAGGGTAACCAAGCACAGGGCCCGAAGACAGCTCAGTCTTCGACCTGGCGCAGTTCACTCTGGGCGCGACGATCGCCGGCGCGAGCGGCCGAGCGTAATAGATCATGACCAATGCGCCGGTCACGTGCGTTTCCGCACTCGCGGCACATCAGCTGGCCGAGACGACTCTGTGCGGCCACCACGCCTTCCCGGGCAGGCTGCTTGAGCAAACGCCCAGCGAAGTGCTTGACGTTGCGGCTCTGGCCCAGACGCGGGCTGTCGAGTAGCCACAGAGCGACCTTCAAGGAAAAACGCTTGGGTGCGGTAACAGTTTGAGTAGTGTCGGTAACAGAAGGTGATACTGAGCGAAACTTCATAAAGCACTGTGGGACAGAACGGAAGGCGCGCCACTCTACTCTTTTTTTCGTACAGGTAAAGCTGAAAAAAACCTGCACGCCCGTCCTAGAGCAAGCGCTTGGGACAATCCACAGAAGCTGTGGATAACTCAGTGGACAACCCTCCTTGAACTCGCGCAAAGGCCCATGGAACGGGGCCCCCGGTCAAACTGACGATTTTTTCACCAATAAAAAAAAGCCAGATTTTTCATTGACTTAAATTTTGATTACAGGCAAATGGGCGCCCTTCGCGGTGAGTGGCAGGAGGGTTACACATGCCGCAACCAATGTGCACAAGTAACTATTCAAGGGTTATATCGCCGGCGTTTTTTGATTCAACACGCGTTAAACATGTTACTGCCAGGACAAACCCGGGGGCTTTTCAAATCTGTCCCGGCTCGCCACACTGCGCCACCGTCAACGCAACTCTGTAGGGCCGATGAAAGGAATTCTGCTTTTCGCCATGCTGCTGTTGGCCATCTGCGCGACATCGTTGGGAATCAATGCAGCGCTACCCTCTCCGGACGGCGCGTTGTTCGCTATCGCGATTTTGCTCTCGGCCGCCTTTACCGCCGCGAGCCTGTGCATCGAACTGAGTGACGGCCGGATCAATGATCTTCACGAGGTCATGAAACTGATCGAGACCGGCCAGTCCTTGCGCCTGACGCTCGCCGCTTACGCACTGGGCTGCGCCCTGGCTGCGTCTGTGACCGTATTGGTCTATCGTGGACTGCTCGGCGGCTGATTAAAGTTTTTTGCCAACCCCCTTCCCTTCCCTGCTTCATTCCGTTACTATCCGCGGCGTTAGTACCAAGCTGAAAGTCAATTCTGGTCGAACAAGTCCCCTGAACCACACGGGATCCACCACCTCGATGGTTTCCAGGTATCGCTTGCGACGACACTGCCTTTGAACAAGCAAAGGGTGTCGCGAAGTTTACATACTCTGACCGAACCAACCTGCAAATTGATCAGGATCTTCACCCCGGGCCCAGAACCTTTGCCCCTGTTGTGTTGCCTGCCCTCCTAAGTACCTACCTGCCAGCCCAAGCGCGCCTAAATTATTAGCGCTTCAAACTGGCTGCTTTGTTCCAGTCAGGTTCTTCGTTTGATCAATGGTGATCAGCGTTACTGGAACGTTTTAACGTTGCACGGTTCTTATCCGTGTCATTTGTAGGAACACCAATAATATGAACGCTCAAATCCACACTCAGGATGCCATTCGCACCCTCACTAACGCTTTTGCCCCAATGAACTGCCTGATCATGGCCGCTCGCAAAGGCTGCTTCAGCTTCACCCTGGTCAATGAACACGGTATCGCTCGTCACAGCGAACGCCTGTACCCCGATCAATACTCCAGCGCAGAACCGCTGCAGGCCGTGATCGAGCGTACCCGTCAGGCACTGACTGCCTGATCGACCGAGTCGCTGAAAACAAAAACCCTGTCTGAAAAACAGGGTTTTTTATTGCCTGAAATTTGGCGCGGGCCGGTATTTACTAAGCACCGATAGATATAAACGTTATAACTGAATAGATAAGATGTTTTAAAAACAGTCCTTTACATCATGAATATGACACTACACTTCAACTCAAGCGGCATCGTCCGCTTGCGACGGGCCTGAGATCCGATTCACCGCTGCCAAGCCCTCCTTCTCAGGCTCGTCAACCCCATTTATGGACTGAGGCTTGTATGGGTATTGCCGCCAGCGAATTGTGTCGTTATGTGATCAGGCCGACCTTGACCTACCTCGGCTGCCATAACCCAACAGCAGAGTCCTTGTTACTGGGGATCGCCGCCAGCCAGTCAGAACTGGGGTCGGCCCTGCATGATCGGCGCGGCCATGGCCTCTATAGCATCACTGAACCCCGCCACCGTGCCCTCTGGGACGAATACCTGGCGCTGGACCCGGAACGCGCAAGCCTGGTGCGCGGGCTGGCCAGCCAACATGCGTTTCTGAGTGCGCCCCAGTTGGAGTTGACGGTAAACCTGCGATACGCCACGGCAATCGCCTGGCTGCTGGTAGAACAACATCGCCCAGCACTCCCCGCCCCAGGCGACGTATTGGCCATGGCGCGTATCTGGAAAGAAATATTCCACCCTCAAGGTCGGCTGCGGGATTTCACCCAAGCCTGGCAAACCTGTGTTCCAGCCATGAAACAGGTGATCTGCTGACCGGGTAAATTGCAAGATTCGGCAAAAAACAGTGAATCTGGTCGGATTGTCCTACAAAACCGCTCTATCTCCTGCATTACACCCTATAGCGCGATCGCAAATTTATTGTTACTTTCCGCTGCGGTGATCACCTCGGAGTTCTAATAATGAAAAAAGTAATGCTCAAGACCACACTTAGCCTCGCCGTTGCCATGGCATCCTCCCAACTATTCGCCAGCGGCTTTGCCCTGAACGAACAGAGCGTCAGCGGGATGGGTACTGGTTTTGCAGGTCGATCTTCTTCTGCCGATGATGCAAGCACTGTGTTCGGCAACCCTGCCGGTATGGCACGCCTGGAAGGTCAACAGATCACCGGCGGCGTTGCAGCCATTGATGCTTCTACTGATATCAGCGACGTCAGCGGCCGCTCCCGCGGCAGCAACAAAGGCGACATGGTGCCATTCACCGCCGTCCCTTTCGGTTTCTACACCAATAAACTCAACGATCAGTGGGCTGTCGGCTTCGGTGTCTATGCACCGTTCGGCCTGGTAACCGACTACGAAAGCGGCTTCCAGGGCCGTGGCTTTGGCAGCAAGAGTGAAGTGAAAGTCATCACCTTCCAGCCAACGGTCAGCTACGCCTTCAACGACCGTGTTTCCGTTGGTTTTGGCCCGACCATCAACCGCATCGCCGGCACCCTGGAATCAGACCTGACGCTGAACGCTCTCGCGCCAGACACCAACATCAAGATCAAGGGTGACGACACCGCGCTGGGCTTCAACATCGGCGTGCTGGTACAAGCCACCGATACCACCCGCGTCGGCCTGACCTATCACTCCAAGGTCAGCTACAAGCTGGACGGCCACACCGAAGTCACCGCACCAGCCGCGACCGCTGCCGCCCTGCGCAGCAATCGCTACGATGCGTCGCTGAAGATCGATACGCCTGAGTCCTACGACCTGTCGGTGACCCAAGACCTGACCGACGCCTGGAAACTCTATGCAGGTGCAACCTGGACACGCTGGAGCCGCTTGAAAGACATCACCGTCAAGAACGACGGCGTGTCCGGCGCAACAGGCGGCGCGCTCGCCCCTGCCTTGGTAGGCACTATCAAGGAAGACCAGAACTGGCACGATACCTGGGCCTATGCCGTGGGTACTTCGTATCAGCTCACCAAGCAAGTGGTGTTGCGTACCGGCCTGACTTTCGACCAGTCGCCTACCAACAACACGGATCGTTCGCCACGCATCCCGACCGGCGACCGCACGATCTTCAGCCTGGGCCTGGGCTACGAGGTCATGCCGAACATGACCATCGACCTGGCCTACTCCTACCTGAAGGAAGAAGACGTCAAGGTTTCGCGCTCCAACCAATTGGCCAGCTACAACGCCAAGTATGAAAACAGTGCCAACGGTTTCGGCCTGGGCATGACCTACAAGTTCTAAACCGCGACCGTATAAAAAAGCCCCGCTCTCCTGTGAAGGAGGCGGGGCTTTTCAGTGGCTGGTTATCAGGGTTTGGATGCTATCGCCTGCTCGACCGCCTTGATCAACTCCGGGCTGTCCGGCTTGGTCAGGCTGGAAAAGCTGGCGACAACATTGCCCTGGCGGTCAACCACGTACTTGTAGAAGTTCCACTTCGGCGCCGCGTCGGCCTGCTCGGCAAGGACCTTGAACAGATGCACCGCATCCGGCCCCTTGACCTTCTGCGGCTCGGTCATGGTGAAGGTCACGCCATAATTCACGTAGCAGACCTTGGCGGTCTCCTCCCCGGTCTTGGCTTCCTGCTTGAAGTCATCGGACGGCACGCCAATCACTTCCAGGCCTTCGCCCTTATAGCGTTGATATAAGCCTTCCAGGCCCTTGAACTGCGGGGCAAAGCCGCAGAAGCTCGCCGTATTGACGATCACCAAGGGTTTGCCAGCGAATTGCTGGCACAGGTCAATGGATTCCTTGGCCCGCAGTTTGGGCAATTGGCCCGTAAGCAGCGACGGGCAGCTGGCGGCCATGGCCACGCTGCCAACAGCCATGAGGACGGGTACAGCGAGCCAGCGCATCAACATGATCAAAGTCCTTGAGTCAGTTCAGGCATTGAACTTAACAGATCGCCATGCCCAGTTGCATCAACGCCAGGCCACCTTGCTGCCAACCCCACCAGGCCAGTAGCAACAGAAGCAACCCTGCCGCCATCACCATCAAGCGCACCGCTACCCTCATGCCGCCTCCATCTGCGCCTGCACACGCGCCACTGGCCGCTCACGCACCGGCCAGTTCAAGGCCGCGGCAAGCAGGCTGAGCAGAATCGCCACCTGCCAGATCAAATCGTAGTTGCCGGTTCGATCATAGACTACCCCGCCCAGCCAACCGCCGAGGAACGAACCGAGTTGATGGAACAGGAACACAATCCCGCCGAGCATCGAAAGGTTGCGTACGCCAAACAACGTCGCGACGGTGCCGTTGGTCAGCGGCACGGTGGACAACCACAGAAACCCCATCGCCATGCCAAATAGATAGGCCGTCACTTCAGTGACTGGCGCCCACAGGAACAACACAATCACCACCGCCCGCAGCAGGTACAGGCCGGTCAGCAAGCGCGGCTTGGACATGCGCCCGCCCAGCCAGCCAGCGGTATAGGTGCCGAACACATTGAACAGACCGATCAGGGCCAGCACCGTGGTGCCCACCGTGGCCGGCAGATGTTGGTCGACCAGGTACGCCGGCAAGTGCACACCGATAAACACAACCTGGAACCCGCACACAAAAAAACCGAAAGACAGCAGCCAGAACCCGGAGTGAGAGCAGGCTTCCTTCAACGCTTCGCGCAGGGTTTGCTGACCGACCGTGACCGGCAACGGCCGGTCCTTGAGCATGGCAACCAGCGGCAGGATCAACGCCACCATCAAGCCCAACGCCAGCAACGCTGCGGACCAGCCCAGCCAACCGATCAAGCCGAGGGTGCCGGGCACCATGGCGAACTGGCCGAAGGACCCGGCGGCGCTGGCAATACCCATGGCCATGCTGCGTTTTTCCGGCGGTACGGCGCGACCGACCACACCGAGAATCACTGAAAACGAGGTACCGGACAGGCCGATGCCAATCAGCAAGCCTGCGCTCAGGGACAATGACCACGCGGAGTCGGACATCCCCATCAGCACCAGGCCCACGGCGTACAACACGCCGCCGACAAACACCGCTCTGGTTGCGCCGAAACGGTCGGCCAAGGCACCGGTAAACGGCTGCGCCAGGCCCCAGATCAAGTTCTGCAAGGCAATGGCGAAGGCGAAGGTCTCACGCCCCCAGCCGAATTCGCTGCTCATCGGCGCCAGAAACAGGCCGAAGCCATGCCGTACGCCCAAGGACAACGCCAGGATCAGCGCACTCCCCACAAGGATCCAACCGCTGGTGCGCCACATCGAGGTCATTTTTTATTCTCCGCTCGCGGGTATATACCCGCTTTTAGTCGAACAAACCGCCGTTCAGGCGAGTTCATCCAGCAAGGCCAACAAGGTTTCGCGCTTTTCAGCGCCGAGCTTATCAATCAGTTTCTGTTGCGCCGCTTCCCATGCCGGCAACGCGGCGGCCAATCGCTGCTGGCCATTTTCAGTCAACAGCACAAGGCGGTTTCGCAGGTCATCGCCCTCGACCAATTGCACCAACCCCTCGCCCTCCAGAACACGCAGGTTGCGCCCCAGGGTGCTGCGATCCAGGCCCATGGCTTCGGCCAGGCTGGAAATGCTCGGTTGGTCGAGGCGCTGCAGGTTACACAGCAAAGAATACTGGGCGACGTTGATCCCGAAGCCGTCGAGAGCGCCGTCGTAATGCCTGCTGACGCCACGGGCGGCGCGTCGCAGGTTGGTGCATAAACATTGGGAAGCAAGCATAGAGCGTGTATATACCCGGAGTTAAGGAATTGCAAGAAAGCGTTACAGCGCCAACCCGACCAGGACAGCGACTTCCAGTAGTTCCAATAGCGCGCCTGCCGTGTCGCCCGTGGTACCGCCAAGGCGCCTGATCATCAAGTGACGCAGCCCCATAAAGCACAGCGCCGCCAGCAACACCGCAATACCGCCGTTGAAACCACCGATCAGGATGCAGGTCAATCCGCTGAGGATCAGCACCTGCTGGCCGACAATCCGCGGTAAGTAGTCCGACAAGGCCTGGCCCAACCCTCCTGCCCGCACATAGCGCGTGGTAAGAAACAGCGCCAGCATCGAAGCCCGTCCGATCAACGGCGCCAGGATCAGGGCGGGGCCATTATGCTGCTCGATCAAGGCCACCAACGCGCTGAACTTGAGCAATAGCACCAAGCCCAGGGTAACCACCGCAATCGGCCCGCTGCGCGGATCTTTCATGATGCTGAGGGTGCGCTCGCGATCACCAAAGCCACCCAACCAGGCATCGGCGCTGTCCGCCAGGCCATCCAGGTGCAGGCCACCGCTGAGCAGCACCCAGGCCGTCAGCAACAGCGCGGCGTGCAGCAGCAAGGGCGCGCCCATCAATACCAGGTTCAACCCCCACAGCAATAGACCGAACAGCAGTCCCACCAGCGGATAAAACAGTAACGAACGGCCTAGCTCCTGAGGCTGCGGCATAACCGGCAAGCGGATCGGCAGGCAGCTGAGAAATTGCAGGGCGATCCAGAACGGCAACATCGTCACGATCCTTCTTTCAGTACGCCGTCGGCACCGACCTGCAGGCTGAAAAGCGCGCCGTGGCCGACCTCGACGTTCAGCAGTTGCTCGCGCGGCATCCCACGCGCCCGGGCCAGCAGCAGGCGCATCACGCCGCCATGGCTGACCAACAACACGCGCTGGCCGGCGTAAGCCTGATGCAGGCGTGACACCGCGCCGAGCACCCGCTCGGAAAATGCACTGACAGGCTCGCCTTGGGGCGGCGTGAACGCGTAGGGATCGGCCCAGAACAAACCCAGCCCTTCGGCATCGGTCTCCATCAGCGCCGCGGCGCTCTGGCCTTCCCAGGCACCGAAGTGGAGTTCTTGCAAAGCCGGCTCAAGGCTGACCGGCAGGCCGAGCTGTGCTCCCAGCTCCTGGGCAAACAAGGCGCAGCGTTGCAACGGTGAGCCGATCAACCGATCCCATGGCCCCTGCCCCACCACCGCGGCTCGCATTTGCGCCCAGCCCCTGGCGGTCAAGGCATCGTCCAGGCTGCCGCGCAGGCCGCCGCCCAGCTCGGTTTCGCCGTGGCGCAGCAGGTCCAGGTGCAAGGTCATGCGGGGCGATCTGCCACGGCCGCTTCGGCGAAGGTTGCCATCTGCCCGTGCAACGCACAGGCCAAACGCAACAACGGCACCGCCAGCGCCGCGCCGCTGCCTTCGCCCAGGCGCAAGCCCAGTTCCAGTAGCGGTTCGGCATCCAGGCTGTGCAACACATGGCGATGGCCCGGCTCGGCACCGCGATGCCCGAACACCAGCCATTCGCGGCACGCCGGGGTCAAGCGCACCGCCACCAGCGCGGCAACGCTGCAGATAAACCCATCCACCAGCACCACGATACCTGCCTGCGCACAGGCCAGGTAAGCGCCAACCAACGCGGCAATTTCAAAACCGCCGAGATTGAACAGCGTTTGCAACGCATCACCCCGTTGCCCGGCATGCAGCGCCAAAGCGCGCTCGATGACCGCGACCTTGTGGCTGACGCCCGCTGCATTCAAACCTGTGCCCGGGCCAGTCAGGTCGCTCACCTGGCAATCCAGCAATGCACAGGCCAATGCGCTGGCCGCAGTGGTATTGCCGATACCCATCTCGCCGCCGATAAACACCTGCGCACCGCGTTCCAGAGCGCGGTGCGCGCTGTCTCGGCCGGCTTGCAATGCCAACAGCCCTTGAGCCTGGGTCATCGCCGGGCCATCGACGAAGTTGGCCGTGCCAGCGCCGATATTCACATGACGCACGCCGGGCAAATTCAGCGAGGGCGTCACCGTGCCAAGATCAATCACTTCCAGCTGCGCATCCAGTTGCCGCGCCAACACGCTGATCGCCGCACCACCGGTGACGAAGTTTTGCAGCATCTGCCCGGTGACCGCCTGGGGAAACGCCGATACGCCTTCGGCGACCACACCGTGATCACCGGCAAAAATCGCGATCCACAGTTGCTCCACCGACGGCTTGACCTGGCCCTGCAAACCCGCCAGCTGCACCGCCAGCGCTTCCAGCTGGCCGAGGGAACCGGCGGGCTTGGTCAATTGTTGCTGACGCGCCAGCGCCTGTTCATGGGCCGCAGTATCAATGGCCTTGCAGGGGTTGAGCCACCAGGAGTCCGTCATAACGCAGTACCTTTCAAAGTCAGGGGCAGGCCGGCAACCGTCAACACCACACGCTGACACCGCTCGGCCAAGGCTTGATGCAGCCAACCGGCTTCATCCACATAGCGGCGAGTCAATTCGCCCAGCGGCACGACACCCAGACCGGTCTCGTTGCTGACAAAAATGATTTCACCCGGCAGCGAGGCCAGGGTTTGCAGCAGTTGATCGCGCTCGAACACCAGACGATCGCTATCGTCGAGCATCAGCAGATTGGTCAGCCATAACGTCAGGCAGTCCACCAACAGGCAGCGGTCGGTAGCGGCGTTTTCACGCAGCACATGCGCCAGCTCGATGGGTTCTTCAATCAGCCCCCAATGATCCGGGCGACGTTCGCGATGCAGCGCCACCCGCTGATTCATTTCACCATCCAGCGGTTGGCTGGTGGCGATATAAGTGACCAGCAAAGCGCTGTCGCAGGCGAGCTTTTCAGCCAGGCGACTCTTGCCCGAACGGGCACCGCCGAGGATTAATTGATACATGAGCAAATACCTTTTCCAGCCAGCCGAAAAAATTGCGATTGATACCATCCATTGTGGGAGGGGGCTTGCTCCCGATTAAGGTGTATCAGTCGATGCCTCAGTGACTGTAAAGCACTTATCGGGAGCAAGCCCCCTCCCACATTTGCGTCCTATACATGCCGTCAAATCCCGCACAATCGACGCAATAAATCCGTATCCAGGTGGTTCTCCACCAAGTCCGCCAACCGCTCGATATCACGCTCGCGCAACCCGTGATAATCCACCTCTTGCACCTCCTGCAATCCGGCCCACCGCAGCAAGGCACTGCACGCCGCCGGTGTTTCGAACAGCCCGTGCAGGTAGGTGCCGAGAATCTGCCCATCAGCACTCAGCGCGCCATCGCTGCGACCATCGTCCAGCAGCACCGCAGCGCTGAGCAGGGCATCGCCTGATGTCACACCCGCGTGAATCTCATACCCACTCACTTCAGCATCTTCGAGCACCAAGCGTCCGCGCACATTGCGCAGTTGCTTGTGCTCCTCCAGCGTTGTGGTAAACGCCAGCAGCCCGAGGCCGGCACTGGACCCGGCCACACCCTCCAGCCCAAGCGGGTCATGCACCTGCTCACCCAGCATCTGCAAACCGCCGCAAATCCCCAGCACCTTGCCGCCATAACGCAGATGCCGCGCCACGGCCGCATCCCAGCCATTGGCGCGCAAGAAGGCCAGATCGCTGCGTACGCTTTTGGAGCCAGGCAGGATGACCAGGTCAGCCGCAGGCATCGCCTGGCCCGGCCCGACAAACTGCAAATCCACCTGAGGATGCAGGCGCAGCGGGTCAAAGTCAGTGTGATTGCTGATACGCGGCAACACCGGCACCACCACCTTGAGCACGTGGGCGGCCTTGTCGATCTGGCGCTGGTCGATGCCGTCTTCCGCCTCCAGGTGCAGGTCCATCACGTAGGGCAACACGCCGACAACCGGCTTGCCGGTGCGCGCCTCCAGCCAATCCAGGCCGGGCTGCAACAGCGTGATATCACCGCGAAAACGGTTGATGATGAAGCCCTTGACCCGTGACTGCTCGCTGGGCGACAGCAATTCCAGGGTACCGACCAGATGGGCAAACACGCCGCCGCGATTGATATCGGCGATCAACAGCACCGGGCAATCCACCGCTTCGGCGAAACCCATGTTGGCGATGTCATTGGCGCGCAGGTTGATCTCGGCCGGGGAGCCCGCACCTTCGACCATCACCACCGGATAGGCTTGACTCAAACGTGCGTGGGAAGCCAACACCGCCTGCATCGCAATGGCTTTGTAGTCGTGATAGGCCACGGCGTTCATGCTGGTCACGGCGCGACCGTGGATGATCACTTGCGAGCCGGTGTCGCTGTTGGGCTTGAGCAGCACCGGGTTCATATCGGTGTGGGGTGCCAGGTTGGCGGCCTGGGCCTGCACTGCCTGGGCGCGGCCGATCTCGCCGCCTTCGGCCGTCACCGCGCTGTTGAGCGCCATGTTCTGCGGCTTGAACGGCACCACCGCGACACCCTGGCGCACCAGCCAACGGCATAGCGCGGTCACCAGGGTACTCTTGCCGGCGTCGGAGGTTGTGCCCTGCACCATCAGTGTACTCATGTGGCTTCCTTGTATGCGGCCAAAGCCTCGTCCAGCCGCAACCAGTCGGCTTCGGTGTCGGGCAAGCCGAAACGTACGCTGCTGTCGTGCACAAACAGGCGCAGCAGGATGCCGCGCTGGGCCATGAATTCGTGCAGGCGCTCGGCATGAGGCGTGATCAACCACTGGAACAATGCGCAGCCGCCGTGAGGTTGAAAGCCTCTGCGCTCAAGCAGTTCGAACAAGCGCTGGCCCGCTTCGATGCATCGATTGCGCTGGCGGGTGTGCCCATCCGTATCGCGCAGGCATACTTGGCCCAATACCCGCGTCGGCCCGCTGACTGCCCAGGGCCCGACCTGTTCGGCCAGCAACTTGAGCAACTTGCGTTCGGCCAGCACAAAGCCCAGGCGTACACCCGCCAGGCCGAAAAACTTGCCGAACGAGCGCAGTACGATCAGACCGACCTGATCGGCATGGCTCGCCAGGCTTGAATCGGGGGTCACGTCCATGAACGCTTCGTCCACCACCAGCCAGCCACCGCGCTGGACCAGCCGCGCGTGCCAGTCCAGCAAGCGTTGCGGGGGCAGGCTCAGGCCCGTGGGGTTGTTGGGGTTGACCACCACCAGCACATCGAGGCTGTCGAGAAAGAAGTCGACCTCCTGCTCCTGCACTTCACGCACCACATAACCGGCGCGGCGCCAGGCTTCGGCGTGCTCGGCATAGCAAGGCGAAAGCACGCCGACCTTGCCGGAGCGGCGCAGGCGCGGCAGTAACTGGATCGCGGCCTGGGAGCCCGGCACCGGTAACAACTGGGCGGCGCCATAATACTCGCAGGCGGCCTTCTCCAGGCCGTCATCGGTTTCCGGCAAGCGGGCCCAGGCACGCAGCGGGATCTCGGGAATCGGCCACGGCCAGGGCGCCAGGCCACTGGACAGATCAAGCCAATCCGCTTCGGCAATCCCGTATTCAATCGCGGCCTTTCGCAGCCGACCACCGTGTTCAAGCATAGATTTGCGCCCCTACGCACAAGACCAGCAGCCACAACCATACGCCGCGCTGCACCAGGTGCCAGCCACGATCAATGGAGTCGGCATCGGCCGGCGGGCCTTCGCCCAACTGCGGGCGCTGATGCACCTCGCCGTGATAAATCGCTGCGCCACCGAGTTCGACGCCCAACGCACCGGCACCGGCAGCCATCACCGGACCGGCGTTAGGGCTGTCCCACGTCGGGCCCTGGGTTCGCCAGCATTTGAGAGACCGGCGGGTTTTGCCCAATAGCGCGTAGGTCAAGGCCACCAGCCGCGCAGGAATGTAGTTGAGCACATCGTCGATCTTTGCAGCCGCCCAGCCAAAACGCTCAAAGCGCTCGTTGCGATAGCCCCACATGGCGTCGAGGGTGTTGCTCAGGCGATAAAGCACCACGCCTGGCACGCCCGCCACCACAAACCAGAACAATGCGGCGAATACCGCATCGCTGCCGTTCTCCAGCACCGACTCGGTTGCGGCGCGCGCAACTTCGGTGCGGTCCAGTTCGCTGGTCTGGCGACTGACCAGGTAACTCACGCGTTTGCGTGCCTCATCCAGATCATCGCTGCGCAGGGCCTGGGCCACCGGCGTCACATGCTCGCCCAGGCTGCGCATGCCCAAGGCGCAGTACAACGCCAGGATTTCCAGGAGCCAGCCTATATATGGCGCCCACGATAACGCGGTGGCCAGCAAGGTCAGAGGCACTACTGCGATAAACCACGCGGTCACGCCATGGCTGCGCCAGCCACGCCCACCGCTATTGAAACGCTGCTCGATGCGCTCGGCGAAGTTGCCGAACGCCACCAGCGGATGCCAGCGCCTGGGTTCACCCAGCAGCGCATCCAGCGCCACCGCAGCGACACACAGCAAGGCCACACTCATTGACTCACTCCCCACTTGTTTTCATACAGCATGTCACTCAGCGGCCGCGGCTCGGTCCAGCCTTCGAGCTGCAACATCGGTGCCGGGTAGAACTCAGCCACCGGCCCCAGGCACAGTACGGCCAGGGGTTTCGCGCCGGCTGGCAAGCCCAGCAGTTCGGCCAACGCCAGGGGTTCGAACAGCGACACCCAGCCCATGCCCAGGCCTTCCACGCGCGCCGCCAGCCACAGGTTCTGGATTGCGCAAGATAGAGACGCCATGTCCATTTCCGGCAAGGTGCGGCGCCCGAAGATGTGGCGCTCGCGATCATCCATCAGTGCAGCCACCAGCACCTCGGCGCAGTCGCTGATGCCTTCGACCTTGAGCTTCATGAAGTCATCGGAGCGCTCGCCCAGGGCCTGCGCGGTGCGCGCGCGCTCTTCTTCCACCAACTGTTGAATCTGCCTGCGCAATGAGCGGTCGCTGATGCGGATAAAACGCCACGGTTGCATCAGGCCTACACTGGGTGCCTGGTGCGCGGCCTGGAGCAGGCGGTGCAACAGTTCCGGGGCGACGCTGCCGCCGGTGAAGTGGCGCATGTCGCGGCGTTCGGCGATGGCGCGGTAAACGGCCTGGCGGTCGGCCTCGGGGAAGGCGTTGTCAGTCATGGCCTCATCGGGGGCAAGCCCCCTCCCACATTGGATTGGGTTTCAACTCGGTCAACTGTGGGAGCTGGCTTGCCTGCGATAGCGGTCTCAAGGTCTGGCGCGAACAACGCGGCCACCGCGCCAGGATTCGACGGAAAATAAAAGTGCACGTAGGAAGCGGTCAGCCGCCCTTGTCGGTAAACCGCTTCAGCCCCGCGCCCGCCGTTAGGGCTCAGGCCACGGGCGATCGGCGCCAATGCGGTGCTGGTCAAGGAGTGGTGATAAGTGTGCCCGCGCAACGTACCTTCCGGCAATTCGACACTTTGCAGGGCCAGTGCCGCGAGTTTCTTTTGCATCACCGCATCGCCTGGCAGCACGCCAACCAGTTCGGCTCGGGCGCCCTCTACATCCGTCAGCGAATCGAGCAGATAGAGCATGCCGCCACATTCGGCGAGCAGTGGCTTGCCGGCGGCGTGATGAGCACGGATGGCCTCCAGCATCGAGGTGTTTGCCGACAGCGCCTGGTGGTGCAGCTCCGGGTACCCGCCTGGCAGGTAAAGGCTGTCTGCCTGCGGCAGTTGGCAATCATGAATAGGTGAGAAGAATGTCAGCTCTGCGCCCATGGCCCGCAGCAAATCCAGGCTGGCGCCATAGGTAAAGGCAAAGGCTTCGTCACGGGCGACGGCGATACGCACACCGGCAAGTAACGGTTCGGCCTTGATCACTTCGGGCGCGGCAAAGGTCACGGGCGGCGGCAGGGCCACTTCGCAGCTGCTGCCCAATGCCTGGGCGGCAGCATCCAGGCGTACATCGAGGTCATTGAGTTCGCTGGCTTGCACCAGGCCCAGGTGGCGACTCGGCAGTTCGATACCGGTCTCGCGGGATAACGCGCCGTACCAACGCAAGCCCTCCGTGAGGCTGCCTTCGAGCAACTGGGCATGGCGCAAGGTGCCGACACGGTTGGCCAGCACGCCGGCGAACGGCAGGTCGGGCTGATAGCGCGCCAGGCCCAGGGCCAGGGCACCAAAGGTCTGGGCCATGGCAGTCCCGTCGATCACCCCCAGCACTGGCACGCCGAAGTGCCGCGCCAGGTCGGCGCTGGAGGGGGTGCCGTCGAACAGCCCCATCACGCCTTCGATCAGGATCAGGTCGGCCTCCCCCGCCGCCTCCCACAGCAAACGACGACTTTCCTGCTCGCCCACCATCCACATGTCCAATTGATACACCGGCGCACCGCTGGCGCGCTCGTGGATCATCGGGTCGAGAAAGTCCGGCCCGCATTTGAACACGCGCACCTTGCGCCCCAGGTTGCGATGCAAACGGGCCAGCGCAGCGGTGACCGTGGTTTTGCCTTGGCCGGACGCCGGAGCGGCGATCAAGACGGCTGGGCATTGGCGGGGCTGATTCAAAGTTCAACGCCCTTCTGTGCCTTGATACCGGCCTGGAACGCGTGCTTGAGCATGCCCATTTCGGTGACGGTGTCGCCCATTTCGATCAATTCAGGCTTGGCACCACGGCCAGTGACCACCACATGCTGCATCGGCGGGCGGGCTTGCAGGTCGCTTAGTACCTGGTCCAGGTCGAGGTAGCCGTGCTTGAGAGCGATGTTCAGTTCATCCAGCACCACCAGGCCAATGGAAGGGTCATTGAGCATTGCCCGCGACACCGCCCAAGCTGCTTCGGCGGCGGCGATATCGCGTTGACGATCCTGGGTTTCCCAGGTGAAGCCTTCGCCCATGACGTGGAAGCGAACTTGCTCGGGGAAGCGCCGGAAGAACAGCTCTTCGCCTGTGCTGTTGCGGCCCTTGATGAACTGCACCACACCGCACTGCATGCCGTGGCCCATGGCGCGGGCCAACATGCCGAAGGCCGAACTGCTCTTGCCTTTGCCGTTGCCGGTCAATACCAGCAACAAGCCGCACTCATTCGGCGAATTGGCGATGCGCTCGTCGATCACGGCTTTTTTGCGCAACATGCGCGCCAGGTGGCGTTCGTCGCGGTCGGGGGAATCGGTCATGGCAGCTCTCCGTTGGGGCTGGACAAAAACGGCGGGCAGGAAAAAGAAAAAACAGACAGCCAAGCATCGCCCACCGTGATGCTGTTGAATGTTCAAGGCCGGTCTCCGGACTCATGAGTGGCGCGTCTTGTCGAAGCAGCCGAGGGCGCGCCTTCCCATATCGCGGGCGATACAGTGGCAAACAGCACCGTCTTGACTCATTTACCGTTGCGGGGGCAGCGCCGGAATCGCGGCAGCACTGTGTACAAGTGCGCTCGCTCACCGGCTTCCCTGTTTCACCCTGTCGACGCGCACGCCACAGAGCACCTGGAACAAGCCGCGAAGGTTAGTGGGTTGGGGGTGGAGCGTCAATTAAAGCTGGCCTTGTACTTGAACCATCCGTACAGCGTGCTTCTCTACCCTTACAGGTATCAAGGAGAAAACCATGCCTAAAACCCGACTGGCCTTACTGATCATGCTCACCGGCAGCCTCGCCGCCTGCGGCGAAAGCTCTACCTTGCAAGTCTCCGATGGCACCGGGCCCTCGCCCAAACTGCCGGAGCCGAACAAGACGCTGATTCCCACCGTCAACATCGCCCCGGCGATCGGTTGGCCTGAAGGCGCCAAGCCAACGGCTGCCGCCGGCACCCAAGTGGCCGCATTCGCCGAGGGCCTGGAGCATCCACGCTGGCTCTACGTACTGCCCAACGGCGACGTGTTGGTGGCCGAGACCAATGCGCCACCCAAGCCAGACGACACCAAAGGCGTGCGGGGTTGGGTGATGGAAAAAGTCATGGGCCGCGCCGGTGCCGGTGTGCCGAGCCCGAACCGCATTACGTTGTTGCGCGATGCCGATCATGACGGCGTGGCCGAAACGCGTACGGTATTTCTGCAAAATCTGAATTCGCCGTTTGGCATGACACTGGTGGGCAACGACCTGTACGTGGCGGACTCGGACAAGTTGCTGCGTTTTCCTTATCAGCCAGGTGAAACCGCAATCACATCCCCAGGCACAACAGTCGTGGAGTTGCCAGGTGGCCCCTTGAACCACCACTGGACGAAAAACGTGGTGGCCAGCAAGGATGGCAGCAAGTTGTATGTGAGCGTCGGCTCCAACAGCAACGTTGGCGAAAACGGCCTGGACGTCGAGCAAGGCCGAGCTGCAATCTGGGAAGTCGATCGCGCCACCGGCCAACACCGCATTTTTGCCTCCGGTCTGCGTAACCCCAATGGCATGGCCTGGGAACCACAGAGCGGCAAGCTGTGGACGGCGGTCAATGAGCGCGATGAAATCGGCAGCGACCTGGTGCCGGACTACATCACCTCGGTCAAGGATGGCGGCTTCTATGGCTGGCCCTTCAGCTATTACGGCCAGCATGTGGATGTTCGCGTCACGCCGCAAAACCTGGACTTGGTTGCCAAAGCCATCGCGCCAGACTACGCGGTAGGCCCGCACACCGCTTCACTGGGGCTGACCTTCGCCGAGGGCAGCAAGTTGCCTGCGCAATTCAGCAACGGCGCGTTTATCGGCCAGCATGGTTCGTGGAATCGCAAGCCGCACAGTGGTTACAAGGTGATTTTTGTGCCGTTTGAAGGGGGCCAGCCGAAAGGACAGCCGGTGGATGTGCTGACGGGGTTTCTCAACAGCGACGAGAAAGCCATGGGCCGGCCGGTGGGCGTGGTGATTGATCAGCAGGGTGATTTGCTGGTGGCTGATGATGTGGGCAATAAGGTGTGGCGGGTTTCTGCAGCCAAGTAACCCATCTCAAGAGCATTGCAAATAATGTGGGAGGGGGCTTGCCCCCGATTGCGGTCTGTCAGCTGAGTATGTGCCGACTGTTACACCACTATCGGGGGCAAGCCCCCTCCCACACTGGATCTATGTACGACTCAAGGGTTGCGTGCCAGATTCCCCGGTAAAACCCGCTTGGCACTCAGGTAGGCATTCTGCCAATACGCTTTGGATAGCGTGTCGAGCTTAACCGTACCGCCGGTTTGCGGCGCATGCACAAAGCGCCCTTCCCCGACATAGATTCCCGCATGGCTGACCCGTGAACCACCGCCTGTGGCGAAGAACAGCAAGTCACCGGTTTGCAGGTTCTGCTCGCTGACGTCCTGGCCACGCATCACGATCAGTTCGCGGGTGGTGCGCGGCAGGGAAATGCCGGCGGCGTCGCGGAACACAAAGCCGATCAGGCCACTGCAATCAAACCCCGAATCCGGTGTGTTGCCGCCCCAGCGATAAGGCGTGCCGACCAGGCCCAGCGCACGGAAGAGCACGTCTTCGGCAGCAGGCGAAAAATTCTGGGTGGCGTAGTTGAATACCGGCTTGGGCTTGACCGCTACAGGCGCGGGCGGCGGTGGACGGCTGGCGCAGGCGCTGAGCAGCGCGGCGCAAACAATGAGCATCAGGCGGGCCGAGGTCGACATGTGCAGAACAATCCTGGTCTGGATGCGGCTTTCGCTGCCGAACGTTGAAAACCAGAACGCGCAAGCAAAGCTCGCGCGAACGGATAACAACAATGTCCAGGGATTCTAGCGCTTACACGTCAAACTTCAAGTATCACTTTAACTTTACTTACTAGCGGTAACCGTAGTCGGGGCCATGGCGAGTGCGCGCTTGGCTTCGATGAAGGTTTTGCTCCAGTAGCTGTCGCCCAGGTTATCGACCCGAACACCACCGCTGCGGCGGCTGCTGGAGTGGATAAACTGGTTATCGCCCAGGTAGATACCGGCGTGGCTGACACGACCACGACCACTGGTACTAAAGAAAAGCAGATCGCCCGGCTTGAGGTTGTTGCGTGCGACCAACGGTGCATCCACGTTGATCATTTCGCGGGTGGAGCGAGGCAGGTTCATGCCAGCTTCTTCACGAAACAGATAACCGATGAAACCGCTGCAATCGAAACCGGCTTCAGAGGTGCCGCCAAAACGGTAACGAGTACCGATCAGGGACTTGCCGCGTTCAAGAATGCTGTCGGCCAGAAGGGGCAGCTGGTAAGGCTTGCTGTCTGAAAACTCGGCGAGTTCTTTTTCGGTTGCCATCTCTTCTTCATAAACAGAAGCAGACTGTGCAGCAACGAACTTGGCCTGATTTTGAACCTGTGGTTTGGGCTGTTCTGCCACCTGTTGAGGGTGGGAGGCGCAACCAAACAATAGGGTAACGAGTGCGAGAGGCACGAGGGGTGCGAAGCGATTTAGCATGGGCACGACCGTGGCTGATGTGTAAAGAAGCCGAGACTATGCCCTCTATCACATCGATTTGCAAATTCAATCGTGATCTATGTGACTTATTGTTTGGACTATGCCATCTAAGCCGTAATTCCATTTATCACTGCACTTGCGTGGCCCGCTGGGCTCAAACGCAGGTTTTCTGGCGCCCGTAAAATGCCGATTAGTGGCAAATCAACGCCTTACCAACCCAGCGTTTCTTTCAGAAAAGGAATCGTCAATTTTCTTTGCGCCTGCAACGAAGCCTGGTCAAGCTGCTCAAGCAAATCGAACAGCGCGCTCATGCTGCGGGTGCCACGAGTCAGGATAAAGTGCCCGACTTCGTCGGTCAGGTGCAGGCCACGTCGGGAAGCACGCAGCTGCAGGGCACGCAACTTGTCCTCATCGGATAACGGGCGCATCTGGAAGATCAGCGCCAGGGTCAGGCGCGACTTGAGGTCGGCCAGCTTCACCGGCAGCTCACGAGGCGATGTGGAAGCGGCGATCAGCAAACGACGACCGCTGTCGCGCAGGCGGTTGAACAGGTGAAACAGCGCTTCTTCCCAATCCGCCTTGCCGGCCACCGCCTGCAAGTCGTCCAGGCACACCAGTTCGTATTGCTCAAGGTTGTCGAAGATGCCGATGCCGCGGTCCATCAACTCGGCCAGGGGCAAATACACTGCCGGCTCGCCCATCTGTTCGAAACGCAGGCACGCGGCCTGCAACAGGTGGGTACGCCCCACGCCATGCTTGCCCCACAGATAGATCAGGCTTTCAGTCCACCCGGCGTCGGCTTCGCAAAGCCGCTCCACATAGCCGAGTGCAGCGGCATTGGCGCCTGGGTAGTAATTGATAAAGGTAGCGTCATCACGCAGACGCACACCTAGGGGCAGCTGAATCGGTTTCATGCTGACTGAACGGCTCCCATCGAACCGTTAGTGGCCTCTGTGTAAAGTTTGCAAAGTTTATACCCGTGACGCCGGGTGCACAATGCAGCAGACCACAAGCAAAATCAAAGGTTTGCGTTAACTTGGCGGTTTCACGCGGATTGTTTGACGCACCACCGCCAGAAACAACAAACCCGGCCTTGGCCGGGTTTGTGACATTGCGATTACAACTCGGGCTCATCAACGCCCGTATACACGTCCGAATCCTTGTACAAGTCGTGAACATGACGCACCAGCACCATGATCACCGCCGCCACCGGCAGCGCCAGCAGAATGCCGGTAAACCCGAACAACTCGCCACCCGCCAGGATCGCAAAGATCACCGCCACCGGGTGCAGGCCAATCCGATCGCCTACCAGCAACGGCGTAAGTACCATGCCTTCCAATGCCTGGCCGACCATGAACACCGCGACAATCCCCAGCATTGGGTAGAGGTCGCCGCCAAACTGGAACAGACCGGCCACCAGCGCCGCACCGATACCAATCACAAAGCCCATATAAGGCACGATGGCTGCCAGGCCTGCGATCAAGCCGATCAACAGCCCCAGCTCCAGGCCGATGGCCATCAAG
The DNA here is from genome assembly GCF_002916705.1 of Pseudomonas sp. GZJR-8. Lineage (NCBI taxonomy): Bacteria > Pseudomonadati > Pseudomonadota > Gammaproteobacteria > Pseudomonadales > Pseudomonadaceae > Pseudomonas > Pseudomonas sp. GZJR-8. The sequence goes on along the minus strand of NZ_JXSI01000002.1, from coordinate 198,065 downwards.
CCAGCTGCGTAGATCACCCCCAGCGCCAGCATCACCAGCAACTGACCGCGAACGAATGCCCCCAGTACTTCATGGCATTCTGCAGCAAGGGAGACGATGCGTTCTTCACGGTCACGGGGCAGCAGGCTGCGGATCTTGGCCATCATGATGTCCCAATCACGCAGCAGGTAAAACGCCACCACCGGGATCAGCACCAGGTTGGTCAACCAGCCGATCAGCGCCAGGCTCGAAGCGGTTGCCTGGCTGAGCACCACCGTGACGATATCGGTGGTCTTGTCCATATGCTCGCTGATGGCCGCCTTGACCTTGTCGAACTTCCAGAACCCATCCGCCAACCCGAACTTGGACTGGGCCCACGGCATTGCCGTGTGCTGCAACCAGTCGAGCATCTGCGGCGCCAGCTCGTAGAGGCGAAACAGCTGCTTGGCCAGCATCGGCACCAGTATCAACACCAGCGCCGTGATAATCAGCGTGAACAGTGCGAACACCGTGACCACGCCCAAAGTACGCGACATACCGGCTTTTTCCAGGCGATCCACCACGGGATCGAACAGATAGGCGAGCAACAGCGCCACCAGAAACGGCGTCAGGATCGAATGCAGCAAGAACACAAAACCGCACAGCAGGACTATCCCGCCAATCCACACCCAACGACGCGTATCCGCCATAAACCACTCCATCTATTATCGACGCCCTTCTTCTATATAGAAGAAGGAGCACTATTTACCAACGAAACCGCAGTTGCGCCTGAGGCTCAGGTACAGCAGCCGGTTGCGTGCCATCGACCACAGGTTGCTGGGCCGGGGTTTCACCTGCGGGAATTTCCTGCAACTTGGCCAGGCTCAATTGGGTACGCAGCTGCTCGGCACTGCCGTTGACGCGATACACAATGCGATTGCCATCCACTAACTGCGGCTGACCGCCAAAGGGCTCCAGCAACCGGCCCAGGGCGGCGTATCGCTCCAGGTTCATGCCTTGCACTTCAAGCAGCTGCTCGCTGCTCACGCCAGGCTTGACCGCAAAGCGCGGCGCCAGCTTTTGGCTGACCTCCAGCAATACAGCATCTGCCAGTGCGGCAGTATCAGCGCCTTGGACGGTACCTTGCTCAGACTTATCGCCCAGCCACAGACGCCATTTGGCCTGCCACTGACTACCTTCCTGGCGCGCATGCACAGCCAGCAACGCATCGGCTCCGTAGCGCTCGGAGGCTGCACGCAAGGGCGCAGCGTCCGCGCTTTCCAGATTCGGTGCAGTGGCAACCACTTGCTCATCCAGGTCGCCCAGCGGCAGGCGCAACGGCAAGCCACGGTGTTGCGCGGCGCGGCGCAGTGTCTGGGCAACCGCCTGGCCATCGCCCACCAGGCTGCTGCCTTCGGTGGAATCGTTCAGCCACCAACCGAGAATCGACGGCCGATTACTGCCCCAGATCGACAGGCCGGCATCACGCAAGGCGCGATCGGTGCTGACCGGGTCGAAGTCCACTTGCAGGCTCTCGGGCGGGCCCGCGTCGTAGCCATATTGGGTGATGATTTGTTGCGGATCCTTGCGGATTGCCGCCAGGCCCGGGCCATCGGCGGCCTTGGCGTCGCCGGTGAGGCGAATCACCAGAGTCTGCACGGCGCGCTGGGTGGCCTGGTCACGCTCCTGGGGCGACTGGCTGCTGACCGGTTCGAGTACTTGATAGAGGCCATTGAGGGTTTCGGCATGACTCGCCAGGCTGACCAACGACAAACAGCCCACAAAGAAGAATTTACACAGACGCATGGAAGATTCCCGAACGACAAATTTAGCGGCTGGAACAGACCGCGTGAATCGGTTTAGCCAGGCTGTGACCACAGCACCCGGCAAAACATTCACAGGGCCTCGGTAAGTTTTTGTACTGTCATAACGATAGCGGGTTCAAGGCTATACCTTAATACGCCGCTTGGCAGAGCCGATCAGCATTTTTTAACCGGCTTTTTTAATCTATATGGCCCTGCCCGTCGGCCCGAGGATGGCCGCTGCCCTTCAAGCCTGATAAAATCGCGCGCCTTCGCAGACCGTCAACGGCAGCGGCCTTTTTAAAAAGCGCCCGCCCGCTCGGTCGTTACCCCTGAATCCCCCCCTAAAGGCCTGGATCATGAGCAAGCAACCCTCCCTGAGCTACAAGGACGCCGGTGTAGACATCGACGCCGGTGAAGCATTGGTCGAACGCATCAAGAGCGTCGCCAAGCGCACTGCGCGCCCTGAAGTCATGGGCGGCCTGGGCGGTTTTGGCGCCCTCTGCGAAATCCCGGCCGGCTACAAGCAGCCTGTACTGGTGTCCGGCACCGACGGCGTAGGCACCAAGCTGCGCCTGGCCCTGAACCTGAACAAGCACGACAGCATCGGCATCGACCTGGTTGCCATGTGCGTCAACGACCTGGTGGTGTGCGGCGCCGAGCCGTTGTTCTTCCTCGACTACTACGCCACCGGCAAGCTCAATGTCGAAACCGCAACCCAGGTGGTCACCGGCATCGGCGCCGGCTGCGAACTGTCGGGGTGCTCGCTGGTCGGCGGCGAAACCGCTGAAATGCCAGGCATGTACGAAGGCGAAGACTACGACCTGGCCGGTTTCTGCGTCGGCGTCGTGGAAAAAGCCGAGATCATCGACGGCTCCAAAGTGGCTGCCGGCGACGCCCTGCTCGCCCTGCCATCGTCCGGCCCGCACTCCAACGGTTACTCGCTGATCCGTAAGATCATCGAAGTGTCCGGCGCCGACATCGAGAACATCCAGCTCGACGGCAAGCCTCTGACCGACCTGCTGATGGCCCCGACCCGCATTTACGTCAAGCCACTGCTCAAGCTGATCAAGGACACCGGCGCCGTCAAGGCCATGGCCCACATCACCGGCGGCGGCCTGCTGGACAACATCCCGCGCGTCCTGCCAAAAGGCGCCCAGGCGATTGTCGACGTGGCCAGCTGGCAGCGCCCGGCAGTCTTCGATTGGCTGCAAGAGAAAGGCAACGTCAACGAAACCGAGATGCACCGCGTGCTGAACTGCGGCGTGGGCATGGTCATCTGCGTGGCGCAAGAGCACGTTGAAACCGCGCTGAACGTATTGCGTGAAGCCGGCGAGCAACCTTGGGTCATCGGCCAGATCGCCACTGCTCCAGAAGGCGCAGCCCAGGTTGAACTGAAGAACCTTAAGGCGCACTGATGCCTGCAACCTGTGATGTCGTGGTGCTGCTCTCCGGCACCGGCAGTAACTTGCAGGCCCTGATCGATAGCACGCGCAGCGGCGACAGCCCGGTGCGCATCGCTGCGGTGATTTCCAACCGCAGCGACGCCTACGGCCTGCAACGCGCCAGGGACGCGGGTATCGACACCCGCTCGCTGGATCACAAGGCGTTCGACGGCCGCGAGGCCTTCGACCGCGCCCTGGTCGAACTGATCGACGCCTTCAAACCCAAGCTCGTCGTGCTTGCCGGCTTCATGCGCATCCTCAGTGCTGATTTCGTGCGGCACTACGAAGGGCGCCTGCTCAATATCCACCCTTCCCTGCTGCCCAAGTACAAAGGCATGCACACCCATCAGCGCGCCCTCGACGCCGGCGACAGCGAGCATGGCTGCAGCGTGCACTTTGTCACCGAGGAACTCGATGGCGGGCCTCTGGTCGTACAGGCAGTGGTTCCGGTAGAGTCAGGCGACTCGGCGCAGACGCTTGCGCAACGGGTTCATACCCAGGAACACAGGATTTACCCGCTGGCTGTTCGCTGGTTTGCCGAGGGACGGTTGATTCTTGGTGACCAGGGTGCATTATTGGACGGTCAGTTACTCGCGGCCAGCGGCCACTTGATTCGAACCTAGGAGATTTTATGCGTCGCGCCCTGCTCTTCGCTTTTGCGCTGTTCGCTTTGCCTGCCGTACAAGCGGCAGACCTTCACCCTTTCTCCGTCAGCTACACCGCCGACTGGAAGCAACTGCCCATGAGTGGTTCGGCTGAACGCAGCCTGACCAAAAACGGCGACGGCACCTGGACCTTGAACTTCAAGGCCTCGATGATGATTGCCAGCCTGACCGAAACCAGCGTGATCCTGTTCGACAAGGACACCCTGCAACCCAAGAGCTACAGCTTCGAGCGCGGCGGTTTGGGCAAGGCTAAGAAGATCAACCTGGATTTCGACCAGGCGAACAAGAAAATCACCGGCTTTGAAAACAAGGATCCGGTCAACGTCACCCTCGAAAGCGGCATGCTCGACAAGTCCACGTATCAGCTCGCCCTTCAGCGCGACGTGGCTGCCGGCAAGAAGAGCATGAGCTACCGAGTGGCCGAAGGTACTGATGTCGATACCTATGACTTCCGTGTGATTGGCCCGGAAAAGGTTCAGACCAAGGTAGGCTCCATTGACGCGATCAAGGTTGAACGCGTACGTGATCCCTCCCAGAGCAAGCGCATCACGCAGATGTGGTTTGCCAAGGACCAGGGCGGCATTCTGGTTGCCCTGCGCCAGGTTGAGACCGACGGCAAGGAATACAACATCATGCTGCAGGATGGCACCGTTGACGGTAAGGCCGTCAAAGGCAGCTGATTGCGCTGATGAGCTGGAAGAGAGCCTCGCTGAATGCGGGGCTTTTTTTTGCCTGGAAATTTTACTGTGAAGCTTATGACGCTATCGGGAGCACGCCCCCTCCCACAGTGGAATGCATTTCAAATGTGGGAGGGGGCTTGCTCCCGATAGCGGTGGTAGGGCCGACAAAGGTCTTATTGCTAGAAGCAAACATGAAACTTTTGTCATAAAACTCATGCCCCTGCGACCGAATGCCACGGGTTTAGCGGCCTGCGCGATTGTTGCGTTTTCTGCAATGAATTATTGCGCGCAAAATCAGTTTACTTAGCAAGCTAACAAATAATATAACAGAGGCCTGCGACGACTTGCCGCAGATCAACCAGAGATTGGAGCAAGCAGATGACTGTAAAAGTAACTGAACGCGACGATGAGCATATGTCCCACGAGGCGGTAGGCCACGGGATTCACATCTGGGATGTCCATCAGCAAGACGTATTGGTCGGCATGTTTCACAACGAGAGCGATGCCCACAATTATAAAAACGAGCTTGAAACTCTCGAATTGCAACGCCAGGCGAAAAGCTCCTGAAACTCTGAAATCAAGTCGACGCCCGGCCCACGCAGCCGGGCCGTCTACATCAAAAACCGCGCTTTTCGAGCGCGGTTTTTTTGTCAAAAATTCGATATGAATTAATGTAACAAAAGCACACACAAATAATGATTCTCGATATCATTCATGCGCCTTTCATTCAGGCTCACGATTAGGGAATCAATTAGATGCACGGAAATAGCAGGAAGCCGGAAAACGCGTTACTGGAACGCTGGAGCGAAGCGCTTGCCACTGCGCAATTCCAGGCCAGCCACATCAGCCTCGACGACTTGGTCAATACGCTGGCACCTGCCGCTGAACGTAGCTTCCAACGCCTGATCCAAGCATTGTTTCGTGAAAGCCTGCTGGACCCCAGCACCCTCATTTACGACGAACATGGGCAATGCTCGCTGACACTGCCTTGTCAGGCTCGCCTGCGCTTTGATCATTTTCGTCCTGGCCGCATGGCCAGCTGGGACCTGCGTGGCAAAGTCATCCTGTTGCGCGAAGGTCAGCCCGACCAGAAGATCCAGTTCCCATCACAGTTGTTGACATTGCTTAACGCCAGCCTCACGTCACCTGCCGACCTGGAAGTGCTCAACCGCCTCAATGCCGAGATCGACGACAGCTTCATCAACGACACCTTGTGCCTCGCTTTCCATGAGCAATGGACGCTCAAGCTGCATGCGTCCATGGACCCAGTACATCAAGGCAACCTGCTGAGTCATCTCAAGCACGGTGCAGGCACGATCAATCCGACATCCGTACTTGAGCAGTGGGGAACATTGGGGCACCCGTGGCACCCCAACTACAAGACCAAGCTGGGCCTGGATACCAGCCAAGTCATCGACTATTCGCCGGAGTTCGAAGCACGCTTCCCCGTGCTGCTGTGCGCGCTGCATCGCCAGTTTGCCCATGTCGAAACGTTGGCCGGGACGGCAGATTACTGGCAGTGGTGGAGCAGTCACTTTCCACACGCGGCGCAGCAATTAACCGCGACACTTCAAGCACAAGGCCTTGAAGCAGGCGATTATCTGCCGGTGCCTGCCCATCCCTGGCAGGCACGTCAGGAGCTGCCCCAGCTGTTCGCCGATGCAATCGGCGACAAGCTGCTGGTGCTGACCGATATCGTCGCGTTTACCGCCCACCCCACCATGTCATTCAGGACCGTATTGCCTGACGGACGTTGCGATGCGCCCATGGTCAAACTGCCGGTGTCGCTGCGCCTGACCAGCGTGCAGCGCACCGTCTCACCGCGCTCGGCACGCATGGGCCCACGGATCAGCCACCTGCTGCTGACCATCCTGGAGCGCGAGCCTGCGATTCAGAAAATCCTCAGCATCGTTCCCGAGCGTATCGGTGTGCATTTCAAGCCACAACCGGCCAATGACGAGCACTCCCGCCACCTGGCGGTGCTCTATCGCGACAATCCCCAGAGCCAGCTCAAGCCCGGGGAAATGGCCGTACCGGTGGGCAGCCTGTTTGCCATTGATCAACACGGCCAGCCGCTGCTGCGCCAATGGGTGCGCCTGAGCCAAGGCAAAGACGATGCGGCGGCCATGCTCGCGTTCTTCCATGAGTACGCGGCGATCAGTGTGCCGGCGCTGCTGGGCATGTATTTGCGTTACGGCGTCGCTTTCGAGGCCCATCAGCAGAACTCCTTCATGGTCATGACTGCAGATGGGCAATTGAGCCGCCTGCTGTTGCGCGATTTCGGCGATATCCGTATCGACCGCAAGACCTTGCACGCCCACAGCCTGGACGTCGAACTACACGACCCGAAGATGACGCTGTACGACGACGCAGGTTTCGTACGGGACAAACTGCTGCACACCGTATTCATGTGCCATCTGGGTGAGTTGATCCTGCTTGCTGCGCGCCACTTCGACATCCCCCAGGCGCTGCTCTGGAATGAACTGTCGGCACAGGTCAGCCAGTGTTTCGACAACCTGCGCTCACAGGTTGAACCGCAACGCTGGGCAGCCGAGCGCGAAGCACTGCTGGAGCAACCGTGGCCGGCCAAGTCGTTCATGCGCATGCGCCTGCTGGAGAGTCATGCCGATATCGTCGGACGCCTGCCCAACCCGTTGAGCGCGGCCGCCAATGCCGACTAACAACACAGCGCTGCGGCTGCTGGTGGTGATTCAGTTGGTGTCGATGGGGGCGATGGAGATGAGCGGGCCGTTTTGGCCGCTGCAAATCCAGAAGCTGCTGGGCGTCGCCAATGCCCAGTACACCGGCCTGCTGTCTTCGCTGGTATATGCCGGGCCGATGATGGCAGCGATGATCCTCACACCCATGTGGGGGAAACTGGGCGACCGTACCGGCCATAAGCCGATGATCATCCGGGCGTTGCTGGCATTGGCGGTGTGCCAGGCGCTGGCTGCGATGACGCCCGATCCGTGGTGGCTGGTGGTCATCCGCGTGGTGCAAGGTGCATTGGCCGGTTTCATTGCAGCTGCCCAAGCCTACGCGCTGGCCTGCTGCGGTGAGAGTGGACGCGGGCACATTCTTGCGCGGCTGCAATCAGCCACCGCCGTAGGCTCCCTGGCCGGGCCGGTATTGGGCGGCTGGCTGATGGACATATCCGGTTTCGCATTGCTGTGCTACAGCGCCACCGCCGTCTGCCTGTTGTGCGCGATAATCAGCGCGTTCTTGCCCAGCGATTCACCACGATCCAGACCTGCCCGCCCATCGAAGCCTGTCGCACTGCCCAAAGGCTGGCTGGGCGCAATGTTGGGAATCATCGTATTGATCCAGGCGGCCAGGATGATGCCGCAACCGTTTTACGCCTTATATGTTGCCGAGGTTTTGCAGGCACCCGCGTGGCTGATCGGCGCCAGCTATGGCGCCAGCGCCTTGACCCTGGCACTGTCCGCGCCGTTATGGGGCCGCCTGTTCGATCGACATCAACCAGCGCATACGCTGCGCATCATCGAGTGGGTCACCTGGGCGTGCGCGCTCACACTGGCCGGCACGGCGCTGGCCAGTGAGTGGTTGGGGTTCATCGCCAGCCGGCTGCTATGGGGCGTGTGGCAGGGTGCTTTATTGCCCGTGGCCTACACGCTGATCGCCAATACCGTAGCGTCCAGCCAGCAGGGTTTCGCCCTGGGCATGGGCAACAGCGCCGCCAAAGCAGGTGCGCTGTGCGGCGCATTGATAGGCGGTATCGGCATGGGATGGGTGGGCCTGGCGCACAGCTTCTGGCTGGTCGCACTGACCTACGCATTGGCCGCCGTGAGTATCCGCGCCATCCGTTCATGTACGCGAGCGCCTGAGACATCCGATTTTTCTGTCAATACTTCTAATAACTCTGAGACAAATCCATGAACACATCGCAATTGGCCGTTCTGCTGCCGCTTCTCGGCTCGATCAGTGCCCCCGCCTGGGCCGAACAGACAGAGCCGACCAGCCTGCAGTTGCAAGCGACCGTGGTGTCGGCGACGCGCAATGAAACCAGCATCGCGCAGATTCCAGGCTCCGTGCAGGTCATCAACGAAGAACAGATCCGCCAGCAAACGGGCGCGGGGCGTCGGGTCGCAGATATCCTCGGCCAACTGGTGCCTGGCATTGCGCCTTCCAGCGGCGGCATGAGCAACTTCGGCCAAACGCTTCGCGGGCGTAATACCCTGATCCTGATCGATGGGGTTTCACAAAACGCCACGCGCGATAACTTCCGCCAGCTCAACAGCGTGGCACCGGAAAGCATCGAGCGCATCGAAGTGATCTCCGGCGCCAGCAGCGTCTACGGCGCAGGCGCATCGGGCGGCATCATCAACATCATCACCAAGCGCAACAAGGGTGAGGACCTGGCCTTCAGCAGCAAGATCGGCATGACCGCCGGCAATAACTTCAGCCACAAGGGGTTCGCTTACGAGGCGTTCCAAAGCGCTACCGGGCGCAAGGGTCCAGTGGACTGGTATCTGTCGGGCAATACCGTGCAGCGCAACGACCAGTTCGACGGTAACGGCAAGCGCATTCCCCAGGATACGTCCCAGGGCAGCAACATGGACACCGACACCTACGACCTGCAAGGTCGCTTCGGCTACGAGCTCGATGACGACAAGAAGATCAGCCTGTCGCTGCAAGACTATAAAGACGAACAAGACACCCGCTACACCAAGAACCCGCGCATCACCAGCAACGCAGTCGCGGTAAAAGGCCTGGACCTGGGCGACCAGCCCTACACCCATAACCAGGCGGTCAACCTTAACTACGCCGATAAGGATTTCTACGGCCAGGGCCTGCAGGTCGAAAGTTACTGGCGGCGGGCCGACGCCCTGTTCTTCCCGGACCTGTCCCGGGGTCGGGCAGGCGTGTCCGACAACAACAGCGTGCAGGATGTCTATGGCCTGCGTGCGGCGATCGATACGCAGATGCCGGACATCGGCCCGGCAACCGGCAACCTGGTGTGGGGGGCTGACTATGATCATGAAACCTCACGCCAGCGTGGCGACCAATACCGGGTCAATGGCCTGAGCTACAGCAAAACCGGGACCACGTTCGAACTGGGCCCGGATATTGAGACCACCACCAAAGCCATCTTTGGTCAGCTGTCCTACGACATCGATGACTGGACCTTACGCGGTGGAATACGTCGCGAGTGGATTGAGAGCAAAGTCTCCGACAGCATCGCCTACGGCGAAATCGTCCAGACCGGCAACCGCGCCACACTGCCCGGCGGCACGCTCAAATACGATGACACGCTGTATAACCTCGGGGCGGTGTATCACCTGACCGAAAACCAGGACGTGTTCGTCAACTTCAGCCAGGGCTTTTCCCTGCCGGATATCCAGCGCTTCCTGCGTGACGTGAACAGCAAATACGATATTCAGGACCTCAATGCCCAGGCTCTGAAAGTCGACAGTTACGAGCTGGGCTGGCGTGGCGACTGGGACAAGTGGCAGGCCAGTGTCACCGCGTATGAAAACACCTCGGATGTCACGCAGTTCTACGATGCCAACGACCGCGTATTGCGCCTGATCAATCAGAAAGAGCGCGTGCGCGGTGCCGAAACCAGCCTGACTTATAACGTCAACGACCAGTGGTCCGTCGGCGGTACTTACGCTTACGCCAAGGGCGAGACCCAGCAGAACGGCAAATGGATCGACCTGCCCGCCACGCGTATTTCCCCCGCCAAGACCACCGCTTTTGTCGGCTATCAGCGTGACGACTACAGCCTGCGCTTGCAGGGGATGCGCCTGGCCGACTATGACGCGGCGGCCAAGGACAACAACGGTCGCGATATCCAGGGCTATACCTTGGTTGACCTGCTGGGCTCGGTAAGGCTACCGATAGGTCGCCTCGAAGGTGCGGTGTACAACCTTACCAACCGCAACTACCAGAACATGTTCGCCCAGGCCAATGCCCGCGCACCGTACCCGAATGCCGAGGGCCGTACCTTCAGCCTGAGTTACGCAGTGGATTGGTAACCGGCTGACGCTGCACGCTTAAAACACAAACCCCGCCTTTTGGCGGGGTTTGTCGTTTCTAGCGGCTTACCACATCAGATCGTCAGGGATCTGGTAGGCGGCGTACGGATCATCCTCATCCGGCACCTGGCTTTCGGTGAGGATGTTGAGCTGCACGATGCGCTCCGGTGCACGTTCCTGGATCTTGAGCGCCGCTTCACGCGGGATCACCTCGTAGCCGCCACCGTGGTGCACGATCGCCAGGGAGCCGTTGCTGAGCTTGTTGCGCATCAAGGTGTTGACCGACAGGCGCTTGACCTTCTTGTCATCGACAAAGTTGTAGTAGTCCTCGGTGGTCAACTTGGGCAGGCGCGAGGTTTCGATCAACTGCTTGACCTGGGCGGTACGCGCCTTGGCCTCGGCTTTTTCCTGCTGCTGGCGGTTGAGCTCCTGGTCACGCTTGACCTTCTCGGCGTGTGCCTCAGCGGCCAGGCGTGCCTGGGTATCATCGACTTCGGCCTGGCCCTTGTGGACCAGACGCTGCTGCTTCTGCTTCTCTTTGCCGACCTGCTTGGCCTGCTTTTGGTTGACCAGACCTGCTTTGAGCAACTGGTCGCGAAGGGAAAGGCTCATGGTGCTTACTCACTTAGGCAGCTGCTCAACCGCAGCTGGACACATTCTTTTCCTGGCGTTTGGCTTCGCCCCACAGGGCGTCCAACTCTTCGAGGGTGCAATCTTCTATGGGTTGGTGCGTATCGCGCAATGCCTGTTCGATAAATCGGAAACGTCGTTCGAACTTGGCATTGGCACCGCGCAGTGCGGTTTCCGGATCAACCTTGAGGTGACGGGCCAGGTTGACGGCGGCAAACAGCAGGTCACCGACTTCATCGGCAATGGCCTGCGGATCGTTATCGGCCATGGCTTCGAGCACTTCATCCAACTCTTCACGCACGTTGTCCACCACCGGCAAGGCGGCCGGCCAGTCGAAACCGACCTGGCTGGCGCGCTTTTGCAATTTGGCCGCACGGGACAACGAAGGTAAGGCGGTGGGCACATCATCGAGCAGGGAGAGTTGCTCGGGAGCGTCGGACTTTTCTGCGCGCTCCTCAGCTTTGATCTGCTCCCAGCGCTCCTTGACCTGTTCTTCGCTCAACTGCGGGATATCCAGCGGTGCGTACAGGTCGCCGGTTGGGAACACGTGAGGATGCCGGCGAATCAACTTACGGGTGATGCTGTCGATCACGCCGGCAAATTCGAAGCGCCCTTCTTCCCGCGCCAGTTGGCTGTAATACACCACTTGGAACAGCAGGTCGCCCAGCTCACCTTGCAGGTGATCGAAATCGCCGCGCTCGATGGCGTCGGCCACTTCATAGGCCTCCTCCAGCGTGTGCGGGACGATGGTCGCGTAGGTTTGCTTGATGTCCCACGGGCAGCCGTATTGCGGGTCGCGCAGGCGGTTCATCAGGTGCAGCAGGTCTTCGAGTGAATACATCGTATCTCTTTCCGCTGAAAATCCAATGTGGGAGCTGGCTTGCCTGCGATGCTCGCGACTCGGTGCTTCAGTTAAACCGAGGTGATGCTATCGCAGGCAAGCCAGCTCCCACATGAAGCAGCTAACACAATTCAGTTCGCGTTCATCCAGCTATTCATGGGGTGCGGTTGCGCCGCGTCTCGATGATATTCGGCAACTGGGAAATCCTCCCAAGCAACCGTCCCAGTGCGTCCAACCCCGGAATCTCGATGGTCAGGGACATCAACGCCGTGTTGTCCTCTTTGTTCGAGCGGGTGTTGACCGCCAGCACGTTGATCCGCTCGTTGAGCAGCACTTGCGAGACGTCACGCAGCAAGCCGGAACGATCGTAGGCACGGATGATGATGTCCACCGGGTAAGTGAGCACCGGCACCGGCCCCCAACTGACCTGGATGATCCGCTCCGGCTCGCGCCCGCCCAGTTGCAGCACCGAGGCGCAGTCCTGGCGGTGAATGCTCACGCCACGGCCCTGGGTGATGTAGCCGACAATGGCGTCGCCCGGCAACGGCTGGCAGCAGCCGGCCATTTGCGTCATCAGGTTGCCCACGCCCTGGATCTGGATATCGCCACGCTTGCCCGGTTTGTAACCCGTGGCCTTGCGTGGGATGAGTTCCAGCTGTTCGTTGCCGCGCTCGGGCTCGACCAGTTGCTGGGCCAGGTTGACCAGTTGCGCCAGGCGCAGGTCACCGGCACCGAGGGCGGCGAACATGTCTTCGGCGATCTTCATGTTGGCCTTTTCGGCCAGCTTGTCGAAGTCCACCTGAGGCAGGCCCAGGCGCGCCAGTTCGCGTTCGAGCAGGGTCTTGCCGGCGGCGACGTTCTGGTCGCGCGCTTGCAATTTGAACCAGTGGACGATCTTCGCCCGTGCTCGCGAGGTGGTGATATAGCCCAGGTTCGGGTTCAGCCAGTCGCGGCTCGGCGTGCCGTGCTTGCTGGTGATGATCTCGACCTGTTCACCGGTTTGCAGGCTGTAGTTGAGCGGCACGATGCGCCCGTTGATCTTGGCGCCCCGGCAGTTATGGCCGATTTCGGTGTGCACGCGGTAGGCAAAATCCAGCGGCGTGGCGCCCTTGGGCAAGTCGATGGCATGGCCGTCGGGGGTGAAGATATAGACCCGGTCCGGCTCGATATCCACCCGCAGCTGTTCGGCCAGCCCGCCGATGTCGCCGAGTTCTTCGTGCCATTCCAGCACTTGGCGCAGCCAGGAGATTTTCTCTTCGTACTGGTTGGACCCGGCCTTGACGTCGGTGCCCTTGTAGCGCCAGTGCGCGCACACACCCAGCTCGGCCTCTTCGTGCATCGCGTGGGTGCGGATCTGCACTTCCAGCACCTTGCCTTCAGGGCCGATCACCGCGGTGTGCAGCGAGCGGTAGCCGTTTTCCTTGGGGTTGGCGATGTAGTCGTCGAACTCCTTGGGGATGTGGCGCCACAGGGTGTGAACGATCCCCAGCGCGGTGTAGCAATCGCGCATTTCCGGCACCAGCACGCGCACCGCCCGCACGTCATAGATCTGGCTGAAGGCCAGGCCCTTGCGCTGCATTTTGCGCCAGATCGAGTAGATGTGCTTGGCGCGGCCGCTGATGTCGGCGTCTACGCCAGTTGCCTGCAGCTCGGAACGCAGCTGGCCCATCACGTCGCTGATAAAGCGCTCGCGATCCAGGCGCCGCTCGTGCAGCAACGTGGCGATCTGTTTGTATTGGTCCGGCTCCAGGTAGCGAAAGGACAGGTCCTCCAGCTCCCACTTGATGTGGCCGATGCCCAGGCGGTGGGCCAGCGGCGCGTAGATGTCGAAGACTTCGCGGGCGACGCGGTTGCGCTTTTCGTCGTCGGCGGTCTTCACCGCACGGATCGCGCAGGTACGCTCGGCCAGCTTGATCAGGGCGACGCGCACGTCGTCGACCATCGCCACCAGCATCTTGCGCAGGTTTTCCACCTGGCCCTGGGTGCCCAGCACCATCGACTGGCGCGGGCTGAGGCTGGCACTGATGGCCGCCATGCGCAGCACGCCGTCGATCAGCTTGGTCACCACCGAGCCGAAGCGCTGGCCAACGGTTGCCAACGGAATATGCCCCTCGCGCACGCCGCGATACAGCACGGCGGCGATCAGCGAATCCTGATCCAGCTTGAGATCGGCGAGGATCTCGGCGATTTCCAACCCGGTGCGAAAGCTTGAAGTGCCTTCGGCCCACAGGTTCTTGGCCGCATTGTCTTGCTGCTCAGACTCACGAGCGAACTCGCAGGCTGCTTTCAAGGCTTCACGGTCCAGTGCCGGGTCGACACTGACGGCATGATCCAGCCATGCCTCGAGATTGATACTGCCGTCGGTGTTGATCGGCTGGTGTGCTCTCACCTGTACCATCTTGCTTACCTTCCCTACGACGCACCTTTGATGCGCCAAAATCATCGCCGACTTTTACTGCGAGCTCCGTAGCAGTACCAAGGCCTTGGAGAACGCAGGCCAGTCGGATTAAACGGGCATCCTAGCCCGCTTCAAATAACGCCATGGCCTCGACATGCGCAGTCTGCGGAAACATGTCGAGAATCCCGGCACGCTTTAGCCGGTAGCCTTGCTTGACCAACTCAACCGTGTCCCGCGCCAGCGTAGCTGGGTTACAGGACACATACACCAGGCGCTTGGCTCCAAGGGTGGCGAGCTTGCGCACAACCTCTTGGGCACCATCGCGGGGTGGGTCCAAGAGTACCGCAGAAAAGCCCTGTTTGGCCCATGGCGCGTCAGTCAAAGGCTGAGACAGGTCGGCCTGAAAGAACTGCACGTTAGGCAAATGGTTGCTCGCGGCATTGAGTGCCGCACGGTCCACCATGGTCTGCACACCCTCTACCGCCACCACTTCGCGCACCTGGCGCGCCAGCGGCAAGGCGAAGTTGCCAAGGCCGCAAAACAGGTCCAGCACCCGTTCGTCGGCTTGTGGCGCCAGCCACTCCAATGCCTGGGCAACCATCGCCTGATTGACCCCGGCGTTGACCTGCACAAAATCTCCCGGCCGGTAAGCCAGTTCCAGATTCCACGCATCCAGGCGAAACCCCAGGGCCTGGTCGGGCTCGGCAGGTTCCGGCTGGCCCTCGCCATGCAGCCACAATTGGGCCTCATGGAAGGTACAGAATTCTTTAAGGATCAGCAGGTCTGCTTCGGACAGCGGTGCCATATGCCGCAGCAAAACGGCGATGGACGAACCACTGAACAGCTCCACATGCCCCAGCGCCTGCGGTTTGCTCAGGCGACGCAGCATATTCGGCAAGCGCTGCATGATCGGTTGCAAGGCTTGTACCAGCACCGGGCAATCGTCGATAGCGACGATGTCCTGACTGGCCACGGCGCGAAAACCCACTTCGAGTTTCTTCGCCTTGGCGTCCCAACGTACGGCCACACGGGCGCGACGCCGGTAACCGAACTCCGGCCCGCTCAACGGCGGCGCCCACTCTTGCGGTTCGACACCTGCCACCCGCGACAACTGCTCGGCGAGCATGCGCTGTTTCAGGGCAAGTTGCTGATCATGGGGCAGATGCTGCACGCTGCAACCGCCGCAGCGGCCAACGTGGGCGCAGGGTGCCGGGCGCCGTGGCTCACTGGCCTTGAACACCCGCTCGGTGCGGGCCTCAACCACTTTGCCGTGGGCGCCCAACACCCGCGCTTCGACTTCTTCGCCGGCCAGCGCACCATTCACAAACCAGGTGCGGCCTTCAAAGAACACAATGCCACGGCCATCATTGGCCAGGCGCTCGATGGTCAGGCGCTGTTTCTTGCCCACCGGGATCTGCGGGGCCCGGCTGCCGCCTGTCGGCTGGAAGCGCAGGCCTCTCTCGTGCTTGGCCATCAGTTGGGTTCGTCGAAGATGCCGGTCGACAGGTAGCGGTCGCCTCGGTCACAGATGATCGCGACGATCACCGCGTTTTCCACTTCTTTGGACAAGCGCAACATACCGGCCACAGCGCCGCCGGAGGACACGCCGCAGAAGATGCCTTCTTCACGGGCCAGACGGCGCGTAGTGTCTTCGGCTTCGCGCTGGGCCATGTCGATGATGCGGTCTACTCGCGTCGCGTTGTAGATCTTCGGCAAGTACTCTTCGGGCCAGCGGCGGATACCGGGGATGGCCGCGCCTTCCATCGGTTGCAGACCGACGATCTGGATCGCAGGGTTCTGCTCCTTCAGGTAGCGCGAGTTGCCCATGATGGTGCCGGTGGTGCCCATGGAACTGACGAAATGGGTAATGGTGCCCTGGGTCTGGCGCCAGATTTCCGGGCCGGTGCTGGTGTAGTGCGCCTCGGGATTGTCACCGTTGGCGAACTGGTCCAGCACCACGCCACGGCCTTCGGCGGCCATACGCTCGGCGAGGTCACGGGCGCCTTCCATGCCTTCTTCCTGGGTGACCAGGATCAGCTGGGCACCGTAAGCGGTCATCGCCGCCTTGCGCTCGGCACTGCCGTTGTCGGGCATGATCAGCACCATCTTGTAGCCTTTGATCGCGGCGGCCATGGCCAGGGCGATCCCGGTGTTACCCGAGGTGGCTTCAATCAGGGTGTCGCCTGGCTTGATCTGCCCGCGCAACTCGGCGCGGGCGATCATCGACAGCGCCGGGCGGTCCTTGACGGAGCCGGCCGGGTTGTTGCCTTCGAGTTTGAGCAACAGGGTATTGCTGGTTTCACCCGCCATGCGTTGCAAGCGGACCAGGGGCGTGTTGCCGACGCAATCGGCGATTGTGGGGTACTGCAAGGTCATGGCGTATTCGCAATCCAGACTGCGGGGGCGGACATCATACCGGGAAAGGCCGGCGGGCCATATCACGCAAAGTGCGGTGCTTATGGCTTAAAGGCATAAGCCATTAAAGTGTTGACTGTGAGGGCTCCATCGGGGGCAAGCCCCCTCCCACATCGGACCGCATTTTTATGCAGGAACGCGATCGACTGTGGGAGGGGGCTTGCTCCCGATGGGCGCGCCTCGTCAAACCTGCTAATCCTTCTGCCCTTCACCATGATTTCTCTGGAATACCTCATCCCCCATCGCAGCAATCTGCCCTTCGATCAGCGCTTCAAAGGGTTTGAGCAGCGGCTCGAACGATAGTGGAGCTTCCAATACCTGCAACGCTTGCGTGATTGCTTCAACCGTCGACAAGGCACCAGGCCCCGGCGCCTTGCGCAAGCGATAGCGGGAAACGCCGCCTAGGGCCAATGTCACCCGGGGCAACGCCGCCAGCAAAGGGTTGAGGTGCAACAGCTTGCGCGCCTTGCGCCAGGTGCCATCGGGAACCACCAATAACAATGGCTGATCGTCAGGTGCATAAGCGCGCAGCGGCTCGGCGTCATCCGCCGGAAACAACAGCCGCGCCCGATAACCAGGCGGGTTTAATAACGTCGCCAGATCATCAAACACCTCCCCCACCACCAACTGCGCATTATTCAAGCCCAACGCCGCCAACCTCGCGGTATTGAGCGCATGGCCGACCTCGCTCGGGTGCTGCAACAGCAACACGCGAGTGCGGCTGTCGAGGGTCGGGATCAGTGCACAGAGGCAATGAGTGGTCGGGCGCAAGCATTGCGGGCATTGGGGTCTGGACATGGTTTTTTCAGGCCTGGTTAAGCTGGGTCTTGAGCAAGTCGCGGAAGGTCTGGATCAGCGGTTCACGGCTACGACCACGGCGCATGATCATCGAGAACGGCGCCTGGTAGCCGAAGGTCGCCGGCAGTAACACGCGCAGGTCACCCTTGTCGGCCCAGGCCTGGGCGTAGTGTTCGGGCAGGTAACCGATGTAGGCGCCGGACAATACCAGGATCAACTGCGCTTCCATACTTTCCACGGTCGCGGCGCTGTGTTTGAAGCCGTGGCGCGCCAGTTCGGCCTGGCTCCAGTAGCCGCGGCCGACCATACGTTGCTGAGTGATGACCTGTTCGGGAATACGCCGCTCGCTGAACAGCGGGTGCCGGTTGCTGCAATACAGCCAGTGCTGTTCGCGGTACAGCGGCATATAGATCAGCCCGCTCATACGGTTGGAGAACGCACCGATTGCCAGGTCCAGGCGGTTGTCCTGTACGCCCAGTTGCAGTTCGTAGGGGCTCATCACCGACAGATTCAGGTGAACCGCCGGATGTTCCAGGCTGTAGGCGCCAATCACTTCGGCGAATGGCAGGGCCTTGTCGCTGACGGTGGAATCAAGCACGCCCAGCTTGAGCGTGCCGCGCAACTCGCCTTTGAGCGCGGCGGCGTATTGCTCGAAGCCCTCGAGCTCGCCCAACAGGCGCAGGGTTTCCTGATGAAACAGCTCGCCTTTGCTGGTCAGGCTGAAACCGCCACGTCCTCGATGGCACAGCACCAGGCCCAGCGCGGATTCGAGTTGGCTCATATACGTGCTGATGGCCGACGTCGACAGGTTGAGTTCGTGCTGGGCATTGGCGAACCCCTGGTGGCGCACGACGCTGACGAAGATGCGCAGGAGTTTCAGGTCGGGCAAGGCGTTGGCCATGGTCGGTTCCGGACAGGGATGCATGCAGTCTACCTCCCTGCATTAGTTTAGAAAAATCTGAACTAAGTATTTGCCCCTGCCGATTCTTCCTGCCCCGGGCTTTTCGCAGAATCGGCCATCAATAAACAAAACAACGATGAGGCAATCCCGTGGACAAGATTTTCCACCAACCACTGGGCGGCAACGAAATGCCGCGCTTCGCCGGCATCGCCACCATGATGCGCCTTCCCCACCTGCAAACGGCCAAGGGTCTGGACGCTGCCTTTATCGGCGTGCCCCTGGATATCGGCACCTCGCTGCGCGCCGGCACACGCTTCGGGCCTCGGGAAATCCGCGCCGAGTCGGTGATGATCCGCCCCTACAACATGGCCACCGGGGCGGCACCGTTCGACTCACTGTCAGTGGCCGACATCGGCGACGTGGCGATCAACACCTTCAACCTGCTCGACGCCGTGCGCATCATCGAAGAGACCTACGATGAAATCCTCGAGCACGACGTGATCCCCCTGACCCTGGGCGGCGACCACACCATCACCCTGCCGATCCTGCGGGCGATCCACAAGAAACACGGCAAGGTCGGGCTGGTGCACATCGATGCCCATGCCGACGTCAACGACCATATGTTCGGCGAAAAAATCGCCCACGGCACCACCTTCCGCCGCGCCGTGGAAGAAGGGTTGCTCGATTGCGACCGCGTGGTGCAGATCGGCCTGCGTGCCCAGGGCTACACCGCCGAAGACTTCAACTGGAGCCGCAAGCAAGGCTTTCGCGTGGTCCAGGCCGAAGAATGCTGGCACCACTCCCTGGCCCCGTTGATGGCCCAAGTGCGGGAGAAAGTCGGCGGCGGCCCGGTGTACCTCAGCTTCGATATCGACGGCATCGATCCCGCCTGGGCACCCGGCACCGGCACCCCGGAAATCGGCGGGCTGACCACCATCCAGGCGATCGAGATCATCCGTGGCTGCCAGGGCCTGGACCTGATTGGTTGTGATCTGGTGGAAGTTTCGCCGCCCTATGACACCACCGGCAACACCTCGCTGCTGGGCGCCAACTTGCTGTACGAGATGCTCTGCGTATTGCCTGGCGTCGCGCATCGCTGATGCCTTCACGATAACAATCAAGGGGATCGCGCAGATCCCCGTCCAACGATATACCTGACCTTCGCTCGCGTGTTGACCGAGCCGGCTGCCGCTTGATCGCCCATAAAAAAGATAATCGGAGAATCACCGTCATGGCTTTGGATTTATTCGTCGTACTCATCTACGCCGCCGGTATGCTCGTGCTTGGCTACTACGGTATGCGCCGCGCCAAAACCCACGAAGACTATCTGGTGGCGGGCCGTAACCTCGGCCCATCGCTGTACATGGGCACCATGGCCGCCACGGTATTGGGCGGCGCCTCCACCGTCGGCACCGTGCGCTTGGGTTATGTGCACGGCATTTCAGGTTTCTGGCTGTGCGCCGCGCTGGGCGCCGGGATCATTGCGCTGAACCTGTTCCTGGCCAAGCCGCTGCTGAAGCTGAAAATCTTCACCGTGACCCAGGTCCTGGAAAAACGCTACAACCCCATGGCGCGCCAGGCCAGCGCTGTGATCATGCTGGCCTATGCACTGATGATCGGCGTGACCTCGATCCTGGCAATCGGCACCGTATTGCAAGTGCTGTTCGACTTGCCGTTCTGGATGTCGGTGCTGGTAGGCGGCGGTGTGGTGGTGGTGTATTCAACCATCGGTGGCATGTGGTCGCTGACCCTGACCGATATCGTGCAATTTGTGATCAAGACCGTCGGCCTGATGTTCATCCTGCTGCCGATCTGCCTGTACCGCGTCGGCGGCTGGGATGAACTGGTGGCCAAGCTGCCGGCGTCGAACTTCAGCTTTACCGCGATCGGTTGGGACACGATCATCACTTACTTCATGATCTACTTCTTCGGCATCCTGATCGGCCAGGATATCTGGCAGCGAGTATTCACCGCCCGTGATGAAAAGGTCGCCCAGTACGCGGGCACTTTCGCCGGTTTCTACTGCATTCTCTACGGCCTGGCCTGCGCCCTGATTGGCATGGCGGCTCACGTGCTGATCCCGGACCTGGATAACGTCAACAATGCCTTTGCCGCCATCGTCAAAGCCTCGTTACCGGACGGTATTCGTGGCCTGGTGATTGCGGCTGCCCTGGCGGCGATGATGTCCACCGCCAGCGCCGGCCTGCTCGCTGCGTCCACCGTGTTGACCGAAGACCTGCTGCCACGGCTGCGCGGTGGCAAGCAATCGAGCCTGGGCATCAACCGCGTGTTCACCCTGATGACCGGTGTTGCCGTATTGGGCATCGCACTGGTGGTGAATGACGTGATCAGCGCGCTGACCCTGGCCTATAACCTGTTGGTGGGCGGTATGTTGGTACCTCTGATTGGCGCGATATTCTGGAAGCGAGCCACCACCTCGGGCGCGATCACGTCCATGGCGCTGGGTTTCGTAACCGCGCTGGTGTTTATGTTCAAGGATGGGTTGGATGCAAACACACCGATTTACTGCAGCCTGGCGGTAGCCCTGGTGAGTTTTGTGCTGGTGAGTATGTTGTCGCGCAAACCGGATACCGTGGCGGCTCGGGCGGCTTGAGCTATTAGGATAATTTCTTCAGCGGGTGCGACGTCGGTGTTCGCACCCGTTTTTTGCGCTGCACAAAATAATTGTGGGAGCGGGCTTGCTCGCGAAGGCGGTGTGTCATTCAACCATTTACTGGCTGATGCACCGTATTCGCGAGCAAGTCCGCTCCCACATTTCCCATATTGTTTGGGCCTGATACTCAGCGGCGACGGGGCCGGCGCTGCTCATCGTCCGTGCGGATCGGCACCGGTTGCAGCGGGGGCTCGATCAAGCCCAGCGCAACGCCAAGATCGTGGAGCCAGTTCTGGATTTTCTCTTTCATGGTTGCCCCCTTTGAGGGTAGTGCTGGTCGGCGTGAGTTTTGTCGCCGTTTCCTACAGAGATAGTAGCCCTAAGTCCTAGGTAATGCTTGAACGAAACCACAACTAACTATTACTGGATTGATCCAATCCTGACGAATCGCTCAAGCGATGGCGCGCGTATCTGCCAGGCTTGCCGGGCTGCCTTCGTGCTGCAGGTCGATCCATGCATTGAGGTTAGCGCCGAGCATACCCTTTCGCCACATCAGCCAAGTGGTCGCAGTGGCAAAAGGCCCGGTCAGCGGATGAACGGACACGCTGTCCTTGCCTGGCAGGCTGTCGAGCATCGATTGCGACATCAACGCCACCCCCGAACCGGCGATCACACACGCGAGCATCCCTTGATAGGACTCGATCTCGATAGCCCGCCCCATGGCCACATGCTCGTGGGAAAACCAGGTTTCCAGGCGCGTGCGATAGGCGCAGCTGCGTCGGAACGTGAACACAGATCGCCCGGCAACGTCCTGGGGCCCGCGCACCGGTGGGTGATCGGCTTCGCAAATCAATACCAGGCGCTCTTCGCACAGCGGTACGCCATCCAGGGTCGCGATGGTCAGCGGACCGTCCACAAACGCTGCGTCCAGCCGTCCGGTAATCAAACCTTCCAGCAGCTCCCCGCTGGGCGCCGACTGCACTTGCAGGTTCACCATGGGGTAAGTCCTGTGATAGCGCGCCAGCAGCTTGGGCAAATGCACCGCGGCGGTGCTGTACATGCTGCCCAGCACAAAATCACCAGCCGGTTGCCCGCCTTGTACGGCGCCGTGAGCTTCGTCATGCAGCGCCAGCAGCCGAGTGCTGTAGTCCAGCAGCACTTTACCCGCAGGAGAAAGCTGCAACCGCTGGCGCTCACGCACAAACAGCTCGACTCCCAGTTGCTCCTCCATCTGCTTGAGGCGGGTCGACAAGTTCGATGGCACGCGGTGCAAACGTTCAGCGGCGCGGGTGATGGAGCCCTCTTCCGCCACGGCCTGGAAAATCCGCAATTGACTGAACTCCATACCTTTCTCCAAAACTGAACAAGTTACTCACTATTATTCAATTTTACAGAAAGTCAATCCGCCTTAGCCTACAAGTCATTCGCTTTCCTGTAGGAAACCTAAGCATGTCACCGCAGATTCGTTTACTCGCCAGCTTTATCGCCCTGATGATGGCCATGGGCATTGGCCGCTTCGCCCTGACCCCGCAAATGCCGCATTTACTCAGCGAAGGTCAGGTCGACCTGGCGGATGCCGGGCTGATCGCGGCCGCCAATTACTTGGGCTACTTTGTGGGCGCGGTGGATTCGATCTTTGCTCGCAGCCATCATCATGTACGCGGCCGCCTTTATGGCGGGTTGTGGCTCTGCGTCCTGCTGACGCTGGCGTCGTACTGGGCCCATGGGTTCTGGCCGCACTTGCTGTTGCGCTTCGGAACCGGCGTGGCCAGCGCCTGGGCTCTGGTGATGATTACCAGCCTGAGCCAGCCGCTGGCGATCGCCGCCGGCCGGCCGCGTCTGGGTGCGCTGGTATTTGCCGGGCCGGGACTTGGGATTGCGCTGACGGGGCTGCTGGCGCTGGGCTCGAACTTGCTGGGGCAAGGCTCCGCCATTCTGTGGCTGGTCTACGGCATCGTTGCCCTGGTGATGCTGCTGGCGATCCTGCCCTTTTTACCCAAGCCAACCCTCACGGCGCCTGCTGAAACCCGTGCAAGCAACAACGGCAGCATCGCGCATCTGTGCTGGATCTATTTCCTGTTCGGCCTGGGCTACATCATCCCCGCGACCTTTCTGTCGCAGATGGCCAACGCACAGTTCAACGGAGCCTGGCAGGCCGATCTGTTCTGGCCCTGCTTCGGCCTGGCTGCCGCTGTAGGTGTGGTGGTGGCAAGTCTGCGCCGCAAGAGCCCGGACACCACGCGCCGATGGCTGATCGTGACCTTGTGGCTGCAAGCGGCCGGGGTCTTCGCCTGCCTGCTCGGTAACGGTTGGGGCCTTGCGCTGGGCGTGTTGTTGTGCGGCGCGCCCTTCCTGGCCTGCATGCAACTGGTAATGGCGCGCCTGCGCGAGGTTGCACCCAACGGCTACCAACGCAGCACAGGGCTACTGACCGCCAGCTTTGCCATCGGCCAACTGAGCGGTCCGCTACTGGCCTCGATGAGCAGTCACCTCAGTGGTGGTCTGCACCCGGCGTTGATCGTCGCCGGTGCCGGGTTGTTGGTGGCAGGCTCGGTCTTGATCAACCGCCAACTACCGATGCACACGCCGTGCACACAGGTGGCCGACGGTGCAGCACAGGGCGGTTAAACAGGTGCCCCACGCCATGTCCATCACCGCGAGCCCGGCGGACCAGCCCTGAAGCGTGGCCCAATTGCTCAAATCATAAGTGCCATAGGCCACCAGGCCCAGCAGTGCGCCCAACCGCGCAGCACGTTGCCAACTGGCACTGGGCAAGACCACGAACACCACACAACCGAGGACATACAGCAAATAGAACAACACCGCAGGCAAAAGGCGCGGCTGATCAAGCATCAGCGGGCCGAGCAGGGATTTGTAGGTGGGGCCCATCAACACGCCGAGCCAGAGGCCGTCGAGGACCAGGAAGGCGAGCAAGGTGCCGAGGTAGGCGAAGAGCGGTCTCTTGGACATGACACGAGCCTTTGTAGGAGCGAGCTTGCTCGCGAAAAACGTACATCCGACGCCACACTGCGCGTGGAATATTTTCGCGAGCAAGCTCGCTCCTACAGAGAGCCAGGCGCGATCAGCTTAGTTCAATGCGGTCGGCGTGAATCACGATCTGGCCTTGCTTGTAGAGCGCACCAATGGCCTTTTTAAAGTTGCCTTTGCTGACGCCGAACAAGTTGCTGATCACCGCCGGATCGCTTTTGTCGCTGACCGGCAGGGTGCCGTTGTTGTCACGCAACTTGGCGAGGATCTCGGAGTTGAGGCTGGAGGCCGCTTCCTGGCCGACCGGTTGCAGGCTCAGGCTGATGTTGCCATCGGCGCGAATCTCCTTGATGAAGCCTTTTTCTTCCTTGCCCGGGCGCAGGAACTTGAACACTTCGTTCTTGTGGATCAGGCCCCAGTGCTTGTTGTTGATGATTGCCTTGAAGCCCATGTCCGTGGCTTCAGCCACCAACAGATCGACTTCCTGGCCCACCTGGTAGTTGGCTGGCGTCTTGTCCAGGTAACGGTCAAGACGTGCGGTGGCGGTGATGCGCTTGGTGTGCTTGTCGAGGTAGACGTGCACCACGCAATATTCACCCGCCGTCAGCTGGCGCTTTTCTTCCGAATACGGCAGCAGCAGATCCTTTGGCAGGCCCCAGTCGAGGAACACCCCGATACTGTTGACTTCCACAACTTTCAAACTGGCAAATTCGCCGACTTGAACTTTGGGTTTTTCAGTGGTGGCGATAAGTTTGTCATCGCTGTCCAAGTAAATGAAAACATTGAGCCAGTCTTCATCTTCACTGGGAATATCTTTAGGGATATACCGATTAGGCAAGAGGATTTCCCCATCTTGCGCACCATCGAGGTACAAACCAAAGTTAGTGTGCTTGACCACTTGCAAGCTGTTGTAGCGCCCGACTAAAGCCATTTCCAATACCCTCATTGCGTGGGCGGCATTCTACCCGAGTTGGGCCCTGCACGCGCGCGCGCCTGAAAAATCGCGGGCTGGCATGGCGTTCTATTGGCATCGCCCCGCTCGTCTGATCAATCGGTTGAATTTTTCCGGGCCGCCAACCTCGCACACGCCCATGGTTTCGAGCTAAAACAGTAAGTTAGCGGCTTATTTCATCATTAAACCTGGGCTCTTTCCCAGCCTGGCCTATATTCTCAGGGGATATTTGCCAAGCAATTGTCAAGTATTTCCTGTACGATGCCTGGCCAAGTTAATTCTCTACAGGTTAGTGGCCGCCATGCGTGTAAAAGCATCCAACAGCAAAGCAAAGCCAGCTCCCGCCGTTGAAACCAGCGAATCGATCAACAGCCAGATTGCTGCTTTCCTCAAGTCCGGCGGCGAAATCCAGCAAATTGCCAAGGGCGTGAGCGGCCAGACTTTCGGCCCGTCCAAGCAGATCAGCCTGGGCAAGAAGTAATCGTCCTACCCGCGCACTGCATCTGGTCCCTAAGCGTCTTGCCTTCAAGGCGCTAGGACTAGAGTTGGAAACACCCTCGTACACCCTTCAATATCAAGCTAATCGACGAACGGGCCTCAATGCCTGGCATTCGCCGGTATCCTTGCACACGTCTAGCACGGGCATCTGCTCGAACCCATCCGTTACTGCTCCTCGCTTTTCATGGAGTGAAGCATGCTTAAACGCTGTATTTTCCTGGTCAGTATCCTGGTCGCCAGCCCCTTGGCCGAAGCGCAAATTTTCCAGCGCGAGTTGGGTGACTTCGACCTGAAATTGGGCACCACCCCCAGCCGTAGCATGGCCCAGGGCCTGGTCAAGCCCACCTCCCCTGGCAGTGACTCATTCCACGGTGGCCTGGACCTTACCCACGACAGCGGCCTGTATTTCGGCCAGTTTTCACCGAATATGGGCCTGTCGTCGGCCAACAATCTCGAAGTTGACTCCTACCTGGGTTTCAAACGCCCTTTCGACCAGACCCTGGGCTATGAAGTGGGCTTGATTCACTACAGCTATCCCAAGGTCAGCCCCCTCGACAGCCAGGAGTTCTACGGCGGCCTGAATCTGTTGGGCAACCGCTTCGGCGTGTCCTTCAGCAACGACCCCGACCGCCAGGACAGCACCCTGTTCGCCGACCTCGGCGGCACCCAGCCCTTCGGTATCGGCGTCAGCATGAAATACACCACCCACCAATTGGGCACACCGGTGTCGGTGGAAAACGGCGCCATCAGCAGTTTCAGCGACTGGTCGGTGCAATTCTCCCGGGCCTGGAAAGGCATCGACCTGGATCTGATCTACAGCGACTCCAGCCTCAGCGGCGGAGAGTGCTCGGCCTACTCCGGACACAACTCGCAATGCGACGGCCTGTTGACCTTGAAGGCCGTCCGGCCGTTTTATTGATGGGCTGAACTGTCGCACCCCGCGCAGGTTCACATGCATTAATCCCATCCGTGCAAGGACTCGCCCATGTTGCGCCGGCTCAAACTCCTGGTGGTACTGCTGACCCTGAGCCTGGTGCTCGCCGGCTGCAATCGCGTGGGCCTGGCCTACCGTAATCTCGACGTGATCATCCCCTGGACCCTCAACGACTACCTGGACATGAATGCCGGGCAGAAGAGCTGGTTCAACGACACCCTCAAGGAACACCTGGCCTGGCATTGCACCACGCAATTACCGGGCTACCTGGACTGGCTGGACCACCTGCAGCAGATGGTCGACAGCCAGCAAATCACTGACGCCGCGCTGCAAACCCGAACCGTGGAAGCCAAGCAGGCGATTGCCGAGATCGCGCGGGAGATCACCCCGTCCGCCGTGCAGTTGCTGCAGGGTCTGGATGATCAACAGGTCAAGGACATGAGCGACGCCCTGGCCAAAGACCTGCGCAAACGCCAGGATGAATACCTCAAACCGCCGCTGGCCCAGCAGATCAAGGAACGCGCCCAGCGCATGAGCAAGCGCCTGGATGCCTGGATCGGCCCGCTAAGCGCTAGCCAGCAAAACCGTGTAACGGCGTGGTCCAACGCTTTGGGCGAACAGAACCAGGCGTGGATCGGCAACCGCGCCCATTGGCAGGCGCAGTTTATCGAGGCCGTTGAACACCGCCACGACGCCGACTTCCCGCAGAAAATGCAACGTTTGCTGGTGGACAGGGAGAGCCTATGGACGCCTGAATACCGCGCTGCCTATGCCCAGACCGAAGCGGCGGCGCGCAGTCTGATCGTGGACCTGATGGCTGAGAGCACCGAGCAACAACGTCAGAAGCTGAGGCAAAAAATCGACGGCGTACGAGGCGATTTCAAAGCGCTTAAATGCCTCAAGGCCGGCGCAAATCAATAGGGAGGGGAGCAGGGCTCCCACCCACATTGGATTCAGGGGTTAGATAGAGCCACCGGCAATCGCAGCTTTGGAAGAGACTTGATCGAAGGTCGCCTCCTCCAGCGCGTCCTCCTGCTCGTCCATCACTTGACGGGGGTGCTCATTGCCAGGAATCGAGCTGTCGATCAACGCCAGCAGACTTGCACCCCGCTCAGTCAAGATGAAGTTTTCACCATTGCCGCCTTCCTCTTCGGGACGCGACTCAATAAACCCGCGCTTGAACAACAACGCCTCGTAATCCGCAGCGGTTTTTTTCAGCGCATCCAGGTTCCCGGTGTCCTCGCCAGCCGCAGCCTTATCAGCGGCTTCCTGCTCGGCGTATTTACGCGGGGCGAAGCTGCCCTCGCCGTTCTGCACTTCGTGCAGCAGACGTTCGATCAGATCCCAGTTGTAAGTCGTCATCCTGATTCCTCCTGCAGGCCGATGAAAAATTAGCCCGTCATAGGTAGTGACACGTGGGGGCACTGGCCGTTCACCCGGATAGACGGGCGTCATTTCTCTGAACTTTCCAGACGTTCGCCGCCTCAACTGCCTATACCGCCAAGGAGGTCCGACCATGAAAACCCTGATGAACCTGGCGATTGCCGCCACATTGTTAAGCGCCCTGCCCGCCTGGGCTTGCACGCCTGAAGAGGCCACGGCCAAACGCGAAGAACTGGCCAAGCAAGTGACCCAGCTAACGGAGCAGAATCCCCAGAAAGCCAAGGAGATGAATGCCCAGTTGCAGAAAATGGACCTGGACACCGAAAGCGCCGAGTTTCCCGACAAATGCCAACTGATCGACGCCCGGCTCAAAGAACTGAAAGAAGCCGCCTCCAAAGCCAAAAACTGATGGCGAAAAAAAACCGGACATTGTCCGGTTTTTTTCTGCCTGGCTGCTTATTCGGCAGCCGGTGCTTCTGGCTTGCGGCGCTTGAGCGGCGCCATGCCATCCTTGCTGACGAGCGACAGGTTGTCGGTCTTCGGCCGGTTGGCGATCTTGCGCTTGGTCGGCGATTTGGCGCCGGTTTTCTTTTTGTCGCCCTTGGCGTCAGTCTTTTTCTTCTTCACGCCAACGGCCTTGCCCGACGCCTTGACCTTCTTCGGCCCGGTGTAAGTGCCTTTGACTTCCTTGATGGTACGGCGCTCGAACGACTGCTTGAGGTAGCGTTCAATGCTCGACATCAGGTTCCAGTCGCCGTGGCAGATCAGCGAGATGGCCAGGCCATCGTTGCCGGCACGCCCGGTACGGCCGATACGGTGCACGTATTCGTCGCCGCTGCGGGGCATGTCGAAGTTGATCACCAGATCCAGGCCATCAACGTCCAGGCCACGCGCAGCGACGTCGGTGGCTACCAGGATCTTCACGCCGCCAGCCTTGAGGCGGTCGATGGCCAGCTTGCGGTCCTTCTGGTCTTTCTCGCCGTGCAGCACGAACGCCTTGTATTCCTGCGCGACCAGACGCCCGTAGATACGGTCGGCGGCGGCACGGGTGTTGGTGAACACGATGGCCTTCTGGTAGGTCTCGTTGGCCAGCAACCAGTTGAGGATCTGTTCTTTGTGCACGTTATGGTCAGCGGTCACGATCTGCTGACGCGTGGTGGCGTTCAGGTCACTGACGTTGTTGACCTGCAAGTGCTCAGGGTTGTTCAGCACCTTGGCAACCATGTCGCGCAGGGTTGAACCGCCGGTGGTGGCGGAGAACAACATGGTCTGCTGGCGATTGACGCATTCAGCAACCAGGCGCTGCACGTCATCGGCAAAGCCCATGTCGAGCATACGGTCGGCTTCGTCGAGCACCAGTACTTCGACTTCCTTGAGGTCGAGGTTGCCGGCGTTGAGTTGCTCGATCATGCGCCCCGGGGTACCGATCAGGATGTCCGGCACCTTGCGCAGCATGGCAGCCTGGACCTTGAAGTCTTCGCCGCCGGTAATGATGCCGGACTTGATGAAGGTGAATTGCGAGAAGCGCTCGACTTCCTTGAGGGTCTGCTGGGCCAGCTCACGGGTCGGCAGCAGGATCAGGGTCTTGATGCTGACGCGGACCTTGGCCGGGCCAATCAGACGATTCAGAACCGGCAAGACGAAAGCGGCGGTCTTGCCGCTGCCGGTTTGAGCCGTCACCCGCAGGTCACGCCCTTGGAGCGCGAGCGGGATGGCCGCTGCTTGCACAGGCGTAGGCTCGACAAATTTAAGCTCGGCCACGGCTTTGAGCAGGCGTTCGTGCAGGGCGAATTGGGAAAACACGGGTGCTACCTCGAAGAAATACAAAATATCAGCGCCATAGGTTACCGGTTTCGGGCGGCCAAACCGAGTTTCTTTACGCGAACAGGGCTAATCAGCTGCTTTTTTGTGAGCGATTTTGTCCAGAGCGTCAACTTTGTTGCACTTAAATGCTCTAATCGCCCCGTGTTGTCTTACAGAAGAATCGGTTCACTCATGGATATCAAACAGCTCTGGCTCAACGTCCAAGACCTTTGGGGCGCCCTCGATGAACACCCGGTCCTGCATTCCAGCCTCGGCTTGCTGGTGCTGCTGGTGGTGGCATTGCTGGTTGGACGGGTAGCGCGTTACCTCATCCTGCACGCGGTCAAATTGCTTGGCCGGCAACCGGCCCTGCACTGGCTGAACGATCTGCGACATAACAAAGTCTTCCATCGGCTGGCGCAAATGACGCCGTCCCTGGTGATCCAGTTCGGCCTGTACCTGGTACCTGACCTGAGCAAGACCGCCATTCTGTTTATCGGCAATGTGGCCCTGGCGATCACCATTCTGTTTATGGTGCTGGCCATGAGTGCCCTGCTCAATGCGCTGCTGGATATCTACGCACGCACCGAACACGCACGCACCCGCTCGATCAAGGGTTATGTGCAGTTGGCAAAAATGGTGTTGTTCGTGTTTGGCGCAATCATCATCGTCGCCACCCTGATCGACCGTTCGCCGCTACTGCTGCTGTCGGGCCTGGGTGCGATGTCGGCGGTGATTCTGTTGGTGTACAAGGACACGCTGCTGTCGTTCGTCGCCAGTGTGCAATTGACCAGCAACGACATGCTGCGGGTCGGCGACTGGATCGAAATGCCCCAGGTCGGCGCCGACGGCGATGTGGTGGACATCACCCTGCATACGGTCAAGGTGCAGAATTTCGACAAAACCATCGTTTCCATCCCGACCTGGCGCCTGATGTCCGAGTCGTTCAAGAACTGGCGCGGTATGCAGGCCTCCGGCGGGCGGCGCATCAAGCGCAGCCTGTATATCGATGCCAGCGGCGTGCGCTTTTTGCGCGATGACGAAGAAGTGCGCATGACCCAGGTGCACCTGCTCACCGGCTACATCGGTCGCAAACAGGCCGAACTCAAGGCCTGGAACGAGGCCCAGGGCCACAGCGCGCAACTGTCGGCCAACCGCCGGCGCATGACCAACCTCGGCACGTTCCGCGCCTATGCCCTGGCGTATCTGCAAAGCCACCCGGACATCCAGCCGAACATGACCTGCATGGTGCGCCAGATGCAAACCACCGCCCAGGGCGTGCCGCTGGAGATCTACTGCTTTACCCGCACCACCGCGTGGGCGGATTACGAGCGGATCCAGGGGGATATTTTCGATTATCTACTGGCAGTGTTGCCGGAGTTCGGGCTGAGCCTGTATCAGCAGCCGAGTGGCAACGACCTCCGCGCCGGCGTATTGCCGGCGTTGGCCGGGGCCGCGCAACTACCCGCCATCGAAACGGCGTGAAGTGATCCGAACGGGATTACGGCAGTGATGCCGTAATCTCCTGGCGGCAAACCTCAAGCACTTCATCAGCCAAAGCGGAATCATCCGGGCACGCCCGCGATAACATGATTGCGCCAATGGCATGGGCCATCCTGTTGAGCATTTTCGCGCGCACGTCTTGCTGTGGCTCGTCCTGCGTCGTGTTGTACTTTGCCTCCAGGGCTTGCAGCGTGTTTTCCAGCCCGTTGGCGAAAGTCTCCTTAAGCGTGTCCGATTGACGCGCAGCGTCTGCACACAACGCCGCCAACGTGCACCCGCCGCCGCGATGATCGCGGTGCTGCCTGGACAGGTAAACCTCGAAAAACTCCCCCGCCTCCATCTCCACGCTGCTGGCGAGCGACTGCGCCAGGCCATTGGCGGCCGCTTCTGCCATCAAATCCGCCTTGGAGCCGAAGTGCTTGTAGAAGCCGCCCTGGGTAAAACCAGCGGCAGCCATCAATTCGGCCACACCCACCCCATCGAAACCACGTTCACGAAACAGCGCGGAAGCCGTTGCGACGATATGCGCTCGATTGTTCTGTGATTGCGTCTTGGTGATCTTCATTTCTATGCGCTCCTGCTGCCCTGCGATAGAGGGATCTTACTATGATGTCGATCATAATCAAAACCGTTGACAGCTTTGATTATGATCGACATCATAAAACCTCCCTGCACTCACTGAGCATCACACCATGAGCACTTCCAAGACCGTTCTCATCACTGGCGCCTCGACCGGCATTGGTGCCGCCTACGCCGAACGTTTTGCCCAGCGTGGTCACGACCTGGTTCTGGTCGCCCGCGATACCAAGCGCCTGGAAGCGCTCGCTGCACGTCTGCGTGAAGAGCACGCCATCACGGTTGATATCCTCCCCGCTGACCTGACCCAGATCGCTGACCTGGCAGCGGTCGAAGCACGTCTGCGCGAAGATTCCAGCATCGGTACGCTGGTCAACAATGCCGGTGCCGCACAGTCCGGCAGCTTCATCGAACAGTCCACCGACAGCGTCGCTCAATTGGTCGCGCTCAACACCACGGCGCTGGTACGGCTTGCCAGCGCCATTGCCCCACGCCTGGCGGCAGCCGGGAATGGCGCTATCATCAACATTGGCTCGGTGGTGGGCCTGGCGCCGGAGTTCGGCATGACCGTATATGGCGCGACCAAAGCATTCGTACTGTTCCTGTCCCAGGGCATGAGCCTGGAGTTGGGCGCCAAAGGTGTCTATGTACAAGCCGTGCTACCGGCCGCTACGCGTACCGAGATCTGGGACCGGGCAGGCATTGACATCAACACCCTCACGGACGTGATGGAAGTAGGTGACCTGGTGGATGCGGCGCTGGTCGGTTTCGACCGTCGTGAGCCCGTGACCATCCCGCCCTTGCAGGACGGCGCACGCTGGGATGCCTTGCAGGCAGCCCGACAAGGCTTGCTGTCGCAGATCAAGCAGTCCGAGGTTGCCGAGCGGTACCTGACCCAAGCCTGATCAACCTGTTGCAGGCGCGCTCTATGCGCCTGCCCTTCCTCTCGAAGCGATGAGCGTTGAACCATGAAGGCATTTTCCATCGAACGTTACGGCAAACAGACCGGTCGCATCACCGAAGCGCCAACACCAGTGGTGGGTGAGCATGACGTGCTGGTTCAAGTACATGCCAGCAGCGTCAACGTTCTGGATGCAAAAATCGCCAAGGGCGAATTCAAACTGATTCTGCCGTATGCATTGCCGTTGATACTGGGCAATGACCTGGCTGGCGTGGTACTCAGCGTCGGGGCCGCGGTGCGACGCTTCAAGCCGGGTGACGAAGTGTATGGCCGCCCTCCACAGCAGCGTATCGGCACGTTCGCCGAGCTGATTGCGGTACGCGAGGACGCACTGGCACGCAAACCTGCAAACATCACGATGGAGCAAGCCGCCGCCCTGCCTCTGGTCGCATTGACGGCATGGCAAGTACTGGTTGAAACAGCGAGGCTGAAAAAAGGCCAGAAGGTCTTCATTCATGCCGGTTCCGGCGGAGTCGGCAGTATCGCCATCCAGCTTGCCAAGCATTTGGGCGCATTTGTCGCAACGACGACCAGCACCGCCAATGTCGAGTGGGTCAAGGCACTGGGTGCCGATCTAGTGATCGACTACAAGCAGCAAAACTTCGAAACCCTGCTCAATGATTATGACGTCGTCTTGAACAGTCTCGGTCCGGACGCACTGGCAAAGTCACTCGACATTCTCAAACCGGGCGGTCAACTCATCTCCATCTCCGGGCCACCGACGCAGGCGTTTGCTCGCGAGCAGCAGCTGTCGTGGCTATTGGGCCTGGTCATGGGTGTGTTGAGCAGCGGTATACGCCGCAAAGCGCGCAAACAAGGCGTGCGTTATGACTTCCTCTTCATGCGCGCCAGCGGCGCCCAATTGGATGAACTGACCGCGCTGGTGGAAGCCGGCATTATCAAGCCGGTGATCGACCGCACCTTCCCTTTCGAGTCCACAGCCCAAGCCCTGAGCTATGTCGAACAAGGCCGCGCCAAAGGCAAAGTGGTGATCACGATGACAGCGCCGCCCGCGCCTGGCGTGCGCCGAGCCGACTGATCCACACCGCGCCCAGAATCACCAGGCCGCCCAGGGCCAGTCGGCCCAGCGGCTCATGCTGATTCCAGATCAGCAGGTTCAACAGCAGCCCCACCGGTACATGCAGGTTGTTCATCACCGCCAGGGTACCGCCATTGACCAGACAGGCGCCCTTGTTCCACCAGTACATGCCCAGCGCGGTGCTGACCAAACCAAGGAACACCAGCACGCCCCATTGCAGCGGCGCTTGCGGCAAGAAGTCAGCCTTGCCGAACAGCAGGAACGCCGGCAACACCACCAGCAAGGCGCCCAGGTAGAAATAACCGAAACGCCGGAAGTGCGGTTGGTCACTGGGATAACGCGCCACCAGATGCTTGTACATGACTTGCCCGGCGGCGTAGGTGAAGTTGGCCAATTGCAGCAGCAAGAATCCCATCAGGAAGTGCGGGGTGATCTGATCGAAACGAATCACCGCCGCACCGCCCACCGCCACCAGGGCCGCGACCAGTGCCCAAGGATTGAAGCGCCGATTAAGCGCGTCCTCGATCAGGGTCACATGCAGCGGTGTGAGGATGGTGAACAGCAGCACTTCCGGCACCGTCAGCACGCGAAAGCTCAAGTACAGGCATACGTAGGTCACACCGAACTGCAATGCACCGATCACCAACATGCCGCGCATGAACGCAGGCTCCACCGAGCGCCAGCGCGTCAGCGGGATAAAGATCAGCCCGGCCAGCACCACGCGCACCAGCACTGCGAAGTAGCTGTCGACGTGACCGGCGAGGTATTCGCCGATCAAGCTGAAGGAAAATGCCTGAATCAGGGTGACAACCAGTAAATAGCCCATGCGCGCCTCGTTTCGAATGGGCGCGACATTAAAGCTTTTCCAGCCTTGAAGAAACTCAAGGCAAAAAAAACCCGACCTCGCTAAAGCGGCAGTCGGGCAGGAGCACTCAGGAGCAACAAGTGCAAAGGGAGGTTCGATACGCGTACTTGAAGGGTTGGCGTGGCGTTATATAAACAGCCCGCGATTATCTGGCGATTAACGGATCACGCCACCTGTGCGAGCAGGGCTTTGGCATGGTTGATGCCTTTTTCCTGAAAATCGCTGCTCAGGTTCACCCCTTCGGCGTGAATGAAGGTCACGTCGTGAATGCCGATAAAGGCCATCACCTGGCGCAGGTAGGGTTCCTGGTGGTCCGAGGTGGCCCCGGTGTGAATGCCGCCACGGGCGGTCAGCACAATGGCACGTTTGCCGGTCAGCAAGCCCTGCGGCCCGGTGGCGGTGTACTTGAACGTTACGCCGGCGCGCAGGACGTGATCCAGCCAGGCTTTGAGGGTGCTGGGGATGGCGAAGTTGTACATCGGTGCAGCCATTACCAACACATCGGCGGCGAGCAATTCGTCGGTCAATGCGTTGGAACGCTCCAGGGATACCTGCTCGCTGTCGTTACGCTGATCTTCAGGTTTCATCCAGCCGCCAAGGAGGTTGGCGTCCAGGTGTGGAACCGGGTTGAGTGCCACGTCGCGCACGGTGATCTGATCGGCTGGGTGGGCAGCCCGCCATTGGCTGATGAACTGTTGCGTGAGCTGGCGAGAGATAGAATCCTGCTGGCGCGCACTGCTTTCGATGATCAGAACGTTGGACATGGCTATGTAGGCTCCATCGGTGAATGTTGTAAGTCGATGGAGAAGAGATTAACCAGGGCTCATTCGATAAAAAAGCGCAAAAAACTGCTATAACCCATCTATAAATTTGTTTATAAGCGGAGTACTCCTGTAGAAAGGCTCCGCTATCGCTTTATTTGGGGCTGCAGTCCAAGGCAATGCGCATCTTGATGATGGAGCGGTTGAACTTGACCGTGGTGTTGGTGCTTTTGCCTGCTGGCACGCTCACGGTGCGACGGCGCGGCGATTCCGGGCCGTTGGTGAAGATTACCGAACACACAGCATCCTGGGTGCCGTAGTTGTTCAGCTGAATCGAGCTGATGTCTGCGTCCACGTCGGAGGCGGTGTAATCAATGCTGACGCCATCGATCTTTTTCGTCACGTCGATAGGGTAGGCAAATACGCTCATCGGCAGCAGCGCCAGCAACACACAACACAATTTTCTCATTCGGCAGTCTCCAATAAGGACCGCCAGCTTAGGACAAGAGGAGCTCATGTTGAAAGCGCCCCGCGTTACCCTCGATCAATGGCGCACGTTGCAGGCCGTGGTTGACCATGGCGGCTTCGCCCAGGCGGCTGAAGCGCTGCACCGTTCGCAATCCTCGGTGAGCTACACCGTGGCTCGTATGCAGGATCAACTCGGCGTGCCGCTGCTGCGCATCGACGGGCGCAAGGCGGTGCTGACCGAGGCCGGTGAAGTGCTGCTGCGTCGCTCCCGGCAGTTGGTGAAGAACGCCAGTCAACTTGAGGACCTTGCCCATCATATGGAACAGGGATGGGAGGCCGAAGTGCGCCTGGTAGTGGATGCGGCCTATCCCAATGCGCGCCTGGTGCGCGCCCTGACTGC
Source organism: Pseudomonas sp. GZJR-8 (assembly GCF_002916705.1). Lineage (NCBI taxonomy): Bacteria > Pseudomonadati > Pseudomonadota > Gammaproteobacteria > Pseudomonadales > Pseudomonadaceae > Pseudomonas > Pseudomonas sp. GZJR-8. The sequence goes on along the minus strand of NZ_JXSI01000002.1, from coordinate 161,788 downwards.
GTTTATGCCGCAAAGTCGCGGCTGCCGCGTGCGCTTGCGTGAAGAGGTGTTGTCCGGCGTCGAAGAACTGCTGATCGAAGGCGTAGCCGACCTGGCAATTTGCGGTTTCAGTATCCCCGGTTACCTGGGCACCGAAATGAGCGATGTGGAATTTATCGCCGTGGCCCACCCCGAACATGCGTTGCACCGCATGAATCGCGAGCTGAGTTTCCAGGACCTGGAAAGCCAGATGCAGGTGGTCATCCGCGACTCCGGCCGCCAGCAACCGCGCGACGTGGGTTGGCTGGGCGCCGAACAGCGCTGGACCGTCGGCAGCCTGGCTACCGCCGCCGCCTTCGTGGGCAGCGGCCTGGGCTTTGCCTGGCTGCCACGGCACATGATCGAGCGCGAACTGGCCGAAGGTGTACTCAAGCAACTGCCCCTGGAACAAGGCGGCAGCCGTCACCCGACGTTCTATCTCTACTCCAACAAAGACAAACCCCTGGGGCCGGCGACGCAGATTCTCGTGGAGCTGCTGCGCACGTTTGACACCGCTCCCCTGGACGCGCCTTTCGCCGCTCCCCGACAAGCCTGAAACGGAGTTCATCCATGGCCTGGTTCGACCACGAAGGCTGCAGCCTGCACTACGAGGAATACGGCCACGGCACGCCGCTGATCCTGATCCACGGCCTGGGCTCCAGTAGCCAGGATTGGGAGCTGCAAGTGCCGGTACTGGCTCGGCACTATCGCCTGATCGTGGTCGACGTGCGTGGGCATGGCCGCTCCGATAAGCCCCGCGAGCGCTACAGCATCCAGGGCTTCACGTTCGACCTGCTCGCCCTGATCGAGCACCTGGACCTGCCGCCCGCCCACGTTGTGGGTTTATCCATGGGCGGCATGATCGCCTTCCAACTGGCGGTGGACGACCCCGCGCGAGTCAGAAGCCTGTGCATCGTCAACAGCGCGCCCGAAGTCAAGGTGCGCAGCGCAGGTGACTATTGGCAGTGGGCCAAACGCTGGACCCTGGCCCGCGTACTCAACCTGCGCACCATCGGCAACGCCCTGGGCGAACGACTGTTTCCCAAACCTGCCCAGGCAGACCTGCGCCGCAAGATGGCCGAACGCTGGGCAAGCAACGACAAACGTGCTTATCTCGCCAGCTTCGACGCGATTGTGGGCTGGGGCGTGCAGGAACAACTTTCGCGAATTACCTGTCCAACCCTGGTCATCAGCGCCGACCACGACTACACCCCCGTGGCGCAGAAAGAAATCTATGTAAAACTGCTGCCCGATGCGCGACTGGTGGTGATCGAAGATTCCCGCCATGCCACGCCCTTGGATCAACCCGAAGTCTTTAACGCGACCTTGCTCGATTTTCTAAAGACAGTCGAAACCACTACCCAGGATCACTGACCCATGCTGAAAAAAATCGCCTTCTTTGCCGGTTCTGTTTTGTTCGCTGCCAACCTGATGGCGGCCGAACCGGCCAAGGCGCCCCACGTATTGATCTCCACCACCAATGGCGACATTGAAATCGAACTGGACCCGGTCAAGGCGCCGATCAGCACCAAGAACTTCCTCACCTATGTCGACAAGGGTTTCTATACCAACACGATTTTCCACCGCGTGATCCCGGGCTTCATGGTCCAGGGCGGCGGGTTCACCCAGCAGATGTCGCAAAAACCGACTGAAGCACCGATCAAGAACGAAGCCAGCAATGGCCTGCATAACGTGCGCGGCACGCTGTCGATGGCCCGCACCAATGACCCGAACTCGGCCACCAGCCAGTTCTTCATCAACGTAGCCGACAATGCCTTCCTCGACCCGGGCCGCGATGCCGGTTACGCCGTGTTCGCCAAAGTGGTCAAGGGCATGGATGTGGTCGACATCATCGTCAACTCCCAGACCACCACCAAACAAGGCATGCAGAACGTGCCAATCGATCCTGTGTTGATCAAGTCGGCCAAGCGCATCGACTGAGGTCTGCAGGTAGCTTCGCGTGGTGCCCACACGGCACCGCGCGCATTTGAAAGGAGAGCCCGCCCGGCGGGCGTCAAACCCAATGCTCTATCGTCGCTTTGAACAACTGATCGATATTTTCCGCGACGCTCCCAGCGCGGCCCCTCCCGAAAAAGTCCTGCCCTTCTATCTCTATTACCTGCGCCAGGTCTGGCCCTGCTTCGCCGCACTGTTGGTGGTGGGGCTGGTCGGTGCGCTTATCGAAGTGGCGCTGTTCAGCTATCTGAGCCGCATCATCGACCTGGCCCAGGGCACACCACCGGCGAATTTCTTCCAGATCCACAGCGCCGAGCTGATCTGGATGGCCGTGGTCGCCCTGCTGCTGCGCCCGGTTTTCAACGGCCTGCATGACTTGCTGGTGCACCAGACCATCAACCCAGGCATGACCAGCCTGATTCGCTGGCAGAACCACAGCTACGTGCTCAAGCAGAGCCTGAACTTTTTCCAGAACGATTTCGCCGGGCGCATCGCCCAGCGGATCATGCAAACCGGCAACTCCTTGCGTGATTCGGCAGTGGCGACGGCAGAAGCCATCTGGCACGTATCGATCTATGCCATCAGTGCCCTGGTGCTGTTTGCCGAGGCCGACTGGCGGCTGATGATCCCGCTGATCACCTGGATCATCTGCTACAGCCTGGCCCTGCGTTACTTCGTACCGCGCGTGAAGGAGCGCTCGGTGATTTCCTCGGAGGCGCGCTCCAAATTGATGGGCCGAATTGTCGACGGCTATACCAATATCACCACCTTGAAGCTGTTCGCCCATACGCAGAATGAACAGGAATACGCCAAGCAAGCGATCATCGAGCAGACCGAAAAAACCCAACTGGCCGCCCGTGTGCTCACCAGCATGGACACCGTGATCTGTATCTTGAACGGCCTGCTGATTGTGACCACCACCGGCCTGGCCCTGTGGTTGTGGACGCAGTCGCTGATTTCCGTCGGTGCGATTGCCTTGGCCACTGGCTTGGTTATCCGCATCGTCAACATGTCCGGTTGGATCATGTGGGTGGTCAATGGCATCTTCGAAAATATCGGCATCGTGCAGGACGGCCTGAAAACCATCGCCCAGCCACTGGCCGTGACCGACCGTGAAAACGCCCCGCGCCTGAAAGTCCCCAATGCCCAAGTGCACTTTGAGCAGGTGGATTTCCACTACGGCAAGAAGAGCGGGATCATTGGCGGCCTCAACCTCAACATCAAGGCCGGGGAAAAGATCGGTTTGATCGGCCCGTCCGGCGCGGGCAAGTCGACCCTGGTCAACCTGCTGCTGCGCCTCTACGACCTGCAAGGCGGCCGCATCCTGATCGACGGCCAGAACATCGCCGAAGTGGCCCAGGAAAGCCTGCGTGCACAGATCGGCATGATCACCCAGGACACATCGCTTCTGCACCGTTCAATCCGTGACAACCTGCTGTATGGCAAGCCCGACGCAACTGAGGAAGAACTCTGGGCTGCGGTGCACAAGGCTCGCGCCGATGAGTTCATCCCGCTGTTGTCGGATTCCGAGGGCCGCACCGGGCTGGACGCCCATGTCGGTGAGCGCGGGGTGAAACTCTCTGGCGGTCAACGTCAACGTATCGCCATCGCCCGCGTGCTGCTCAAGGACGCACCGATCCTGATCATGGACGAAGCCACCTCGGCATTGGACTCGGAAGTGGAAGCGGCAATCCAGGAGAGCCTGGAAACTCTGATGCAGGGCAAGACCGTGATTGCGATCGCCCACCGGTTGTCGACCATCGCACGAATGGACCGCTTGGTAGTGCTGGAGAAAGGCCAGATTGCCGAAAGCGGCAGCCATGCCGAGTTGCTGGCGCAGGGCGGGCTTTATTCGCGGTTATGGCAGCACCAGACCGGTGGATTCGTCGGAATAGACTGATTTCATTGGATAGGTGCCCGGGCAATTCCGAACAATTCTGACAGTTTTCTCTATCGAACTGGTCTTGCGACACAATCCTGCTGTACTGCAATCAGGCCCCAGGAGGGCCCTGATTTAGGCGGCAGGGAAGCTTCACAGACCGTTAATCAGATAGAGCAATCTAAGGAAGTGTTCATGTCACTGTTCAAACGTTCCGTAACGGAAGGGCTGGGTACGTTTTGGCTGGTGTTGGGCGGTTGCGGGAGTGCGGTGCTGGCCGCAGCGTTCCCCAATGTCGGAATCGGCCTGCTCGGCGTGGCCCTGGCCTTCGGGCTCACAGTGCTGACCATGGCGTTTGCCATCGGGCACATCAGCGGCTGTCACCTCAACCCGGCCGTTTCGGTGGGGCTGGTAGTGGGCGGAAGATTTCCGGCCAGAGAGTTGCCAGCCTACATCGTGTCTCAGGTGATCGGTGCCACCATCGCCGCTGCGCTGCTGTACTTTATTGCCAGCGGCAAACCCGGCTTTGAACTGGCGAGTGGCCTGGCCTCCAACGGCTATGGAGAACACTCACCCGGTGGTTACTCGATGGCAGCAGGATTGGTCTGTGAGCTGGTGATGACGGCGATGTTCGTGCTGATCATCCTGGGCGCTACCGACCGCCGTGCCCCCGCGGGCTTTGCCCCCATCGCCATTGGCCTGGGGCTGACGCTGATCCACCTGATCTCGATCCCGGTCACCAACACCTCGGTCAACCCGGCCCGCAGCACGGGGCCCGCGTTGATTGTCGGCGGCTGGGCGCTCGAACAGTTGTGGCTGTTCTGGCTTGCGCCGATCCTGGGCGCGGTGATCGGTGGCATTACGTACCGATGGTTGGGCGCAGAAAAGCCTGCCTGACCAAACCCCTCTAGGAGCGAGCTTGCTCGCGAAAAACGTCAACGATGACGCAGGCTTCCAGATGCAGCCCGCTTCGCCTAAGCGTTCTTCGCGAGCAAGCTCGCTCCTACAAGGTGTTTCACTTGCTGTCAGGTTGCCGATAAGGCAAAGCCGCCCTCGCCTCTTCGGCATACGCCAGAATCCCCACCCGTTCACGTTCAAGAAAGTCGTGCACGGCACTCTTGAGCCCCGGATGGCGCAGGTAGTGCCAGGACCGCGTGATCACCGGCTCAAACCCGCGAATCAATTTGTGCTCGCCCTGGGCCCCCGCATCGAAGCGTTGCAGGCCGTGGGCGATGGCGTAGTCCATGCCCTGGTAGAAACAGGTTTCGAAATGCAGCCGGTCGAACTCCCCCAGGCAGCCCCAGTAGCGGCCGTAGAAGCTGTCGCCACCGATCAAGCTGAACGCCATGGCCACCGGACGCGGGCCTTGCTTGGCCAGCACCACGCGGATCGCCTCGGGCATACGTTCGGCCAACAGGCTGAAAAACGCCCGTGTCAGATAGGGCGCTTGGCGGCGCACCGCATAGGTGTTGGCATAGCAGGCATAAACAAAATCCCATTGGGCCTCGCTCAATTGATGACCTTGCAGCCACTCGAACTCGATGCCCTGCCCGGCCACTTGTTCACGCTCTTTGCGCATCTGCTTGCGCTTGCGTGAACTCAAGGCATCAAGGAAGTCCTGGAAGTCGCGATAGCCACGGTTCTGCCAATGAAACTGGCAGCCCAGGCGTTGCATCCAGTCGGGCTGCCGGGCCAAGGCGTCGTCGGCCAAAGCGTCGGTGAAATTGATATGGGCGCTGGAGAGCCCTTCGATTTCCAGGTAACCCGGCAAACTTTTGAGCAACTCAAAGCCGTCTTCGGCACTGGCGGCCAATAAACGCGGCCCGCTGACCGGACTGAACGGCACGGCTGTCAGCAGCTTCGGGTAGTAATCAATCCCGGCACGCTCGCAGGCGTCGGCCCAGCCATGGTCGAACACGTACTCGCCATAGGAGTGCCACTTGCGGTAACTGGGTAATGCCGCCACCAAACGCGGGCCTTCCCAATGCAGCAGATGTTCCGGCTGCCAGCCTGTTTGCGGGCCCAGGCTGGCGCTGTCTTCCAGCGCGCTCAAAAACCCATGCCGCACAAAAGGCTGGGCCTGCGGCACCAGGGCATCCCAAGTGTGAGCAGCGATTGCGGACAGGCTGTCCAGGCGTTGCAGTGGCATCGACATCCTCATTGTTTCGCGGCATGAAAGCCTGGGCAGTATCGCTTATCGCAGCCTGGCGTACATCTGCAAAACGCGCCGACAGAACGCCCAAGCGTTAGTTCCTTCCCGTTACAAGCTGTCATCTACATGAAATCACTTAGCCACTACTCCGTCATAAACGGCCGCGATACTGACGCCAGTTTTTAGAGCGTCCGGATCTACCGGGCGACATTTTTTCCGTCCGTCATGGGTCGGTTGTGTCCTGGATGGTTTGCCATCCCTCCTCACTTTCGGAGATTGATATGCGTCTTGCTTCCACTAAAACTGCGGCGCTCCTGTGTGGCGGCCTGTTGCTGGCCCTGAGCGTACCGGCCAGCGCTGCAGTCGACGCTAAATTGCTCGACATGCTCAAGGCCAACGGCCAGATCACCGCGTCGCAGTACACCGAACTGCAAGCGGAACTGGCCAAGGACCAGAAAGAACAGCAGATCGCACGCCAAGCTCAACAAGAGACCAACGAGCAGATCGCAGCCACTGCGAAAAAAACCAACGAGCTGAGCAGCTTCGACCAAAAGCTGGCCTGGGCCGCCAAGACTCAATTCAAGGGTGATGTACGCTTCCGCCAGGAAACCATCAAGATCGATGGCGAACCCAACAACGGTGGGCGTGACAAAGACCGTCAACGTATCCGCGCCCGCCTGGGTGCCTACACCGAAATCAACCCGCAGGTGGACACCGGTATCCGTATCGCCACCGGCGGTGGTGACGATGCGCGTTCTACCAACCAGGATCAGGACGGCTACTTCGATAAAAAATCGATCTGGCTGGACCTCGGTTACATCGACTACCACCCGGACCAGATCAAGAACCTGCACGTGATCGGCGGCAAGATGCTTCAGCCTTGGGTAAACATGGGCGACGTGATCTGGGATAGCGATATCAACCCTGAAGGCCTGGCCGTCACCTACAAATACCCACTGGGCAGCAGCGCCGAACTGTTCGGCAGCCTGGGTAACTACAACCTCAAGGACAACGTCGACGGCGACGGCGTGCAGTTCCGCCACGACCTGCGCCTGACGTCCGGCCAGTTGGGTACGCGTTTCTCGGTCACCGACAACCTGAAAATGACCCTGGGCGGCAGCGTCTACGCCTACAAAAATGACGAGGACAGCCGCTGCACAACCACTACCACACCTTGCGCGTTGGCGGTCAACGGCAACTCAGCCAACAACGAGTTCCGCCTGTACGAAGGCTTTGCCCAGGCAGACATCGGCGGCTTGGCAGTGCCACTGTCGTTCTACGGCCAATACGTGAAAAACAACGATGCCGTGACCGACCAGGACACCGCGTGGTTGCTGGGTGCCAAGTCCAAGGTGTTCGGTTTCAACCTGGACTACAACTACCGCGATGTTCAGCGTAATGCCGTCGTAGGCGCGTTCACCGATTCGGACTTCGCCAACGGTACCACCGGTTCGCGCGGCCACAAGATGAAGGTCAGCTACGACATCGACAAGAACTTCGCCCTGGGCGCCACCTACTTCCTGACCAAGGCGGACTACGCCAGCCGTACCCAGCGGGATGCCAACACCAACACCCTGCAGCTGGATGCTGAAGCCAAGTTCTAACCGTTACTGTAGGAGCGAGCTTGGTGAGCTCGCTCTTACATATCCTTACGGCGCTCGGCTGCCATCTGTTCAGCCAGCGCATCAGCACCGTCCACCGGCTCCTGCGGCATACGCTTGAGCGTCGCCTGCAACAGGCGCATCTGCCGGATAAACCGTCGGCAGTTCGGGCAGAACATCAAGTGATGACGCACCATCAGACGTTCACGGAAGGTCAATTGACCATCCAGATAGTCACTGGAGCGCGCTACTTGCTCTTTACAGGTCAACATTCGCCCGTCTCCTCAAAATGCTCCACCGTAGCAAAGACTTTAAGCCGTGCTCGATGCAGGAGCACACGAACGTTGGAGAGCGAAAGGCTCAGAAGATTACAGATTTCCTCCAGTTCCAGACCCTGGCGTTCACGCAACACCAGCACGCTGCTTTGCAGTTCGGACAAACTCAGAATCGTATGCTCCAGGCATTTGCGCAGTTCATCTTCGGTCAGCAGCGCTTCAGGGGTGTCCTGGTGCCAGGCATACGGGGCGACAGCCCAATGGCCATCATCCGGGCTGAAGCGATCATCACCAATGGTGCCGTGGGGCGAAGGCAAATCGTCGAGCAGCACTTCCCGACGATTCTGTTTGTAACGTCCCTTGGCGGCGTTGGCGGTAATGGTCAATAACCATGTCTTGAGGCTCGATCGCCCTTCGAATCTGGCCAGGTTGCGTACGACCGAAACCCAGGCGTCTTGCACGATTTCGTCGGCGTGGCGCTGACCGACGATGGCGTAGGCCACCGCCCGCATTGCGCTCTGGTAAGTGGTGACCAATTCCTTGTAGGCCCGCTGCTCACCCTTGAGCAGGCGTTCAAGCAGGTGCGCGTCGTCCGCTGCTGCCATTCAAACCTCTATTTAAAAGTGCACACCCGGTCCTGTGGGAGCTGGCTTGCCTGCGATGCAGACACCTCGGTGTATCAGTCACACCACAGTGATGCCATCGCACGCAAGCCAGCCCCCACACAATCAGCGTTTGCGCAGGATCACACTGCCAATCGAATACCCGGCGCCAAAGGAGCTGAGTACGGCAACCGAGCCCTTGGGCAAGTCATCCTGGTAAGTGTGAAACGCAATCACCGAGCCGGCCGAGCTGGTATTGGCGTAAGTATCGAGGATCACTGGCGCTTCTTCCACCGACGCGTCGCGCCCCAGCAGCTTTTTCACGATCAGGTGGTTCATGCTCAGGTTGGCCTGGTGCAGCCAGAAGCGCTTCACATCGGTCACACTCAACTGATTTTCCGCCAGGTGCGCGCCGATCAATTCGGCCACCATCGGGCAGACATCGCGAAACACCTTGCGGCCTTCCTGCACGAACAGCTTGTCGGGGGCACCGACACCTTCTTCCGCCGTGCGGTTGAGGAAGCCGAAATTGTTGCGGATGTTGTTGGAGAACTTGGTCAGCAGCTTTGTACTCACCACATCGAACTGGTGCTCGGACGTCGCCAGGTCAGCGCGTTCCAGGATCACCGCAGTGGCGGCGTCACCGAAGATGAAGTGGCTGTCGCGATCGCGGAAGTTCAGGTGGCCGGTGCAGACTTCCGGGTTGACCATCAAGATCGCCCGGGCCTGGCCCAACTGGATGCTGTTGGCCGCGTTCTGGATGCCGAAGGTGGCCGAAGAACACGCCACGTTCATGTCAAAACCGAAGCCCTGGATACCCAAGGCTTCCTGGACTTCAATGGCAATCGCCGGGTAGGCACGTTGCAGGTTGGAACAGGCAACGATCACGCCATCAATGTCGGCGGCGGTCTTGCCGGCGCGTTGCAGGGCTTGTTCGGCGGCACCGACCGCCATCTGGCAGAGCACCGACCATTCGTCGTTGCTACGCTCGGGCAGGCGTGGCGCCATGCGCTGCGGATCGAGGATGCCGTCCTTGTCCATCACAAAACGGCTCTTGATGCCGGATGCCTTTTCGATGAATGCCGCGCTCGACTCCGTCAGCGCCTGCACCTCGCCACGCTCGATGGCGGCGGCGTTGTCTGCGTTGAACTGTTGCACATAGGCATTGAAAGACTGCACCAGCTCTTCGTTGGAGATGCTGTTGGCCGGGGTGTACAGGCCAGTGCCGCTGATGACGACGTTATGCACGGTCGTTCCTCTAAATCTGTCAGGCAGAAGATATTGGTACCGTCGTACCAAACTTAAAGTCGTTTGATTCCGTCCAGCAGGCATCAAACTGGCGACGCTTTATTCAATCTTGTAACCGCGAAGTTTGCCACAACCCTGGAGATTTGGCGCTATAGGCCAGACAAACACCTTGAATGTGGGAGGGGCGGTGCGACGATTCGACTTGCTCCCTCCCACATTTGGCCCTGCCCGGATCGGGAAACCCGGAAAGGTTCAGGGCTCTACCTGGCTCCACTGCTTGCTCAAGCGTTTATCGGAAATCGGTACCTTGGTGCCCAACTGCTGGGCAAACAACGACACCCGGTATTCCTCCAGCCACCAGCGGTACAGCTCCAACTGTGGGTCACGCTTGCCTTCCTGGGCGTGTTTGTTCAAGCGGTTCTGGTATTGAGCCCACAGGCCGCCCAATTCGCTGCTCCACACGCGGTCCTTTTGCACCTGGCTCGGCAGTTTTTCCAGGCGCAGTTCAATAGCCTTGAGATAGCGCGGCAGCTCCTTGAACCATTGCGCCGGGGTTTCGCGCACAAAACCTGGGTACACCAGGTTGCTCAGTTGCTGCTTGATATCATTCAAGGCCACCGCCTGGGCCAGGTCGATCTTGCCTTTGAAGCGCTTTTGCAGGCCGTGCCAGAGTTTCAGCACCTCCAGGGTCAGGCGTGCCAGGCGCTCGGCGTGTTCGGTCCAACCGCCACGCTTGCGCTCGGCCAGGGCAGCCAGGCCCGCGCCATCACGCGGCAGGCTGTCTTCGCCATCAAGTACACAGGTGTCGAGGCTGGCCAGCAGAATGTCTTCCACCAACGCGTCAATACGCCCCAGTTCGCGGTACATCAAGCCCAGCTCGGTCAGGCCCGGCAATTTGCCGCGCAGGAATTTCGCCGGTTCCGCCAGTTGTTGCATCAGCAGGCGCTGCAACGCGCGGCGATGCTGGAACTCGGCTTCGGCGGCGGTGGAGAAACGCCCTTCCTTGACCGTGCCGTTCTCTTCCACCAGCGCCGGGTACACCGTCATCGACAGGCCGGCGATGTTTTGCTGGGTCTTTTCAGCCACCGCCGCGAACACCTTGGCTTCTACCGGCTGTTGGCTTTTTGCGGTTTGCGGTACGGCCAACGCGGCCTGGCTGGCCTCTGCAAAACGTGCGGTCAGTTCGGCCAGGTCGCGACCTTCGCCAAGGAACTTGCCTTGGCCGTCGACCACTTCCAGGTTCATCTTCAGGTGGCTTTCTACCTGCTGCGCCGCTTCGGCCCAGGCTTCATCGCTGACCCGCGCACCGGTCATGCGCAGCAACTCGCGCCCCAGCGCCTGGGGCAGCGAGCCCTGGCCGAATTCGATGCGTTGCAGCGCCGCCTTGACGAAGTCCGGCACCGGCACGAAGTTCTTGCGCAATGCCTTGGGCAGGTTGCGTACCAACGCGATGCATTTGGCTTCGATCACGCCCGGCACCAGCCACTCCAGGCGCTCGGCCGGCAACGCCGGCAGCAACGGCGCAGGTACACGCAGGGTGACGCCATCGCGAGGGTGGTTGGGTTCGAAGTGGTAGCTCAAGGCCAACGCCAGGTCACCCAGGTGCAAGGTGTCCGGATAATGCGCAGCGGTAACCTCACTGGCCTCGCGGGCCAGCACATCTTCTTCGCGCATGATCAGCAGTTGCGGGTCTTTCTGGCTGTTGACCTTGTACCAGCTGTCGAACGTGGCGGTCTGGTGAATCTCCGCTGGCAGGCGCGCATCGTAGAACGCGTAGAGGGTTTCTTCGTCGGCGAGGATGTCGCGGCGGCGTGCCTTTGCCTCCAGTTCGTCGAGCTGCTCCAGCAATAGCTGGTTGGCCGCCAGGCACTTGGCCCGGGATTGAATCTCGCCGCGCACCAGGCCCTCACGAATAAACAACTCGCGAGACACCACCGGGTCAATCGGCCCGTAATGCACCGGCCGACGCCCGACCACAATCAGCCCGAAGAGGGTGATCTGCTCAAACGCCACCACCTGGCCGCGCTTCTTCTCCCAATGGGGTTCGAAGTGGTTTTTCTTGATCAGGTGCCCGGCCAGCGGCTCGATCCAGTCGGCATCGATCTTCGCCACCATGCGCGCATAGAGCTTGGTGGTTTCCACCAGTTCGGCGGTCATCAGCCATTGCGGGCGCTTCTTGCCGATGCCGGACGAGGGATGGATCCAGAAACGCCGCTGCCGCGCACCGAGGTAATCGCCGTCTTCGGTCTTCTGGCCGATCTGGCTGAGCAGGCCGGACAGCACCGCCTTGTGCAGTTTGGGGAAGTCCGCCGGCTCTTTATTGATGTTCAGCTGCATGTCGCGGCAGATCAGGCTCAACTGGCGATGGGAGTCGCGCCACTCGCGCAGGCGCAGGTAGTTGAGGAAGTTCTTGCGACACCAGTTACGCAACGGGCTGGCGGTCAGTTCCTGGCGCTGCTCTTCAAACCCGCGCCACAAATTGACCAGCCCGGCGAAGTCCGAATCCGGGTCTTTCCATTGTGCGTGGGCCTGGTCGGCCGCTTGTTGGCGCTCCGGCGGGCGCTCGCGCGGGTCCTGGATCGACATGGCGCTGGCGACGATCAGCACTTCCTGCAGGCTGCCGAGCTTGGCGGCTTCGAGCAACATGCGGCCCATGCGCGGGTCCACTGGCAAGCGTGCAAGCTGGCGGCCCAACGGCGTGAGCTGGCTGTTACGGTCCACCGCCGAGAGTTCCTGCAGCAGGTTGAAACCGTCGCTGATCGCCTTGCCATCTGGCGGTTCGATAAACGGGAAATCGGTGATTTCGCCCAGGCGCAGGTGCAGCATCTGCAGGATCACGGCGGCGAGGTTGGTACGCAGGATTTCCGGGTCGGTGAATTCCGGGCGCCCGATAAAATCTTCTTCGCTGTACAGGCGCACGCAAATGCCCGGCTCAACCCGGCCGCAACGGCCTTTACGCTGGTTGGCGCTGGCCTGGGAGATCGCCTCGATCGGCAGGCGCTGCACCTTGGCGCGGTAGCTGTAGCGGCTGATGCGCGCCGTGCCGCTGTCGATCACATAGCGAATGCCCGGCACCGTCAGCGAGGTTTCCGCAACGTTGGTCGCCAGTACCACGCGCCGGCCTGGGTGGGATTGGAAAATGCGCTGTTGCTCGGCCGGTGACAGCCGTGCGTACAACGGCAAAATCTCGGTGTGCTTGAGCTGGGCCTTGCGCAGCATGTCGGCGGCATCACGAATCTCGCGCTCTCCGGGCAGAAACACCAGCACATCGCCGGGGCTGCGTCGCTCGCTGCGCTCATAGGCGGCGATTTCATCGAGGGTGGCGAGGATCGCCTGGTCGACGGTCAAGTCATCCTCGACGCGGTTGCCCTCTTCGTCCTGTTCCAGGGTCAGTGGGCGATACCAGGTGTCCACCGGGAAAGTACGGCCCGAGACCTCGACAATCGGCGCATCGTCGAAGTGCTTGGAAAAGCGCTCCAGGTCGATGGTCGCCGAGGTGATGATGACTTTCAGGTCAGGGCGACGCGGCAGCAGGGTCTTGAGGTAGCCGAGCAGGAAGTCGATGTTCAGGCTGCGTTCATGGGCTTCGTCGACGATGATCGTGTCGTAGCGTTCCAGATAACGGTCGTTCTGGGTTTCGGCCAGCAGGATGCCGTCGGTCATCAGTTTGATCAGGGTGTTGGAATCACTCTGGTCTTCGAAACGCACCTGATAGCCGACCAAGGCGCCCAATGGCGTGGCCAGCTCTTCAGCGACACGGCTGGCGACGCTGCGCGCTGCGATCCGGCGCGGCTGGGTGTGGCCGATCAGGCCGTACTGGCCGCGGCCGATTTCCAGGCAGATTTTCGGCAACTGGGTGGTCTTGCCCGAGCCGGTCTCGCCGGCAATGATCAACACCTGGTGTTTGAGCAGCGCGTCCTTGATCTCATCGCGCTTGGCGGCAATCGGCAGGCTGTCGTCGTAGCGAATCACCGGCAGGCTGGCGCGCCGCGCCGTGACCTGGGCACAGGATGCCTGCATCCGCGCCACCCACTGCGCCAGCTTGTCCTCATCGGGTTTCTTGCGCAGCTCAAGCAACTGCCGGCGCAAGCGGTGGCGGTCGGCGAGCATGGCGTGATCGAGGGTTTTGAGCAGTTGGTCGATGGTGGGTGCTTGGTCAGTCATCAGCTACTTCGACGGTCATCTATGTTATGCGCGGCCGGCAAGTGTGGCAGAAAATCGACTTATCTGGCAGGTCAAACATGTGGGAGGGGGCTTGCTCCCGATGAAGGTGGGTCAGCCAATGAAGGTGTTGACTGATTCACCGTCATCGGGAGCAAGCCCCCTCCCACAAGAGAAAGCGTTATAGCGGGTCTTTTCGGCGATAGGGGAATACGTCGATAACCTTGCCGGCGCGAATCGCGTCCTGCAGGCCCTTCCAGTAATCGGCGTTGTACAGCTCGCCATGCAGCTCATCGAACAACCTGCGTTGCCCGGCGTCGGCAAACAGGAACGGCGGGAACTCTTCGGGGAATACGTCCAGCGGGCCGATGGAGTACCAGGGCTCTGAGGCCATTTCGTCCTCGGGGGTGCGCGGTGCGGGAATATGGCGGAAGTTGGCTTCGGTCAGAAAGCAGATTTCATCGTAGTCGTAGAACACCACGCGGCCATGACGGGTGACGCCGAAGTTTTTCAGCAGCATGTCGCCAGGGAAGATATTCGCCGCCGCCAGTTGCTTGATTGCCAGGCCGTAGTCTTCCAGGGCTTCGCGCACCTGGGCGGGGTTGGCGTTGTCGAGGTAGAGGTTGAGCGGGGTCATGCGCCGCTCGGTCCAGCAGTGGCGGATCAGCACGCTGTCGCCTTCCACTTCGACCGTGCCGGCCGCGACTTCCAGCAGCTCGGCCAGGCACTCGGGCTCGAACTTGCTCAAGGGGAAACGGAAGTCGGCGAATTCCTGGGTGTCGGCCATGCGCCCTACCCGGTCGACACTCTTAACCAGCCGGTACTTCTCGATCACCGTGGCGCGGTTGACGTTTTTCGACGGTGAAAAGCGATCCTTGATGATCTTGAACACGGTGTTGAATCCCGGCAGCGTGAACACGCTCATGACCATGCCGCGCACGCCGGGGGCCATGATGAACTGATCGTCGGTGGTGGCCAGGTGGTTGATGAGTGCGCGGTAGAATTCGGACTTGCCGTGCTTGTAGAAACCAATGGAGGTGTACAGCTCGGCAATGTGCTTGCCCGGCAGGATGCGCTTGAGAAAACCGATGAATTCGGCAGGCACCGGCACGTCGACCATGAAATAGGAGCGGGTGAACGAAAAGATGATCGACACGTCGGCTTCGTCGGTGATCAACGCATCGATCTGGATGCCGCGCCCTTCGCGGTGCAGCAACGGGATGACCAACGGCCACTGTTCGTCGCGGGTATAAATGCGCCCCACGAGATAGGCGCCTTTGTTGCGGTAGAGCACGGAGGAAAACAGCTCGACCTTGAGGTCCGGGTCCTTGCACACCCAATCCGGCAGGTTTTCCCGCAGCTGGGCTTCGAGGCGACGCAGGTCGGCAGGAAGGTCGGCGTAAGGCTCGCTGAAGCTGTAGTCAGAGAAAATCTGCGCCAGCATGTCTGATATTTTACCGGCCGGCGTGTAGACCCGGGTTTGCGCCGCCCGCGCCCGGCGCAGGCTCGGCCGGGTGGTGTGGATGAACATGCAGCCGTCGCTGATCAGGTCATGGCTGAACAGGCCGCAGAAGATCGAGTTGTACCAGGTCTCGGACAACTCATCGTCAAAGCGCAGGTCGATCAGGCCGATATAAGCGCTTTTCACCAGGGGCCACAGCTCGATGTCCTGCAACGCACTCGCTTCGAAACCGGCGCGCAGGCGGGCAGTGACCTCGGCAACTTTCTCTTCATACAGGTTGATGCGTGCCGCAGACGCCGCCTGCCCTTGCTGCCACTGGGCCTTCTCGAAACGCTCGCGGGCCCCATCGGTGATCTGGCGAAAGTGCTCACGGTAATCGTCGAAACCGTCGAGGATCATCCGGGCGATAGCGAGGGCGGGCTGCGACATGCGGGAAACCTCGAACGGGTAGCGGGAAGCTCAGAGCTTAGCCAGTGAACGCTGGCAGGAGAAGGAGGATTTTTAAGGGGCCGTCGTAGTTAGCGATTGTGTCGGCCTGAGCACTGGGCAACACTCCCCGCCTGATTGGCGTAGGAGTTTTCCGTGAGACCTGTTGACACCCTCTACTTGCTGGGACTGGCTGCCATCTGGGGCGCGAGTTTCCTGTTCATGCGCATCATTGCGCCGGAAATCGGCACAGTGCCGACTGCGTTTTTCCGCGTGTCGATTGCCGCCGCCGGGTTGCTGGTGATCCTGGCGATGCTGCGCGTGAGCTGGGATTTCCAGGGCAAGTTCAAGACCGTTTTGCTGTTGGGGGTGATCAACTCCGGGATTCCGGCGACCATGTATTCAGTGGCAGCGCAGGTACTGCCGGCGGGTTATTCGGCGATTTTCAACGCCACTACGCCGCTGATGGGCGTGCTGATTGGCGGGTTGTTTTTCAGCGAGCGCCTGACACCGTCGAAAATAGCGGGCGTTGCCTTGGGGCTGTTTGGCGTCGCCGTGCTCACGCGCGCGGGGCCAGTGGCCTTTGATTTGCAATTGTTGATGGGCGCGTTGGCGTGCCTGCTGGCGACCACCTGCTACGGTTTTGCCGGTTTCCTGGCACGACGCTGGCTGGATCAGCGCGGCGGGCTGGACAGTCGCCTGTCGGCCTTGGGCAGTATGCTCGGCGCTACCTTGTTTCTATTGCCGCTCTTTGCCTACAGCGCCATCAGCCATCCACCGGCAAGTTGGGGCGGCTGGCAGGTGTGGGCGTCGCTGCTGGGCTTGGGGCTGGTGTGTACGGCGTTCGCCTACATTTTGTACTTCCGCCTGCTGTCATCCATTGGCCCGGTCAAGTCGATGACCGTGACCTTTATGATTCCGCCGTTCGGCGTGCTGTGGGGGGCGTTGCTGTTGGATGAGCCGCTGTCCATGGCTCACCTGTATGGCGGGGTGCTGATTGCCGGGGCGTTGTGGTTGGTACTGCGCCCGCAAAAACTATAGGAGCGCGCCCTTGCTCCTGGGGGTGCTTCGCCCCCCAGCGCAAGCAAGCTTGCTCGCCACAGCAAGCTTTGCTCCTACAGGGATAGGTTTTAGTGTTTACGGAATACAAACACCAAGCCGACGATGATCAACGCCATTCCCAGCACGCTTAACAGCGCAAGGCGATTGCCGAAGATCAGGTAGTCCATTACCGCGGTCACCGCTGGCATCAGATAGAACAAACTGGTGACATTCACCAGGTTGCCGCGGGCGATCAGCCTATACAGCAACAGCGTCGCCAGCACTGACACCACCAATCCCATCCACAGCACCGGCAGGTAAAAGCCCCAACTGTGCTCGAAATGGAAGGGCTGGAACGGCACGAACACCGCACACAACAGCATCCCGGCCAGGTATTGCAACGGCAACGTGCCCAAGGGGTTGTCGGTGATGCGCTTTTGCATGATCGAGCCAAACGTCATGCTCGCCAGCGCCAGCAGCCCGAACAGCATCCCGGCCAGGGACATGCCCGCCAGCCCGATGCCCTGGTACACCACCATGATCAACCCGGCCAGGCCCAACCCCAGGCCGAACAGCCGGCGTAACGAGCGCTGACGCTCCATCAGCACCACGGTGAGGATCGGCTGGACGCCCATGATGGTCGCCATCACCCCGGGGGTGACTTTGAGGTCCAGGGCCAGCAGATAGAAAATCTGGTAGGCCCCCAACAACACCAGGCCCGTCGCCGCCGCATACAGCATGGGCTTGCCGGGACGTGGCAGCTTCAACTTGAGGATCGGCACCAGCACCACCAACCCCACCAGGGCGATGGCAAAGCGGATCAGCAGAAAGGCAAAGGGCGAAGCATGGGCCAGGCCCAACTTGGAGAAGATCGCCCCGCTGCTCCACAGCAAGACAAACAAGCTCGTCGAGGCCGCCGCGGCCACGGATTGTTTCGAAAGAACAGACATGAGTTACCACCTGTTATCAGGCAAAAAAGCCGATTCAGTAAGGACTGAATTTCAGTAGGTTTTTTTCAGGCAGGCACAGGGCAACAGCAAACAGCTGATCAGCCCGAAATGCCAACGCCCGGCGGTGATACGACTGCGTACACCGGCGTGCTACTGACAGGTGGGGGGTAGTGACTGATCTGCGCAGGCTGCTTTGCGCCGCACGGCACGACCACAGCGTTGACCGCTGAATCGACTACCGCTAAGCGCTGGGAAGCTGGCATGTGCTGATCTTTTTGAAGGGAGAAAGACGCGACGACTATAACCAGCCGCAAACATACTTTGCAATCCTTTCCCCCTTACCTTGTACGTAGAGGCATTTTCATGCCCCCGAACCAGACCTCTCGCTATAATGCCGCCCGGTTTTTGTTAAGGATTTCACATGATTGCTCTGCCCTGGCTGTACCTCACACTACTTTGCATTGGCTATGTCACGGCCTTGATCTACGGCCAACTGGGCATACTGGCGGCGGTGTCAGTGGCGCTGTTGCTGGTGGCCGGCTACGCCGTACGCCAGCAACGCACTCCTTGGGCACGCTACCTGGGCCACGGCTTGTTTATCGTCCTGGCCCTGGGGCTAGCGATGCACTGGCTGCCGGGTTTCTACAATGGCCGAGGTATTGCACCCCAGCGTTTTACCCCGGACTCAGTGCCCTTCTCGATGTACCTGAACCAGGACAAACCCCTGATCGGCTTCTGGCTGTTGCTGGCCTGCCCATGGATTGTGGCGCGACGCTCATTGCGCCTGTCGATCTGCGTCACCGCTTTGGCACTGACCCTGACCGCCATCGCAGCCCTGGGTGGCGCGGCCCTGATGGGGATGATCAGTTGGGCCCCCAAATGGCCGGACCAGGCATGGCTGTGGGTACTCAATAACCTGCTGCTGGTGACGCTGGTGGAAGAAGCGCTGTTTCGTGGCTATGTTCAGGGCGGCCTGAGCCAGCGTTTCAAACACCTGCCCTACGGCGAGAACCTCGCGCTGCTGCTGGCTTCGCTGTTATTCGGCCTGGCGCATTTTGGTGCGGGTTGGCAATGGGTAATGCTGGCGAGTATTGCCGGGGTCGGTTACGGCCTGGCGTATCGCTTTGGCGGGCTCGGCGCAGCGATTGCCACGCACTTTGGCTTGAATCTGCTGCACTTCGGGCTGTTCACCTACCCGATGCTGGCCGGCTGAGCCTTTCTTGCTGTAGGAGCGAGTTGTTGTGGCGAGGGAGCTTGCTCCCTCACCACAGCCAGCCCACTGCTCCCAGAATTGTTGCAAAAATAAGTTAAATAAATGCCCGCCATGGCCGATACCCCCTGAAAGCCTTGCGGATTGAACAATCATGCGTAATAACCAACCCGTTACCCAGCGCGAACGTACCTTCCCCGCTCAGCAACGGTTGATCTCCACCACAGATGCCAAGGGTGTCATTACCTACTGCAACGACGCGTTTGTCGAAATCAGTGGGTTCACCCGCGACGAACTGATCCGTGCCCCGCACAACCTGGTGCGCCACCCGGATGTGCCCTCGGCCGTGTTCGCGCACATGTGGTCCACGCTCAAACAAGGCTTGCCATGGATGGGCATTGTCAAGAATCGCTGCAAGACCGGTGACCATTACTGGGTTAACGCCTATGTGACTCCGGTGTTCGACGGCAACCAGGTGATCGGCTACGAATCGGTGCGCATCAAGCCCACCGCCGAGCAGATCCGCCGGGCCGAGGCGCTCTATCAACGCATCAACCAGGGCAAGTCGGCCATCCCCCAGCGCGACAAATGGCTGCCGGTGCTACAGGACTGGCTGCCGTTTATCCTGGTCAGCCAACTGAGCTTCATGATCGGCGCCACCCTCACCTCCCAGTGGGGCTTTGCCCTGGCTGCGGTGCTATCGGTGCCGTTGGGCCTGCTGGGCCTGAGCTGGCAGCAGCGCGGCCTCAAGCGCTTGCTGCGGCTGGCCGAGCAGACCACCTCCGATCCGTTGATCGCGCAGATGTACACCGACAGCCGTGGCGCCCAGGCCCGACTGGAAATGTCGATCCTCAGCCAGGAAGCGCGCCTGAAGACCTGCCTGACCCGTCTGCAGGACACCGCCGAGCACCTCAACGACCAAGCGGCGCAGTCCAACACCCTGGCGCACAGCAGCTCCAGCGGCCTGGAACGTCAGCGCGTGGAAACCGAACAGGTGGCCACCGCCGTCAACCAGATGGCCGCGACCACCCAGGAAGTCGCCAGCCATGTGCAGCGCACCGCCGATGCCACCCAGGAAGCCAACCGCCTGACCGGTCGCGGCCGCGATATCGCCGGGGAAACCCGCGAGGCGATTCAGCGGCTGTCGGTTGCGGTGGGCGAGACGGGTGTGACCGTCACTCAACTGGCCAAGGACAGCGATGAAATCGGCGGCGTGGTCGATGTGATCAAAGGCATCGCCGACCAGACCAACCTGCTGGCGCTCAATGCCGCTATCGAAGCCGCGCGTGCCGGTGAGATGGGCCGTGGATTTGCGGTGGTCGCCGATGAAGTGCGCCAACTGGCGCAGCGTACGGCCGAATCCACCGGGCAGATCCATACCCTGATCGCCAAGCTGCAACACACGGCGGCTGCGGCTGTGCAAACCATGGACGCCGGGCATCGCCAGGCTGAAGAGGGTGTAGCGCGGGTGATGGAAGCGGATCAGGCGTTGGTGGGCATCAGTGAGGCGGTGGCCAATATCACCGACATGACCACCCAGATTGCCGCTGCTACCGAAGAGCAAAGCGCCGTGGCCGAGGAGATCAGCCGCAATATCAGCACCATCGCGCTGTTGGCAGATCAAACTTCAGAGCAGGCGATGAACTCGGCGCAGTTGAGTGAGGAGTTGACGCATACCGCCAATACCCAGTACTCGCTGGTGGAGCGTTTTAACCGATAAACCGCTATCGCAGGCAAGCCAGCTCCCA
The DNA here is from genome assembly GCF_002916705.1 of Pseudomonas sp. GZJR-8. Lineage (NCBI taxonomy): Bacteria > Pseudomonadati > Pseudomonadota > Gammaproteobacteria > Pseudomonadales > Pseudomonadaceae > Pseudomonas > Pseudomonas sp. GZJR-8. The sequence continues at coordinate 141,059 of NZ_JXSI01000002.1, read as the reverse complement.
CACTGGACGGTATTCACCGATAGAAATAGGTGAACCCAGTCCAATGTGGGAGCTGGCTTGCCCCCGATAGGGCCCTAACAGGCCCTGAGAAACTCAGCCACCTGCACCGCCGCCGCCTCCAAGTGCTGCTCATGGCTGAACCCCGAAGCCTTCAACGGCTTCAAGTCATGATCGCCCGCCACCAACCACATCACTTCAATACTCTCTGACAACTCATAATCCTGCACCGCTGCCCGATTGCCCAAGGCATCACGCTCGCCCTGCACAATCAACGTTGGCGTCGTAAGCGCAGCCAAGTGCTCCACCCGGGGTTTCTCTGGCTTGCCCACCGCATAGAACGGATAGCCCAGGCACACCAACCCATCGGCGCCCAGTTCATCGGCCAGTAAACTGGCCATCCGCCCACCCATGGACTTGCCGCCAACTGCCAGTTTCCCAGCGACATGACGTCGCACCTCGCCATACACCTCGCGCCAGCACTCCAGCAGTTTCGGCGCCGGATTCGGCGGGCGCTTGCCGCCATCCATACGGCGCTGGGCCATGTACGGGAACTCGAAGCGCACCACGTTCACGCCATGCCCGGCAAGGCGTGCCGCCATGTCGTTCATGAACGCCGAGTCCATCGGTGCCCCGGCGCCGTGGGCCAGGATCAGCGTGACCGGCTCGCCCGAAGCCGTGCCCGTGGCGACATCCCACAGCCAGCCGCGTTCGCGCACACACTGCGCCCATTGATCCCCGTCAATACTGGCCTTGTGCTCTTTGCCCATGCTTGCCTCGCTTTTTAGTCTGCCTATAACTCCAGCCCAAGTGCCGCACTTGCTTGGGTTGAACCGTGGATGGGGAACCATGAACACTACTTTAAGTACCGCCTATAACTACAAGGTGGTCCGCCAATTCGCCATTATGACGGTGGTGTGGGGCATCGTCGGCATGGGGCTCGGGGTTTTTCTCGCCGCCCAATTGGTTTGGCCTGCGCTCAACTTCGATTTACCCTGGACCAGCTTCGGCCGCCTGCGCCCGTTGCACACCAATGCGGTGATTTTCGCCTTCGGTGGCTGCGCGCTGTTCGCCAGCTCCTTCTACTCGGTACAACGCACCTGCCAGACTCAGCTGTTCGCACCAAAAGTGGCCGCGTTCTGCTTCTGGGGCTGGCAGCTGGTAATTTTGCTGGCCGCAATCAGCCTGCCGCTGGGCTACACCAGTTCCAAGGAATACGCCGAGCTGGAATGGCCGATCGATATCCTGATCACCATCGTATGGGTCGCCTATGCCATCGTGTTCTTCGGCACGATCATGAAGCGCAAGACCAAGCACATCTACGTCGGTAACTGGTTCTTCGGTGCGTTCATCATCACCGTGGCCATCCTGCATATCGTCAATAACCTGGAAATCCCGGTCAGCCTGACCAAGTCCTACTCGCTGTACGGCGGTGCGACGGATGCCATGGTGCAATGGTGGTATGGGCACAACGCGGTAGGCTTTTTCCTCACCGCAGGCTTCCTGGGGATGATGTACTACTTCGTACCCAAGCAGGCCGAGCGTCCGGTGTATTCCTATCGCTTGTCGATCGTGCACTTCTGGGCGCTGATCACCCTGTACATCTGGGCCGGCCCTCACCACTTGCACTACACCGCCTTGCCGGACTGGGCGCAGTCCCTGGGCATGGTGATGTCACTGGTGCTGCTGGCGCCAAGCTGGGGCGGCATGATCAACGGCATGATGACCCTCTCGGGTGCCTGGCATAAGTTGCGCAGCGACCCGATCCTGCGCTTCCTCGTTGTGTCCCTGGCCTTCTACGGCATGTCGACATTCGAAGGTCCGATGATGGCGATCAAGACCGTCAACGCTCTTTCCCACTACACCGACTGGACCATCGGCCACGTACACGCCGGGGCGCTGGGCTGGGTGGCGATGATCTCCATCGGCGCGCTGTACCACATGATCCCGAAAGTCTTCGGTCGCGAGCAGATGTACAGCCTCGGCCTGATAAACGCGCACTTCTGGCTGGCCACCATCGGCACCGTGCTCTACATCGCCTCGATGTGGGTCAACGGCATCGCCCAGGGCCTGATGTGGCGTGCGGTCAACGAAGACGGCACCTTGACCTACTCCTTCGTCGAAACCCTGGTGGCCAGCCACCCTGGCTTCATCGTGCGGCTGGTGGGCGGTGCGATCTTCCTCACCGGCATGTTGCTGATGGCTTACAACACATGGCGCACCGTGCGTTCGGCGCAGCCAGCCGAAATCAGCGCCGCAGCGCAGATGGCCTGAGGAGTCGATGATGAAACACGAAACGATTGAAAAAAACGTCGGCCTGCTGATGCTGCTGATGGTGCTCGCCGTGAGCATCGGCGGCCTGACCCAGATCGTCCCGCTGTTCTTCCAGGACGTGACCAACAAGCCGGTGGAAGGCATGAAGCCCTACACCGCGCTGCAGCTGGAGGGCCGCGACATCTACATCCGCGAAGGCTGCGTGCAGTGCCACTCGCAGATGATCCGCCCGTTCCGCGCCGAGACCGAGCGCTACGGTCACTACTCGGTGGCCGGCGAAAGCGTTTGGGACCACCCGTTTCTGTGGGGCTCCAAGCGCACCGGGCCGGACCTGGCCCGCGTCGGCGCACGCTACTCGGACGACTGGCACCGCGCGCATTTGTACAACCCGCGCAACGTGGTGCCGGAGTCGAAAATGCCGGCCTATCCGTGGTTGGTCACCGCCGCCGTCGACAGCAGCCACACCGAGACCAAATTGAAAGTGATGCGTACCCTCGGCGTGCCTTACACCGACGACGACATCAACGGCGCGGTCGCCAGCCTCAAGGGCAAGACCGAGATGGACGCGCTGGTTTCCTACCTGCAAGTGCTCGGCACCGCCATCAAGAGCAAGAGGTGAGCCATGGGATTTGAATTCGATGCGGGCACCATCCGCGGCCTCGGCACACTGGTGGTCGCCATCGCCTTTATCGGCCTGTCGCTGTGGGTGTTCAGCCCACGGCGCAAGTCGGAGTTTGACGATGCGACCATGCTGCCGTTTGCCGATGAACCCTCCCCAACCGACGCTCAAGCAGAGCCAGTAACAAGGAGCACTCGGCCATGACTACTTTTTGGAGTACATGGATCTGCGTATTGACCCTCGGCAGCCTGATCGGCCTGACCTGGCTGTTGGTCGGCACCCGCAAGGGCGAAACCAAGGGCAGCGTCGACCAGACCATGGGCCACGCCTTCGACGGTATCGAGGAGTACGACAACCCGCTGCCCCAGTGGTGGTTCATGCTGTTCGCCGGCACGCTGGTATTTGCCGTCGGCTACCTGATTCTCTACCCGGGCCTGGGCAACTGGAAAGGCGTGCTGCCGGGCTATGAAGATGGCTGGACCCAGACCAAGGAATGGGACAAGGAAATGGCCAAGGCCGACGCCAGGTTCGGGCCGATCTTCGCCAAGTTCGCGGCGATGCCCGTGGAAGAAGTCGCCAAGGACCCACAAGCGTTGAAGATGGGCGGCCGCCTGTTCGCCTCCAACTGCGCGGTGTGCCACGGCTCGGATGCCAAGGGCGCCTATGGCTTCCCGAACCTGGCAGACAGCAACTGGCGCTGGGGTGGTTCGGCCGAAGCGATCAAGGCTACCATCATGGCCGGTCGCCACGCGGCCATGCCGGCCTGGGGTGAAGTGCTGGGCGAGGACGGGGTGAAAAACGTCGCCGCCTATGTGCGCCACGACCTGGCCAAGCTGCCCTTGCCGGCGGACAACACCGCTGACCTGGCCGCGGGCCAAGCCGCATTCAGCACCACCTGCGTGGCTTGCCATGGCCCACAAGGCCACGGCGTGGAAGCCATGGGCGCGCCGAACCTGACCGAACCAAGCGGGTTTATCTACGGCACCAGCCTGGCGCAGTTGCAGCAGACCATCCGCCATGGTCGCCAGGGCCAGATGCCGGCCCAGGAAGTGCTGCAGGGTAATGACAAGGTGCATCTGCTGGCGGCGTACGTGTATAGCCTGTCCCATAATGCTGATGGTGCAACGCCAGACAGCCAACCGCAGTAAAAGCTCTACCTGTGGCGAGGGAGCTTGCTCCCGCTGGAGTGCGAAGCGCTCCCAAGATTTTGGGGCCGCTGCGAAGCCCAGCGGGAGCAAGCTCCCTCGCCACAGGCATAAGTCGCGACCAAGTGTCGCACCCTCGCAACACCCAACTTTCCCCCCCTCCTATTCGGGTCTACGCTTGTTCCCACAGTGGAGCAATTCTGGCGTAGGCGACGGTATCCGTTGCGCCCCCTAAAATTCCTGTCCACTTGATCAGCTTTCTATTTCGGATTTAATCCTTACGCCAAACATGGAAAGGGCGCAGAATCTGGCGTGGAACGCATTGATACAGGTCAGCCATTGCGTTGCAATGGCCCCTCGCTTTCTACATACTTGCGACCGATTTTACCTATAAAAAAACCTAAACCGTGGAACCTTAGAATGAGCACAGCAATCAGTCCGACTGCTTATAACTATAAGGTAGTCCGCCAGTTCGCCATCATGACGGTGGTCTGGGGGATCCTTGGCATGGGGCTCGGGGTGTTCATCGCCTCGCAACTGGTCTGGCCGCAATTGAATTTCGACCTGCCCTGGACGACCTTCGGTCGTTTGCGCCCGCTGCACACCAACCTGGTGATCTTCGCCTTCGGTGGCTGTGCACTGTTTGCCACCTCCTACTACGTGGTGCAACGCACCTGCCAGACGCGATTGATCTCGGATAGCCTGGCCGCGTTCACTTTCTGGGGCTGGCAGGCGGTTATCGTCGGCGCCATCATCAGCCTGCCGCTGGGCTACACCACCACCAAGGAATACGCCGAGCTGGAATGGCCGATCGCGATTCTGCTCGCCATCGTCTGGGTGACCTACGCGGTGGTGTTCTTCGGCACCATCGTCAAGCGCAAGACCAAGCACATTTATGTGGGCAACTGGTTCTACGGGGCGTTCATCCTGGTCACGGCGATGCTGCACATCGTCAACCACGCGTCCTTGCCGGTCAGCCTGTTCAAGTCCTACTCGGCCTACTCTGGCGCGACGGACGCGATGATTCAATGGTGGTACGGCCACAACGCCGTAGGCTTTTTCCTCACCACCGGCTTCCTGGGGATGATGTATTACTTCGTGCCCAAGCAGGCCGAGCGCCCGATCTACTCCTATCGCCTGTCCATCGTGCACTTCTGGGCGCTGATCACCCTTTACATCTGGGCCGGCCCCCACCACCTGCACTACACCGCCTTGCCGGATTGGGCACAGTCCCTGGGCATGGCGATGTCGATCATCCTGCTGGCACCAAGCTGGGGCGGCATGATCAACGGCATGATGACCCTGTCGGGCGCCTGGCATAAGCTGCGCACCGACCCGATCCTGCGCTTTCTGGTGGTGTCGCTGGCGTTCTACGGCATGTCGACCTTTGAAGGGCCGATGATGGCGATCAAGACCGTCAACTCGCTGTCCCACTACACCGACTGGACCATCGGCCACGTACATGCCGGCGCACTGGGCTGGGTAGCGATGATCTCCATCGGCGCGCTGTACCACATGATCCCCAAACTGTTCGGCCGCGCTCAGATGCACAGCGTCGGGCTGATCAATGCGCACTTCTGGCTGGCGACCATCGGCACCGTGCTCTACATCGCTTCGATGTGGGTCAACGGCATCACCCAGGGCCTGATGTGGCGTGCGATCAATGATGACGGCACCCTCACCTACTCCTTCGTCGAAGCGCTGCAAGCCAGCCACCCGGGCTTTATCGTGCGTGCCCTGGGCGGTGCATTCTTTGCCAGCGGCATGTTGTTGATGGCCTACAACGTCTGGCGCACCGTACGTGCCTCCGACCCGGCGCAAGCTGAAGCCGCCGCCAAGATCGCCGTTGTGGGAGCTCACTGATGAAGCATGAAGTAGTCGAGAAGAATATCGGCCTGCTGGCCTTCTTCATGGTCATTGCCGTGAGTATCGGCGGCCTGACCCAGATCGTGCCGCTGTTTTTCCAGGACGTGACCAACAAGCCGGTCGAAGGCATGAAGCCGCGTACCGCCCTTGAACTGGAAGGCCGCGACGTCTACATCGCCAACGGTTGCGTGGGCTGCCACTCGCAGATGATCCGCCCGTTCCGCGCCGAAACCGAACGCTACGGCCACTATTCGGTCGCCGGTGAAAGCGTGTGGGACCACCCGTTCCTGTGGGGTTCCAAGCGCACCGGCCCGGACCTGGCCCGGGTCGGCGGGCGTTACTCCGATGACTGGCAGCGTGCGCACTTGTACAACCCGCGCAACGTGGTGCCGGAGTCAAAAATGCCGGCGTACCCGTTCCTCGTGGAAAACAAGCTCGACGGCAAGGACACCGCGAAGAAGATGGAAGTCTTGCGCACCCTGGGCGTGCCCTACACCGACGAAGACATCGCCGGTGCAGCGGCCGCTGTGAAGGGCAAGACCGAAATGGACGCACTGGTGGCCTACCTGCAGGGCCTTGGCACCATCATCAAAAGCAAACGGTGACCTACATGGATATCGGGATGATTCGTGGCCTGGGCACCGTTGTGGTGATGGTGGCCTTTGTCGGCCTGGCGCTGTGGGTGTTCAGCCCGCGGCGCAAGTCGGAGTTTGACGACGCGACCATGCTGCCCTTTGCAGATGATCCCGAAGCCATCAAGCACGTCGAGCAAGCTTCTAGGAGTAACAAAGAATGACTACGTTCTGGAGTCTGTACGTCACAGTCCTCAGTCTGGGTACCATCTTCGCCCTGACCTGGCTGCTGCTGTCGACCCGCAAGGGCCAGCGCACCGAGCAGACGGACGAGACCGTCGGCCACTCGTTCGATGGCATCGAGGAGTACGACAACCCACTGCCCAAATGGTGGTTCATGCTGTTTGTCGGCACCATCGTCTTCGCCCTCGGCTACCTGGTGCTCTACCCCGGCCTGGGTAACTGGAAGGGCCTGCTGCCGGGCTATAACTATCTGGACAACGACAAGCAAACCGCCTTTGCCAACGGCCAGACCGGCTGGACCGGCGTGCACGAATGGGAAAAGGAAATGGCCAGATCGGAAGCCAAGTTCGGGCCGATCTTCGCCAAATTCGCATCGATGCCCATTGAAGAGGTGGCCAAGGACCCGCAAGCCCTGAAGATGGGCGGCCGGCTGTTTGCCTCCAACTGCTCGGTGTGCCACGGCTCCGACGCCAAGGGCGCCTACGGTTTCCCTAACCTGACCGACGCTGACTGGCGCTGGGGCGGCGAGCCGGAGACCATCAAGCAAACCATCATGCAAGGCCGCCACGCAGTAATGCCAGGCTGGGCCGAAGTCATCGGCGAGCAAGGCGTGGCTGACGTAGCAGGCTTTGTGGTGACCAACCTCGATGGCCGCAAGCTGCCCGAAGGCGCCAAGGCAGATGTAGCCAACGGCGAGAAACTCTTCGCCGCCAACTGCGTGGCGTGCCACGGCCCGGCCGGTAAAGGCACGCCAGCCATGGGCGCCCCCGACCTGACGCACCCGGGCGCATTCATCTACGGCTCAAGCTTCGCGCAATTGCAACAGACCATTCGTTATGGCCGCCAAGGTCAGATGCCAGCGCAGGAGTTGCTGCAAGGCAATGACAAAGTGCACTTGCTGGCGGCGTACGTGTACAGCCTGTCCCATGGGGATAAGAAGGCAGAAGAGCAATAAATCCTCGCACACAAAAAAGCCCCGCCCAGCGAAAACTGGCGGGGCTATTTTGTTTCTGGCTTGCGAGTGACTCGTCGATTGCCGCAACCGCTCTGGTTCATGGGCTTACCGTGGTCACACGCAACGTCAGCGACTTCAAGTCCAGCGGCGTTGCGCTGATCAATCCATGGGGCGAATGACCGTCTTGCGAGCAAAAACCGTCCGTACTTCACAAGTCAATTGATCCAGGCAAAGTCCCCCAACTGCAACAGATCATTCGCTCTGGTCGCTGAGATTAATACTTAAACATCTTATTAAATTCCCGTCGGCGATTACGCAACGGCGCATGAAAATTATCCAGCCGTTCCAAATCAAACTTATCAATACTGCCCTCCGATGAGGGAGCACCTACTTTATCAACACCATGGGCACTACAAAGCTTATTCAAAAGTCCGGGCATTAGAAAAATCATCTTAACCAACTCGACGTTCCTTTCCGACACCTCAGGCTTAAACCCGCAAAGCACTTCAACCAAACTCCCAACCGTAATGCGTCCTGGAGAACCTGGATCTTCAAACACGTTGAAGTTTTGCAGCAGTCGTTCCACCACCTCGCCCTCTATCACCTTCGAGTCATCAGGCACTCGATTGCCAGAAAAGGATGGTTGAACGGCAAAACTACGCAACGTCATCGCGCTCGCGGGTACAGCATGATCTGAAGGTGGCAGACCCAAGATAGAGCGCAGATTAAAAACCTCGAAATCTGAAGCATTAAAAACATTATCACTTATCATCTAACACCTCGAAAAAATAGATAAGACCAGCAAAAAAAACCACACACCCATTAGTGAATACCACTTACCAGACAGTTCAATCCGCAGAGCAAAAACATGTAAATGCATGTATACATACTTGGCGACTGGCCACCAGTGAAAACTTCATGCGCAGCAAGTAGTAAACAACCAATCGCACTTGATGCTTGCCTATATATTTACAGCTTATGCCATGGCTATAAAACAGCCGAGCCAGCCTGACACGGCAATATAAAAATATCGCCAAACTTGAATCTGCGCTTTTCCGTGACTCACCCTGCTCACGCCACATCAGCGACTTCTGGCCCAGCGGCGCGCCACTGATTGACCCGAGGGACGAATGACCGGCACACCCACCAAAACCGTCCATACTTCACAAGTCAATTGATCCAGGTCACGTACACCATCATTTGATTTCTCCCAACGCGACCAAAGGTCGCACCCTTTGCACAACATCGGGGGCGTATCATTAGGCCACTGCAACACCCCCCATTTGACCCTGGCTGGCACGTACTGGCCGAGGCAAATCTCCACCGCCGTGGGATGCAATGATGAGCAACCAGATACCGGTACATGACGTTACCCCGCCTGCCAAAAACGCGAGCAATAGCGTCGACCTCTACGCCTCGCGAGAGAAAATCTATACCCGTGCCTTCACCGGCCTGTTCCGCAATTTGCGCATGCTCGGTGGCGCCGGCCTGTTCCTGCTTTACTTCGGCACCGTGTGGCTGAACTGGGGCGGCCACCAGGCGGTGTGGTGGAACCTGCCGGAGCGTAAGTTCTTCATTTTTGGCGCCACCTTCTGGCCCCAGGATTTCATCCTGCTCTCGGGCATTCTCATTGTTGCGGCCTTTGGCCTGTTCTTTATCACCGTGTACGCCGGACGGGTGTGGTGCGGCTATACCTGCCCGCAAAGCGTGTGGACGTGGATCTTCATGTGGTGCGAAAAGGTCACCGAAGGCGACCGCAACCAGCGCATCAAGCTGGACAAGGCGCCCATGGGCGCCAACAAGTTCCTGCGCAAGTTCAGCAAACACACGCTGTGGCTGTTGATCGGTTTCGCCACCGGCATGACCTTCGTCGGCTACTTTTCGCCGATCCGCGAGCTGGTGTTCGATTTCTTCACCGGCCAGGCCGACGGCTGGTCGTATTTCTGGGTCGGCTTCTTCACCCTCGCCACCTACGGCAACGCCGGCTGGCTGCGCGAGCAGGTGTGTATCTACATGTGCCCTTACGCGCGCTTCCAGAGCGTAATGTTCGACAAAGACACCCTGATCGTTTCCTATGACCCGCGCCGTGGCGAAGTGCGCGGCCCGCGTAAAAAGGGCGTCGACTACAAGGCCCAGGGCCTGGGAGACTGCATCGATTGCACCATGTGCGTGCAGGTGTGCCCGACCGGCATCGATATCCGCGACGGCCTGCAAATCGAGTGCATCGGCTGCGCCGCCTGTATCGATGCCTGCGATAACATCATGGACAAGATGGACTACCCACGCGGCCTGATCAGCTATACCACCGAGCACAATCTGTCCGGTCAGAAGACCCATAAGTTACGCCCACGGCTGATCGGCTATGCGCTGGTGCTGCTGACCATGATCGGCTTGCTGGTCGGCGCATTCTTCATGCGCTCGCTGGTGGGTTTCGATGTCAGCAAGGACCGCGTGCTGTACCGGGAAAACGCCGAAGGGCGCATCGAAAACGTCTACAGCCTGAAGATCATGAACAAGGACCAGCACGACCACACCTACGTGCTCGACGCCGCCGGCCTGCCGGACCTCAAGTTGCAGGGGCGACGCGAAATCAAGGTGGCCGCCGGCGATATCGTCAGTATGCCGGTGGAGTTGTCGAGTGCGCCGGAGCAACTGCCGTCGAGCACCAACGAGGTGACTTTCATCCTCAAAGATGCCGATGACACCAGCGTTCATATTGAAGCCAAGAGCCGATTCATCGGCCCACAAGTTCGTTAAACAGGGAACACAAGAATGCCCGCAACCACTGCTGCAAGCCCTTGGTACAAGCACCTCTGGCCCTGGATCATCATCGCGATCCTGGCCTGCTCGGTGACGCTGACCCTGTCCATGGTGACCATCGCGGTCAACAACCCGGACAACCTGGTCAACGACAATTACTACGAGGCCGGCAAAGGCATCAACCGCTCCCTGGACCGTGAACGCCTGGCCCAGACCCTGCAACTGCGTGCCAAGTTGCACCTGGATGAACTGACCGGCGAAGTCGAGTTGCACCTGACCGGTAACAGCGGCCCTGCAACCCTGGAACTGAACCTGATTTCCCCGACCCAGCCGGAGAAGGATCGCAAGATCGTCCTGGCCCGCAGTGATAGCGAGCAGGGCCGCTACATCGGCCAGGTCACCGACAAGGTTGAAGGCCGGCGTTTCGTGGAACTGCTTGGCGTGGAAGGCAGCAACACCTGGAGGATGTTCGAGGAAGAAGAGGTCAGCCACGACAAAGACTTGCTGTTGGGTGACGAACCATTGCAGGGTGCCGAAGACCTGAAAAAATAGCAGCGCCCATGACCAGCCCAATCCCCTGCTACCACTGCGCCCTGCCCGTCCCATCCGGCAGCCGGTTCACCGCCCGGATCCTCGGCGAACGCCGCGAACTCTGCTGCCCCGGCTGCCAGGCCGTGGCCGAAGCGATTGTGGCCGGTGGGCTGGAAAGCTATTACCAGCACCGCAGCGAAGCCTCGGCCAACCCCGAGGCGCTCCCGGTGCAACTGGTGGATGAGCTGGCGCTGTACGACCGCGCCGATGTGCAAAAACCCTTTGTGCGCCATCAAGGCGACTTGGCCGAAACCACTCTGTTGATGGAAGGCATCAGCTGCGCCGCCTGCGGCTGGTTGATCGAGAAACACCTGCGCAGCCTGCCCGCGGTGGCCGAGGCGCGGCTGAACCTGTCCAACCATCGCTTGCACGTGCGCTGGGCCGATGGGCAACTGCCGTTGAGCCAACTGCTCAGCGAACTGCGCCATATCGGCTACGCCGCCCACCCCTACCAGGCCGACCGCGCCGCCGAACAATTGGCCAGCGAAAATCGCCTGGCCCTGCGTCAACTGGGGGTTGCCGGCTTGCTGTGGTTCCAGGCGATGATGGCAACCATGGCGACCTGGCCGGAATTCAATATCGACCTGAGCCCGGAGTTGCACGTGATCCTGCGCTGGGTTGCGATGTTTCTCACCACACCCATCGTGTTCTATAGCTGCGCGCCGTTCTTCAAAGGGGCGCTGCGTGACATACGCACGCGACACCTGACCATGGACGTATCGGTATCCCTGGCAATTGGCGGTGCGTACCTGGCGGGCATCTGGACCGCGATCACTGGCGTGGGCGAATTGTATTTCGATGCCGTGGGCATGTTTGCGCTGTTCCTGCTGGCCGGGCGTTACCTTGAGCGCCGCGCCCGGGAGCGCACCGCAGCGGCCACCGCTCAATTGGTCAACCTGTTGCCCGCCTCCTGCTTGCGCCTCCAAGGTGATGGTCAGAGCGAACGCATCCTGCTCAGTGAACTGGCATTGGGTGATCGTGTCCTGGTGCATCCCGGCGCGGTGCTGCCGGCGGATGGCGTGATCCTCGACGGCCAATCCAGCATCGATGAATCCCTGCTGACCGGCGAGTACCTGCCACAGCCGCGGCGGGTCGGCGACAGCGTTACGGCTGGCACGCTGAATGTCGAGGGCGCACTGACGGTCGAGGTGCGCGCCCTGGGCCACGACACGCGTCTGTCCGCCATTGTGCGCCTGCTGGAGCGCGCCCAGGCCGAGAAACCACGCCTGGCGCAAATCGCCGACCGTGCCGCGCAGTGGTTCCTGCTGTGCTCGCTGATCGCCGCCGTGCTGATCGGCCTGCTGTGGTGGGAACTGGACCCGTCACGCGCATTCTGGATTGTGTTGGCGATGCTGGTGGCGACTTGCCCGTGTGCACTGTCCTTGGCCACCCCAACCGCCCTGACCGCTGCCACCGGCACCTTGCACACCCTGGGGTTGCTACTGACCCGCGGCCATGTGCTTGAAGGCCTGAACCAGATCGACACGGTGATTTTCGACAAGACCGGCACCCTCACCGAAGGACGCCTGGCGTTGCGCGCCATCCAGCCCCTGGGCGCGCTGGACAGCGACCAGTGCCTGGGCCTCGCCGCCGCCCTGGAGAACCGCTCGGAACACCCGATTGCTCGTGCCTTTGGGCGTGCGCCACTGGCCGCTGATGAAGTGTTGAGCACCCCTGGCCTGGGCCTGGAGGGTCGGGTGGGGGACCGCCTGTTGCGTATTGGCCAACCGGGTTTTGTCTGCGAACTCAGTGGCTGCGCGATTCCCGCCTCACCGGACGAAGCCGGGCAATGGCTGCTGTTGGGTGACAACAGCGGCGCCCTCGCCTGGTTCGTACTCGACGACCGCCTGCGCAGCGACGCCCCTGCGCTGCTCGCAGCGTGCAAGGCACGCGGCTGGCGTACGCTGCTGCTCTCGGGCGACAGCTCACCGATGGTCGCCAGTGTGGCCCTTGAGTTGGGCATCGACGAAGCCCACGGCGGCCTGCGCCCTGATGACAAGTTGCAGGTGCTGCAAAACCTGCACAAGCAAGGCCGCAAGGTGCTGATGCTGGGCGATGGCGTCAATGATGTGCCGGTGCTGGCCGCCGCCGATATCAGCGTGGCCATGGGCTCGGCCACTGACCTGGCGAAAACCAGCGCCGACGCGGTGCTGTTGTCCAACCGCTTGGAGGCACTGGTGCAAGCCTTCAGCCTGGCACGGCGCACCCGTCGAGTGATCATTGAGAACCTGCTGTGGGCCGGGCTGTACAATGGCCTTATGCTGCCGTTTGCGGCCTTGGGCTGGATCACCCCAATCTGGGCGGCGATCGGCATGTCCCTCAGCTCATTGACCGTGGTGCTCAACGCCTTGCGCCTGACTCGCCTGCCGAGCGCGCCAGCCACCGGCACCACCTTGATAACCCGCCCGCTGCCGGCCTGAGCCGCGTGGGCATGGAGTGCAGATGCCAGCTCTATACGTGATGATACCGGCGGCGCTGCTGTTAGTGGGTGTGGCGATCTACATCTTCTTCTGGGCCGTGGACAGCGGCCAGTACGAGGATCTCGACGGCCCCGCCCACAGCGTGTTGTTCGACGACCAGGACCCGAACCACCTGGCCGCCATCGACCAAGCCAACAGCCCCGAACAACCGCCCAAAGATCCACCCCATGCTTGAGCTGGCGCCCCTGCTGGTCTCGGCGCTGATCCTCGGCCTGCTGGGCGGCGGCCATTGCCTAGGCATGTGTGGCGGACTGATGGGCGCCCTGACCCTGGCGATCCCCAAGGAGCAACGCAGCCGCCGCTTTCGCCTGCTGCTGGCGTACAACCTGGGGCGCATCCTCAGCTATGCCACGGCCGGCTTGCTGATTGGCCTTGCCGGCTGGGCGGTGGCCAACAGCCCGGCGGCGATGTTCATGCGCGTACTCGCCGGGTTACTGCTGATTTGCATGGGCCTGTACCTAGCCGGTTGGTGGAGCGGCCTGACCCGCATCGAAAGCCTCGGACGCGGCCTGTGGCGGCATATACAGCCCGTTGCCAACCGTTTGCTGCCGGTGTCGAGCCTGCCGCGCGCCTTGCTGCTGGGCGCGCTGTGGGGCTGGTTGCCGTGCGGCTTGGTCTACAGCACCCTGCTGTGGGCCGCGAGCCAGGGCAATGCGCTGGACAGCGCGTTGCTGATGCTCGCGTTCGGCCTCGGCACCTGGCCGGTGCTGCTGGCCACCGGGCTGGCGGCGGAGCGTGTCACCGCGCTCTTGCGTAAACGCAGCGTGCGCATGGCCGGCGGCCTGTTGGTGATCATCTTCGGTATCTGGACCTTGCCGGGCCCGCATCAGCACTGGCTCATGGGTCATTGAAAGCCCCTGTGGCATAGCGCCGCTCCCCGTTGATGCAAATCAACATGCCTTGCCAGCCCTGCCCCTAGACTCGGCCCACTAGCCAATCCGGGGGACCGCCCGCATGCTCGACGCCATTCGTTGGGACACAGATCTGATTCACCGCTACGACTTGGCGGGGCCGCGCTACACGTCCTACCCTACCGCCGTCCAATTGGACAGCCAGGTCGGCACCTTCGACCTGCTCCATGCCCTGCGCGAAAGCCGCAAGGCGGTACGGCCGTTATCGGTGTATGTGCACGTACCGTTCTGCGCCAACATTTGCTACTACTGCGCCTGCAACAAGGTGGTCACCAAGGACCGTGGTCGCGCCCAGGCCTACTTGCAGCGCCTGCAGCAGGAAATCCAGCTGGTGGCCTGCCACCTCGATCCGAAGCAGCCAGTGGAGCAATTGCACTTTGGCGGCGGCACACCGACTTTTCTCAGCCACGACGAACTGCGCCAGGTGATGAATTGCCTGCGCCAGCATTTCAATTTGCTCGATGATGATTCGGGCGACTATGGCATCGAAATCGACCCTCGCGAAGCCGACTGGGCCACCATGGGCCTGCTGCGCGAGCTGGGTTTCAACCGCGTAAGCATCGGCCTGCAAGACCTTGACCCCGAGGTGCAACGAGCGGTCAATCGCCTGCAAAGCCTGGAAGAGACCCGCGCAGTGATCGATGCGGCACGTACCCTGCAATTTCGCTCGATCAATATCGATTTGATCTACGGCTTGCCCAAGCAATCACCGCTGAACTTTGCGCGCACTGTGGAAGAAGTCATCCGCTTGCAGCCGGACCGCTTGTCCGTATTCAACTACGCCCATCTGCCGGAACGTTTCATGCCCCAACGGCGGATCAACACCGACGAGCTGCCCTCGCCGGCCGAAAAACTGCTGATGCTGCAAACCACCATTGAACAACTGACCCAGGCCGGCTACCGCTATATCGGCATGGATCACTTCGCCCTGCCGGACGACGAACTGGCCATCGCCCAGGAGGAAGGCAAGCTGCAGCGCAACTTCCAGGGCTATACCACCCACGGGCATTGCGATCTGATTGGGTTGGGCGTTTCGGCGATCAGCCAGATTGGCGACTTGTATTGCCAGAACAGCAGCGACCTCACCCACTACCAGAACGCCTTGGCGGGCGCACAACTGGCAACCAGCCGTGGTTTGGTCTGCACCACTGACGATCGTCTGCGACGGGAAGTGATCCAGCAGTTGATCTGCAATTTCAGCCTGGGGTTCGAGGCGATCGAACAGGCGTACAACATCGACTTTCGCGGCTACTTCGCCGAGCTATGGCCGCAATTGGAGACGATGGCCACCGATGGCCTGATCGAGTTGGACGCCCGGGGCATTCGTGTGCTGCCGGCCGGGCGCTTGCTGGTGCGTTCAGTGTGCATGGTGTTCGATGCCTATCTGGAGCACCAGAACAGGCAACGATTTTCGCGGGTCATCTAGACGTACTTACTTCATGGCCAGGCTCGCGGCCTTGACCGCATCACCCGCGCTCATGTCTTTCATCGCCTTGGTGAGGGACGCCTGGGCGCTGGTCAAGCTGGCTTGCAGCGCACTTAAGGCCGACTGCAGCCCGGAAAGCCGGGCACGGGCCTGTTCAGGGCTGAGACTTCTGTCGGCCATTACCGCTGCCATCTCAGCCTGTTTCTCGGCAATCTGCTTTTTGATCTCACGAATCATCTTGAGCAGATTCTTGACGTTTTCCGCCAGGCCGCTTTCGTCGATGTCACTGTTTGAGGTTTTTTCCGCCGCGGCAGCTTTCATTGCGGCGCCGGAAATGGTCACGGAAACGGCAGGCTTGGCTTCATCCGCTGTCGGAATCGCGGCAACATCGGAATCGGCAGCTTTCTTGGTTTCGGGCTGTGCCTGGATCTGAGTACGCGAAGCGAGTTGAGTACTGAGGGCTAACATGTTTTGAGTCGCCGTGTTTGTAGTCGATAGCAGTACTATCGGCGGTTTTAGCCAGATCTTTATATACCGACAGGTTTTTTGTACACGCTGGCCTCCATACCCCCCAGTGCGTTACCCTTACGTCTTATGTGTGTTTTCCCACAAGGATTTAAGAAATGTCCGAGCCAGTTAAACTGCGCGCTCACAGCCAGGCCCATTGCAAGGATTGCAGCCTGGCTCCCCTCTGCCTGCCACTTTCGTTGAATCTGGAAGACATGGATGCGCTGGACGACATCGTCAAACGCGGCCGCCCATTGAAAAAAGGCGAATTTTTGTTTCGCCAGGGCGACAAGTTTGATTCCGTCTATGCAGTACGTTCGGGCGCATTGAAGACGTTCAGCCTCAGCGACGGCGGCGAAGAACAAATCACCGGCTTCCACCTGCCCAGCGAGTTGGTCGGGCTGTCGGGAATGGACACCGAGATTCACCCGGTGTCGGCCCAGGCCCTGGAGACGACGTCGGTGTGCGAAATTCCTTTCGAGCGCCTGGACGAATTGGCCCTGCAATTGCCACAACTGCGCCGCCAATTGATGCGCGTGATGAGCCGCGAGATTCGTGACGATCAACAAATGATGCTGCTGCTGTCGAAGAAAACCGCCGACGAGCGCATCGCGACGTTCCTGGTCAACCTGTCGGCGCGCTTCCGTGCCCGTGGTTTCTCGGCCAACCAGTTCCGCCTGAGCATGTCGCGTAATGAAATCGGCAATTACCTGGGCCTGGCAGTTGAGACCGTGTCCCGCGTGTTTACCCGCTTCCAGCAGAACCAGTTGATTGCTGCCGAGGGCAAGGAAGTGCATATCCTTGACCCAATCCAGCTTTGCGCATTGGCCGGGGGCTCACTGGAGGTCTGATCCAGACACTGCGGCCGCGCCAATCGGCAAGGCCGCAGGTATACTTCGAGTCCGTTTTCCGCCCAGGACTCTGCGACGATGACCTTCGATTCGTTCGACATCAAATCCCTGATTCGCCCTGTCATCGACTTCCCCAAGCCTGGGGTTATCTTTCGTGACATCACCCCGCTGTTCCAATCACCCCGCGCCCTGCGCCTGGTAGCCGACAGCTTTGCCCAGCGCTATGTCGAAGCCGATTTCACGCATATCGGTGCGATGGATGCCCGCGGTTTCCTGATCGGTTCGATCATCGCCTACCAGCTCAACAAGCCGCTGATCCTGTTTCGCAAGCAAGGCAAGCTGCCGGCGGACGTGCTGGCCGAGGGTTACCAGACCGAGTACGGCGAAGCCTTCCTGGAAGTACACGCCGACAGCCTGTGCGAAGGTGATTCGGTGCTGATATTCGATGACCTGATCGCCACGGGTGGCACCCTGATTGCTGCAGCCAACCTGGTACGGCGCATGGGCGCGCAGATCTTTGAAGCGGCGGCGATTATTGATTTACCGGAATTGGGTGGTTCGCAGCGGTTGGAAGACATGGGGATTCCCACGTTTTGCCTGACGCAGTTTGGGCTGACTGAAAGGTAAGGGTCGTCAGTACTGCAGTCATCGCGGGCAAGCCCGGCTCCCACCTTGGAATGCATTCCCCTGTGGGAGCCGGGCTTGCCCGCGATGAGGCCCGAGAGAACACCCCGGTTCACAACCCCATCTGCTTACTGATGATTTCATTCATCACTTCGCGCGTCCCGCCCCCGATCGACAGAATCCGGTTATCGCGATACAGCCGCTCCACCAGGCTACCCCGCATGTACCCCTGCCCGCCCAACATCTGCACCGCGTCATAGGTCACCCGGTCAGCTGTATCCGTGGCCAGGTTCTTGGCCATGGAAATCTCCTTGATCACGCTCTTGCCCGCGGCCATCTTCGCCGCCTGACGGTAAGTGAACTCGCGGGACACTTCCACGGCAGTGGCCATTTCCGCCAGGCGGTGCTTGAGCACCTGGAACTTGCCGATGGGTTTGCCGAACGCTTCGCGCTGGGTGGCCCACTTGAGGCTTTCTTCCAGGGCCAGTTGCGCGGTCATGTTGGCCATCAGCGCCAGCGCCAGGCGCTCGCTCTGGAAGTTGCCCATGATGCAGGCAAACCCCATGTTTTCAGCGCCGATGAGGTTGCCGACGGGCACGTGGCAGTCGTCGAAAAATAACTCGGCCGTGTCCGACGCCCACCAGCCCATCTTCTTCAGCGGCTGGCCAAC
Source organism: Pseudomonas sp. GZJR-8 (assembly GCF_002916705.1). Lineage (NCBI taxonomy): Bacteria > Pseudomonadati > Pseudomonadota > Gammaproteobacteria > Pseudomonadales > Pseudomonadaceae > Pseudomonas > Pseudomonas sp. GZJR-8. The sequence goes on along the minus strand of NZ_JXSI01000002.1, from coordinate 122,568 downwards.
GGTGAAACCGGGGGTGTCTTTTTCAATCAGCAACAGGCTGATACCGCCGAAGCCCGGCCCGCCGGTGCGCACCGCCACAGTATAGAAATCCGACCGACTGCCGCTGGTGATAAAGGTCTTGGCACCGCTCACACGGTAGTGCTCACCGTCACGCACGGCGCGGGTGTGCAGGTTGGCGACATCAGAGCCGCCACTCGGTTCGGTAACCGCCAGGGCGATGATCTTCTCGCCGGCCAGCACCAGGGGCGCTATACGCTCCCGCACTTCAGGCCGGGCCCATTTGACGATGGGCGGCAAACCGATATCCAGGGAGCCGAGCCCGGCCACCACACCACCGGAACCGCAACGCATCAGTTCTTCGCTGGCGGCGACCTTGGCGAACAGATCGCCTTCGTGGCTTCCACCCAATGCCTCGGGGTAACCGATCCCAAGAATGCCCGCCGCTCCGGCTTTGAGGTAAAGCTCACGAGGAAAGCTCTCAGCCTCCTCCCAGTGCTCGATGCCCGGCAACATCTCGCGCTCGACAAACCGGCGCACGCTGTCGCGGACCAATTGGTGGCTGGGGTCGAAGTATTCCTGATAGGCAGACATCGGCAAGCTCCATGGCGAGATGGAACGAACTTACCAAGCGCTTGCTTGGTTATCAAGCTGTACACGATTTTCACCGACACCACAAAACCAATGTGGGAGCCGGGCTTGCCCGCGATGCAAGCGCCTCGGTTTTTCAGTTACACCGTGGTGATGCTATCGCAGGCAAGCCAGCTCCCACATTGGGGGCTGCAATGGGCGTTAAAGGGCGATCGGCTTGCGGCCTGCGAACGAGTGCGCCAAGGTACCGCCATCCACCAACTCCAACTCGCCCCCCAACGGCACGCCATGGGCAATCCGAGAAGTGATCAAGCCCTTGTTGGTCAGCAGTTGGGCGATGTAATGCGCCGTGGCTTCACCTTCCACCGTCGGGTTGGTCGCCAGGATCACTTCGCTAAAGGTGCCCTGCTCTTCAATGCGCGCGACCAGTTGCGGGATACCGATGGCTTCCGGCCCCAAACCGTCGAGCGGCGACAGGTGGCCCTTGAGCACAAAGTAGCGGCCGCGATAACCGGTCTGCTCCACTGCATACACATCCATCGGCCCCTCCACCACGCAGAGCAACGTGTCGTCGCGACGGGGGTCGGCGCATTGCGGGCAAAGTTCTTCTTCGGTGAGCGTGCGGCACTGACGGCAGTGGCCCACGCCTTCCATGGCCTGGCTCAGAGCCTGGGCCAGGCGGGTGCCGCCACTGCGATCACGCTCCAGCAGTTGCAGCGCCATGCGCTGGGCAGTTTTCTGGCCAACACCTGGCAAGGTGCGCAGGGCGTCGATCAGTTGGCGAATCAGGGGGCTGAAGCTCATGGGCGAAGGGTCCGACAAAACAACGAGACGCGGTTTATACCCGCGCCCCGGATTAGCGTCAAATACTCAATCTTGCGCGACGCGCACCACCAACTTGCCGAAGTTGTGTCCCTCCAGCAAGCCGATAAAGGCTTCAGGCGCTTGCTCCAGGCCATCGACCACATCCTCGCGGAACTTGATCTTGCCATCGCGCACCCACGGCGCCATGGCGCTGAGGAATTCCGGCTGGCGGTCGCCATAGTCGTCGAACACGATAAAGCCCTGGATACGCACACGCTTGGTCAGCAAGGTGCGTTGCAGTGCCGGCAGGCGATCAGGGCCGCTGGGGGTTTCATGGGCGTTATAGCCGGCGATCAACCCGCACAGCGGCACGCGCGCCTTGGCATTGAGCAGCGGCAGCACCGCATCGAAGACCTTACCGCCGACGTTTTCGAAATAAATGTCCACGCCTTTGAAACAGGCCAGGGCCAACTCATGGGCGAAGTCTGCGCTCTTGTGATCGATACAGGCGTCAAAGCCCAGCTCATCCACCACATAGCGGCACTTGTCGGCACCGCCAGCAACCCCCACCACGCGCAAGCCCTTGAGCTTGGCCACCTGCCCTACCACCGAGCCCACCGCGCCGGACGCAGCCGCCACCACCAGGGTTTCCCCGGCCTTCGGCTGGCCGATATCCATCAGGCCCATGTAAGCGGTCATGCCTGGCATACCCAACACGCCCAGAGCCATCGACGGGCTCGCAAGCCCCTTGGGCAATGGCATCAGGTTCTTGCCGTCGCAGATACTGTGGCTCTGCCAGCCGGTGGCACCGACCACCAGATCACCTACCTCGAATTTCGGGTTGCGTGATTGCTCGACACGGCTGACAGCACCGCCGGTCATCACTTCGCCGATTTCCACGGGTGCGGCGTAGGACGGCGCGTCACTCATGCGTCCACGCATGTAGGGGTCCAAAGACAGGTACAGCGTCTTGAGCAGCACCTGACCGTCTGCCAGATCCGGCAGGCTTACACGTTCCAGGCGGAAGTTTTCCGGCGTGGGTGCGCCTTGAGGGCGTGAGACCAGAACGATGCGTTGGTTGAGCGTCATTTCTTGAGGCATCAGCGGGGCTCCTTTTATCGATGAGAATTCAGCGGTATAGGGTGCAGACCATAGGCAACGGGCCGGGGTTCGATGTTTCGTGCGCGCAAAAAAAATGCCAGGCGCAATGCCCGGCATTTGAGTCTAGCCAACGTTTGTATCAGAACGGCAGTTTCATGCCCGGTGGCAGCTGCATGCCAGCCGTCACGCCGGACATTTTGTCCTGGCTATTGGCTTCGATCTTGCGCACAGCATCGTTGACGGCTGCGGCGAACAACGCTTCGAGCATTTCCAGGTCATCTTCGCCCACGCCAGGCAACACGCTCGGGTCGATGCTGACACGCTTGATGTCGTGACGACCGGTCATCACCACGCTGACCATATCGCCACCGGCTTTACCGGTGACTTCGGCGTTGGCCAGTTCTTCCTGCATCTTGGCCATTTTTTCCTGCATCTGCTGTGCCTGCTTCATCAGGCCGGCCATGCCACCTTTCATCATGGGAATCACCTCAAAAGTACGTGGATCAATAAATAGCCCGGTGTCATGACGCTTGGGGCACCGGGGCTTCGACAGGTTCAATAGTATCGTGGCGGACGACCGCACCGAACTGTTGCATCATTTGTTGGATAAGCGGATCAGCGTGGATCGAATCCTCAGCCTCGCGCTGGCGGTTCAGACGCCGACGGGTCGCGGCCTGGGCCGGGGTTTCCTGCTCGGGCTTGATCAGTTCGATGGCGATGGTCAGCGTGCGCCCATGGTATTGGTTGAGCGCATCGTTGAGCCGACGCTGCTGGGTCGCATTGAACAAGGCGCTGTGGGCCGGATCCAGGTGCAGCAGCCAATGGTCGCCCTCGATGGAGATCAGTGTGCAGTTGGCGGCGATACTCCCGGTCATGCCGGAGATCGGCAATTTCGGAAACAATTCCAGCCATTGCAGGGCCAGGCCGGTGGCCGGGGCCGCAGCCGGTTCTGCCTCGGGCTGGGGCGCTGGCTCGGCGGTATGCTCGCTGGCCAATTCGTCCAGGTAGCTGTAGGCCGAATCCATGTCCGGCTCGATGTAGTCTTCGTCCAGCGGCGGTTCGTCGTCCAGGTCGATGCCGGGGGTCGCGGCCTCGACCTGGGCTACCGTCGGCTCGGGAACCGGCGCCGATACCCACTCAGGGGCATCCGGCACCACGCTGTCCGGGGTCGGCGCAGGCATCGGCGTCAGCTCCGGCTGCTCGCCGGCAGTTTCCAGTACGGGTTCTACGGCGGGCTGTTGCTCAGCCTCGGGCTCAGTCTCTGCTTCGACCGGATCGTTCCAGGGCAGGTCGACCACGGGGGCGGGCTCGATAACCGGCTCGGGCTCAACCACAGGTGCCACTGTAGCCGGCGCAGGTTCGGGCTCAGGTGCCGGCGCCACCGGCGCAGGCGCAGCCACTACTGGCGCGACAACGGCCGCGCCAGCCACTGGTTTGGCGGAATCAACTGTGGCCTGGCTGATCCCCACTGGCTTTAGCGGCTGTCTCGGCGCGTCTGCCGAATCCGCCGGCCGGAACGCCAGCATCCGCAGCAGCACCATTTCAAAGCCACCTCGCGGGTCCGGCGCCAGGGGCAGGTCGCGGCGGCCGATCAGGCCCATCTGGTAGTAAAACTGCACATCCTCGGCCGGTAATGCCTGGGCCAGGGCCAACACGCGGTCGCGATCGCCATGGCCGTTATCCACGCCTTCCGGCAGGGCCTGGGCGATAGCGACGCGGTGCAGCACATTGAGGATTTCCGAGAGCACGCCATTCCAGTCCGGGCCTTGCTCCGACAGGTGGCGCACCGCTTCGAGCAACGCCTTGGCGTCACCCTCGATAAGCGCGTGCAGCACGTCGAACACCTGGCCGTGGTCCAGGGTACCGAGCATGGCGCGCACATCGGCAGCCATCACCTTGCCTTCGCCAAAAGCGATGGCCTGGTCGGTGAGGCTCATGGCGTCGCGCATCGAACCGTCGGCGGCGCGGCCCAGCAACCACAGGGCGTCGTCTTCGAACGGTACGTTCTCGACACCCAGCACATGGGTCAAATGCTCGACCACGCGCTCTGGCGTCATGTTCTTCAGCGAGAACTGCAGGCACCGCGACAAAATGGTTGCAGGAAGTTTCTGCGGGTCGGTGGTGGCCAGGATGAACTTAACGTAGGGCGGCGGCTCTTCCAGGGTTTTCAACAGCGCATTGAAGGAGTGGCTGGACAGCATGTGCACTTCGTCGATCAGGTAGACCTTGAAGCGCCCACGGCTCGGCGCGTACTGCACGTTGTCGAGCAGCTCGCGGGTGTCTTCGACCTTGGTGCGGCTTGCGGCGTCGATCTCGATCAGGTCGACGAAACGCCCTTCGTCGATCTCGCGGCAGACCGAACAGGTGCCGCAAGGCGTTGACGTGATACCGGTCTCACAGTTCAGGCACTTGGCGATGATGCGCGCAATGGTGGTCTTGCCCACCCCGCGAGTACCGGTGAACAGATAGGCGTGGTGCAGCCGCTGGCTGTCCAAGGCATTGATCAGAGCCTTGAGCACATGGGTCTGGCCGACCATTTCGCGGAACGAGCGCGGGCGCCATTTACGTGCAAGAACCTGATAACTCATCGAAAACCGTCGCAACTGGGAAGCGGAAGCCGGTAATGCTAGCGGAGCAGGGGGGAAATTGCATCCGGCACGCTCGTCTAATCTGACGAAGCTGGCTTGATTGCCCGTCCAGATGGCGTCTGCGGGTGTGCCGGCCGCACGATTGAGCGCCAGCGTCCCTCCAGGCTGATAGCGGCGACGCTGGTCAGCACGATCACCGCACCCAGCATCACCTGCAGGGTCACCTGTTCACCGAGCAGCGTGGCGGCCATCACCATGGCAACCGGCGGAATCAGGTACATCGCCACCGAAGCGCGGCTGACTTCGACGTGCTTGAGCACATAACCCCAGGCCAGATAGGCCAACGCACTGGGAAAAATACCCAACACCAGCACCGCGAGGTTCTCCCGCAACGGCGCCTGCACGATAGCGGCAGGCAGGCCCGGCAGGTTCACGCACAGCATCAAGGTGCCGGACCAGACCATGTAGCACGCCATCGTCAACGGACTGTAGCGATGGGCGTAATGCCTCTGGATGGCGAAGTACACGCTCCATGAGCAGGCCGCCAGCAGGATCAACAAGCCGCGCGGGTCGATATCGCCTACACCATGATCGCCCCAGATCACCACCAGCACGCCGGCCAACCCCAACAGTACACAGCTCCAACGCCAGATGCTGACGCGCTCCTGCAAACAGAAAAAAGCGATCAACACACTGAACAGCGGCGCCGACTGTGCCAACACACTCGACGCCGCCGCTGTCACCCATTGCTGCCCGTGATTGAGGCTGGTGTGGTGCAGGAACACCCCGAAGAAACCCAGCACCAGCAGCCACGGCAGGTCGCGCACCTGGGGCCGGCCAATGCCGACTACCCAGGCCACAGCCGCCATGAATAGCGACGCAATCAAGAAACGCAGCAACGCCAATTGGCCAGGGCTGTAGCTGTGCAGCCCCATATGCACGCCTATGGGTGAATAAGCCCAACAGAGGATGACGCTGGCAATGACTAGCGTAAGCTTGAGCGGTGACGGGGTACTCATCGATGGCATCCATAAAAGAAGGAGTGCCGTCAGTCTTGGCCCGGGCCAGGCGTAGGACAATTAAGCGTTTCTGACTTCTGAAATCACTGGAACTGAGCAATGGAACTGGCCCAACTGAAAATGGTGCGAGCCGTGGCGCAAACCGGCAGCGTGGCCCAGGCCGCCCTGCAACTGCACTGTGTGCCGTCCAACATCACCACCCGCATCAAGCAGCTGGAAAGTGAGTTGGGCACACCGTTGTTTATCCGCGCCGGCCGCGGGCTGGCGATCAGTGCTGCGGGTGAGATCTTCCTGGATTACTGCGAGCGCATCCTGGCGTTGGTGGATGAGTCCAAGCGTGCGGTGGATGCCAGCGCGATTCCCCGTGGCACCTTGCGCATCGGCGCGGTGGAATCCAGCGCCAGCGGCCGCCTGCCGCCGCTGTTGGCGGAGTATCACCGGCGTTATCCCGAGGTCAGCCTGGAGTTGGTGACCGGCGCCTGGGCGCAACTATTGGACGACCTGCAACACCATCGTCTGGATGTGGCCCTCGTGGCCGCCAGTGGCAAACACACGAAGCTGGAGCACAGCGTGGTCTACAGCGAACGCCTGGTACTGATCGCCAGCGCGTCCAGCGCGCCCATCCATAGCCCCGAAGACCTGGCTGGCCGCACATTATTGGTGTGGCCGCCCGGCTGCCCCTACCGCGCAACACTGGAAAACTGGCTCAAGCCCCAGGACTTCAAGCCGGCGATTGCCAGCTATACCAGTTGGGGCACGATCATCGGCTGCGTCAGCGCGGGGATTGGCGTGGCTTTGGCGCCGGAGGGCATCCTGGCGCGTTATGAGCAGGCCAATCAGCTGGCATCGTACCGGTTCGACGAACTGGCAGCGGTAGACAACTTGCTGTTCTGGCACAAAGATACCCATCGGCATCTTGCACGGGATGCATTCTCCGGGCTACTGCGCGAAACCTTCGGCTAACACCGCCAAAATGTGGGAGGGGGCTTGCTCCCGATAGCGGTGGGTCAATCAATATAGGTGCTAGCTGACGCTTCCTCATCGGGAGCAAGCCCCCTCCCACATTTCAGAGCTTCTCAGAGCTTCGGTGCAGCCAACCGTGTGTACTGGCCCTGGCTGATCCAGCCCGTGAAGGAACGGTCGTGCGCATTGATAAACTCCACCTGCGCCCAGCCGTCCTTGAACGCCAGCACACCCACTACATCACCCTTGACGATATAGGGACGCTTGACCGCCTTGGCCCCCGGAGTTTTCAGCAGGTAAGCCTTGTCGGCAGACACCGTCACCAGCCCGATCCACTTTTTGCTGGCAGTCTGGGTCAGGTCCAGGCCCGTGGCGATTTCCGGCATCAACACGTTGATGCAGCCGGGGTGTTGCCGGCCCTGCTCCACTGTCAGGACCACACCGTCGGACGCCACTGCCACACTCCCAGGGTAGGCAGCATCCAGCCAGGTGGTAAGCGTCTCTGGCTTGCCTTGCAGGTAGAAGGTGCAACGGCGGCTAACGCCCTCGCCCATCGCTTCGGAATAAAAGCCTTCAACCTGGTTACCGGGCGTCACCGCCAGCATCAACCCTTCGTACTTGCCTGAATGCAAAGCGGCCGAACCAGCAAACGCGGGGGCCACGGCGCACAACGACAGCATTCCCATCGCCAGAAAACGAATCATCTTATTTCTTCCCTTCAAAGGCTTCGTAGGCTTGTTTCATCAGCACGTCATAGTTGCCGTAGTCCTCGCCGTTATAGTTACGAGCCATGGCTGTGAAATCCTTGTTTTTCATCGCACTCATCAGCGCCGTGCTCTTGCTGCAAAAACTGAGGTAGGCCTTGAGTTGATTACCGGCGTTTACTTTTAACGCCGCTGCAAACTCGAACACCGTCTTGAACCCGCACGACGCGAAGTTGAACCCCATGACCTGAAACATCCCCCAGGACGCCGACATCAGTGCCGCTTCCTGGTCGAGAGCAAAAGCGGTGGCCATGGTTTCCCAGGCCTTGACCTGGTCCTTGTTGTTGGTCTGCCACTGCGGCCCGGCTTTTTTCTTGTAGACGTACGACAGCAGCGGCTGCGACTGGTCGTAGATGTGCTTGGTGTACTTGCGAAAGTGGTGCCCTTCAAAGGCGATGATCGGCAGCTTGGCCGGCCCGAACCCCACCTTCCCGCCCGACTCGATGGTGGCGAACGCCTTGACCACATTCACCGAGATGCCGTTGCCCAATTGCTTGGCAGCATTCTGGAAGTCCGTATCGCTCAGCGTCGTGCCGCCATCGCAGGTGGCCTGCAACATTAATTGGCGGTTGCGCCGCTCGGCTTCGATCACCGCACGCACCTGGTTCAGGTAGACATTGACCGTGGCTTGCACTGCATCGACGTTGTTATTGCCCAATGCGTTGAGAAAGCTCGGAATACGCATGGTCGGGAAGGCCCGTACGGGTACTTTCACCGCTTCCTCGATCAAGCTGTTGAACGTACGCCCCGTGGGGTCGATCACCCCATCGGGATGAGCATATTTGAGATGGCGGAATTGATACTGGCTGATGCACTGCACCAACTGGCCATCGCACTTGCCGTTTTCCAGCAAGGCAAAGCCCATTTTGGGAATGATCAGGTTGAATAAATATTGGATGCACTGCACATCGGCGGGCAAGTTGCGGGCTTTGCCGGGAGCGCCGACTGAGGCACTGATAAGTCGAGGCAACCCTTGCAGGCTTTTCATGACAGACATCCTTGTAAGTTAGAGAAGCGATAGCACTTCAATATCAAGTCCATGCCCTTGTCATGCTCTGAAACAAGTGGCCGGCGCAAGCTAACAAGGCGGTCTGGGGGTTGTCCAGAGGGCTTTTCCAAAGTTGTGAAACAGCTGGATTAAATCCTTCAGTAACCGTGTAATTCGCGGGTTTTCTGATACTTGTGATAGTCGAGCCACTCAACCACATCGTAGGGCAGATAGAGCTGCTGGGTTGCTCGCGAAATTGCGATATACACCGCACACAGTCGCTGGTCGAACGCGTAGGCATCCTGGAACTTTACGTTGGTCAACAACGCTGGTGTGAGCAACACCCGGTTGAACTCCATGCCACCGGCGTCTTGCGCCAACATCAAGAGGCAGCGCTCATCCGGATGGCCGCTTTGCCTGTTCAAGCGCGTGACATCCGCCAGATTAAAGCCTTTTTGCAGCTCAGCTTCGACCCAGAGAAACGCCTCATCGAACTGGCAGGCCTCGCGTACTTGCTGCCAATCGGCCATATCGCTGAAAAACGGGTGGGGCCCGCTGTCATTGAACTCGCTGCTGTAGAAGTCAGGCTTGAACAACGCGACCACGGTGTCCATAAAATACTTGAGCGACTGCTGCGCTTCTTTACCGGCCAGGCTGAACGCACAACGGGCTTCGCTCAACTGGATGGCCCACTTCATTGTGTCCCAGTGGGATGCGGTCAATACCACGCAGCCTTGCGGCGGTACAAAGCCCAGCGGATAAAACTCGATACCGACGTCGGCATCCCGAGCCCCCTCGAAAAGCACTTTGCTCTTATCCGAATGCTGGCTGATCAAGGGATTGACCAGGCGCTCGACATTGCGTCCGGAGCGCACGGAGTAACACACATCCGTATGGCGCACCTCACGGGCGCGCCTGACCATGACTCCACTGGCCTGCTGATACTCATCCCCCAGGGTTATCAGCACCTGCCGGCCCCGCTCGATGATTTGCAGCAGCGGCGCCGGAATATCCTGGCTCTCGTCGATAAGGACGTGGGTATAACGCTCGGGCACCACGCAGCCGGCGAGGCTGGCGCGCTTGATCATCAGCAAGGCTTCAAACCCAGTCTGGCTGCCCCAGGCCGGATTCGCTTCGAGATAGCTCCATAGCCGGCTGGCATATTCGAGCAGTGCCCTGGCATCAACGCTGGACAGCGGCTGTTTGAAATGCGGCAAGTGCTTCGCCGACAGGCTGTATTCCCAGGAGCGGCAGTAGGCTTGCAATACGTTGAGGCAAACGTCGACCACAGCCTGCCCTTGCAGGCCACGAAAGCCGAAGATATTCAGCTCCTGAGCCAGTGCCTGCTTGCTCGGCGCCCTCACCTGCGCAGTCAGCGGCTTGGGCCTGGGACCCTGCATCAAGGCGTGGGCGAATGCATGGAAGGTATGCCCGGCCTTTCGCTCGCGTACGCCCACCATACGGGCACGCAGGGTTTCCAGCTTTGCCGGGGTACGCGCCAGCAACAAAGTCTTTTCCGGACGCAAGTGCTCCATCAAGGCCACCAGCAGGTGACTCTTGCCGATACCTGCATAGCCCTGAACATGCAGGTCTTCGTTCAAGTTGGCACGGAAGGTTCTGACCAACTTGTCTTGCTCGGCACTCAACCAGCGCTCGCGATGCCTGGGCGTGACCATCTGCTTGCTGAAGGGATCATTGGTCTTGAGATGGCGGACTTTGTACTCTACGTCCCACTTGCCGCTGGGCAACAGATAGTCGCGCGCCTGCACTTCCTCCGCTAACAGAAAACGCAGCTTCAGGCTTTTGACCACATTGAGGCCGAAGTACAGCTTCCTTTGGTCGAACAGCCGCTGCGCCTCGGAGAGTAGGGAGACGCTTGCCGAATGGCTGGCCTCTACCGCCCAGTCAATCAGCTTGGCCAACACTTTTTCGGCACCATTGGCGCTCAGGTCGCTTTCGGGCACCTGCGCCAGGTTCTGGATCACCAGCACCGCCGCCAACTCCGGCTCACTCAGGGCTACCAGCGCTGCTGCACCGTCACCGCTCAGCAAACCCGCACAGGCTTGCTCGGTGATCGGCAAGAACACAGGGCTGGACAAATCAAAATGTTCCGAGTGCATACAGCCTCGTAGCCAGGGGAAAGACACGCTTGGGAGTATGCCACTAGTCGTGGAGTGGCCGTCGTGCACTGTGCGATAAGGGTCACAGATGACTGGCTGACTATATGGATTCAGGAATAGGTAAAACAGAAGGGAGCGTTATGGAGGCAACCCCACCAGCCACACCCCGGCACACAATGTTCCCGCTGTGGCTGCTGCCTTCCGGCTCTGACCAGGTTCACGGGTAATCGTTGCGGGGGGACCGATGGGGTCACCATAACGACGCAAGCCTCTCGGCAAGCCGCGCCATTGTACCGATCTGATCGGAAGTTACAACCGTAAAAAATGAGAAGCTTCAAGTACTTGCCATGGCCCTCTGCAATTACCCCTCCCACAGGGGCAATCACTGTACCTGCAGAACCTCGTCCGCTCTGCCGCCCTCTTCCTGGATGACCAGGTGGATAAAGTGCAACTTGGCTATCACCGCCGGCGGGAGCACGAAGGGGTAGAAATCCGGCTGGCCCATGGCGCGGGACAGTTCGTTGAGCATACCGGCCAGCTCGATCCAGGCATTGACGAACGAGAGGAACGCCGGGCCGCCGGGGTGTGCCGGGTCATACAGCGTTGTCAGCGGGAACGGTTGGTAGTCCAGGTCCATCTCGCGGGCGCTCATGCCAAAGCCCAACGCGGTGTCCACCGCGTCCATCATGTGCAGGTAATGGGCCCAGGTTTCAGCCCAGTCTTCCCAGGGATGCATGGTGGCGTAGGCGCTGACGCAGGTTTGCTGCCAATCCGGACGCGGGCCGTTCTGATAATGCTGGTCGAGCGCTTCGGCGTAACTGGCGCGCTCATCGCCGAACAAGGTGCGAAAAGCATCAAGCCAGTGGCTGTTGGCAATCAGCCGATCCCAGTAATAGTGGCCGACTTCATGGCGAAAATGACCGAGCAAGGTGCGGTAAGGCTCACGCATCTGTACGCGGACTTTTTCGCGGTGAGCATCGTCGGCTTCCTTGATATCGAGGGTGATCAGGCCGTTGGCATGGCCAGTGGTCGGCGCATTGCCTGCCAGGTCAGTCCCGATGAAGTCGAAGGCCAGCCCGGTGTCTTCGTCAACGCTCTTGGGCACCACCTGCAGGCCCAGGCTGATCAGTTGTGCCACCAGCCGACGCTTGGCAGTTTCGACCTTGCGCCAGCGTTCGGGGTTTTCCGGGATGGATAGATCAGGAATTGTGCGATTCAGGCTACAGGCCACGCACAGCGACGCAGTGCTGTGGGCGGGGATCAGCCAGTTGCACGCGGCCGGTGAGTCGAGGTTGGCGCAGCGACGCCAGGTGCCGGCATCGGGCGCGTCATCCGCCAGCCAAGTGTCAACGACAGGGCCGGGTTGCAGGGAAGACAAACGGCTTTGCTGCGGCAGATAACCCAGCACCGCCTGGCAGGCCAGGCATTGGCTGTTGCGAAAGAATAAAGACTGGCCGCAGCGGCATTGCCACACCTTGCTGTTGCGCGAGGTTTGAGCCATGAACGGGGCGGCGATGCGCGAACTGAGTTGCTCGAAGTAACGGAACATGGCGGGCTCTCCCTGGGGTGACAGAGACTAGATCATTTCTCGCTCGAGATCGTTCCGCTTTCTTGAGGGGCTGCTGCGCAGCCCGACAGGAGCAAGCTCCCTCGCCACCGGAAGAGGTCAGACGCTGATGTTGTGGCTGGCCAGGAAGGCGACGAAGGCCTCCTCATCCAGCACTTTAAGGCCCAGCTCGCTGGCCTTGGCCAATTTGGAACCGGCTCCCGGCCCGGCGACCACGCAGTGGGTTTTCGCCGAGACGGAGCCGGCCACCTTGGCGCCCAGGCTTTCGAGCTTGTCCTTGGCGACGTCGCGGCTCATCAACTCCAGGGAGCCGGTGAGTACCCAGGTGTGCCCGGCTTCGGGCAAGCCTTCAACGACCTTTTTCTCGCTCTGCCAGTGCATGCCGAAGTCCTTGAGCTGCTGCTCGATGGCCAGGGCATGATGGGCGTTGTCAGGGTTGTCGAAGAATTCGCGCACGGCCTTGGCTTGCTTCTCGGGCAGGGCCTGGCGCATATCCAGCCAATCGGCCTTGATCACGCCTTCCAGCGAACCGAACTTGTCTGCCAGTTTCTGCGCAGCTCCCGGCCCGACGGAAGGTACATGCAGCTTGTCGAGCAAGCCGCCCAAGGTGGTGCTAGCGGCGAATTCTGCGCTGAGTTCGCCTTGCTCCTGCAATTGCAGGCCGCATTCGTCCGGCGACAACAGTGCACCGATCACATCCTGGTTATGGCTGTCTTCAAAGAAGCTATGAATCTCGTGCGCCACTTCCAGGCCGACGTCGGGCAAGTAGGTCAGCACTTCAGGCAAAGCCTTCTGCACACGCTCCAGGGACGCCAGCGAGCGTGCCAGCACCTTGGCGGTCTCTTCGCCCACATCGGGAATACCCAGGGCGTAGATAAAACGCGCCAGGGTCGGGGTCTTGCTGTTTTCGATGGCGCTGATCAGCTTCTTGCTGGAGATATCGGCAAAGCCTTCCAGGTCGATGATCTGTTCGTACTTGAGCTTGTAGAGGTCTGCCGGCGAACCGATGAGTTTCTCATCCACCAATTGCTCGATGGTCTTGTCGCCCAGGCCGTCGATGTCCATGGCACGCCGCGAGACGAAATGGATGATCGCCTGCTTGAGCTGCGCGCCACAGGCCAGGCGCCCGACGCAACGGTACACCGCGCCTTCGCTGACGGTTTCCTTGCCTTTGCTGCGCTTGACCAGTTGCGTGCGCTCCACATGGGAGCCGCACACCGGGCAGTTCTCGGGGATCTGCACCGCACGGGCGTGCTCCGGGCGACGCTCGGTGACCACCGAGACCACCTGCGGAATCACATCACCGGCGCGGCGGATGATCACCGTGTCACCGATCATCAGCCCCAGGCGCGCCACTTCGTCCATGTTGTGCAGGGTCGCGTTGGACACCGTCACGCCAGCCACCTTGACCGGCTTCAAGCGCGCCACCGGGGTCACAGCACCGGTACGGCCGACCTGGAATTCCACGTCGAGCAACTCGGTCAGCTCTTCCATCGCCGGAAATTTATGCGCAATCGCCCAACGCGGCTCGCGGGCGCGGAAGCCCAGTTCACGCTGGGACGCGATGCTGTTGACCTTGAACACCACGCCGTCGATTTCATAGCCCAGCGCATTACGGCGCTCGCCAATGTCGCGGTAGTAGTCCAGGCACTCCTGGATCCCCTTGGCCAACTTCAGTTCGTGGCTGATCGGCATGCCCCACTTCTGCAACTGCTTGAGGTTGCCGATATGGGTATCGCTGATATCCGCGGTCACTTGGCCGATGCCATAGCAGCAGAATTCCAGCGGGCGGCTGGCAGTGATCTTCGAGTCCAGTTGGCGCAGGCTGCCCGCCGCGGCGTTGCGCGGGTTGGCGAAGGTCTTGCCGCCGACTTCCAGCTGCGAGGCATTCAGGCGTTCGAACCCGGCCTTGGACATGAACACTTCGCCACGGACTTCCAGAGTGGCCGGCCAGCCGCTGCCGTGCAGCTTGAGCGGAATATTGCGCACGGTGCGCACGTTGACGCTGATGTCCTCACCGGTAGTGCCGTCACCCCGGGTGGCGCCGCGTACCAGTTCGCCGTCCTGATACAGCAGGCTGACCGCCAGGCCATCGAGCTTTGGCTCGCAGCTGTACTCCACTGCCGCACCCGCGCCAAACAGATCGCCTACCGGCAGGTCGAGGCCCTCGGTCACCCGGCGATCAAACTCCAGCATGGTGGTTTCATCAAAGGCGTTGCCCAGGCTGAGCATCGGGATCTCATGCTTGACCTGGGTGAATGCCGACAGCGCCGCACTGCCGACCCGCTGTGTCGGTGAATCACGCGTCACCAGCTCGGGATGCTCGGCTTCCAGGGCCTTGAGCTCGTGGTACAAGCGATCGTACTCGGCGTCCGGAATGCTCGGCTCGTCAAGCACGTGGTAGCGATAGTTGTGCTGATCCAGTTCAGCGCGCAGTTCGAGAATGCGGGTAGGGGCGGCGGTCATGGGTGTTCTCTCATAAAGCAAAAGAGCAGCCGAAGCTGCTCAATATGTTAGTGCATGGATTCTACAGACAACGCTTATGATCGAACCTCAGCGTTTCTGTGTCAGGGCACGACGCTCGAACTCGACGATGCGCTGACGATAATGCTCGATGGTCTGGGCGGTCAGGACGCTGCGTTGGTCGTCCTTGAGCTCGCCGTTCAATTCCTGGGACAGCTTGCGAGCTGCGGCCACCATCACATCAAACGCTTGCTTGGGGTGACGCGGGCCTGGCAAACCGAGGAAGAAACTCACCGCCGGGGTGCTGAACAGGTCGATATCGTCCAGATCGAAAGTGCCGGGTTTGACCGCATTGGCCATGGAGAACAGCACTTCGCCATTACCGGCCATGCTCTCGTGACGGTGGAATATATCCATCTCGCCAAAGCGCAGGCCGCTCTCAAGGATGTTCTGCAACAGCGCAGGGCCCTTGAAGCCACCAGCATCGCGGCAGATCACACTGATAACCAGGACTTCCTCGGCGGCCGGCTGATCGTTTACCGATTGGCGTGGCGCGCTTTTGGTCGGAGTCTCGTCGGGGAAGTCGTCATCACGGCTGCTGAAGCTCGGGCCGTCATCGACGTCGAGGTTCAGGTCACCTTGATGCGGCTCGGCAACCGCCGCGCCACCACGCTTGCCGCGCTTGGAGGACGGCTCGCGGGCTTCCCGCAACGGCGCGCTCATTGACGGCAAATCATGCTCGTCCAGTTGCGGCTCTTTGTGGGTATCCAGCACACGGGGCGGCCCCAGCAGCTCGGCGGCGCCGTCGTCGTCAGGCAAGTTGGACAGGTTTCGGTCCAAGCGGAACTTGAGCTTGCCCTTGCCACCGCGCATGCGGCGCCAGCCATCGAAAAGAATACCGGCAATGACAATGATGCCGATGACGATCAGCCACTCGCGCAGACCGATTTCCATGTAATCCCGTGCCTCTAATAAAAAATGCTGAAAAATAAGGGGTTTAGCACCGTGCAAACCGCTTTAAAACGTGGCGCCAACTCTATGTTCTGACTGACGTTTTGCCCACGCATACGAAAAATTGACATTAAACTAGCACGACCAAAGATAACTTTACACCGTCTGTCAAAATGCCTTGAACAAATATGTCCATTTGCCACTTTCGCCAGACCGGTAAATCGCCCTACGACGTGCCGTAAATTCTCTCTCCTGGCATGGTTCAGGATTCCACCATTGCCATCGCCTCTTCCACATCCACTGCGACCAAACGCGAACAGCCCGGCTCGTGCATCGTGACCCCCATCAACTGGTCCGCCATTTCCATGGCGATCTTGTTGTGGGTGATGTAGATGAACTGCACAGTCTGGGACATCTCTTTGACCAACCGAGCGTAGCGTCCAACGTTAGCGTCATCCAGCGGCGCGTCAACTTCGTCGAGCATACAGAACGGCGCCGGGTTCAACTTGAAGATGGCAAATACCAGGGCCAATGCGGTCAGGGCTTTTTCGCCACCGGACAACAAATGGATGGTGCTGTTCTTCTTGCCCGGAGGCCGCGCCATGATCGTTACCCCTGTATCGAGTAGATCTTCGCCCGTCAGTTCCAAGTAGGCACTGCCACCACCGAAAACTTTTGGGAATAACGCCTGTAAACCGCCATTAATCTGATCAAAGGTATCTTTGAAGCGGTTGCGGGTTTCCTTGTCGATCTTGCGGATCACGTTTTCCAGGGTGTCCAGGGCTTCGACCAGATCGGCATCCTGAGCATCCAGATAACGTTTGCGCTCGGACTGCTGCTGGTACTCATCGATCGCCGCAAGGTTGATGGCGCCAAGGCGTTGAATGCGCGCGGCAATCCGCTCAAGTTCTTCTTCGGCGTCCTTCTCGTTGGCCTGGGCGGTCAGGGTGTTGAGCACGCCATGCAGGTCATAACCGTCTTCGAGCAACTGGTCCTGCAAGGTCTTGCGGCGCACGGTGAGGGCTTGCCACTCCATGCGCTGTTGTTCGAGTTGGCCGCGGATCAATTGGGATTGCTGCTCGGCCATGGTACGGCGCTTTTCAGCGTCACGCAGTTCGCGGTCGGCATCTTCCAGGGCGATCTGCGCGGTCTTGAGCTCTACGTCGACGGTCATGCGCTTGTCGAGCAGTTCCTCAAGCTTGAGGCGCAGCTCTTCCAACGGCGCCTCGCCCTCCTCCAGGTTGAGGCTCAGTTGCTCACGTTTTTCGGTGAGGCGTTCGGACTGCATCTCCAGGCGCTCAAGGGCCTGGCGCGTGGAATCATGCTGGGCCCGCAGAGAGCCCAGGCGCACCGCCAACTGGTGAGCGTGATCCTTGTGCTGGCGAGCTTCCTGGCGCACGCGGTCAAGGCGCTCGCGCAGGCTGTCACGCTGGGCCAGCAGCAACTCGCGCTGCTCGGTATCCAGCGCCATGCTGTCGAGGGCTTCCTGCAATTGCAGGCGCGCTTCGCCAACCTGCTCATGTTCAAGGGCGCGCTGTTCGCCCATCTCGGCCACTTCTTCGTCAAGGCGGGTGCGGCGCAGGGTCAGTTGTTCGACCTTGGCTTTGCTCGCCGACAGTTGGGCTTTCAATTCGCCTTGCTGGCGCGCTTCGTCTTGCAACAAGCGGCGCAGGTGTTCGCGGCCGGTCTCTTGCTGGCGCTGGGTGGCGCGCAGGGTTTGCAGTTCGGTTTCCAGGCTTTCGAGGGTGGCTTCGCGCTCTTCGCGTTCGGCGATCAAGTTGACGATTTCCTGGCCGCGGGCCAATACGCCACTTTCCGCTTCGCTGGCACGGCGCACGCGCAGGAAATGTCGGCCGATCCAATAACCGTCGCGACTGATCAGGCTTTCGCCGGCGCTCAGTTGACCGCGCTGGGCCAGGGCCTGTTCAAGTGACTCAACCGGCTTGACCTGGCCCAGCCATGGCGACAAATCAATCGCCGCCTCGACCTTGTCCAGCAGGCTGCCCGGTACCCGCGTGCCGTCGGCCGCCGGGCTGAGCAAACGCAAATCGCCCTGGGCGAAACCGGCCAGGTCGAAGCCGCCAAAATCGTCCACCAGCACCGCTTGCAGATCGGCGCCGAGCACGGTTTCCACCGCCAGCTCCCAACCGGCTTCTACCTTCAAGCCTTCGGCCAGGCGCGGGCGCTCAGCCAGATGCTGGTCGCGCAGCCACTCGGCGGTGCCGGTGCCAGGGTCCAGCGCAGCTTGCTGCAAGGCTTCAAGAGATGCCAGGCGCCCATTGAGCCGTTGCAGATCGCCCTGGGCCTGCTGCTGCGCCTGGGTTGCCGTATGCAGTTGCTGACGCAATTGCTCCAGGCGTTCCACCTGTTGTTCCTCGCTGGCTTCCAACTCTTCCAGCGTCATTTCGCTTTCGGCCAGTTGCTCGCTCAGCGCCATGATCGCCGCGTCTTCGGGGTCGGCGGCGAGCAATACACGTTCTTCCTGCAGGCGACGCTGGCGTTCGGCCAGGCGCTCCATGCTGGTTTCCAGTTGCTGAATGCGCGACTGCTGCACCTCGGCCTGGCGACGCGGCTCGGCCGATTGCAGGTTGAAGGTATCCCACTGCTCCTGCCAGGCGTGCATGGTGGTTTCGGATTCTTCCAGCGCGGCGGCGGCCTCTTCGGCGGCGGCGTTGGTGATTTCCTGCTCGGGGGTGAGCATGTCCAGCTCTTCGCCGAGGGTCAGCAGCAAGGTGCGGTCATGACCCAGGTGCGACTCGGTTTCCAGGCGAGCGCGCTCGGCCTCCTTCAAGTCATCCTGCAACTGGCGCAAACGCTGCTGGCCGTGCTGGATGCTCTGCTCGACCCGAGCGATATCGCCCCCCACCGAATAGAAGCGGCCCTGCACCAGATTGAAGCGTTCGGACAGTTCATGGTGCCCGTCACGCAAGCGTTCGATGCTTGCGTCAGCATTGCGTTGCTCGGCCACCAGCGCCTCAAAGCTGACCTCCTGGGTGCCAATGATCGCTTCGCGCTGGCCCACTTGATCGTTCAGTGCCTGCCAACGCAGGGCCGACAGTTGCGCCTTGAGCTGGCGCTCTTCGCCCTTGTATTCCTGATACTTCTCGGCGGCCTGGGCCTGGCGGTGCAGACGCTCCAACTGGCGCTCCAGCTCTTCGCGCAGGTCGGTCAGGCGGGCGAGGTTTTCATGGGTACGGCGGATGCGGTTTTCAGTTTCGCGGCGGCGCTCCTTGTACTTGGAGATGCCGGCCGCTTCTTCGATAAAGTTGCGCAGGTCTTCGGGCTTGGCTTCGATCAGCTTGGAGATCATGCCCTGTTCGATGATCGAATAGCTGCGCGGGCCCAAACCTGTGCCGAGGAAAATATCGGTGATGTCCCGGCGGCGACACTTGGTGCCGTTGAGGAAGTAACTGTTCTGGCTGTCGCGCGTCACTTTGCGGCGAATGGAGATCTCTGCGTAGGCGGCGTATTCGCCGACCAGGGTACCGTCGGAGTTGTCGAACACCAGTTCGATGCTGGCCTGGCTCACCGGCTTGCGGCTGGTGGAGCCGTTGAAGATGACATCGGTCATCGACTCGCCACGCAGGTTCTTCGCCGAGCTCTCGCCCATCACCCAGCGTACGGCGTCGATGATGTTCGACTTGCCGCAGCCATTGGGTCCCACTACCGCTGCCATGTTGCTGGGGAAGTTCACGGTAGTCGGGTCGACGAAGGATTTGAACCCCGCCAACTTGATGCACTTGAGCCGCACGCTTAGGCGTCCGCCAACGCAGCGATGACCAGCGAGCTACTGCGCTGGCAGTAGGCGGACAGCACCAGGCGAATCTGCACCAGATCACGGGCGAGCACCGCGGCGAGCAATTGCTCGAACAGTGCCTGGAACTCGCTCATGGACGCCTTGCGCTGATCCAGGGCCAGGTAATAAGCGCGGTTCATCGCCGGCTGCAGGTTTTCAACGGTTTCCTGCAAATACGGGTTGTTGGCGAAGGGATACGCGGCGCGCATCACGCTGAAGCTTTCTTCGACGAAGGCGCGGATGTCCTCGCGCTCCAAGCTCAGCTGCAGGCGTTGCTGGATCTGCAGGAACGGCGCCATATCGGCCTGGGTCTGCCAGCCTTCGGCCACTGCATTGCCGAGCAGGATGTACATCTCGCCCATCAACGTACACAGGCTCTGCACCTTGTGCGCGGTGAGCTCGGTAACGTGGGCGCCACGGCGCGGCAGGATCGCGATCAGATGGCGGCGTTCGAGGATCAGCAAGGCTTCGCGCACGGAACCGCGACTGACGTTGAGCGCCAGCGTGACCTTCTGTTCCTGGATCCGCTCCCCAGGCTTGAGTTCGCCGCGAATGATACGTTCGGCGAGGTGGTGAGCGATTTGCTCGGCGAGACTGTCCGGCGCCTTGAACGTCATGTTTTCCCTTCAAAATCTTCTATCGGTACAAGCGCGGCAGTGTAGCGCATTGGCCCGCTGATGGCGCTACGCCCACCGTGGCGAATTTGGCATGAAATAAGCAACGTTAACAGCCCACACGCCGCCAAAAACACCGGTTCCAGAAGACTGAACCATAATTGAAAGTGTTGCGATCGCATTTTCTTGACCCATAGGTCAGAAAACCATTGACCGAAAAGTCAGACATGACTAGATTCGGCGCAAAGCGGTTAACAACAATAATGAGTCTGCGAGGCCTTCCGTGATCCAGTTTTTACTCAACCAGGAACTCCGTAGCGAGCACGCCCTGGACCCCAACCTGACCGTGCTCAACTATCTGCGTGAGCATGTGGGCAAATCCGGTACCAAGGAAGGCTGCGCCAGCGGCGACTGCGGTGCGTGCACGGTGGTGGTCGGTGAGCTGCATACCGATGACCAAGGCACCGAGCAGATTCGTTACCGCAGCCTCAACTCCTGCCTGACTTTCGTGTCGTCGCTGCACGGCAAACAACTGATCAGCGTTGAAGATCTCAAGCACCAGGGCCAACTGCACAGCGTGCAACAGGCCATGGTCGAGTGCCATGGCTCGCAGTGCGGCTTTTGCACCCCGGGTTTCGTGATGTCGTTGTTTGCCCTGCAAAAGAACAGCGACGCCCCCGACAGCCACAAAGCCCATGAAGCCCTGGCCGGCAACCTGTGCCGCTGCACAGGTTATCGCCCGATCCTGGCCGCCGCCGAACAAGCCTGCTGCAACAAGCCTCAGGATCAGTTCGACAGCCGCGAGGCCGACACCATCGCCCGCCTTAAAAGCATCGCGCCCACCCAGACCGGCGAGCTCAACAGCGGTGACAAACGCTGCCTGGTGCCCTTGACCGTCGCCGACCTGGCCGACCTCTACGACGCCTATCCGCAAGCCCGCCTGCTGGCCGGCGGCACCGACCTGGCGCTGGAAGTGACCCAGTTCCACCGCACCCTGCCGGTGATGATCTACGTCGGCAACATTGAAGACATGAAGCGCATCGAACATTTCGACGACCGCCTGGAGATCGGCGCGGCCACCGTTCTCTCCGATTGCTACACCGCGCTACACCATGAATACCCGGACTTCGGCGAACTGCTGCAGCGCTTCGCCTCCCTGCAAATCCGCAACCAGGGCACCCTGGGCGGCAATATCGGCAACGCCTCACCGATTGGGGATTCGCCGCCACTGTTGATTGCGCTCGGCGCCCAGATCGTACTGTGCAAAGGCAACACCCGCCGCACGCTGGCGCTGGAAGACTATTTCATCGATTACCGTGTCACCGCCCGCCAGGACAGCGAGTTCATCGAGAAGATCATCGTGCCCAAAGGCCACGCACTGTTCCGTGCCTATAAGGTGTCCAAGCGCCTGGACGATGATATTTCAGCCGTGTGCGCGGCGTTCAACCTGAACATCGACAACGGTGTGATCAGCGCGGCGCGCGTTGCCTTCGGCGGCATGGCTGCCACACCAAAACGCGCAAAAAGTTGCGAGGCCGCGCTGGTGGGCGCCATCTGGAACTCGGCCACGGTCGAGAAAGCCTGCGCCGCCCTGGCACAGGACTTCACCCCGCTGTCGGACTTCCGCGCCAGCAAGGAGTATCGCCTGCTCAGCGCGCAGAACCTGCTGCGCAAATACTTCATCGAACTGCAAACGCCGCACATCGAGACTCGGGTGACCGCTTATGTCTAACCATCACGCCGTCGTAAAGACCCAGGCCGAACTTGCCGAACTGTTTGCCCGGGATCTCACCTCCGGGGTCGGGCGCAGCGTCAAGCATGACAGCGCCGCCAAGCACGTCAGCGGCGAAGCGCAGTACATCGATGACCGCCTGGAATTTCCCAACCAGTTGCACCTGTATGCGCGCCTGTCCGACCGTGCCCACGCCCGCATTCTCAGTATCGACACTGCGCCCTGCTACGCCTTCGACGGCGTGCGCATTGCGATTACCCACGAAGATGTACCGGGCCTGAAAGACATCGGGCCGTTGATGCCCGGCGACCCATTGCTGGCCATCGACACTGTGCAGTTCGTCGGCCAGGTGGTGCTGGCCGTGGCGGCCCGTGACCTGGAGACCGCGCGCAAGGCAGCGATGGCGGCAGTGATCGAATACGAAGACCTGGAGCCAGTACTGGATGTGGTCGAGGCCTTTCGCAACAAGCATTTCGTGCTCGACAGCCACACGCACCAACGCGGCGATTCGGCGTCTGCGCTGGCGAGTGCCAAGCACCGTATCCAGGGGACCCTGCATATCGGCGGCCAGGAACACTTCTATCTGGAAACCCAGATCTCTTCGGTAATGCCCACCGAAGACGGCGGCATGATCGTCTATTGCTCTACGCAAAACCCCACCGAAGTGCAGAAGCTGGTGGCCGAAGTGCTTGACGTGTCAATGAACAAGATTGTCGTGGACATGCGTCGCATGGGCGGCGGGTTCGGCGGCAAGGAAACCCAGGCCGCCAGCCCCGCCTGCCTGTGCGCGGTGGTGGCACGCTTGACCGGCCAGCCGACCAAGATGCGCTTGCCGCGGGTTGAAGACATGCTGATGACGGGCAAGCGTCACCCGTTCTATATCGAGTACGACGTGGGCTTCGACGACAACGGTCGCCTGCACGGGATCAACCTGGAACTGGCGGGTAACTGCGGCTGCTCGCCAGACCTGTCCAACTCGATTGTCGACCGCGCGATGTTCCACGCCGACAATTCGTATTACCTGGGCGATGCGACGGTCAACGGCCATCGCTGCAAGACCAACACGGCCTCCAACACCGCCTATCGCGGCTTCGGCGGCCCCCAAGGCATGGTCGCCATCGAGGAAGTGATGGACGCCATCGCCCGCCATTTAGGCCAAGACCCACTGGCGGTACGCAAGGCCAACTACTACGGCAAGACCGAGCGCAACGTCACCCACTACTACCAGACCGTCGAGCACAACATGCTCGAAGAGATGACCGCCGAACTCGAAGCCAGCAGCCAATATGCCGAACGCCGCGAAGCGATCCGTCTGTATAACGCCCACAGCCCGATCCTGAAAAAGGGCCTGGCGCTGACCCCGGTGAAATTCGGCATTTCTTTCACCGCAAGCTTCCTGAATCAGGCCGGCGCGCTGATCCATATCTACACCGATGGCAGCATCCACCTGAACCACGGTGGCACCGAGATGGGCCAGGGCTTGAATACCAAGGTCGCGCAAGTGGTGGCCGAAGTGTTCCAGGTGGACATCGACCGCGTGCAGATCACCGCCACCAACACCGACAAGGTGCCCAACACCTCGCCCACTGCGGCTTCCAGCGGCGCCGACCTGAACGGCAAGGCGGCACAGAATGCCGCCGAGACCATCAAGCAGCGCCTGGTGGAGTTCGCTGCGCGCAAGTACGACGTCAGTGAAGCGGACGTAGAGTTCCGCAACGGCCATGTGCGTGTACGCGAGCAGATCCTGACGTTCGAAGCGTTGATCCAGCAGGCGTATTTCGGCCAGGTCTCGCTGTCGAGTACCGGTTTCTACAAGACCCCGAAAATCTTTTACGACCGCAGCCAGTCGCGCGGACGACCGTTCTACTACTACGCGTTCGGCGCCGCGTGTTGCGAAGTGATCGTCGACACCCTGACCGGCGAATACAAGATGCTGCGCACCGACATCCTCCACGATGTGGGCGCTTCGTTGAACCCGGCCATCGACATCGGCCAGGTCGAAGGCGGCTTTATCCAGGGCATGGGTTGGCTGACCATGGAAGAACTGGTGTGGAACAACAAGGGCAAGCTCATGACTAACGGCCCGGCCAGCTACAAGATCCCGGCCGTAGCGGACATGCCGCTGGACCTGCGGGTGAAACTGGTGGAGAACCGCAAGAACCCGGAGGACACAGTATTCCATTCCAAGGCCGTGGGTGAGCCGCCGTTCATGCTCGGGATTGCTTCGTGGTGCGCGATCAAGGATGCGGTGGCGAGTTTGGCTGACTATCGCCAGCAACCAAAGATCGATGCGCCGGCCACGCCCGAGCGGGTGTTGTGGGGGTGTGAGCAGATGCGGCAATTGCGGGCGGCGAAGGCTGTCGAGGCTGACACTGAATTGGCTTCGCTCTAGACCCAGGCGCTGCCATCGCGGGCAAGCCCGGCTCCCACATTTTGAGGTGCTAACCCGATCAAATGTGGGAGCTGGCTTGCCTGCGATAGCGGCCGAACTAACAGCAGAAATGTTGAGGTAGACATGGACAACTGGATCAGCGCCCTCGCCACCCTGCAGAACCAGGGCGAACCCTGCGTACTGGTGACCATCATCGAAGAGCTGGGCTCCACGCCACGTAATGCCGGTTCCAAGATGGTGATCAGCGCCGCGCGCACCTTCGACACCATCGGCGGCGGGCACCTGGAATACAAGGCAATGCAGCTCGCTCGCGACATGCTCGTGCGCGGCCAGCAAACTACTCATCTGGAGCGCTTCAGCCTCGGCGCGAGCCTGGGCCAGTGCTGCGGTGGCGTGGCGGTATTGCTGTTCGAACCCATGGGCCAGGTGCAGGCGCAGATCGCGGTGTTTGGCGCCGGCCATGTCGGGCGTGCGCTGGTGCCGTTACTGGCAAGCTTGCCCTGCCGCGTACGCTGGATCGATTCCCGTGAGCAGGAGTTTCCGGAGCACATCCCGCAAGGCGTGCGTAAAATCGTCAGTGAAGAA
Source organism: Pseudomonas sp. GZJR-8 (assembly GCF_002916705.1). NCBI lineage: Bacteria > Pseudomonadati > Pseudomonadota > Gammaproteobacteria > Pseudomonadales > Pseudomonadaceae > Pseudomonas > Pseudomonas sp. GZJR-8. Next base: position 97,533 of record NZ_JXSI01000002.1, on the reverse strand, counting down.
CCGGTCGATGAAATTGCCGACCTGCCCGCGGGCAGTTACTGCATCGTTATGACCCACAATCACGCGCTGGACCTGGAACTCACCGCCGCCCTGCTCAAGCGCAATGACTTCGCCTACTTCGGCCTGATCGGCTCGAAAACCAAACGCGTCAAATTCGAACACCGCCTGCGTGACCGCGGCTTCGACACCGCACGGTTGCAACGCATGCGCTGCCCCATGGGCCTCACCGAGGTGAAGGGCAAGTTGCCGGTAGAGATCGCCATCTCCATCGCCGGCGAAATCATCGCCACCTATAACGCCAATTTCGGCCAGCACACTGCCGGCGCCGAACCCATTGCCAAACTGCTGCCGGCTTCGCGCCGCAGCCAAGCTATCAATTGAGATAACCATGCCTTTGACTCGCAAAGCCTACCGCGCCGCCATCCTGCACAGCATCGACGACCCTGCCATCGTTGGCATCGACGCCTCCTACGAGTATTTCGAAGACGGCCTGCTGGTGATCGATAACGGCCAGATCAGTGCGCTCGGCCACGCCAGCGACCTGCTGCCGACGCTGCCCGCCGACATCGACATCACGCACTACCAGGACGCATTGATCACCCCCGGCCTGATCGACACCCATATCCATCTGCCGCAAACCGGCATGGTCGGCGCCTACGGCGAGCAATTGCTGGATTGGCTCAACACCTACACCTTCCCCTGTGAAAGCCAGTTCGCCGACAAGGCCCACGCCGATAACGTCGCGGATATCTTCATCAAGGAGTTGCTGCGCAACGGCACCACCACCGCACTGGTCTTCGGCAGCGTACACCCGCAATCGGTGAACTCGTTTTTTGAAGCGGCCGAGAAACTCGACCTGCGCATGATCGCCGGCAAAGTGATGATGGACCGCAACGCGCCGGACTACCTGACCGACACACCTGAATCCGGCTATCAGGAAAGCAAGGCGTTGATCGAACGCTGGCACGGCAAAGGCCGCCTGCATTATGCCGTTACGCCACGCTTCGCCCCCACCAGCACGCCTGAGCAACTGGCGCTGGCCGGGCAATTGCTGGGCGAATACCCAGATCTGTACATGCAGACCCACATCAGTGAGAACAAGCAGGAAGTCGAGTGGGTAAACGAGCTGTTTCCCGAGCGCAACGGCTACCTGGACGTGTACGACCATTACAAACTGCTCGGCGAGCGCTCGGTGTTTGCCCACGGCGTGCACCTGTGTGACGACGAATGCGCACGGCTGGCGGAGACCGGCTCGGCGGTGGCGTTCTGCCCAACGTCGAACTTCTTCCTCGGCAGTGGGTTGTTCAACTTGCCGATGGCCGAGAAACACAAATTGAACGTAGGCCTGGGCACCGACGTGGGCGGCGGCACCAGCTTCTCGCTCCTGCAAACACTGAATGAAGCCTATAAGGTCATGCAGTTGCAGGGAGCGCGGTTGAGCCCGTTCAAGTCGCTCTATCTGGCGACCCTGGGCGGTGCGCGCGCGTTGCGTCTGGAAGACAGGATCGGCACATTGCAGCCGGGGACGGATGCGGACTTCCTGGTGCTGGACTACAACGCCACGCCACTGCTCAGCTATCGCTTGAAGCAGGCCAATAACATTGCCGAGACGTTGTTTGTGCTGATGACGCTGGGGGATGATCGGGCAGTGTTGCAAACCTATGCAGCCGGCCAGTTGGTGCACCAGCGCTGATCTCAGAGACACCACAAAACCAATGTGGGAGGGGCTTGTGTGGGAGCCGGGCTTGCCCGCGATGCAGGCACCGCGGTATGTCAGTTACACTGCGGTGATGCTATCGCAGGCAAGCCAGCTCCCACACAAGCTCGCTCCCACATTTGATTGGGTTTACAACTTTACAGACGTGCGCCCAGGTTTTTTAGTCTGTAGAAGGTGCGAAAACACCGCATGCAAATCATCCGACGCGCTCTCTTCATCGAGGTTGAGCTTGCTGTCGATATGATCCATATGATGCATCATCAAGTTCACCGCCAGCACCGCATCGCGGGCTTCGATCGCGTCGATCAACTGGGTGTGCTCATCGTAGGAACAGTGCGAGCGGTTGCCGCTTTCGTACTGGGCGATGATCAATGAGGTCTGGGACACCAGGCTGCGCTGGAAGCTGATCAACGGCGCGTTCTTGGCCGCTTCGGCCAGTTTCAGGTGGAACTCGCCCGAAAGACGGATACCGGCACCGCGATCACCGCGGGAGAAACTGTCGCGCTCGTCATTGACCATCTGGCGCAACTCGGCCAATTGCTCAGCGGTAGCATGCTGCACCGCCAACTCCGTGATCGCTCGCTCCACCAGACGCCGGGCCATGAACACCTGGCGCGCTTCTTCCACACTGGGGCTGGCAACCACTGCGCCGCGATTGGGCCGCAGCAGTACCACGCCCTCATGGGCCAGGCGCGACAGTGCGCGGCGAATGATGGTGCGGCTAACGCCAAAGATCTCGCCCAGTGCCTCTTCACTCAATTTGGTTCCGGGTGCCAGGCGTTGTTCGAGGATCGCCTCGAAGATATGCGCGTAGACGATATCGTCCTGGGTTCCGCTGCGACCGGTCTTGCCGGCTCGCGGTTGTTTCTTGAGAGGTTGCAACTGTTCGTTCATGGGCACTCGGGTAGGGAGAACGGCGGCGAATTAACGGTAATACGGCAAATTCAAGGTAATACGGCAACTACGGGTCGCTGGCAAGTATCACCTAAAAACAGCGCACATTGTACACAACCCAATGCGCCAACACACTGTACGGCTGTTTGCGGCCCCGGCTGTATTGCAATGACTCGTTACGTTTGAGTTTAGGCTTGAATCTGCGCCGTCACCGGCAAATCCCAGGTAAAAGGAACACCCTTCCATGACCGACGCCACCCAAGCGCCCTTGCGCCCGCTGGCCGACACCTCCCCCTCGGCCATCGTCGCCGGTTTTATCGCCATGATGACCGGCTACACCAGCTCCCTGGTGCTGATGTTCCAGGCCGGCCAAGCCGCCGGTTTGACCACCGCACAGATTTCTTCGTGGATCTGGGCGATTTCCATCGGCATGGCGGTATGCAGCATCGGCCTGTCCCTGCGCTATCGCACACCCATCACCATCGCCTGGTCCACACCCGGCGCGGCGCTGTTGATCACCAGTTTAGGCGGCGTGAGTTATGGCGAAGCCATCGGCGCCTACATCACCTGCGCAGTGCTGGTGACCCTATGCGGGATGACCGGCAGCTTTGAAAAACTGGTCAAGCGCATCCCTGCATCGCTGGCGGCGGCGTTGCTGGCGGGGATCCTGTTCAAGATCGGCAGCGAAATCTTCGTCGCTGCGCAGCATCGCACCGGTCTGGTACTGGGGATGTTTTTCACCTACCTGATCATCAAGCGCCTGTCGCCGCGCTATGCCGTGCTTGCCGCGCTACTGATAGGCACCGCGCTGTCGGGGCTGATGGGGTTGCTGGACTTCAGCGGTTTTCATCTGGAAGTGGCGACGCCGGTATGGACCACCCCGCATTTCTCACTGGCGGCGACCATCAGCATCGGTATCCCGCTGTTTGTGGTGGCCATGACCTCGCAGAACATGCCCGGGGTCGCCGTGCTGCGGGCCGACGGCTACACCGTGCCGGCTTCGCCGCTGATCACCACCACCGGCCTGGCCTCGCTGGTGTTGGCACCTTTCGGCTCCCACGGCATCAACCTGGCGGCGATCAGCGCGGCGATCTGCACCGGGCCGCACGCCCATGAAGACCGCAACAAGCGCTACACCGCTGCGGTGTGGTGTGGGGTGTTCTACGGGATTGCCGGGGTATTCGGCGCAACCCTGGCGGCATTGTTCGCAGCCCTGCCCAAGGAACTGGTGCTGTCGATTGCAGCGCTGGCGTTGTTTGGCTCGATCATCAACGGCCTGAGCATTGCCATGAATGAGCCGAAGGAGCGGGAAGCGGCGCTGATCACCTTTATGGTCACCGCGTCAGGCTTGACGTTGTTTTCCATCGGGTCGGCGTTCTGGGGGATTGTGGCGGGGGTGTTGACGCTGTTGATTCTGAATTGGCGCAAGGCATAAAAAAACGGCGACCCTCAGGTCGCCGTTTTGTTTAGTATCACTTAGCCGCGTTGATCGGCTTTTCCGGATACCACACGTCCAGCAACGGGCTGACTTCAGCCTTGGTCAGCTCGGAACGGGTTTTCAGCCAGGCTTCGACAGCAGCGCGCTGCTCTTCGGACACCGAGCCACGCTTCTGCAGGCAAACCAGACCGTAGTCATCGCCGCCGACATAGCCCAGACCATTGGCTTCCATGGCTTCTTTGATGAATGCTTCGAGGAAAGCGTCGATAGCTTCTTCACTCAGGCCTTCGTTGAAGTCCAGGTTCAGTTCGAAACCCAGCTCTTGAAATTCATCAACGCACAGTTTTTTGCGCAGACGCTGGGAACGGTTAGTCGCCATTGGAACAATCCTCATAAGTAATAACGGGCGGCACTTTAGCAGTTTAAGGCGGCAATTGCCCGACTCTCTGGGACGGGCGGCGCATCGGCCGTTAAAAAAACCTGATTAGCGGCTATCGTTCAGCTACAAGTGAAGCCACCTTGGGGCATAATGCCGACACTTTCGTGACCATTGAGGGATTTTCTTATATACCCCTCGCCTTTTTCACCCTTCTCAGCAGTAGGGTTTTATTTCTTATGATCAAATCGTTGCGTTCTGTATTACTTGCCAGTGTCCTTTTGCCTTTGGCCCTTTCGGCCACTGCCGCCCCCATCAATACTGCCCTGCCCCCCAGCGTCGCGCAGGCCTTGCAGAAAGCCAAACTGCCCAATACCGCGTTGTCTCTGGTAATGCTGCCTCTGAACGGCCCCGGTACGCCAACCGTATTCAATGCCGACGTATCGGTGAACCCGGCCTCTACCATGAAGCTGGTGACCACTTACGCGGCCCTGGAGATGCTCGGCCCCAACCACCAGTGGAAGACCGAGTTCTACACCGACGGCACCCTCAGCGGTGGCGTGTTGCGCGGCAACCTGTACCTCAAGGGCGGCGGCGATCCCAAGCTGAACATGGAAAAGCTCTGGCTGCTGATGCGCGACCTGCGTGCCAATGGCGTGCAGCAGGTCACCGGCGACCTGGTACTGGATCGCAACTTCTTCAACCAGCCGCTGTTGCCTGATTTCAATGACGACGGCAACGACGAGAACAAGCCGTTCCTGGTCAAGCCCGATGCCTTGCTGGTCAACCTCAAGGCCCTGCGCTTCGTGACCCGTAATGATTCGGGACGCGTGATCGTGTCGGTCGAACCGCCGATTGCCAGCATTCGCATCGACAACCAGGTGAAAGTCACCAACGCCAAGCAGTGCACCGGTGACGTGCGTTACAACCCGGTGACCGCCGCCGACGGCAGTGTGACCGTGACTGTCAGCGGCCAACTGGCCGATGGCTGCAGCTCGCAGACTTACCTGTCACTGCTCGACCACGCCACCTACACCGCCGGCGCCGTGCGTGCGATCTGGAAGGAGCTGGGCGGCACCATCCAGGGCCGCGATATCCAGGCGCCAGTGCCCAAGGATGCCAAGGTGCTGGCCCGCGCATTCTCGCCGGACCTGGCGGAAATCATTCGCGACATCAACAAATACAGCAACAACACCATGGCCCAGCAACTGTTCCTGAGCCTGGGCGCGCAATTTCGCAACGATGCCGATGGCGACGATGCCAAGGCAGCGCAACGCGTCGTGCGCCAATGGCTGGCCAAAAAAGGCATCACCGCACCGCACCTGGTAATGGAGAACGGCTCCGGCCTGTCCCGCGCCGAACGGGTCAGCGCTCGCGAGATGGCGGCCATGCTGCAAGCCGCCTGGAAAAGCCCCTACGCGGCGGAGTACATCAGCTCGATGCCAATCGCCGGCACTGACGGCACCATGCGCAAACGCCTGAAGACCACAGCGATGCGCGGTGAAGCTCACGTGAAAACCGGTACCCTGAACACCGTACGCGCCATCGCCGGGTTCAGCCGTGACAACAACGGCAACACTTGGGCGGTGGTGGCGATTCTCAACGACTCCAAGCCTTGGGGCGCGTCATCGGTGTTGGACCAGGTGCTCCTGGACCTGTATCGCCAACCGAAGGCCGTTGCAGCCGCGCCGGTTCTGTAAAGCATCACACTACCCTGCAGGAGCGAGCTTGCTCGCGAAAAACGTCAACGATCACGCGTGTTTCCTGAGTACACGCGGCGTCTATGGTTTTTTCGCGAGCAAGCTCGCTCCTACAGTCAGTAGGGCTTGCTCGCTCCCACACGCCTCGACCCGGTCCCTGCCCGCCTGCTTGGCCACATACACTGCCGAATCAGCGCGCAGCAGCAACCCATCGATATCTTCATCGGTCCGCCAACTGGCTACGCCAAAGCTGGCAGTGACGATGCCCACCGGTTCCATCGGCGTATCGCGCAACGACTGCCACAACTGAGTTGCCAGGCTATAGGCCTGGGCACCATTGGTACTTGGGCACAGCACCACGAATTCTTCCCCACCCAGGCGGCAAAACACGTCGGTACGGCGCAAGCGCTGGCCTATGCGCTTGCACAACTCCTGCAACACCCCGTCGCCCACGGCGTGACCATGCTGGTCGTTGATGCGCTTGAAGTGATCGATATCGAGCATGATCAACGACAGTGCGCCCGAGGTGCGGTTGATCCGCAGCATCTCGCCCTTGAGCCGATCCTGAAAATAACGCCGGTTATAGATGCCCGTCAGAGAGTCAGTGATGGAAAGCGCGCGCAGTTCTTCCTCGACCCGTTTGAGATCGGAAATATCCGACACATAGCCGTGCCAAAGCGTACCGCCTCCAGGCAGCTCCTCGGGTGTCGCTTCGCCGCGAATCCAGCGCAGGCCCCGCTGGGGCAATTGCACGCGATACTCTTCGCGCCAATGGCTCAATTGCAATGCCGACAAACGTATCGAGGCACGCACCCGCTCGATGTCCAAGGGGTGAATGCGTTCCATGACCTTGCCTGCATCCTGCTGTAATGCGCCAAGTTCGATTTCATAGATATCGCGCATACCTTCGCTGGCGTAGATGAAACGCCCATTGCCCTGCAGGTCCTGGGTGAACTGGAAAATCCCGCCAGGCACATGAGCACTGAGTTTTTTCAGCAGACGGTCCCGGGCTGCCAGGGCTTCATAGGCGCGCTTTTGCTCGGTGATATCCAGGTAAATTGCCAAGTGTCCGACCCACAGGCCAAAGTCGTCCAGGAGCACGGTGGCCAGCATGTTGACCGTCAGTTGGGTACCGTCCTTGCGCACCAGCGTCCACTCGCGAGCTTCATGCAGGCTGTCAGGGCTCTCCACCAGCATTGCCTGGCTCGGCGCAATACGCTTGCCTAGCGCCAGGCTCAACGGCACAGCCCGCGCTTCGAGTTCCACCGCCAGGTGCAGGCTTTCCAGGGTCAGGCGACCCAGCACCTCTTCTGCCTTGAAACCCAACATCTGTTCGGCGCCAGCATTGAAGGTGTTGATCACACCGCGCAAATCGGTGGCGATGATCGCGACCTGAGTCGCCGCATTCAGCACACTGCGTAATTGCCCGTGAGCCCCACGCAACTCTTGCTCACGCAAGCGCAACTGCACGGTGCGCTGTTCCACCAGTTTCAGCGCACGCTGGCGCTGGCTGACCAGCACGTAGAGCAAGGCACTGAGCAAGGCGCTGAGCAGCACACCCATGCCCAGAATGGTATTCATCGAGGAATGATTGGCCTTGTCGAACACCTCGCTGGCACGCAGGCTCAGGGCATAGACGTGATCGCCAAGGGTGAGGCGGCGTGTCGCCGTCAGGTCGCTGTTGCCCACCGTATTGCTGGATGCATACAACACCCGTTGCTGCGTATCGGAAGTGTCGACGATCTGCATGACCAGATTGTCGCGATTCGGTTTGGGCAACCCATCGGCCACCAGTTGGCGCATGCTGAGCACCGCCATGACAAAGCCGTAGGGCTCGCTGCCAACGGCTTTGCTCACTGGCGCCACCAGCAGCACGCCGGCCGCGTAGGCAGGCTCCACGCCCACCAATTGCATGGGCTGTGACACTGCCGGCCTGGCGTTTTTTTGCGCACGCTCCAGGGCTGAACGGCGCAAGGGCTGGGCCAGCAGGTCAAAACCCAAGGGCGAACCCAACAAGCTCTGCGTCTGGCTGTACAACACCGGTACGTATTCATCGCGCTCGGGCGCGGGCGCCAACTCACCCAAGCCATTGAGTTCACGGATGCTGAAAGGGATGCCACGCTGACGGGAAATCTCTCGCTCGAACGCCCTGCGCTGCTCACGAAATATGCGCGGTGCCCAGGCGTAGGCACGCGCATTGAGCAACAGAGGCTGGGCGAAGCCGTCGAACTCGGCACGGGAGACATCGCCAGAGTTGATGAAGAAACGCTGCAGGCTACCCAGGCGCAACTCCTGATCCTCAAAACGCTCCTGGATGCGGGTGTAGCGCTCATTGACCAGCAACTGGAAACGCTGGCGCACCTGTTGCTGATACAGGTCGGCAGTCGCCCACGCGACAACCATCGTCAACGCGCTGCCAGCCAACAACACCACCAATGCCACCAGCCAAGCCGACGCCTGTTCACTGATAAAACCAAGGATTTTCGGGCGGACAGCTTGCATCGGCATAGGCAACACTCACAACGCCAGTGTGCGGGGGTGTCACGTTGGCTGGGGTTTAAGTTATAGCCATTGGTCGGGTGTTTGACCAGCCTAAAAACTGCAGGGGCTTAATGTGGGAGGGGGCTTGCTCCCGATAGCGGTGGATCAGCCATTCCATTGATGACTGATACTCTGCTATCGGGAGCAAGCCCCCTCCCACACTGGATACTCAGCGCATTCAGAACTGCTGATATTAATCAGCGAGCAGTGATTTTCCAGGCCCGGTGGATCTTCGCATTGCGCGCAAAATCCGGGTCGATGGTCTTGTCGCTGATCTCTTCGACCGCATAGCGTTCGCTGAGGTTGTCTTCCAACTGGAACTTGCGGAAGTTGTTGGAGAAGTACAGCACGCCACCCGGCGCCAGGCGCGCCATGGCCAGGTCGAGCAACTGCACGTGGTCACGCTGCACGTCGAAGATACCTTCCATGCGCTTGGAGTTGGAGAAGGTCGGCGGATCGATGAAAATCATATCGAACTCATCGCGACTGGCCTCCAGCCACGCCATGACATCACCCTGCTCCAGGCGGTTCTTGTCGGAGAAACCATTGAGGGAGAAGTTGCGACGCGCCCAGTCCAGATAGGTTTTGGACAGGTCGACGCTGGTGGTGGTGCGCGCTCCACCCTTGGCAGCATGGACGCTGGCGGTGGCGGTGTAGCAATACAGGTTGAGGAAGCGCTTGCCGGCCGCTTCTTTCTGGATGCGCATACGCATCGGGCGGTGGTCGAGGAACAGGCCGGTATCCAGGTAGTCGGTGAGGTTGACCAGCAGCTTCACGCCACCTTCGCTGACCTCGGTGAACTTGCCCTGGGCGCTCTGGCGTTCGTATTGCTTGGTGCCGCTCTGACGCTCGCGACGCTTGACCACCACGCGGCTCTTGTCGACGTTCAGGGCCTGGGGAATCGCTGCCAGGGCGTCGAACATGCGCGCCGAGGCTTTTTCCGGGTCGATGGATTTTGGTGCCGCGTATTCCTGTACGTGAACCCAATCGTGGTACAGGTCGATGGCCATGGAGTACTCGGGCATGTCGGCGTCATACACACGGTAGCAATCCACGCCTTCACGCTTGGCCCATTTGCCCAGCAGCTTGAGGTTCTTTTGCAGGCGGTTTGCAAACATCTGCCCGCCTTCGCTCAAGCGCGCCTGTTCGACCACCGGGGCCGGGGCTGGCTTGATCGGGTTGCCGTTCTTGTTGTACTGGCGCTCAACGGGCTCGATCGGCGCCTGGTCGTAAGCCGCTTGCTCACGCTCAGCCTGGCGCTGCTCCGGCGTGCGACGTTCGCCGGTGACGAACTGATCCGGGTTGACCTTGATCAGCAGCAATTTGCACGGCAACGCGCCGTTCCAGAACGAATACTGTTTGTGGCTGCGGATGCCCATGCGCTTGCCCAGGTCCGGCGCGCCGGTGAACACCGCAGCTTCCCAGCCCATGCAGGCCTGGCGCAGGCGCTCGCCGAGGTTCTGGTAGAGGTACAACAGGCTGGCTTCGTCACCCAGGCGCTCACCGTAGGGTGGGTTGCAGATCACCAGGCCTTTCTGGTTCTGGTCCGGGCGCGGCTCGAACGTGCCCACTTCGCCTTGGTACACCTTGATCCAGTGGCTCAGGCCGGCGCGTTCGATGTTATTGCGGGCGGGTTGAATCAGGCGCGGGTCGGCTTCGTAACCGCGGACCCACAGCGGTGGCTTGTTCATACCAATGGCCGCACGCTCGCTGGCCTCGGTGTGCAGCTTTTTCCACAGCGCCGGGACGTGACCCAGCCACGTAGTGAAACCCCACAGCTCGCGATTGAGGTTGGGGGCCATGTCGGCGGCGATCATCGCGCCTTCAACCAGGAAGGTGCCGACGCCGCACATCGGGTCGGTCAGCGCGCCGCCTTCGGCTGCAATGCGTGGCCAGCCGGCGCGAATCAGGATCGCCGCTGCCAGGTTTTCCTTCAGCGGTGCCGCGCCCTGCTGCAGGCGGTAGCCACGCTGGTGCAGGCTGTGGCCGGAAAGGTCCAGGGACAGGATCGCTTCGCCACGGTCCAGGCGCAGGTGAATGCGCAGGTCCGGGTTGATCTTGTCGATGGATGGACGCTCGCCGGTTGGGGTGCGCAGCTTGTCGACGATCGCATCCTTGACCTTCAGCGCGCCGAAGTGGGTGTTGTCGATGCCCGAGCCGTGACCGCTGAACTCGACCGCCAGGGTGCCGTCGGGAACCATATGGTCGGCCCATTCGATATCCAGCACGCCGTGGTAGAGGTCTTCGGCGTCCTTCATCGGGAAGCGCTTGAGCACCAGCAGCACACGGTTGGCCAGGCGCGACCACAGGCACAGGCGGTAGGCGGTTTCCATGTCGGCCATGCCGCGAACGGCCGAGGTGTGCTCGCGGGCGTCCTCAAGGCCTAGCCCGACGGCTTCCTCGATCAGCAGGCCTTCGAGGCCCTTGGGGCAAGTGAGGAAGAGTTCAAAACGGTCCGACATGGGGCATTCCAGGCTTTTCAGCAATAAATGAACGGGCGACGCATCGCCGGTTCGGTTTTCAATCAAGCACTTTTCTTGAAGAGTGCTCGCGTGGCACGAATGTGCCGTCCCACCCCGCTTTCCGGGCCGTTGAGCCTTGTTTGACGGGGCAGAGAAACAATGTGAAGCAACAAAAGGAAATATTCAGACCCTTCGTCGAATAATAACCGACTGCAACAGGCGGGCATTCTCACTAAAGGATTAACCCGCTTCGCTGTGCAGGGCACATCATAGCTGGCTTTGCTCCATAAAAGGGGCGAAAAACCATCCCAGCTTATGGCTATAGCATCGTTATCGTTACGTGCTTATGACAAAACGATCATTGAATACATGTGACCTATTGGTTAGAACTCAACACAGGTTGGCGCCGTAACGACGCCGACACATCGGCTCGCCACGCCGGCAGCGAGCCCACCAACGGCAGAAAAACTCTGCCCGGCCTTGGACAAGGCCGAAGGATATCTAGACAGTCAACAAGTGAGGGAAACACCCTATGAGAAGACTTAAGCGTGATCCGTTGGAAAGAGCATTTTTACGCGGATATCAATATGGCGTTCATGGAAAATCCCGTGAGCTTTGCCCATTTACTCTACCGTCGGTACGCCAAGCCTGGATCAACGGCTGGCGAGAAGGACGCGGCGACAACTGGGACGGTATGACTGGCACTGCGGGCATCCACAGACTCAACGAACTTCACGCCGTCGGCTAATCAGGGGCATTTTATTCCGACACACATCTTTGAATGAGTAACGACTTAACCACGCGCGCCCCATCCGGGCGGCGGGCTTCGGCCCAGGGGCTCCTTTATGGAGCCCTTTTTATTGCCTGGCAGATTGTCAGCGCAGGGCAGCGATGGCATCCACCGACTCGCGAATCAACGCCGGCCCCTTATAGATAAAGCCGGAGTACAACTGCACCAGGCTGGCGCCAGCCGCGATCTTCTCGGCCGCGTGCTTGCCTTCGGTAATACCGCCCACCGCGATGATCGGCAAACGCCCGGCCAACTCGGCCGCCAGCACCTTGACGATATGGGTGCTCTTGTCCCGTACCGGCGCGCCGGACAGGCCGCCCGCCTCGTCGCCATGGGCCAGCCCCTCGACGCCCACGCGGCTGAGGGTGGTGTTGGTCGCAATCACGGCGTCCATGCCCGCATCCACCAGGGCCTGGGCCACCAGTACGGTTTCTTCATCGCTCATGTCCGGGGCGATCTTGATTGCCAGGGGTACGCGCTTGCCATGACGCACGGCCAAGTCTTCCTGACGCTGGCGCAAGGCTTCGAGCAGTTGTTTGAGGGAGTCACCGAATTGCAGGCTACGCAGGCCCGGGGTATTGGGCGAGCTGACGTTGACGGTGACGTAGCTGGCGTGGGCGTAAACCTTGTCCAGGCAGATCAGGTAATCGTCCACTGCACGCTCTACCGGCGTGTCAAAGTTCTTGCCGATATTGATCCCGAGGATGCCTGTGTATTTTGCCGCTTGAACCCGCGATAACAGGTGATCGACGCCGAGGTTGTTGAAACCCATGCGATTGATGATCGCCTCTGCGTCCGGCAGGCGGAAAATGCGTGGCTTGGGATTTCCCGGCTGTGGCCGTGGCGTCACGGTGCCGATTTCAACGAAGCCGAACCCCAACTGTGCAAACCCGTCGATGGCCGCGCCGTTTTTGTCCAGGCCGGCTGCCAGGCCGACCGGATTGGGAAAATCCAGGCCCATCACCGACACCGGCACTTTCGCCGCAGCCTTGCATACCAGGCCATTGAGCCCCAGGCGGCCACCGGCACCGATCAAGTCCAGGGACAGATCGTGGGAGGTTTCCGGGGAGAGTTTGAACAACAGCTGGCGGGCCAAGGTATACATGGGCGGGCTAGACTCGGATGGCGGCAAAAGGTGACGCGATTATAGCCGGGGTGGCGGGCCTCATGCGAGGCGTGCTGCGCTCATCGGCGCTGAGCAATCAACGCCTGATAACGCACCCAGATCCTTTCGGCGTAGCGCTGGCGCAACGCCTCACGCTGCGAGCCAGGGCCCGGTCCAACATTGTAGGAACCCACCGCCATCCAGTTGTAGCCGAAACGCTGAATAAACTCGGCCAGAATCGAGGCACCGACTTGCACCGACAAACAAGGTTCGCTCAACAACCGCTCCTCGGTAATGCCCTGTTTGAGCAAACGCGGCAGGTGGATGCTGTTGATCTGCATCAAGCCGATATCACGCGTGCCATTGCGGTTGGCGTAGTTGATCGCCTGCGCACGCGAACCCGATTCGACATCAGCGATAGCCTGCAACAGTTCCGGTTCGAGATCGTACCGGCTGGCCGCCTCGTCCCAGCAATAGGCCAGTACCTGGTGACTGCCCATCAGCCCACTGAGCAACAGTACCACGCTCCAAACCTTAAGCATTGCTGGCCTGGCCACACACAGAGCACACATGCACGACACCCCGTGGTGGTTCCCCCACCCGCACCGGGCACGTAAAGCGATACCCCTTGCCATAAATCGTCTTGATAAACCCTTTGTCGGCCCTCAAATGTTTGCGCAGGGAATAGATACAGCGCGTCAGTGACTCATCGGCCACCTCTCCCCGGGGCCAGGCCAGCTCCAGCAGGCGATCCTTGGTCATCAGCGTGCCACCGGAGGCCAGCAACAATCGCAGCACATGCCACTCCTTGGGCGGCAACTGAATATCCGCATCGCCGCCCGTCAACCGGCCATCGCCATGCAAGGTCCAGCGAGCGAAGACCAGGGAGGTCGTCGATTCATCAATCACGACGGCCATACGCACCTCTGCTTTTTACTACTGACATTCACATCCTTAGTTTCCGTACCGGCTCACCTGCCAATGTCACGACTATAAAAAACCGGCCTACGGCTCGCGCTAGGACAAAGCCCATTCGGGCGCCCTTTTTTGGAAACTTTCGGTCAGACAATTCTCCTGACGCACTTATTGGGGTAGCCATTCCTGATACGTCTCCTGCAACTCAACCCCCAGCCGATCCTCCAGTTGCACCAGCTCACCCAACGCCATCAGTTGCCCATTGACCCGTACCTCCACACATCGAGTCGCCCCTGGATCCAGAGGCAGCACCTTCCCCGGTGCGAACGCAGCCAAACGCTTGCGGCTGATCAATTGCTCCTGCAGCAGTATTTCCAGGTGCATGGACAAACGCCTTTTTCATGGGGAAAACTCACGATCGGTGCGCAGGAACGCACGCTGCACACGCTCATGTTGTGCTGTGCTCAATTGCGCAGGCGCGGGAGGTGGCGGTAATGGGTCAGGGCCTGACGAAACGTCATCCTGGACCGTGGCGTTATCCAGCTCCGCCACCAGCTTTTCGATAAGACTCACCTGGGCAGGCTGGCCCTTGATCAACAAACTGTTGGTATCCGAATAGGCCACCAACACCAGGCTACCGTCTGCCAATTGGCCTTTCTGCTCAGGGGATAGCCGGGCTTCGATCATGGCAGCCATACCCGGTACGCGGACCTTATTGGCACCCTCTCCTTGCTGGCGGTCCTGAACAGCTGCATTGATCACCTGGACAACGCCGAATGCCGTTGCGCCTTCGGGCTGCTTGCGGCGTGGCTGGTCCATCAGGCTGGCCAGCCGCAAGACATGATCGACATAGCTCGGTGGCCCGTAAACGTAGAACGTATGTGCCCCGCTCTCACGCAATGGGTAGCGCGGCTCATCCAGCCCCGCACGCCGCATGATGCCGCGCAGCCGATTGACTGAGATATGCCGCAGCACCACCGCAGAACTACGCACCTCATCGGCGGTGTAGAGATGCACCACTTGCCCGCTGCGGTGCCAGATCAGGTCTTGCTGCTCAGCGATGGTTTCCAGGACCCGTTGCGGCGCTGCAAAGTCGAAGGTTCCGCTGATGCGCCTGCGCGCCACCGCACGGCTGGTGACCACAGGCAGGCCCAATGGCCCCGACAGCGCGGTAAAGAAAGTATGCAAACTTTCATCCTGTGCCTGGTACGCCTGGCCCCAGGCTGCGCGGCTACCCAGCAACAGGGCGGCACACAGTAACCCGCAGTGCAGCCAGCGGCAGTTCATGGGGTTCGGGGAATCAGTGTGCACCGTGGGTATTCCTGGGCGATCTGGCCTGAAGAAGCGGCCATACTGCGAGGCGCAAGAGGTTCAATCATGATGGAAAGTTGACGGCAGACTGCACCACGCCCCCGTGGCATGTGCCTTGCTTCGCACTTTGTATCAGGCCCGCACCAAAGGCGGCGCGGGCCTACGGACAAAGGCGTCGTTACCCGGCAATGGCCTGTCACGCCAAGCCGGGAAACGACGCTTTTTTTTCAGAAAAGGCAGGTATTGATGAACGATCCGCTGGCTTGGGTAAACGGCAGCGATGCCCCGGAAAAGAGCAGCCTTGACCTGGGGTTCATGGCCCTGACCGATTGCGCTTCGCTGGTGGTCGCTGCCACCCAGGGCTTCGCCCAGCCCTACGGCCTCACACTGAACCTCAAGCGCCAATCATCCTGGGCCAACCTGCGTGACAAGCTGGTCAGTGGCGAGCTGGACGCCGCCCACGGTCTGTACGGGCTGATCTATGCCGTGCATCTGGGCATCGGCGGCGTTGCGCCTACCGACATGGCCGTACTGATGGGCCTCAACCAGAACGGCCAGAGCATCAACCTGTCCCACGGCCTGCAACACCAGGGAGTGGTCACTCCTGAAGCGCTGGAACGCCACGTGCACCAAAGCCGGACAAAACTGACCTTCGCCCAGACATTTCCCACGGGCACCCACGCCATGTGGTTGTATTACTGGCTGGCGAGCCAGGGCATTCATCCATTGCAGGATGTGAACAGCGTGGTGGTGCCGCCGCCGCAAATGGTGGCGCACCTGCAGGCCGGACGCATCGACGGTTTTTGTGTCGGCGAGCCCTGGAGTGCCAGTGCAGTGCAACATCATCAAGGCTTTACTCTGGCGACCACCCAGGCGATCTGGCCCAATCACCCGGAAAAAGTCCTGGGCTGTACCCAGGCATTCGTCGACGCGTTTCCCAATACCGCCCGCCTATTGGTCATGGCGATCCTCGAGGCCAGCCGGTTTATCGAACAGAGCACTGAAAACCGCCGTTCCACCGCGCAGTTGCTCAGCGCTCGCGACTACCTCGACGCCCCGTTGGACTGCATCGAGCCGCGTCTGCTGGGTCATTACGAGGACGGCTTGGGTAACCAGTGGCAGGATCCCCATGCTTTGCGCTTTTTCGCCGGTGGCGAGGTGAATTTGCCCTACCTCAGCGACGGCATGTGGTTCATGACCCAGTTCCGGCGTTGGGGCTTGTTGCGTGAAGACCCTGACTACCTCGGCGTCGCCTGCCAGGTCCAGCAATTGGCACTGTATCGCCAGGCCGCCGATGCGCTGGGCCTCAGCGTTGGCGACGCGCCGATGCGCAGCAGTCAATTGATCGACGGCAAAATCTGGGACGGCTCCGACCCCGCCGGTTACGCCCGCAGCTTCCGCCTCAATGCCCTGGGCGATGACAACCACCGTCAAGCGCTGCGCTGACAGGAGCTCAATGATGCTACGAATCCTGTTGATCAATGACACCCCGCGCAAGGTCGGGCGCCTCAAGGCCGCCCTGACCGAAGCCGGCTTCGAGGTGATCGATGAATCCGGCCTGACCATCGACCTGCCCGCACGCGTCGAAACAGTGCGCCCGGACGTGATCCTGATCGATACCGAGTCACCCGGCCGCGATGTGATGGAGCAAGTGGTGTTGGTCAGCCGCGACCAGCCCCGGCCTATCGTGATGTTTACCGATGAGCATGACCCGAATGTGATGCGCCAGGCAATCAAGTCCGGCGTCAGTGCCTATATCGTCGAAGGTATTCAGGCCCAACGCCTGCAACCGATCCTTGATGTGGCCATGGCCCGCTTCGAGAGTGACCAGGCCCTGCGCGCGCAGTTGCAGGCCCGCGACCTGCAATTGGCCGAACGTAAACGCATCGAGTTGGCCAAGGGCCTGCTGATGAAAATGAAGAGCTGTAATGAAGAAGAGGCGTACACCCTGATGCGCCGTCAGGCCATGAGTCGCCAGCAGAAACTGATCCAGGTGGCAGAGCAGATTATTGCCATGAGCGAGTTGCTCGGCTGATCTGGCTCAGCTCTTGCTAAAGAATCCTCACAGGTAACCAACGGCGGTTGCCCCTCCACGACAAAGACGTCGCCCACCCGGTTTGGCCTCGCGAACCCGGTGGCGGCGTTTTTTCGTTTCAGACCCCCAACCGTTGAGGTGCGTGATGAAATCAAGCTTCTGGAAATCCGGGCATACCCCGACCCTGTTTGCCGCGTTCCTGTATTTCGACCTGAGTTTCATGGTCTGGTACCTGTTGGGCCCGCTGGCGGTGCAAATTGCCGCCGACCTGCACCTGACCACCCAGCAGCGCGGCCTGGTGGTGGCCACGCCGATCCTGGCGGGCGCGGTCCTGCGTTTTCTGATGGGCATGTTGGCCGACAAGCTGTCACCCAAGACCGCTGGGCTGATAGGCCAAGTGATTGTGATCGTGGCGCTGTTCTGCGCCTGGAAGCTGGGGATCCACAGTTACGAGCAAGCCTTGCTGCTGGGCGTGTTTCTGGGCATGGCCGGTGCCTCCTTTGCCGTGGCTCTGCCCCTGGCATCGCAGTGGTATCCCGCAGAGCACCAGGGCAAGGCCATGGGCATCGCCGGTGCCGGTAATTCCGGCACCGTATTTGCCGCCTTGCTGGCACCGGTGCTGGCGGCTGCGTTCGGCTGGAGCAATGTGTTCGGCTTTGCGCTGATTCCGCTGGTCCTTACCCTGATCGTATTCGCCTGGCTCGCACGCAACGCGCCACAACGTCCGAAAGCCAAGTCCATGGCCGACTACTTCAAGGCCCTGGGCGACCGCGACAGCTGGTGGTTCATGTTCTTCTACAGCGTGACCTTTGGTGGCTTCATCGGCCTGGCCAGCGCCCTGCCCGGCTACTTCAACGACCAATACGGCCTGAGCCCGGTGACCGCCGGTTACTACACCGCGGCCTGCGTGTTCGGTGGCAGCCTGATGCGCCCGCTGGGCGGCGCCCTGGCCGACCGTTTTGGCGGGATCAAGACCCTGCTCGGCATGTACAGCGTGGCGGTGATCTGTATTGCCGCAGTGGGTTTCAACCTGCCCAGCTCCTACGCGGCGCTGGCGCTTTTCGTCTGCACCATGCTCGGCCTGGGTGCCGGAAATGGCGCGGTATTCCAATTGGTGCCGCAGCGTTTTCGCACTGAGATCGGCGTAATGACCGGCTTGATCGGCATGGCCGGTGGCATCGGCGGCTTCGCCCTCGCCGCCGGCATGGGCGCGATCAAACAGAGCACCGGCAGTTACCAGTTGGCGCTGTGGTTGTTCGCCAGCCTCGGAGTGCTGGCCTGGTTTGGCCTGCATGGCGTCAAGCGCCGCTGGAGAACCACCTGGGGCTCGGCTGCGGTCACCGCTGCCCGCGTCTGATGAGCCTTCGACTGAGCGTCGCCCAGGCCAGCGCCATTGGCCCACGCAGTGAAAACCAGGATGCGCTGCGGGTGGTCACGCCCATGGCGGAACTGGCGGCGAGCAAAGGCTACCTGTGCGCACTGGCCGATGGCGTCAGCCAATGCGCCGACGGTGGCCTGGCCGCGCGCTCGACCTTGCAGGCGCTGGCGCTGGACTACTACGCCACGCCGCAGACCTGGGGGGTGGCCCAGGCGCTCGAACGTCTGTTGGTCGCGCAAAATCGCTGGCTGCAAGCCAACGGTGGTGGGCAACCGTTGCTCACCACCCTCAGCGCCCTGGTGTTTCGCGGCCAACGCTTCACGCTGGCCCATGTCGGTGATTGCCGTGCATATCGCTGGTTCGACGGCGAGTTGCAACGCCTCAGCGAAGACCATGTGTGGGAACAGCCGGGTATGCAGCATGTACTCAAACGCGCCCTTGGCCTGGATCAGCACCTGGTGCTGGACTTCCTCGACGGCCAATTGCGCGAGGGCGAATGTTTCCTCTTGCTCAGCGACGGGGTGTGGGCGACGTTGGGCGATCACAGCATCGGCGCGATTCTGCGTGAGCAAGACGACCTCGACCTGGCCGTCAGCACCCTGGTCAGCGCCGCCCACCTGGCCGGCAGCCAAGACAACGCCAGCGCCTTGCTGGTGCGCATCGACCAACTCGGCGCCGCCACCCTCGGCGACGCCTTGGTGCAGTTGCAGCAATGGCCAACGCCGCCGCCGCTGAAGGTTGGGCAGATCTTTGAAGGCTGGGAGGTGCAAAGCGTGCTCGCGCAGAGTCGGCAATCGTTGCTGTACCGCGTGCACGATGCGCAGCGGCAACCCTGGCTGCTCAAGACCTTGCCCTTGCGCCACGATGACACCGACGCCGCCCAAGCCTTGTTATCGGAGGAATGGTTTCTGCGCCGCGTCGCTGGCCGTGCCTTTCCGCAGGTGCATACCGCCAGTGGTCGTCAGCATTTGTACTACGTGATGCGCGAATACCCCGGGCAGACCCTCGCCCAGCTGTTTCAACAACAAGGCCCGCTGCCGCTGGCGCAATGGCAGTCAATCGCCGAACGCTTGCTGCGAGCCGTGGGCCTGCTGCATCGCCGACAGATTCTGCACCGCGACATCAAGCCGGAAAACCTGCTGCTGGGCGATGACGGGGAACTGCGGGTGCTGGACTTTGGCCTGGCCTACTGCCCTGGCCTTTCTGAAGACCGTGCCCACTTACTGCCCGGCACCCCGAGTTTTATCGCGCCCGAAGCTTTCGCAGGCGAGCATCCTACTGCGCAACAGGATTTGTATAGTGTCGGTGTGACCTTGTATTACCTGCTGACTGGGCATTACCCCTACGGCGAAATCGAAGCCTTCCAACGCCCGCGTTTCAACCAGCCTGTCAGCGCCAGCCGCTATCGCCCCGACCTGCCGGATTGGTTGCCCCACAGCCTGGAGCGCGCCGTGGCCGCCCTGCCCGCACAGCGCTATGAAACTGCCGAAGAATGGCTGCTGGTACTGGAACAGGCTGACCGCCGCGAACTGAGCGTACGGCCACGGCCGCTGCTGGAGCGCGAGCCGCTGAAGGTCTGGCAAACCCTGGCAGTGGCCTCACTGTTGATCAATCTGGTGCTGCTGTACTGGCTGCTGCACCACTAACGAGCAAAATCCACCTCTCTCCTGTTTAAACGCCCAATAAAACTGGGGGTATGCAACTTGGCACAGCTGCTGCATTAGGTCTTCCAACAACCCACATATAGCCGCCCCTTCAACGTCGAAGGGTCGAGCTTCCCGAGAGAACGGGACCAGGACAAAGGCGTCCTCGCTAGCTGACTAGCGGGGACGCCTTTTTTGTTTGCGCATGATTTGTCGAGCCATTGCGGAGAACGACATGAAAAAACTCAAACTGGTGATGATCGGCAACGGCATGGCCGGGGTTCGCACCCTTGAAGAATTGCTCAAGCTGAGCAACGAACTGTACGACATCACCGTGTTCGGCGCCGAGCCCCACACCAACTACAACCGCATCCTGCTGTCGCCGGTGCTGGCCGGTGAGCAAACCTTCGAAGAGATCGTGCTCAACGACCTCGACTGGTACCTGGA
The DNA here is from genome assembly GCF_002916705.1 of Pseudomonas sp. GZJR-8. Classification (NCBI taxonomy): domain Bacteria; kingdom Pseudomonadati; phylum Pseudomonadota; class Gammaproteobacteria; order Pseudomonadales; family Pseudomonadaceae; genus Pseudomonas; species Pseudomonas sp. GZJR-8. The sequence goes on along the minus strand of NZ_JXSI01000002.1, from coordinate 76,781 downwards.
TAACAACGTCAAGCTACTGCTCAACCGCAAGGTGGTGCAGATCGACCGGGTCAAGCGCAAAGTCATCGCCGAAGACGGCACCGAGGCCGAGTACGATCGCCTGCTGATCGCCACCGGTTCTACGCCGTTTATCCTGCCGATTCCCGGCAACACCTTGCAGGGCGTGATTGGCTACCGCGACATTGCCGATACCCAGGCGATGATCGACACCGCCAAGACCCACAAGCACGCGGTGGTGATCGGTGGTGGCCTGCTCGGCCTGGAAGCGGCCAACGGCCTGATGCTGCGCGGTATGCACGTGACGGTGGTGCATCTCGGTGAATGGCTGCTGGAACGCCAACTGGACAAGACCAGCGGCCAGTTGCTGCAAACCGAACTGGAAAGCCGTGGCCTGGTGTTTCGCCTGTGCGAGCAAACCCAGGCCTTGCATGATGCCGGTAATGGTCGCGTCGGCTCGGTGCAATTCAAAAATGGCGACATCATCCCCGCCGACCTGGTGGTGATGGCCGCCGGTATCCGCCCCAACACCGAACTGGCGGAGAAGTCCGGCATCCCCTGCAACCGTGGGATCCTGGTCAACGACACGATGCAAACCTACGACCCGCGCATCTACGCGATCGGCGAATGCGCCAGCCATCGCGGGATCGCCTATGGCCTGGTGGCGCCGCTGTTCGAACAAGCCAAGGTCTGCGCCAACCACTTGGCCCAACTGGGCTTTGCCACTTACAAAGGCTCGGTGACCTCGACCAAGCTGAAGGTGACCGGCATCGACCTCTTTTCTGCCGGCGACTTCATGGGCGGTGAAGGCACCGAGACCATCACCCTCTCCGACCCGATCGGCGGCGTATACAAGAAGCTGGTAATCAAGGACGACATCCTGGTCGGTGCGTGCCTGTACGGCGATACCGCGGATGGTGGTTGGTACTTCCGCCAGATCCGTGAGAACCATGCAATTGGCGAGATCCGCGATCACCTGATGTTCGGTGAGAACGCCTTGGGCGATGTGGGCCATCAAGGCCAGGACAAAGCCATGAGCATGGCCGACGGCGCCGAAGTCTGCGGCTGCAACGGCGTGTGCAAAGGCACCATCGTCAAGGCAATCCAGGAACAAGGGCTGTTCAGCGTCGATGAGGTGAAAAAACACACCAAGGCCGCCAGCTCCTGCGGTTCCTGTGCCGGGCTGGTTGAGCAGATCCTGATCAACACCGTGGGCGGCGCGGCTGACGTCAAACCCAAAAGCGAAAAGGCCATCTGTGGGTGCAGCGACCTTAATCACGGGCAGATCCGTCAGGCTATCCGCGAGCAGCACTTGCTGACTATCGACAGCACCATGCGCTACCTGAACTGGCGTACCCCCAATGGCTGCGCCACCTGCCGCCCCGCGCTCAACTATTACCTGATTTCGACTTGGCCGGGCGAGGCCAAGGACGACCCGCAATCACGACTGATCAACGAACGGGCCCACGCCAATATTCAGAAAGACGGCACCTACTCTGTAGTCCCACGGATGTGGGGCGGCGTGACCAATCCTTCGGAGCTGCGCCGCATCGCCGATGTGGCCGACAAGTACAACGTGCCGATGGTGAAAGTCACCGGCGGCCAGCGCATCGACTTGCTCGGCATCAAGAAGCAGGACTTGCCAGGGGTGTGGAAGGACCTGGATATGCCGTCCGGCCATGCCTACGGCAAATCCATCCGCACCGTGAAAACCTGCGTGGGCAGCGAGTTCTGCCGTTTCGGCACGCAGAATTCCACCCAATTGGGCATTGAGCTTGAGCACGACCTGTTCAATATGTGGTCACCGCACAAGGTCAAGCTGGCGGTGTCCGGTTGCCCACGCAACTGTTCGGAAGCGGGCATCAAGGACGTGGGAATTATCGGTGTCGACTCCGGTTGGGAGATGTATATCGGTGGCAACGGCGGCATCAAGACCGAAGTCGCGGAGTTTTTCGTCAAGCTCAAGACCGCCGATGAAGTGCGCGAATACAACGGCGCATTTCTGCAGCTGTACCGCGAAGAAGCGTTCTACCTGGAACGCACGGTGCACTACCTGCAACGGGTGGGCATGGAGCACATCAAGAAGGCCGTTCTGGAAGACCCGGCCCGCCGCCAGGCGCTCAATGAGCGTTTGCAGTTCTCGCTGTCATTCGAACAGGACCCGTGGAAGGAACGCCTGGAACAGCCGCTGCTGAAAAAGGAGTTCGACGTTATCCCGGTCAAACAACTGGAGGTGTCGCTATGAACTGGCTGGATATCTGCGCCCTTGATGAAATCAATACCCTGGGCTCGCGCATCATCAGCGGGCCCAAAGGCGACATCGCGATTTTTCGTACCAGTGACGACGAAGTCTTCGCCCTTGACGACCGTTGCCCGCACAAGGGCGGCCCGCTCTCCCAAGGTTTGATCTACGGTAAGCGCGTCGCCTGCCCGCTGCACAACTGGCAGATTGACCTGGCGTCCGGCGAAGCCCAGGCGCCGGATATCGGCTGCGCCCACCATCATCAGGCCCGGGTAGAAAACGGCCGGGTGATGCTGGCCCTGCGGGACGCGGGTTGATGAACCGCCAGACCACTGCGTCCACCTGCTGTTATTGCGGCGTGGGCTGCGGCGTGCTGATCGAGCATGACGGCGAGCAGATCCTGGGGGTACAAGGCGATCCGAGCCATCCGGCCAACTTCGGCAAATTGTGCAGCAAAGGCGCCAGCCTGCACCTGACCGGCGACGTGAGCGCACGCGCCCTGTATCCGGAGTTGCGCCTGGGCAAAGGTTTGGCCCGTACCCGTACCGACTGGGACACCGCCCTGGATCACGCCGCCAACGTGTTCGCCGAGACCATCGCCGAGCACGGCCCGGACAGCGTGGCGTTCTATATCTCGGGGCAACTATTGACCGAGGATTACTACAGCTTCAACAAGCTGGCCCGGGCGTTGGTAGGCACCAACAATATCGACAGCAATTCTCGGCTGTGCATGTCATCGGCGGTGGTCGGCTACAAACGCAGCCTGGGCGCCGATGCGCCGCCATGCAGTTATGAAGACCTGGAAAACAGCGACTGCGTGATGATCGTCGGCAGCAATATGGCCTACGCCCACCCGGTATTGTTCCGACGCCTGGAGCAGGCCAAGGCGCAGCGCCCGCAGATGAAAGTGCTGGTGATTGATCCTCGGCGTACAGACACCTGCGATTTGGCTGACCTGCACCTGGCAATCTTGCCGGGGACGGACGTGGCGTTGTTTCACGGGATTTTGCATTTGCTGCTGTGGGAAGACTGGATTGATCGTGCGTTCATCCAGGCCCACACCGATGGCCTGGCCGAGCTCAAACGCCTGGTGCATGACTACACGCCGCAGATGGTCACGCAGTTGTGCGGGATCAGCGTCGAACAACTGCGCCTATGTGCGCAGTGGGTCGGCACATCCAGCAGCTTTTTGTCGCTATGGTGCATGGGCCTCAACCAATCCACTGCCGGCAGCGCAAAAAACAGCGCGTTGATCAACCTGCACTTGGCCACGGGCACCATTGGCAGGCCGGGGTGCGGGCCGTTTTCCCTGACCGGTCAACCGAATGCCATGGGCGGTCGCGAAACCGGAAGCCTGTCCAACCTGCTGCCGGGCCACCGCGAGACGTCCAACCCGGCACATCGCGCTGAAGTGGCCGCCTATTGGGGTGTGGAGCAACTGCCTGCACCCGCTGGCCTTACCGCGATCGAACTGTTTGAACAGATGCAGGCAGGCAAGATCAAGGCCCTGTGGATCGCCTGCACCAACCCTGCACAATCCTTGCCCGACCAGAACGTCGTGCGTGCGGCCTTGGCGGCGTGCCCGTTCGTGGTGTTGCAGGAGGCTTTTCGCACCACCGAAACCGCCACTTATGCCGACCTGCTGTTGCCTGCCGCCAGTTGGGGCGAAAAAGACGGCACGGTCACCAACTCCGAGCGGCGTATTTCCCACGTACGCCGCGCCATCAGCCCACCGGGAGAGGCGCGGGCGGACTGGGCAATTACCGTAGATTTCGCACAGCGCCTGGAGCGTCGCCTACGGCCAGGGTTGCCCAGCCTGTTCGCCTTTGCACAGCCGGCGCAGCTGTTTGACGAGTTCAAGGGGCTCACTCAAGGGCGTGACCTCGACTTGTCCGGTATCAGCCATGGCCTGCTCGACCAACTCGGCCCGCAGCAATGGCCGTTTCCTACAGGCGCACAGGCAGGCACAGCGCGCTTGTACACCGACGGCATCTTCCCCACCGACAATGGCCGGGCGCGGTTTGTGGCCGACCCCTATCGCGCGGCCAAGGAACAACGGGACGCGCGCTTCCCCCTGACCTTGATCACCGGCCGTCTGCGTGACCAGTGGCACGGTATGAGCCGCACCGGCACGGCCGCACAGTTGTTCGGGCATGTCAGTGAAGCGCTGTTGAGCCTGCACCCGGACGAGCTTCGCCGCCACCGCTTCCAGGAAGGTGACCTGGTCAGCCTGAAAAGCCGTCGCGGCAGCGTGATCGTCGCCGTCAGCAGCGATGACAGCGTACGGCCCGGCCAGGCATTTCTGCCGATGCATTGGGGCGACCGCTTTCTCAAGGGCGGCGTCAATGTGATCACCCAACCGGCGTTTGACCCACTGTCCAAACAGCCTGAACTCAAGCACAGCGGGGTGCGCCTGGAAGCCGTGCAACTGCCGTGGCAGCTGTTCGCGTTGATCGAGGGCAATGTGCAGCAGCATTTCGAAGCGCTGCGCCCGCTGTGTGAGGAATTTGCCTACGTCAGCCTGAGCCTGGCCGGCCGTGAACGCCCTGCGTTGCTGGTACGGGCAGCCCATACCGAGGCGCCGGACCTGCATTTGTTGACTCGGATTGACCACTTGCTGGGCCTGAACGACGGTCCGGTCATGGCCTACGACGACCCGCGCCGCTCGATCGGCAAGCGCGTGAAAATCGAAAAAGGCCGTATCACCGCCCTGCGCCTGGCCGGCGAAACCCTGGCCCGCCACTGGTTGCAAAGCCTGTGGCTGGAAGGCCGCGCCGACGAGCAACTGCGACGCTGGCTGTTGGCACCTTTAAGCGCGCCACCCGGTGCCGCAACGGCCAGCAACAAGATTGTGTGCAACTGCAAGAACGTCAGCGAAAACGCCGTGTGTGCGGGCGTTGGACGTGGCCTGGACCTGGATGGACTTAAACGGGAACTGGGTTGCGGCACCCAATGCGGCTCCTGCGTGCCGGAAATCAAACGTCTTTTGGTCAGCAAACCGCAGCCAATCGCCATCAGTGTGTAAGGGGAACAACATGAGCGCAAAAGTGTGGCTGGTAGGCGCTGGGCCCGGTGATCCGGAGTTGCTGACCCTCAAGGCAGTCAGAGCCCTGCATGAAGCGGACGTGGTGCTGATTGATGACCTGGTCAACCCGGCCGTGCTCGAACACTGCGGCGATGCACGCGTGATTACCGTCGGTAAACGCGGTGGCTGCCGCTCCACGCCCCAGGATTTTATCCATCGCCTGATGCTGCGTTATGCCCGCCAGGGCAAATGCGTGGTGCGGCTCAAGGGCGGCGACCCGTGCATTTTTGGTCGCGGTGGCGAAGAGGCGCTGTGGCTGCGCGAACGTGGCATTGAGGTGGAGTTGGTCAACGGCCTCACGTCGGGGTTAGCCGGGGCGACGAGCTGCGATATTCCCCTGACGTTACGCGGTGTGAGCCGTGGGGTGACGCTGGTCACTGCTCATACTCAGGACGACAGCGCGTTGAACTGGCGCGCACTGGCGGAAAGTGGAACCACACTGGTGGTGTACATGGGCGTGGCGAAGCTGGAGGAGATTCGTCAGCAGTTGCTCGAAGGCGGCATGGCCCCGGACATGCCCGTGGCGATGATCGAAAATGCTTCGCTGCCCCAGCAGCGCGAATGCCGCAGTGATCTGGCGCGGATGCATGAGGATGCGCAAGCGTTCGCCCTGAAAAGCCCGGCTATCCTGGTGATTGGTAGCGTTGCTGGTGCTGCGCAGGCGGCTTGCCTGGCGACGGCGGCCAGTGCCTGAGGCAAATTCCAGGCGAAAAAAACCCGGCCTAAGCCGGGTTTTTTTGTAAAGCCAGGCTAATTACTTAGCGGTGGCTTCAACAGCTGCTTCTACGCGACGGTTAACAGCGCGGCCAGCTTCAGTTGCGTTGTCAGCAACTGGGCGGGACTCACCGTAACCAACGGAAGTGATGCGGCTAGGAGCTACGCCATCTTTAACCAGGACTTGCTTAACAGCGTCAGCACGACGCTGGGACAGCTTCTGGTTGTAAGCGTCTGGACCGACGGAGTCAGTGTGACCAGCAACTTCTACGTTGGTGTCTGGGTACTGAGCCATGAAGTCGGCCAGGTTTTTCACGTCGCCGTAGCTGTTAGGCTTAACAACCGACTTGTCGAAGTCGAACTTAACGTCCAGCTCAACACGAACAACCTGAGCAACCGGAGCTTCTGGCTCTGGAACTGGCTCTGGAGCTGGTGCTGGGGTAGGAGCTGGAGCAGCTGCGCCAGCGTTACCGCCGAAGTTCACGCCCAGGCCAACCAGTGCGGAGTAGTCCCACTTGCCGTTGTCCAGACCGTAGTCAGCTTCAACACCAGCACGAGCGTACAGGTTGTTGGTGAAGTAGTACTTCACGCCAGTACCGATGGTGGCGAAAGTGGTCTGGTCGCGACCGCTGTGGCCGTCAGCCTTGACGTTGGTACGGCTCTGGTGGCCGAAACCGCCTTCAACGTATGGACGCAGGCTATCAACGCCAGCCTGACCGAAGTGGTACTGAGCAACGAGGCTGCCAGTGTCACCTTTGATCTTCTGGTTGCCAGTGCCGTCGTTCGAACGGGTGTGGTTGGTCTTGTCGTACGACAGATTCAACGACAGATCGTCGGTCAGGAAGTAACCAATGCGAGCGCCTGGGTTGAAGCCGTCTTCGATGTGCTTAACGCTATCGTTGTACTGCTTCTTGTAGAACAGCTCGCCTTCAACTGCGCCTTGGCCTTGTGCCAGAACGCCGAAAGAAGTAGCGGCAATAAGAGAACCAATGGCCAAGCCCAAGGTGTTTTTCAGTTTCATCCGTTAAATCCCCATCTGGTGATTGTAAAGCAGTCCCACAAACCGGGGGACAACTCGGCGACAAGTCTAACAGAACTTGCCTACACGTAAGAGATATTTGCTACGCACTAAGTTTCAGTCTCGCCCGCAAATTTCTCACGTAATTTATCAAGAGCACGTTTGTACCGCATTTTTGTAGCACTCAAGCCCATATGCATGATGTCAGCGATTTCCTGGAATTCCAGCTCTGCGACAAAGCGAAGCACCAGAATTTCCCGGTCAATCGGGTTCACATGCACCAACCAGCGATCAAGTCCGCCCTTCTCCTCGGGTGCCGGCGCCTTTTCTTCAGACGCCTCCTCAAGGGGGTCCAGACTCAAAGCGTCCATCAAGCGACGCTTTCGCCGTTCCTTCCGATACTGCGTGATGCACTCGTTGTACGTGATGCTGTACAGCCAGGTCTTGAACTTCGATTTGCCCTCGAAGTTCTTCAGGCCATATAGCACCTTGAGCATCACTTCCTGACAGACATCGTCCGCGTCTCTATCGTTCCCCAAATACCTTGAACAAACGTTGAACAGAGTGCGTTGATACCTGCGCATCAATTCTTCGTACGCGCGTGTTACGTGAAACAGCTCCGTGTGCGAGCGCGCGACCAACTCCTCATCAGAGAGCTCACGGGGGTCATAGCGCGTGGACAGCGTTTGGGCTTTATTCAAAACAAGTCGTGCCGGCAGTCAGGTCAATGTCCGTTGCAACCCGGTCACCCGGGTTTGCGGCGGCGTACATTAGCAGGGTTTGCCGGATTAGCGGCTACTGACCTGCTGCTCCAGGAGAATCCGGTTGGACAGCGAAACCAGTTCTCCGTCATCGGTCAGCACTGTCGTCTTGACCGTGCCGATCTCCTCGATCTGCCCTTCAACCTCGCCCACACGCACTTGTTGCCCAACCTGATATAGCTCACGCACATAGATTCCCGCAAGAATCTGACCGGCAATTTCCCGGCTTCCCAAACCCATGGCCAGTGCAACGGCCAGACCAACGGTAATCAAAACAATCACAATAACGTGGTTCAGCAGGTCAGTCTTGACTTCCAACTGGCTGATCGCGACGGAAATACTGATGATGATCACCAGCCCCTGTGCGATTCGCCCCAAGCCTGCCGCGTAGTCCAACCCCACGCCTTCAGCGGCCCCGCGCACCAGCCCATTGGCCAATTGCGCGAGTAAAACACCTACCAGCAACACCAGCGCGCCGCCGAAAACTTTCGGCAAATACAGTGCCAGCATGTCGAGCGTAGCTGAAACTCGCTCAAGTCCAAGGGATTGCGCTGCAGAAACCAGAAAAATAAGTAGAACAAACCAGTAGACGATCTTGCCGATCAAGGTAGAAATCGGCACCTGCAGCCCGGCGCGACCCAGCAATTTGGTCAAACCGGTGCCGGCCATCAGGCGATCCAGCCCGAGTTTGGCGAGCAGCTTGGACAACAGGGTGTCGAGCAACTTGGCCACGACAAAGCCCAGCAACACCAGGACCAGGGCACCAAACAGGTTGGGAATGAAATTCGCAACCTTGGTCCACAATGCGGTCATCGCGGTGACCAGGCTCTGGGTCCAGAGATCAAGTTCCATATTCAATCAGCCTTATCAGCAGTGCGAGCAAGAGGTTTACGGCGGGAAACCGGTGACACATGGGCCGAACCGTTGTTCAGGGCCATCATCAATGCCGGCAACCAACGCCCGAGCAGCCCGAACAGATCACCCGCACCGACCTGACGGTTGGCGGTTTTCAATACGCGACCCAGGCAAGCATCGTCATCACGGTTGGATGGCGAAGCATTGAGCATGTCACGCAAAGACTGTTCGAACGGATCGTGCATAGAGACCTCTCGCAAGTGAATTAAAAGACGAGGGTAAAATTCATCGGGTCACATCGACCCTTTCCTACGTTCAGGTCATATTCAGCTCAAACCCATCGTAATCGTCGAAATAGCCACCATTGTCCCAGGGCCACCGAGACCATCAACAGGCACGCAATCATGAATCCGTAGGGGCTCTCGGAGAACGGAATGCCACCCACATTTATACCGAGCAAACCGGTGAGAAAACTCATCGGCAAGAAGATCCCGGTGATGATCCCGAAGCGATACATGGTGCGGTTCATGCGCAGGCTCAAGCGCCGGTCTTCGGCCTCAAGTACAAGCCCCACGCGCTCTCTGGCCAGTTCCAGCTCTTCCAGGTAACGGGTCAGACTGTTGTGCAACTCGTTCCAATAGTCAGCATCGTCATCGCAGAACCATGCCAATTTTATTCGCGTCAGCTGGGCAAAAATATCCCGCTGTGGTGCCAAAAACCGCTTGAGCCCGGCCGCGCGCCGACGGATCTGCAAAACGCTGCCGTGCTCTGGGGTATACCGTTCGTCGGCATCGAGTTTTTCTTCCTCGGAATCGACGATTTCAGACAACCCTGTAACCAGATCCTGCACTTTGTTGGTCAGGTACTGAGCCATATAAAGGATGAGTTCAGACGCCGTTTTAGGGCCTTTGCCGTCCGCCAGTTGCACCAATAGCTCATCGGTGGCGCGCAACGGGCGCAAACGCAGGGAGATCACACGATTGGCGGCGGCGAAGATACGCACCGAAACCATGTCCTCCGGCTCTGCCCCGGGGTTGAGATTGATCCCGCGCAGAAACAACAGCAATTCGGCGTCGGGCAACGGCAACAACCGTGGGCGGGTGTTCTCCTCCAGCAGCAGGTCGCAGGCAAATTCGCTCAGGCCGCTGGATTTGCGCAGCCAGGTCTGGGTCTGGGGATGGCTGCGATCCCAATGCAGCCACAGGCTTTCCTGGGGTTGCAACTGCAGATCGTCGAGCTCAGTCCGGGCAATCGAACGCGCACCGCCTTTACCATCCAGCACCAGGGCATGTACCAGCCCCCATTGCGCGTTCTCTTCCTCGAACATCCAGACTCCTTGGGTTTATTCAGGCATTTTCAGCGGGCTGGGCGACACGATCACGCCGTTATTGTCGGCGTAGATGTACTCACCCGGACGGAACGTCACACCCGCGAACGTCACAACGACGTTCAGGTCACCGAGGCCACGCTTGTCGGTTTTCATCGGGTGGGAGGCCAGTGCCTGCACACCCAAGTCGGTCTGGGCGAGAACATCCACATCCCGGACGCAACCATAGATCACCAGCCCTTCCCAGCCATTTTTCGCAGCTTTATCGGCAATCAGATCGCCCAGCAACGCGCGGCGCAGTGAGCCTCCGCCGTCAACGACCATCACTTTGCCAGCGCCCGGCTGGTCAGCCTGTTCCTTTACCAGGGAATTATCTTCGAAGCATTTGATGGTGACGATCTCACCCCCAAAAGAATCTCGGCCACCGAAGTTGCTGAACATCGGCTCCACTACCTGCACCAGTTCCGGGTAGGCGTCACACAGGTCGGGGGTCACGTAATGGTTCATCGAGAAGCTCCTGTCGTCAAAGAAGAGATCGAACATCCACGGTGTACATCAGAAAAACGCGCCGCGACAGGCATTCTTTAAGTGCCTGCCAGTGGTGAGCCGCCATGATCGGACCCGCATCAGCGCAACGCAATACACGTTGCGCGACTGAATATGACCAGAAGCGCCCAGCGCGTCATATCTTAGCCGCAACCACTCAAGAGTGAAACGCCCTTGGTAGAGCGTTTGCTCAAACTACTGCGGCCACTTGGGGTCGAGTCCCGAATAATGGTGTCAGGGGGTCGTTCAACCACCGTTCCGCCAATGGCCATACTTCGGCCTGCGCGGCTTTGCTGACCAGCATCTGCACATGCCCGAAGTCCTCGCTGAAACCCTGCTCGCGCCCCAGGCACAGATACTGGCGATGCTCGCTGCCGACCTGCTCGAAGAGCTTGCGACACGCCCAGTCCGGGTCTTGCCGATCGCCCGCCGCGCTGACCGCGAGCAACGGCACATCGATCTGCGCCAAGCCCTTCCACCAGTCACATTCGGCATCGCCGAAGCGGCCGAACAGGCCATTCCAGCGCATCGCTTCGATCATCACTCCCGCCGGCTCATCCTCGGGGCCGCGCTTGAAGCGTGGGCCAGACACATGGGCAAGGCGCTTGAGGATCAACCGAGTACCCCACTCCACGGGTGGAATTTTCAACGGCCAATGGGTGCGGCTGACCTGGCAGCCGAACAATGCCACCGAAGCCACCTCAGGCGCCCCCAAATGTTGCCCGCCCAGGGCCGCAGCCAAGGTCGTGGCACCGAGGGAATGCCCGATCCAGTGCGGGACCTGCCCGCTTTGCTCACGCACAAAGGCCCCCATGGCCGGCAAATCGTAGCGGGCGTAATCGGCGACGCGGTTTCTGGCGTACTCATGGTTGCGCTTGGACAGCCCATGGCCGCGCATTTCCGGGATCCACACATCAAAACCCCGGCGCGCCAGGTAAGCGCCCAGGCCGATCCCCTTGGGCGAGTACCAGAAGCGCCGATTGGAAAAGCTGCCATGCAATAAAATAATCGGCGTGCCCCGGTTTTCCGGGACATCGGCCAGGCCCAAACGGGTAACCGCCAGCTCGACGGTGCCATCAGGGCTATTGCCGGGCTTGAGCCGGTAGACGTCTTCACTCAGGTCGCCACGACGTTCAGCGCTGATCAAGGCGACGGGAAACAGGTTGCTGCTGCTTTGCATAATGCTCTTGCACAAAAAAGGGCGGCGTCCGCAAGGAGTTCCCGCCCAGTACAGATAAGAATGCCGGTCACCCTCACGAGTGACCGGCACTTTTGACGTTGCGACTTTAAGCGGACGCTTGGCCTTCCGCCAGGAAGAACCAGGTTTCCAGCACAGAGTCCGGGTTCAGCGAGACGCTTTCAATGCCCTGCTCCATCAGCCATTTAGCCAGGTCAGGGTGGTCGGAAGGGCCTTGGCCACAGATACCAATGTACTTGCCGGCCTTGTTACACGCCTGGATGGCATTGGCCAGCAGCTTTTTGACCGCAGGGTTACGCTCGTCAAACAGGTGAGCAATGATCCCGGAGTCGCGGTCCAGGCCCAGGGTCAACTGGGTCAGGTCGTTGGAGCCGATGGAGAAACCGTCGAAGAACTCCAGGAATTCCTCGGCCAGGATGGCGTTGGACGGCAACTCGCACATCATGATCACGCGCAGGCCGTTCTCGCCACGGGTCAAGCCGTTTTCGGCCAGCAGGTCGACCACTTGGCTCGCTTCGCCCAGGGTGCGCACGAACGGCACCATGATCTCGACGTTGGTCAGGCCCATCTCGTTGCGCACGCGCTTGAGGGCACGGCACTCAAGCTCGAAGCAGTCACGGAACGCTTCGCTGATGTAACGCGAGGCGCCACGGAAGCCCAGCATCGGGTTTTCTTCTTCCGGCTCGTAGAGCTTGCCGCCGATCAGGTTGGCGTACTCGTTGGACTTGAAGTCCGACAGGCGCACGATGACCTTTTTCGGGTAGAACGCCGCGGCCAGGGTACTGATGCCTTCCACCAGCTTCTCGACATAGAAGCCTACCGGGTCGTTGTAGCCGGCGATGCGCTTGTCGACGCTTTCCTTGATATCCAGCGGCAGGCCGTCATAGTTCAACAAGGCCTTTGGGTGCACGCCGATCATGCGATTGATGATGAACTCCAGGCGGGCCAGGCCCACACCGGCGTTCGGCAACTGCGCGAAATCGAAGGCGCGGTCCGGGTTGCCGACGTTCATCATGATCTTGAACGGCAGGTCGGGCATGGCGTCGATGGAATTTTGCTTGATATCGAAGCCCAGCTCACCTTCGAAGATGAAACCGGTATCGCCTTCGGCGCAAGACACGGTGACACCCTGGCCCTCCTTGAGCAGTTGGGTGGCGTTGCCGCAACCGACTACCGCCGGGATCCCCAGTTCACGGGCGATGATCGCCGCGTGGCAAGTACGCCCGCCTCGGTTGGTGACGATGGCGCTGGCGCGCTTCATCACCGGCTCCCAGTCCGGGTCGGTCATGTCGGAAACCAGCACGTCGCCGGGCTGGACCTTGTCCATTTCCGACACGTCCTTGATGATCCGCACCTTGCCAGCACCGATGCGCTGGCCAATGGCACGGCCTTCCACCAGTACGGTGCCGGTTTCCTTGAGCAGGTAACGCTCCATGACATTGGCCGAAGTGCGGCTCTTCACGGTTTCCGGACGCGCTTGCACGATATATAGCTTGCCGTCGTCACCGTCCTTGGCCCACTCGATGTCCATCGGGCACTTGTAGTGCTTCTCGATGATCATCGCCTGTTTGGCCAGTTCGCTGACTTCAGCATCGGTCAGGCAGAAACGCGCGCGCTCGGCCTTGTCGACGTCAACGGTTTTCACCGAGCGACCGGCCTTGGCTTCGTCGCCGTAGATCATCTTGATCGCCTTGCTGCCCAGGTTGCGGCGCAGGATGGCCGGGCGTCCGGCCTCAAGGGTGTGCTTGTGCACGTAGAATTCGTCAGGGTTGACCGCGCCTTGTACGACGGTTTCGCCCAGGCCGTAGGCACCGGTAATGAATACCACATCACGGAAGCCCGACTCAGTGTCCAGGGTGAACATCACGCCAGCAGTGCCGGTTTCCGAACGCACCATGCGCTGCACACCAGCAGACAAGGCCACCAGCTTGTGGTCGAAACCCTGGTGTACACGGTAGGAAATAGCGCGGTCGTTGAACAGCGAGGCGAATACTTCCTTGGCCGCGCGAATGACGTTTTCCACGCCACGGATATTCAGGAAGGTTTCCTGCTGGCCGGCAAAGGAAGCGTCCGGCAAGTCTTCGGCGGTGGCCGAGGAGCGTACGGCGACAGCCATGTCCGGGTTGCCGGCGGACAGGGTGGCGAAGGCGGTGCGAATTTCTTCGTTGAGCTTCTCGGGGAACTCGGCTTCCATGATCCACTGACGGATCTGGGCGCCGGTCTTGGCCAGGGCGTTGACGTCGTCGACGTCCAAGGCATCCAGCGCGGCGTGGATCTGGGCGTTGAGGCCGCTCAGCTCGAGGAAGTCGCGGTAAGCCTGGGCCGTGGTGGCGAAACCACCGGGCACCGAGACACCAGCGCCTGCAAGATTACTGATCATCTCGCCGAGGGATGCGTTCTTGCCCCCCACATGCTCTACATCATGGACGCCGAGCTTATCGAGGGAAACTACGTACTCTACCAAGGTGATCTCTCCACTTTCTGTGTTGGAAAAGCTCAGGACGCGGGTTGCTCAGTAGGAGCTAACGCCAGCGCTTGTGGCCTGGACCTGGAAAATAAGTGAGAATGCGGCCCACTGCGGGACGGCAAAATCGCGCCTATCATATCCAAGATTCGCCATCAGCTTAAGGCCCAGGGCTCAAATGAAACGATCTGCTTTCTTTATTTCCGACGGCACCGGCATCACAGCCGAAACACTGGGCCAGAGCCTGCTTGCGCAGTTCGAAAACATTACCTTCGCCAAATTCACCCGGCCTTATATAGACAGCGTGGATAAAGCGCGGGCCATGGTACAACAAATCAATCTGGCGGCTGAAAAAGACGGTTTTCGCCCGATCATTTTCGACACCATCGTCAATCAAGACATTCGTGAGATTCTCGCAACGTCGAATGGTTTCATGATCGACATTTTCTCGACCTTCCTGGCGCCATTGGAACAGGAGTTGAGTGAGCATTCTTCATACTCTGTCGGAAAGTCCCATTCCATCGGGCATAACTCCAACTATATGGAGCGCATCGAGGCGGTGAACTTTGCCCTCGACAACGATGATGGCGCCCGCACCCACTACTACGACAAGGCCGACCTGATCCTGGTGGGCGTGTCGCGTTGCGGCAAGACCCCGACCTGTCTGTACATGGCCATGCAATTCGGTATCCGTGCGGCCAACTACCCGCTGACCGAAGACGATATGGAGCACCTGACGCTGCCCGCCGCCCTGCGCGCCCACTCGCACAAACTGTTCGGCCTGACCATCGACCCGGACCGCCTGACCGCCATCCGTAACGAACGCAAGCCCAACAGCCGCTACTCCAGCTATGCGCAGTGCGAGTTCGAAGTGCGTGAAGTGGAAAATCTGTTCCGTCGCGAGAATATTGCACACATCAATTCCACGCATTTTTCGGTGGAAGAGATTTCGGCGAAGATTCTGGTGGAGAAGGGTGTGGAGCGGCGCTTCAAGTGATCTCTGGCGCCTGATCTGACGCTATCGCAGGCAAGCCAGCTCCCACAGCTGGAATGCGTTCCCCTGTGGGAGCTGGCTTGCCTGCGATGAACGGTAACGCGGATTTACAGATGAAACCGCCCCCCCCCCTGCCCCAACGCCGTCGCCAGCGCATCAAACCCCTCGCGCAGTAACTGATCATCGCCAGACGTATTGCAGATACTCGCCCGAATAAACTGCGGCACCGCCGTCTGCCCCACGGCAAACGCCTCGGCGGTGGCGATCAGGTAATTGTTCTGCCTGAGCTCTGCCTCGATTTCCGACGCACGCCATGGCTCCGGCACTTCGATCCAGAAATGCGGGCTGTTGAGGTGGGTGCGATACGCCAGCCCGGTCAATAAATCCTCGACCAAGGTCTTGCGGCGGCTGATTTCGTTGATTTGTTGGCGCAACAGATATTCCGCCGTGCCGTTTTCAATCCACTGGGTGGCCAGTTCCAGGGTCACAGGCGTCGCCATCCAGCAGGTCGAGCGCAACGCCGCGGAAATGCGACTGACCAGCGCGGGTGGCGCGTGCACGTAGCCTACCCGCAACCCTGCCGACACCGCTTTGCTCAGACTGCTGATCAAAATCGTACGCTCAGGCGCGAAATAGCTGAGGGGCGGCGGGCGATCCTCAACCAGCACGCCGTGGGCTTCGTCCTCGAGAATCAGCAGGTTGTGCTCACGACACACCTTGGCCAAGGCTTCGCGACGCGCCACCGACAACACCGCCGTCGTGGGATTCTGAATAGTCGGCGTGCAGTACAACGCCGAAATGCGGTGATTACGACAGACCTCATCCAGCGCCGTGGGCAACACGCCTTCTTCATCCATTTCCAGGCCAATCAGGCGCACGCCCAACATGCGCGCAGCCGTAATCAGCCCAGGATAAGTCAGTTGCTCGGTGACTACCGTATCGCCAGCACGCAGCAGCGCCATCATCGCGCACAGCAAACCGTGCTGGCCGCCGTTGACGCAGATGACCTGCTCTGGAATCGGATGAAAATCGCGCTGCACCAGCCATTGCGCCCCGGCTTCACGGTAACGCGGCAAGCCGGCGTCGGGGGTATAGGCGCTGATGTCCTGCAGGAACTTGGCGTTGGTCGACAGCGTTTGGAAGCTCTGGGCAAGAAACACCGTTTCCTGCCCCGGAATGTGCATGTTGCGACTCATGTCGAAGTACTGGCGCGGCTCCTCGCTGAAATTGCGAAAGCCTTCATCACGTTGACGCTCCATCCCACGCTTGCGCACGAAGGTTCCGTCACCGACCCGCGCAACCACCAAGCCCAGGCGCTCCAACTCACCGTAGGCCCGGCTGATGGTGCCAATGGTCACCCCCAGGTTGTCGGACAGCACCCGATGGGGCGGCAGTTTTCGTCCCGGTTCAATCAAGCCTTCGAGGATGCCCCGCTCCATCACATCAGACAGGCGCTTGTACTTCACGCCCTGCCCATTGGACAGGCCCTCACGCATAATTGACACCATGTCAATATTTGTTTTGACAGCCATCTTTCGCCCTAATAGTGTGCTTTTACGGGTTCAATCGCCGATAAACATAACTCATTACAAGTTCAATATAGAGTTCAATTCCGGCTCAGGGAAGCAATAAAAGATGCCAATGTCCGCCGTTCTCGAAAACACTGCAAAAACAAAAACTCAAAAACAGTGGCTCGCCGGGCTGGTGACCAGCTTGATGTTTCTGATCGTGTGCCTGAGTTGGGGCACTACATGGCTGGGCATCAAGATCGCCGTAGAGAGCGTGCCGCCGCTGACATCCGCCGGGCTGCGCTTTCTGATCGCGTTTCCGCTGTTCCTGTGTTTTGCCATGGTGCGTCGCGAGCCGATCCTGTTCCCACGGGAAAGCCGCTGGTTCTTTGTGTTTGTGACCCTGTCGTACTTCAGCGTTCCCTATTACCTGCTCAACTATGGCGAGATGCACGTGTCATCCGGCCTGACGGCCCTGCTGTTCAGCTGCATGCCGGTATTCATCCTGATCTTTTCGGCGCTGTTCCTGCGTGAGCGCATCTACTTCTCCCAGGTCGTTGGCATCGGTATCGGGTTTGGCAGCCTCTACATGATCATCAAGAGCCAGGGCCTGCACCTGGACCACGCCGAGTTCTTCGGGGTGTTGGCGATACTGAGCGCCGCGATCATGCACGCGTTGTGCTACGTGATTACCAAGCAGAAAGGCAGTGCCATCAGCGTGATTACCTACAACACCCTGCCCATCGGCATCGCCGGGCTGATGTTGTTCGTCGCCGGCCTGTGGTTTGAAACGCCAGCCTTCAATGACATCACCCTGCGCTCCTGGACTGCACTGTTCTACCTCGGGCTGGTGGCCTCGGTAGGCGGGTTTATTGTGTATTTCATGCTGCTCAAGCGCCTGAGCCCGATCATCCTGTCGTTCGTCTTCATCATCTTCCCGGTGTTCGCGGTGATCATCGGTGCCTGGTACGAAGGCGTGGAAATTTCCCGCGACCTTATGCTGTATTCGGCGATTCTGCTGGCCGGCTTTGCGATCACCAAGCTGCCGGTTGAAAAACTCCTGGCCAAGAAAAAATGACCCTCAACCAACGCGAGAGAAACATGGAAGTCCTCCGCCCCACCGCCCTGGAACAGATCTACGCCCACGCCAGCCGCAGCTACCCAGAAGAGTGCTGCGGCTTCGTCTTCGCCGACGGCAGTGTGTACCTGGGCAGCAATATCCAGAACGAGTTGCACCACAAGAACTCCCAGATGTACCCCCGCAGCGCGGCCAACGGCTACACCTTCTCGGTGGCCGATACCCTGCTGCTGAACAAGTCGTTTCGCAGCGACAACCCGGTGGTGGTGATCTATCACTCCCACCCGGATGTCGGCGCCTATTTCAGTGATGAAGACCAGGACAAGGCGCTGTTCATGGGGGAGCCGATCTACCCCGTCAGCTATCTGGTGGTGGATGTTCGCCAGAGCCAGGTCCTGGGCTCAAAACTGTTTGCCTGGGATGGCAAGCATTTCGCACCTCAACCCTTCAACGACCTGCACACGGAGTTGTCCATGAACGCTGTCTCTTTCCCCGACATTCTGGTTCGCGTGGCCAAGCTGCCGGAATCGACCCTTGAGGGCGCCGGATCGACATTGCGCGAAGTCATTGAAAATCTCTGCACCAATCACCCCCAATTGCGTCAGTACCTGTTCCATGAAAAGAACAACCAGCTCAAGGAACACTTCCTGTTTACCGCCGAGGAGGCGCTGATCGAAGCCGATGAAGTCCTGCCGCCAAAATCCCGGATCGAAGTGTTGCTCGCCACCTCAGGCGGCATGGACATCGACACCCTGAGCAACGAAGAAGTGCAGCGCTACGTGCGCCACATCACCCTGCCGGGCGTCGGCCGCGAAGGCCAATTGAACCTGAAGAAAGCCAAAGTTCTGGTCATCGGCACCGGGGGCCTGGGCTCGCCCATCAGCCTGTACCTGGCAGCGGCAGGCATCGGCACCCTGGGGCTGGTGGATTTTGACGTGGTGGAAAGCAGCAACCTGCAGCGCCAGATTGTCCATGGCAACAGCACCCTGGGAATGCCCAAGGTCGAGTCCGCCAAGCAACGCCTGCTGGACCTCAACCCTCATATCCGGATCAATGCGCACAACACCGCGCTTGACACCGACAACGCTCTGGAACTGGTGGGCGCCTATGACCTGGTGATCGACGGTACCGATAATTTCGATACCCGCTACCTGGTCAACGATGCTTGCGTACAGTTGGGCAAACCTTTGGTCTATGGCGCCATCTACCGTTTCGACGGGCAGATCAGCGTGCTCAACTACAAAGGCGGGCCGTGCTATCGCTGCCTGTTTCCCAAGGCCCCGCCCGCAGAACTGGCGCCCAATTGCAGCGCCGGCGGCGTGATCGGCGTGCTGCCGGGTGTGGTAGGAATGATCCAGGCCACCGAGGCGATCAAATTGCTGATCGGCATTGGCGAACCTTTATCCGGCCGCTTGATGCGCTTTGACGCGCTGGCGATGAAGTTCAGCGAGATCCGCTTCAAGCGCCGCCTCGACTGCCCCTGCTGCTCGGAGCTGCGCAGCAGCGAAAGCGCCGCCCCCACGGCATGTGCCGATGCCGTACCGAGCCAACCGTCGCTGGCGGCAGAACGCTACATCAAGCCTCAGAACCTCAAGCAGGTGCTTGAGCACCCCAACAGCGCCGATGTATTGCTGGACGTGCGCGACGCCAGCGAATTGGAAGTATGCAAGCTGCCAGGCGTGTTGCACATTCCCCTGGCCGAACTGGATGGGCAACTCGACAACCTCAGCCGAGACAACACACATTACCTGATCTGCTACGCGGGCACCCGAGCCGAACAAGCCGCCAGCACCCTGCTGGCAGCCGGGTTCGCGAACACCAAAGTCCTGCAGGGCGGCATGAAGCACTGGGTTCGCGACGTCGAACCCGACATGCCTCTGTACTGATCGTGGAGACTTGCTGATGCTGCATAACTCCATTCTCGACGTCATCGGCCAAACGCCTATCGTGCGCCTGGCCCAGTTTTCCGAAGACCTCGGCATCGAAGTCTACGCCAAGCTGGAATCCCTCAACCCCGGTGGCAGCCACAAGGCGCGCATCGCCTTGGGCATGATCCTCGATGCCGAGCGCCGTGGCGTACTGATCCGCGACTCCGGGCAAACCATCATCGAACCCAGCGGCGGCAACACCGGCATTGGCCTGGTGATGGCCGGCAATGTCCTGGGCTATAAAGTGGTGCTGGTGATCCCTGACAACTACAGCCCCGAAAAGCAGAAATTGCTACGCCTGTATGGTGCCAAAGTGGTGCTGTCAGACAGCCGCCTGGGCAACAACTCCCACGGCGAAAAGTGCATGGAACTGCAGTTGGAAAACCCCAACTTCGTGATGCTCAACCAGCAGCGTAACGGCGCCAACCCGCAGACCCACCGCGACACCACCGCGCCGGAGATCATCCGCGCCTTCGGTAATCAGCGCGTGGACTACTTCGTCAGCGGCATCGGCACAGGTGGCCATATCACCGGCATTGGCGAAACCCTCAAGGCCGCCTGGCCAGCGATCCGCGTAATGGGCGTGGAGCCGCAGGAATGCGACCTGCTCAAAGACCAGCACGCTGCGCACGCAATCCAGGGCCTGTCGATTGGCCTGATCCCGAGCATCCTCAACCTGGACGTGATCGACGGCATGCTCAAGGTGTCGCACTCGGCGTGCCTGGACATGATCAAACGCATCATGCGCACCGACGCCATCAGCCTGGGGCTGTCCTCCGCCGCCAACATGGTTGCCATCGCCCAACTCGCCCCCGAACTGCCGCCTGAAACGGTGGTGCTGACCATGGTCTACGACAATGCCGACAGCTACCTGCCCAGTTTCGAGTAACGGGTTTTTCAATCATCCAGAATGCGGGGGTGCCTCCATGGGGGGCTTTATCGACATGCAACTGCTGCACGATGAGTTGCTTACCCATCTCATCACGACCCTGACGCCCGGGCAGATGAAGCAGTTGGAACCACACCTGGCGCCACTGATCCAGAACGCCGCCCAAGCAGTGGCCGAGGACCTGATCGCCTACGCCTATCGCGACCCGGCATCCCGTGGGCGCGGGGAGTTGATCCTGGAATCCTATGCCTCGTTCAAGGCAGTGCTGTTCTATCGCCTTGCGCACCAGGTGTGGAATTTCCCCGACCCGGGCCATGGGATGTTTTCGCGCATGGCACTCAAGCTCAGCAACCAGGGCAAGATTCTCTCTGGTGCCGAGATTCATCCGGCGGCGCGTATCGGCCGGCGCTTTGTACTGGACCATGGCTATGGCACCGTCATCGGCGAAACCTGCGTGATCGGCAACGACTGCTACATCCTGTGCGGCGTGACCCTGGGAGCCCGCGGCATCGCCAACAATCCGGACGGCAAACGCCACCCGCGCCTGGGCAACAACGTCGAGGTGGGCGCCGGTGCCCGGGTGCTGGGCTACGTGTCGATCGGCGACAACGTATTTATCAGCCCCTCCTGCGTGATCACCCAGGACGTACCGGCAGGCACCAAGGTCAAAGTAGTCAACCAGATCCAGTTGCAAAAAAACGACGAATCGGACCGCAGCAATTACCTAGGCGCCTTTGCCCTGGATGAGCGCTTGCACGTCGTCGGTGAGGTGAGTGCCGGTCATAAGGTCACGGTGCTGGATGCCGACTTTCATCCGCTGCAAGGGTTAATGCTCGAACCCACGGTGAAAGAGCGCCACCACCTGCAATTTCGCCTGCACCGTGTCGATACCGGCGAACAACTGCCGCGCTTGCCGCTGAACCTGAAAGTCTGCGGGCCGGAATTTGAAATCACCCTGCTCTCTCCCCCTGGCTTGAGCGCGATGGTGCGCCATCTCTTGCAAGCCAGCCCACTGATCGTTGGAGGTTGAACATGTCCGTGCATACCATGGAAACCCTGGCGCTGTTCGACAGCGCGCCCTATCAGAACGCGTTCAGCGCCCGGGTTATTGCGGTCAGTGAACACGGCATCGCCCTGGAGCACACACTGTTCTACCCCACCGGCGGCGGGCAACCGGGCGATACCGGCCATTTCACCCTGCCCGATGGCACGCGGGTCGAGGTGACAGGTACCGTGCGCGATCCGGTGTTGCGCTCGATCATCTGGCATCAGGTTGACCATTGCCCCGAGCAGTTGACGGCGGGCATCCAGGTAGACGCCGGCCTGGATTGGGAGCGGCGCTACCAGCACATGAAAATGCACACCTGCCTGCATTTGTTGTGCTCGCTCATTGACGCGCCCGTGACCGGTTGCAGCATCAGTGCGGATAAAGGCCGACTGGATTTCGACCTGCCGGAAATGACCCTGGACAAAGACGGTCTAACCCGTGACCTCAACGCCCTGATCGAGCAGGCCCACGCGGTGAAGACCCTGTCGATGCCCGCCACCGAATACGCGACCTTGCTACAGATCACCCGCACCCAGGCGGTTGCGCCACCGGTGGTGTCGGGCTCGGTACGGGTGATTGAGATCCCCGGCATCGATATCCAGCCATGCGGCGGCACCCATGTGCTCAACACCGAGGAAATCGGCCGGGTGTTCTGCGAGAAAATCGAAAAGAAGAGCAAGCACAACCGCAGGGTGATACTGCGGTTTGAACAAGCTTGCGCCTGACCCGATAGTTGCCCCAATGGAGGACAAATGTGGGAGGGGGCTTGCTCCCGATAGGGGTGGACCAGTCAATGAATCTGTTGACTGACACCCAGCTATCAGGAGCAACCCCCCTCCCACATTGGCCGCGTTGTTTTTTAGATCACCAACAGATCCATGAAACGGTTCACAGCCGTCGCCTCAAGCCGTGCCTGATCCTTGCACAACGCAACAATCTCGGCGCTGCGCTGCGCAGTGAACCGCGTCGCCAGGTTGGCTTTGAACTTGTCTTCCAGCAATGGGATACCGTCCACCCGACGGCGGCGATGGCCAATCGGGTATTCCACCGCTACCTGCTCAGTGCAGGTGCCATCCATAAAGAACACCTGCACCGCATTGGCAATGGAACGCTTGTCCGCCTCCAGGTATTCGCGGCTATAGCGTGGGTCTTCAACGATGACCATCTTGTCGCGCAGCTCGTCGATGATTGGGTGGGCCGCGTGGAAATCATCTTCGTAGTGCTCGGCCACCAGATTGCCGAACACCAAGGGCACGGCGGTCATGTATTGCAGGCAGTGGTCGCGATCGGCAGCGTTGGCCAATTGGCCAACCTTGGAAATAATCCGAATCGCCGACTCATGGGTGGTGATCACGATACGTTCGATTTCATGCAGACGATGCTTGACCTGGGGGTGCAAGGTCACCGCCGCCTCGCAGGCGGTTTGCGCGTGGAATTCTGCCGGGAAACTGATCTTGAACAGCACGTTTTCCATCACGTAGGTGCCGTAGGCCTGAGGCAGGCTGAAGGCGCGCTTGTCTGTGGGCTTGAGCGCCAGGTCCTTGTTGGTGTGGCTGAACAACACGTCGTAGAACCCCCACTGCGGCGCACTCAACACACCGGGGATGCCCATTTCGCCACGCAGGGCGATATCCGCCAGGCGCACACCACGGCTCGATGCATCGCCTGCGGCCCAGGATTTGCGCGAGCCGGCATTCGGTGCATGGCGATAGGTGCGCAACGCCTGCCCATCAACGAAAGCGTGAGACAAGGCCGACAGCAGTTGTTCACGATTGGCGCCCATCAGCTTGGCGGTGACCGCGGTGGAGGCGACTTTGACCAGCAGCACGTGGTCAAGGCCGACGCGGTTGAAAGAGTTTTCCAGGGCGATCACCCCCTGGATTTCGTGGGCCATGATCATCGCTTCCAGCACCGCACGTACGGTGAGCGGCGCCTCGCCATTGGCCACGCGTTTTTGCGAAAGGTGATCGGCCACGGCGAGAATGCCCCCGAGGTTGTCCGAAGGGTGGCCCCATTCAGCAGCGAGCCAGGTGTCGTTGTAGTCGAGCCAGCGCACGATGCAGCCAATGTCCCAAGCGGCCTTGACCGGGTCGAGGCGAAACGAAGTGCCCGGCACGCGCGCGCCGAACGGCACCACGGTGCCCTCCACTATCGGCCCCAGGTGCTTGGTGCACTCGGGGAACCGCAGGGCCAGCAGGCCACAGCCAAGGGTGTCCATCAGGCAATTGCGGGCGGTGTCCAGTGCATCCCGGGATTCGATGCGGTAGTTGAGGACATAGTCGGCGATGTCCTGCAAAACCTGGTCGTAGTCGGGGCGGTTGTTCTGGTCGACGTTGGCGCTCATGGCAGTTCTCCTAAAAGTTGGGTTGTTCCATCCTCAGGGTCAGGGTTAATCGTTGCGCAGGTCTGATTGCCTGCTTGTATCCCTGTGGGAGGGGGCTTGCTCCCGATGACGGTGGGTCAGTTAATGAATGGGGCGACTGACACCCTGCTATCGGGAGCAAGCCCCCTCCCACATAAAGCTAAAAAGCGTCACCGGGGACGCGCACGAAACCTTCCATTAACACCCGCGCACTGCGGCTCATGATGGCTTTCTTCACCACCCATTCACCGTTCACTTGGCTGGCTTCGGCACCGACGCGCAAGGTGCCGGACGGATGCCCGAAGCGCACGGCATTGCGCTCCACGCCGCCCGCCGCCAGGTTGACCAGGGTGCCGGAGATCGCCGCCGCCGTGCCGATCGCTACCGCCGCCGTGCCCATCATGGCGTGGTGCAGTTTGCCCATGGACAGGGCACGCACCAGCAGATCCACATCGCCGGCCTTGATTGCCTTGCCGCTGGAGGCCACGTAATCCGCAGGCTTGGCCACGAAGGCGACCTTGGGCGTGTGCTGGCGCTGAGCGGCCTCGTCCAGGTGCTTGATCAGGCCCATGCGCAACGCGCCATAAGCCCGTACCGTCTCGAACATGGCCAGGGCCTTGGGGTCGCTGTTGATCGCGCCCTGCAGCTCAGTACCGGTGTAGCCGAGGTCCTGGGCGTTGATGAAAATGGTCGGAATACCGGCGTTGATCAACGTGGCCTTGAAGGTGCCGACGCCCGGTACTTCCAGGTCGTCGATGAGGTTGCCGGTGGGGAACATCGAACCACCGCCGCCCTCTTCTTCCGCCGCCGGATCGATGAATTCCAGCTGGACTTCGGCGGCCGGGAAGGTCACACCGTCCAGTTCGAAGTCGCCGGTTTCCTGCACCGCGCCGTTGGTGATCGGCACATGGGCGATGATGCTCTTGCCAATATTGGCCTGCCATATCCGCACCACCGCCACCCCGTTCTCGGGCACGCGGGCCGGATCAACCAGGCCAGCGCTGATGGCGAACGAGCCCACTGCTGCCGACAGGTTGCCGCAGTTGCCACTCCAATCGACAAACGGCTTGTCGATGGAGACCTGGCCGAACAGATAGTCCACGTCGTGATCGGCGCGGGTGCTTTTGGCCAGGATCACGGTTTTGCTGGTACTTGAAGTGGCACCGCCCATGCCGTCGATCTGCTTGTCGTAAGGGTCGGGGCTGCCGATGACCCGCAGCAACAGGGCATCGCGGGCCGCCCCCGGCACCTGCGCGACTTCGGGCAGGTCCTTTAGGCTGAAGAACACGCCCTTACTGGTGCCGCCACGCATGTAGGTGGCGGGGATCTTGATTTGCGCTACGTGTGCCATGGTAGTCCTCTTCAGGCGGTGGCCGCCGATTCCAGGAAATCCTGGGCAAAACGTTGCAACACGCCGCCCGCCTCGTAGATCGACACTTCTTCGGCGGTATCCAGGCGGCACGTCACCGGCACCTCGACACGTTCGCCATTCCTGCGGTTGATCACCAGGGTCAGTTGCGCGCGCGGGGTGCGCTCGCCGATCACGTCATAGGTTTCACTGCCGTCGATCTTGAGGGTGTGGCGGTCGGTGCCCGGCAGGAATTCCAGCGGCAACACGCCCATGCCCACCAAGTTGGTGCGGTGAATGCGCTCGAAGCCTTCGGCGGCAATCGCTTCCACACCGGCCAGGCGCACGCCCTTGGCGGCCCAGTCGCGGGACGAGCCCTGGCCGTAGTCGGCACCGGCGATGATGATCAGCGGTTGCTTGCGCTCCATGTAGGTTTCAATCGCTTCCCACATCCGCGTGACCTTGCCTTCCGGCTCGATTCGCGCCAGCGAGCCCTGCTTGACCTTGCCGTTTTCCTGCACCATTTCGTTGAACAGTTTCGGGTTGGCGAAGGTGGCGCGCTGCGCCGTCAGATGGTCACCGCGATGGGTCGCGTAGGAGTTGAAGTCGACTTCCGGCAAGCCCATCTTCGCCAGGTATTCCCCGGCGGCACTGCCCGGCATGATCGCGTTGGACGGCGACAGGTGGTCGGTGGTGATGTTGTCCGGCAGCACCGCCAGCGGGCGCATACCCTTGAGCGGCCGCGCGCCGGCCAGCGCGCCTTCCCAGTACGGCGGGCGACGGATGTAGGTGCTCTGCGGGCGCCAGTCATACAGCGGGGTGACTTTGGGGCCGGTGTCTTCGTGAATCGCGAACATGGGGATGTACACCGCACGGAACTGCTCGGGCTTGACCGATGCCTTGACCACCGCGTCGATCTCTTCGTCGCTCGGCCAGATATCCTGCAGGCGAATTTCCTTGCCGTCGGCATCCAGGCCGAGCACGTCCTTCTCGATATCGAAACGGATGGTGCCGGCAATCGCATAGGCCACCACCAGCGGCGGCGAAGCCAGGAAGGCTTGCTTGGCGTAAGGGTGAATGCGCCCGTCGAAGTTGCGGTTGCCCGACAACACGGCGGTGGCGTACAGGTCGCGGTCGATGATTTCCTGCTGGATCACCGGGTCGAGCGCGCCGGACATGCCGTTGCAGGTGGTGCAGGCAAAGGCCACTACGCCGAAACCGAGTTTTTCCAGCTCATGGCCCAGACCGGCCTCTTCCAGGTACATGGCCACGGTTTTCGAGCCCGGCGCCAGCGACGACTTGACCCAAGGCTTACGGGCCAAGCCGAGCTTGTTGGCGTTACGTGCCAGAAGCCCCGCCGCGATGACATTGCGCGGGTTACTGGTGTTGGTGCAACTGGTGATGGCCGCAATGATCACTGCGCCGTCGGGCATTTGCCCTGGCACTTCGTCCCACTGGCCGCTGATGCCTTTGGACGCCAGGTCGCGGGTGGCAACACGGGCGTGTGGGTTGCTGGGCCCGGCCATGTTGCGCACGACGCTGGACAGGTCGAAGGTCAGGCCACGCTCGTACTGAGCCCCCTTGAGGTCATCGGCCCACAGACCGGTGTGGCGTGCGTACTGTTCGACCAGGGCGACTTGTTCGTCTTCTCGGCCAGTGAGTTTGAGGTAGGCGATGGTCTGCTGATCGATATAGAACATCGCTGCGGTGGCGCCGTATTCAGGGGCCATGTTGGAGATGGTCGCACGGTCGCCCAGGGTCAGTGCACTAGCCCCTTCGCCGAAGAACTCCAGCCAGGCGCCGACCACTTTCTGCTGGCGCAGGAACTCGGTGAGTGCCAGCACCATATCGGTGGCGGTGATGCCCGGTTGCAGCTTGCCGGTCAATTCCACGCCGACGCTTTCCGGCAGGCGCATCCACGACGCACGGCCGAGCATCACGCTCTCGGCCTCCAGGCCGCCGACGCCAATGGCGATCACGCCCAGGGCATCGACGTGGGGAGTATGACTGTCAGTACCGACGCAGGTATCCGGGAAGGCTACGCCGTCACGGACCTGAATCACCGGCGACATTTTCTCCAGGTTGATCTGGTGCATGATGCCGTTGCCCGGCGGGATGACATCGACGTTCTTGAAGGCTTTTTTGGTCCACTCGATAAAGTGGAAGCGGTCTTCATTGCGACGGTCTTCAATGGCGCGGTTTTTCTCGAACGCCTGTGGGTCAAAGCCGCCAGCCTCGACAGCCAGGGAGTGGTCGACGATCAGTTGGGTCGGCACCACCGGGTTGACCTGCGCCGGGTCGCCGCCTTGCAGGGCGATGGCATCGCGCAGACCAGCGAGGTCCACCAGGGCGGTCTGGCCGAGGATGTCATGGCACACCACGCGCGCCGGGAACCAGGGGAAATCGAGATCACGTTTGCGCTCGATCAGTTGGCTCAGGGATGCGTTGAGGGTGGCCGGGTCGCAACGGCGCACCAGGTTTTCGGCAAGCACGCGCGAGGTGTAAGGCAAGGTGGCGTAGGCGCCGGGGGTGATTGCTTCGACAGCCGCACGGGCGTCGAAGAAATCCAGGCGGCTGCCGGGGAGCGGTTTGCGAAATTCAGTGTTCATCGTCAGGACTCGGTCACGGTAAGTTCGAAAGGTGAACTGTCGACACTGGCTTTGTTTCCTGTGGGAGCTGGCTTGCCTGCGATTGCATCACTGCGGTGTGACAGGTACACCAAGGTGATGCCATCGCAGGCAAGCCAGCTCCCACAAAAAAGCACATTAGCCAGCGAACACAGCCCATCCCATTCAGCGACGTTCGATTGGCACGAACTTGCGCTGCTCAACGCCGATGTACTCGGCGCTTGGACGGATGATGCGGTTGTTGGCGCGCTGTTCGAACACGTGCGCGGCCCAGCCAGTCAGGCGCGAGCACACGAAGATCGGTGTGAACAGCTTGGTCGGGATGCCCATGAAGTGGTAAGCCGAGGCATGGTAGAAGTCGGCGTTGGGGAACAACTTCTTCTGTTCCCACATGGTCTTGTCGATGGCTTCAGACACCGGGAACAACACCGTGTCGCCCACTTCATCAGCGAGTTTTTTCGACCAGCCCTTGATCACTTCATTACGCGGGTCGCTGTCTTTATAGATCGCGTGGCCGAAGCCCATGATCTTGTCCTTGCGCGCCAACATGCCAAGCGTGCCTTCGACCGCTTCTTCGGCCGAGGAAAAGCGCTCGATCATTTCCATCGCCGCTTCGTTGGCACCGCCGTGCAGCGGGCCGCGCAGGGAACCGATGGCGGCGGTGACGCAGGAATACAGGTCGGACAGGGTCGAGGCGCACACCCGGGCAGTGAAGGTCGAGGCGTTGAATTCGTGCTCGGCGTAGAGAATCAGCGACACATTCATGACTTTGACGTGCAGCTCGCTGGGTTTCTTGCCGTGCAGCAGGTGCAGGAAGTGGCCGCCGATACTCGGCTCGTCGGTCACGCAGTCGATGCGCTTGCCGTCGTGGCTGAAGCGGTACCAGTAGCACATGATCGCCGGGAATGCGGCAAGCAGGCGGTCAGTGACATCGCGCTGTACGCTGAAATCTTTTTCCGGCTCGATATTGCCCAAAAACGAGCAACCGGTGCGCATCACGTCCATCGGGTGGGCGTCGGCGGGGATGCGTTCGAGCACTTCCTTCAGCGCCTGGGGCAAATCACGCAGCTTGCTCAGCTTGGCGCTGTAGGCGGCCAGTTCGGTCTTGGTCGGCAACTCGCCGTACAGCAACAGGTAGGCGACTTCTTCAAACTGCGCATCGGCGGCCAGTTCACGCACATCGTAGCCACGATAGGTCAAGCCTGCACCAGCCTGGCCCACGGTCGACAGTGCGGTCTGCCCGGCAACCTGGCCACGCAGGCCGGCGCCACTCAATACTTTTGCTTCAGCCATGTTCGTTCTCCAATCTTGAATTTATTAGGGAGGCGCACCGCATTATTTTTTCGCGGCAAACAGCGCGTCGAGCTTCTGCTCGAAGGTGTGGTAGTCGATGCGATCGTAGAGCTCCATGCGCGTTTGCATGGTGTCGATCACGTTCTGTTGGGTGCCGTCGCGACGGATCGCGGTGTAGACGTTCTCGGCGGCCTTGTTCATGGCACGGAAGGCCGAGAGCGGGTACAGCACAATGGAAACATCCGCAGATTTCAACTGTTCGGTGGTGTACAGCGGCGTCGCGCCGAACTCGGTAATGTTAGCCAGGATCGGCGCCTTTACGCGGGAAGCGAACAGCTTGTACATCTCGAGCTCGGTGATGGCTTCCGGGAAGACCATGTCGGCACCGGCTTCGATACACGCGGCGGCACGTTCAAGGGCAGACTCCAGGCCCTCGACCGCCAGGGCGTCGGTGCGCGCCATGATCACGAAGCTGTCATCGGTACGCGCATCCACGGCAGCCTTGATGCGGTCGACCATTTCCTGCTGCGACACGATCTCTTTATTGGGGCGATGCCCGCAGCGCTTGGCGCCGACCTGGTCTTCGATATGGATGGCGGCGGCGCCGAACTTGATCATCGACTTGACGGTGCGCGCCACATTGAACGCCGAGGAGCCGAAACCGGTGTCCACGTCCACCAGCAGCGGCAGGTCGCAGACGTCGGTAATGCGGCGCACGTCGGTGAGTACGTCATCCAACCCGGTAATACCCAGGTCCGGCACGCCGAGCGAGCCGGCGGCGACACCGCCACCCGACAGGTAAATAGCCTTGAAGCCGGCGCGCTTGGCCAGCAACGCGTGGTTGGCATTGATTGCACCAACAACTTGCAAAGGCTGTTCGCTGGCGACTGCGTCACGGAAACGCTGGCCGGGAGTGCTGTTGTTATGGGAACTCATGACTCACCTCGTGATGAAGGAGCACCGTCCGGGAAGTGACGGGCGATGTTGCGTTTGGAGGCGCCGATATGCCGGCGCATCAACAGTTCGGCCAATTCACCATCGCGATCGGCAATCGCGTCGAGAATGCGGTGGTGTTCGGCAAAGGCCTGGCGTGGACGATTGGGGGTGGCGGAAAACTGGATGCGGTACATGCGCACCAGTTGGTACAGCTCGCCGCAGAGCATTTGGGTCAGGGTGCGGTTACCGGCGCCCTGGATGATCCGGTAATGAAAGTCGAAGTCGCCTTCCTGCTGGTAGTAGCCAACACCGGCCTGGAACGCGGCATCGCGCTCATGGGTGTGCAATACCTGGCGCAGCTCTTCGATTTCTGCGTCGGTCATGCGCTCGGCAGCGAGGCGGCAGGCCATGCCTTCCAGGGACTCGCGGATCTCATAGAGTTCGATCAGCTCGGCATGACTCAACGACACAACCCGTGCGCCGACGTGAGGCACGCGCACCAGCAGGCGCTGGCCTTCCAGGCGGTGGATCGCCTCGCGCAGCGGGCCGCGGCTGATGCCGTAGGTACGCGCCAGTTCCGGCTCGGAAATCTTGCTGCCGGGGGCGATTTCACCTTTGACGATGGCGGCCTGGATACGCCGAAAAACGTTCTCGGACATGGTTTGGGAATCGTCTGACGCCGCTATCGGAATTTCCGCCTGACCCAGCATATTGTCGACACCTTTAAAATCAATGCCGCAAAAACTAGCTAATTACCCCTTAACAGTCAAAGAATAAATACACATTGTCGACAATCGTCTAATACGCCTGAATAACCCATCCAAGGCATGGCCGCCTGCCAGCGCTGGCGCCAAAAAAGCATCATGTTAGAATGCCCGGCGTATTTGCCTGACATCTCTGGATGAAACGGCGCACGAGGGAGTTTGCGCAGCAATGCCAGTCGCCTTGAATTGAACATCGCACGGCACCGCCTCAGGATTTATGAGACTCAAGCCCTTCCCCCTGTTTGTTTGCCTACTGTTGCTACCCAGCCTTGGCTTCACCGCCGAGAAAACGGTGTATGGCCTCAATGAATACGCCAAGCTGGACGGTATCGACCTGGAAGTCGCGGCCAAGCTCGACACCGGCGCCAAGACCGCCTCGTTGAGCGCCCGCGATATCAAGCGCTTCAAGCGCAACGGCGAAACCTGGGTACGCTTCTACCTGGCCATCGACACCGCCCACTCCCACCCCATCGAACTGCCCCTGGCCCGCGTCAGCAAGATCAAGCGCCGCGCCGGCGACTACGACCCCGATGAGGACAAGAACTACACCGCCCGTCCGGTGGTTGCCCTGGATATCTGCATGGGTACTGCTTTACGCAGCATCGAAGTGAACTTGACTGACCGCAGCAGCTTCCAATACCCGCTGCTGATCGGCTCCGAAGCGCTGAAACGCTTTGATGCGCTGGTCGACCCCAGTCTTAAATATGCAGCAGGCAAACCCGCCTGCGTCGCCGACGCTCATACCGCCGAGTAAACCGAATGCGCTCTCTGACCCTGCACCTGAAAATCCTGATCACCTTCCTGGTGGTGCTCGGCATTTCGGTCACCGCCTATCAGATTTTCGTGCTGGGGATCCCCGTGACCGAGGATGCCACCGACGACTTGTGGAACATCGACGCCAAGGTCGAGTTCGTCGCCAACCCCAAGGACCCGGTCAAGATCCAGATGTTCGTGCCGCCACTGAGCCGCGACTTCGTCAGCCTTAATGAAAGCTTTATCTCCAACAACTACGGAGTCAGCGTCAACCGCATCGACGGCAACCGCAAGGTCACCTGGTCGGCACGCCGGGCCAAAGGCAACCAGACCCTGTATTACCGCCTGGTGCTGACCAAGCGTTACAGCGGCGAAAAGGTCAAGATCAAGGGCCCGACCTTCCGCGACAGCATCGCCGTGGAAGGCCCGGAAAAAATCGCCGCCGAAGCCTTGCTGGCGCCGATCCGCCAGCACTCGGCCGACGTCGAGACCTTTATCAGCGAAGCCATCAAGCGCACCAACAACCTCAACGACGACAATGTGAAGCTGCTGCTGGCCGGCGACCCGTCGACGCCGCACAAGGCCAGGATCGTCGAGCTGCTGCTGTCCATCGCCCATGTGCCGGTGGAGAAAGTCCACACCATCCGCCTGGTGGCCGACCAGCCGCAAACCCCGGAACTGTGGCTGCGCAGCTTCAACGGCAACGACTGGCTGTACTTCAACCCGGAGACCGGTGAACAGGGCCTGCCCGCCGACCGCCTGCTGTGGTGGACCGGCGATGAAAACCTGATCACGGTCGATGGCGGCAAGAAGGCCATGGTGACCTTCAGCCTCAACAACAGCGAAATGAACGCGATTCGCCTGGCCAAGCTGACCGACGAAAACACCGACGCCAACTTCCTCGAATACTCGCTGTACGGCCTGCCGCTGCAAACCCAGCAGACCTTCATGATCATGGTGATGATCCCGATTGGCGTGCTGATGATTCTGATCCTGCGCAACCTGATCGGCCTGCAGACCCTGGGCACCTTCACGCCGGTGCTGATCGCCCTGGCGTTCCGCGAGACGCAACTGGGCTTCGGCATTGTGCTATTCACGATTATCACGGCACTGGGGCTGTCGCTCAGGTCATATCTGGAACACTTGAAACTGCAGATGCTGCCGAGGCTGTCGGTGGTGCTGACCTTCGTGGTGGTACTGATCGCCGCCATCAGCCTGTTCAGCCATAAGCTGGGGCTGGAGCGTGGCTTGTCGGTGGCGCTGTTCCCGATGGTGATCCTGACGATGACCATCGAGCGACTGTCGATTACCTGGGAAGAGCGCGGCGCCAACCATGCACTGAAAGTGGCGATTGGTACCCTGTTCGCCGCCTCGTTGGCCCACCTCATCATGAGCGTTCCGGAGCTGGTTTACTTCGTGTTTACCTTCCCGGCGATCCTGCTGATTCTGGTGGGCTTCATGCTGGCCATGGGTCGTTATCGCGGCTATCGCCTCACCGAGCTGGTGCGTTTCAAGGCATTCCTGAAGGCTGACTCCTGATGTTTGGCTTCTGGAAAACCTGGAAGGCCCTGGAAGCGCGCGGGATCATGGGCATCAATCGGCGTAACGCCGACTACGTGCTCAAGTACAACAAACGCAGCCTGTACCCGATTGTGGATGACAAGATCATCACCAAGGAACGGGCGCTGGCCGCCGGTATCCATGTGCCGGAAATGTACGGGGTGATCTCCACCGAGAAGGAAATCGACAAGCTCGACGAGATCATCGGTGGGCGCAGCGATTTCGTGATCAAGCCCGCCCAGGGTGCCGGCGGCGACGGCATCCTGGTGGTGGCAGACCGTTTTGAAGGGCGCTATCGCACGGTGTCCGGCAAGATCATCAGCCATGAAGAGATCGAGCACCAGATTTCCAGCATCCTCACTGGCCTGTATTCACTGGGTGGCCACCGCGACCGGGCGCTGATCGAGTACCGCGTGGTGCCCGATCAGATCTTCAAGAGCATCAGCTACGAAGGCGTGCCGGATATTCGCATCATCGTGCTGATGGGCTACCCGGTGATGGCCATGCTGCGCTTGCCGACCCGCCAGTCCGGCGGCAAGGCCAACCTGCACCAGGGCGCGATTGGCGTAGGCGTCGACCTTGCCACCGGCCTGACCCTGCGCGGTACCTGGCTGAACAACATCATCACCAAGCACCCTGACACCACCAATGCGGTCGATGGTGTGCAACTGCCCAACTGGGACGGTTTCATGCAGCTTGCGGCTGGCTGCTATGAGCTGTGCGGACTGGGCTATATCGGCGTGGACATGGTACTGGACCAGGAAAAAGGCCCGCTGATCCTTGAATTGAATGCACGGCCGGGGCTGAATATCCAGATCGCCAATGACTGCGGGCTGACCTTGCGCACCCATGCGGTGGAGGCGCGACTGGAGGAACTCAAAGCTGCCGGCGTGACGGAAACCCCGCAAGAGCGGGTGAAGTTCGTGCAGGAGATGTTTGGGCATATACCGCCCGTGGAAGGCTGATCCGGTCTTCAAACTGTCTATCCCCGACATCCCCTCTAGGAGCAAATCCTACAGGGGACTACAATCCCCCTCCCCCGCGCCATTGGCTGATCCAACCCCGCATGTTGACCTGCTCCGTACACCCATTGCCCTACCGGGCCAACCCCGCCGAGTATTTTGCGGCGATTCGCCATGCTCCAGGCGCGGTACTGCTCGACAGCGGCCGGCCGACGGCTGAGCGCGGCCGGTATGACCTGCTCAGTGCCTGGCCGGAAGCGACATTGACGGTAGAGCCGGACGAAAGCGGCAGTGATTTCCTGCAACGCTTACGGGAAAACCTCACGCGATTGGGTGAAGCCGCAATCCCCGCCGATTTACCGTTGCCGTTCGCCGGAGGCTTGATAGGCTACCTGAGCTACGACTTCGGCCGGCACCTTGAGAACATGCCGCACCTGGCGGTGGATGACCTGCACCTGCCGGACGCGCGCTTCGGGCTGTACGCCTGGGCGCTGATCAGCGACCACCAGGCCCGGAGCAGCCAACTGGTGTTTCATCCCACGCTGGCCGATAGCGAACGACAACGGTTGATCGCGCTGTTCAGCCACGGGACTGTCGACACCTCTGCGACGTTCAAACTCCAGGGCCCGATGGCACCAGACCTCACCGCAGAGGCCTACCGCCAAGCCATCGCGCGTATCCAGGATTACATCCAGGCCGGCGACTGCTATCAGGTCAACTTTGCCCAGCGCTTTCGCGCACCCTGCATGGGGGATCCCTGGGCAGCCTATTGCGCCCTGCGCGAAGCCTGCCCCACGCCGTTTTCCGGGTTCCAGAGCTTGCCCGATGACGGTGCGGTACTGAGCCTGTCACCGGAACGCTTTGTGCGCATCAGCGAACGCCAGGTCGAGACCCGCCCGATCAAGGGCACCCGCCCTCGCGGCGTAACACCTGCAGAAGATGCCGCCAACGCCGCCGAGTTGCTCGCCAGCCCCAAGGACCGCGCAGAAAACCTGATGATCGTCGACCTGCTGCGCAACGATCTCGGTCGCAATTGCCGCATCGGCTCAGTGAAAGTGCCAGAGCTGTTCAGCCTGGAAAGCTACCCCAACGTGCACCACCTGGTGAGCAGTGTCACCGGTGTACTGGCCGACGACAAAGACGCCCTCGACCTGATCGCCGGCAGCTTCCCCGGCGGCTCCATCACCGGCGCGCCGAAGATCCGTGCGATGCAGATCATCGACGAACTTGAGCCAACCCGCCGCGGGCTTTACTGCGGCTCGCTGGTGTACCTGGACGTGCGCGGCGAGATGGACAGCTCCATTGCCATCCGCAGTTTGCTGGTCAAGGACGGGCAGGTGTGTTGCTGGGGTGGCGGTGGGATTGTGGCGGATTCGCAGTGGCAGGCTGAGTATCAGGAGTCGCTGACGAAGGTGCGGGTGTTGTTACAGACTTTGGAAAGTTTGTAGGGCCTGTACCGGCCCTATCGGGGGAAAGCCCCCTCCCACCTTCGACCGCGCCGCGATCAAAGGTGGGAGCTGGCTTGCCTGCGATGGGGCAATCAGTCGCGCCGCATAACTTACAGGCTCAACTGCCGATTCGACGCCTTGATAAACTCTTTCTTCAAGTCTTCAAAGGTGTGCACCGCCGGGAACTGCGGGAATTCGCGAATCACATTCTCCGGCGCATGGAACAGAATCCCACGGTCCGCTTCACCCAGCATGGTGGTGTCGTTGTACGAGTCACCGGCAGCGATCACGCGGTAGTAGAGGCTTTTGAACGCCAATACCGACTGGCGCTTGGGGTCTTTCTGGCGCAACTGGTAGCTCACCACCCGATCATTTTCATCAGTGATCAAGCGGTGGCACAGCAAGGTCGGGAAACCCAGCTGGCGCATCAGCGGTTGGGAGAATTCGTAGAAGGTGTCGGACAGGATCACCACCTGGAAGCGTTCGCGCAGCCAGTTGACGAACTCGACGGCCCCGTCCAACGGTTTGAGCGTAGCAATAACCGCCTGGATATCGGCCAGTTTGAGCCCGTGCTCGTCGAGGATGCGCAGGCGCTGCTGCATCAGCACGTCATAGTCGGGAATGTCGCGTGTGGTGGCGCGCAGGGATTCAATACCGGTTTTTTCGGCGAAGGCGATCCAGATTTCCGGAACCAGCACCCCTTCCAGGTCAAGACAGGCAATTTCCACAAGACACTCCATTGGATTTATTAGTTGAGCGGGCAAAAGGACTGCCGAACTCTAGCGACTCAAGCACGCCGCCGCAACGCACGGCAGATTTTGATACCATCGCCGCCTATAGAGCGCTCAGCGCCACTGACCTGTAGGAACCGTCCTGATGAACCAAGCCTTCGACGTCGCTGAACTCGCCGCGACTTATGCCAACAAGTCTGCACAGGATATTCTCAAGCTGGCGTTCAGCCAGTTCGGCGATGACCTGTGGATTTCCTTCAGCGGTGCCGAGGATGTGGTGCTGGTGGACATGGCCTGGAAGCTGAACAAGAACGTCAAGGTATTCAGCCTCGACACTGGCCGTCTGCACCCGGAAACCTACCGGTTTATCGAGCAGGTGCGCGAGTTCTACAAGATCGACATCGAACTGATCTCGCCGGACCAGAGCAAGCTGGAACCCTTCGTCAAGGAAAAGGGCCTGTTCAGCTTCTATAAGGACGGCCATGGCGAATGCTGCGGCATCCGCAAGATCGAACCGCTGCGCCGCAAGCTCGCAAGTGTAAGTGCCTGGGCCACCGGCCAGCGCCGCGACCAGAGCCCCGGCACCCGCAGCCAGGTGGCTGCGCTGGAAATCGACACGGCTTTCTCCACCCCCGAACGTACCCTGTACAAGTTCAACCCGCTGGCGCAGATGACCAGCGAAGAGGTGTGGGGTTACATCCGCATGTTGGAGTTGCCTTACAACAGCCTGCATGAGCGCGGCTTTATCAGCATCGGCTGCGAGCCCTGCACCCGCCCGGTATTGCCGAACCAGCATGAGCGCGAAGGTCGCTGGTGGTGGGAAGAAGCCACGCAGAAGGAATGCGGGCTGCATGCGGGGAATATCATCAGCAAGGCCTGAGGCCTGGCAAACTGGTGAGGTAAAAATGTGGGAGGGGGCTTGCTCCCGATAGCGGTGGGTCAGTTGCAGATTTTCTGACTGATATACCGCTATCGGGAGCAAGCCCCCTCCCACATTTTGTTTTGTGCGCAGCATAAAATGTACACAACCTTGTAACCATAGGTGCCATTTTTGTGTGCAACTCATATTCGAGCGCACCAAAACGTAACATTCATCTCTGCTAGTCCCCACACCCCCGAATCACGCTACTCCCAATCAAAAATAAATACCTGTTCAAACGGTCAATTTATATTGCTTTCAATTCAGTAGTTTATTTAAAAATACTATAAAAAAGAAATTATCCCCGTTTTTCATATAACGAAAACTGGCACGCATGTGGCTTAGTGAAAAGTACGCTTTGTATACAATAAATACAAAACCTACATACACTTTGCCATCCGCCGCTTTGCTGCCGATGCGCTGGAGCCTGCCGGAATGCGTACAAGTCTTTCGAGCAATATCGCGCTGGATCTGCCCTCCTCCACCCTCCACCCCGAGGCTGCAAGCCCCGGCCCCCTGGTCCTCAGCCCGCGCCTGCACAACAAGGACCTGGCCCCCACCAAAATCGAGGGCCGACGCTGGGGGCGCTATAGCATCTTTGCGCTGTGGACCAATGACGTGCACAACATCGCCAACTATTCGTTTGCCATCGGCTTATATGCATTGGGCTTGGGCGGCTGGCAAATATTGCTGTCCCTGGGGATCGGCGCGGCGCTGGTGTACTTCTTCATGAACTTGTCGGGGTACATGGGACAGAAGACCGGTGTGCCGTTTCCCGTGATCAGCCGCATCAGTTTCGGTATCCACGGGGCGCAGATTCCAGCATTGATCCGGGCGGTGATTGCGATTGCCTGGTTTGGTATCCAGACGTACCTGGCGTCGGTGGTTTTCCGTGTATTGCTGACGGCGATTCATCCGGGCTTTGCCGACTATGACCACAACTCGATCCTGGGCCTGTCGAGCCTGGGCTGGGCGTGTTTTGTCGCGATCTGGCTGGTGCAGTTGGTGATCCTCGCCTATGGCATGGAAATGGTACGCCGCTATGAAGGCTTCGCCGGGCCGGTGATTTTGCTTACGGTGGCTGCGTTGGCCGGCTGGATGTACTTCCAGGCAGGCGGGCATATCGCCTGGTCGATCCGTGAACCGCTGAGCGGCGGCGAGATGTGGCGCAATATCTTTGCCGGTGGCGCGCTGTGGCTGGCGATCTACGGCACCTTGATCCTCAACTTTTGCGACTTCGCCCGCTCTTCGCCCTGCCGCAAGACCATCCAGGTCGGCAATTTCTGGGGCCTGCCGGTGAATATCCTGGTGTTCGCCGCCATTACCGTGCTGCTGTGCGGCGGCCAGTTCCAGCTCAATGGCCGAGTGATCGAGAGCCCGACCGAAATCATCGCGGCAATCCCCAATACCTTCTTCCTGGTGCTCGGTTGCCTGGCCTTCCTGATCGTTACCGTGGCGGTGAACATCATGGCCAACTTCGTCGCCCCGGCCTTTGTGCTGAGCAACCTGGCGCCCAAGTACCTGAACTTTCGCCGCGCCGGGTTGATCAGCGCCTTCGTGGCGGTGCTGATCCTGCCATGGAACCTCTACAACAGCCCGCTGGTGATTGTGTACTTCCTGTCTGGCCTGGGCGCGCTGCTGGGGCCGTTGTACGGGGTGATCATGGTCGATTATTGGCTGATCCGTAAAAGCCAGGTGGACGTGCCGCAGCTGTATAGCGAAGACCCCACTGGCGTTTATTACTACAGCCGGGGGGTGAATATGCGCGCCGTGGCGGCGTTTATTCCTGCCGCGGTGATCGCCATCCTGCTGGCGCTGTTGCCGGGGTTTGCCAGCGTTTCACCGTTTTCCTGGCTGTTCGGCGCCGGCATCGCAGGGTTGCTGTACCTGCTGATCGCCAAGCGTCAGCCGCACTACGCCGATGTCAGCGGCGAAAGCATTGCCGTCGATAACGTCAGTCATTAAACAAGGACTCTTCATGCGTATCCTCGTCGTCAACGTCAACACCACTGAATCGATCACCGACACCATTGCCCAGCAAGCACGGGCCGTGGCTTCACCGGGCACCGAGATTGTCGGGCTCACCCCGTACTTCGGCGCAGAATCGGTGGAAGGCAATTTTGAAAGCTATCTGGCAGCCATCGCCGTGATGGATCGGGTAATGGCCTACGACCAGCCCTTTGATGCGGTGATCCAGGCCGGCTATGGCGAACATGGCCGTGAAGGCCTGCAGGAACTGCTCAATGTGCCGGTGGTGGATATCACCGAGGCGGCGGCCAGCACCGCGATGTTCCTGGGGCACGCCTACTCGGTGGTGACGACCCTGGACCGCACTGTGCCGCTGATTGAAGACCGGCTGAAACTCGCCGGCCTCTACCAGCGTTGCGCTTCGGTGCGCGCCAGCGGCATGGCAGTGCTGGAGCTGGAAGAAGACCCGCTGGGCGCCATGGAAGCCATCGTGCACCAGGCGGAACTGGCCATTCGCGACGACAAGGCCGAGGTGATCTGCCTGGGCTGCGGCGGCATGGCCGGGCTGGATGAGCAGATTCGCAAACGCACCGGAGTGCCGGTGGTGGACGGGGTGACGGCGGCGGTGATGGTTGCCGAGTCGTTGGTGAGGTTGGGGTTGTCGACGTCCAAAGTCAGGACGTATGCGGCACCCAGGCCTAAGAAAGTCATAGGTTGGCCCGGTAAGTTCGGCCACTGAAGATCAAATGTGGGAGGGGGCTTGCTCCCGATAGCGGTGTATCAGCCAGCTTATCTATAGCTGGCCCACCGCAATCGGGAGCAAGCCCCCTCCCACATTTTGATCACTACAAGGTGTTAGATGGCACTGAATCTTTGGCCTAACTGCTGCTCGGCAAACTGCTCGATGATGAAATCCACAAACGCCCGAGTCTTGCCTGGCAGCAGTTTATGTTCGGCGTAGTAGATGCAAATATTGCCGTCGTTCACATACCAGTCCGGCAATACCCGCAGCAACTTGCCGCTCGCCAGCCAGGGTACGGCAAACGGCATGCTCACCAGCGCAACGCCCAAGCCCTGTTCGGCGCAGATGCAGGCGGCCTGCGAGTCGCTCATGGTCATGCGCGGTTTGAGACTCAGCGGGCCGTGCTCGCCATTGCGATGAGTCAGTTGCCAGGAGCGCACTCGCCCGGTTTGCGGTGAGCGAATCAGGATGCCGTCGCAGTGCTCCAGGTCTTCTGGCTGCAACACCGCTGGGCGTGCCGCCAAATAGTCAGGCGATGCCACCAGCACGCGGTGAGCCGGCGTCAGCTTGCGTGCCACCACGCCTTGGGGCAACTCAAAGCCGCCGCCAAGGGCCGCGTCAAAGCCCTGGCCAATCAGATCGACCTGGCGATTGTCGAAATGCCAATCCGGGCTGATATCGGGGTAGCGTTTCAGAAACTCCCCCAGCAGCGGCACGATATACAAACAGCCGACCACCGTGCCCATGCTGACCTTGAGCGTGCCCACCGGTCGCCCTTCGGCGCTGGCCAGGTTGGCCACAGCATTCTGGATAGTGGTGAGGCTGGCGCTGACCTCTTCCAGGAATAACTTGCCGGCTTCAGTCAACGTAAGCCGCCGAGTGCTGCGCTGAAACAGCCGCACACCCAGGCGCGCTTCCAGTTTGGCGACACTTTTGCCCACGGCTGCGGGCGTCAGGCTCAGGTGCCGGGCCGCCTCGGCAAAGCTGCCACCCTCGGCGCTGCGCACAAAGCATTCGATACTGCCAAAGCTCTCCATATCGGCCACTCTAAACTTTTGGTTTACACAGAGTATAGCAATCACGGTCTACCGGCGTACCGGAGGCAGGTCGATACTCAGCCCATCAACTACTTGGAGATCGACATGACCACACAAAACCTCACCGGCAAAGTCGCCCTGATTCAAGGCGGTTCCCGCGGCATCGGCGCCGCCATCGTCAAGCGCCTCGCCGCGCAGGGTGCTGCAGTCGCCTTTACCTACGTCAGTTCGGCCGCCAAGGCCCAAGCGTTGCATCACGACGTGATCAGCGAAGGCGGCAAAGCCCTGGCGATTCAAGCCGACAGCGCCGATGCCACGGCAATTCGCAATGCCGTCAACGCCACGGTCGATGCGTTTGGGCGCCTGGATATCCTGGTGAACAACGCAGGCGTGCTGGCCATCGCGCCGCTGGAAGACTTCAAGCTGGAGGACTTCGACCAGACCCTGGCAATCAACGTGCGCAGCGTATTTATCGCCACCCAGGAAGCCGCCAGGCACATGGGCGAAGGTGGCCGCGTAATCAATATCGGCAGCACCAACGCCGAGCGTATGCCCTTCGGTGGTGGCGGGCCTTATGCCATGAGCAAGGCGGCGCTGGTGGGGTTGACCAAGGGTTTGGCGCGGGATCTGGGGCCACGGGGTATCACCATCAACAACGTGCAGCCCGGGCCGGTGGATACCGATATGAACCCGGCGAACAGTGAGTTTGCCGAAAGCTTGATCGGGTTGATGGCGGTGGGCAGGTATGGGCACGTGGAGGAGATTGCCAGCTTTGTGGCGTATCTGGCCGGGCCGGAAGCCGGGTATATCACGGGCGCCAGCCTGACCATCGATGGTGGTTTCAGCGCCTGATTTTGCAAAACCGCAAACCAAATGTGGGAGCGGGCTTGCCCGCGAAGGCGGTGTGTCAGTGCCACATCTGTCACTGCACTACCGCTTTCGCAGGCAAGCCAGCTCCCACATTTTTGACCGCGCGGGGTCAGGCCATGGGGGGCAAGCCGTAGGCGGCCAAATCAAAGTCGGCGAGCTTGCGAATAATCTGGTCAGCATGTTGGTACTTGCTGTCCGCCATGGCCTCATCGGGCACGGCGATGGCGGTCATGTTGGCAGCCTTCGCCGCAGTCACGCCGAACGGCGAATCTTCGAACACCAGGCAATCCTCAGGCGCCACACCCAGACGGCGCGCAGCCGTGAGGAAGATATCCGGCGCCGGCTTGGCCGCACCGACTTCCGGGTCGTCGGCAGTGACGATGGTGTCGAACAGGCCAAACCATTCGCGGTGCAAGGTGGTCTTGTGGCCAAACGAGTTACGCGATGAACTGGTGCCCACCGCAATCGGGATATTGTGCGCCTTCAGATGCCGCACCAACGCTTCAGCGCCCGGCATACCCAGGGCCTTGGGAAAGCGCTCGCTCATCAACGGCTCGCGAATTTCCAGAAACTGCGCGGGCGTGATCGGCAAATCCAGCGCCTTGACCACGTAATCGGCCAGATCCTGAGCGCCTCGCCCGATGATGTGCTGCTTGATACCCCAGTCATAGGTACGGCCATAGCGCTCGGCGATGATCTGCGTGACTTCGGTGTAGATGCCTTCGGTATCCAGCAACAACCCGTCCATATCGAAAATCACGGCTTTGATCGGGACAGCGGTACGCGGTGCATTCATCACGATACAACCTTGGGGCAAGGACTAAATGGATTCAGCACAATAACGGCCACCCTTGCCGGCGAGCAACCCTTTAGACTGTTTGCCCCTCCTTTCGAAGTGCCCACAATGCTCTACCGACTCGTCGCCGACGGCCTCGTGCTGTTTCACCTGACCTTTATCCTGTTCGTACTGTTCGGTGGCCTGCTCGCCCTGAAATGGCCCAGGGTAATGTGGCTGCACTTGCCCGCCGTGGCCTGGGGGATCGCGGTAGAGGTGCTGCACCTGCCCTGCCCCCTCACCCGCTGGGAAAACCTGTTTCGTCACCTGGCCGGGCAAGACGGTTATGGCGGTGGGTTTATCGAGCACTACATCCTGACGCTGATCTACCCCGCCGGGCTGACGGCGAATATTCAACTGCTGCTGGGGGCGGTGGTGATATTGATCAATGCCGTGGTGTATGGGCGGTTGATCCGGAGTTTGCTGGCACGCAGAAGCGCATAACCTTCAGACCCGAGCTTGATCGCCTGGGCGCACGCACAAGCCTGAACATGAAACCTGGGCAGATTGTTTTCAATCTGCCAACCGAGCGCTTAAAGTGTCGCCCCCTCGGGAATTGAATCTCGTGGTTGAGTCCATGGAGTTTCAAGTGAAATACGTCAGTAAAGTAGTTGCAGCAGCTGTTCTTGGTTTCACCCTGGCAGGTTGCACCGGCACCGCCATGAAAACCCAGCAATACGACGCCAGCCAATACACCGTCCTCGGCCACAGCGAAGCCAGCGCCACCGGCATCATGCTGTTGGGCGTCATCCCAATCGGCCAGAACAACCGTTTCGTACGCGCCCAGAATGCAGCCATCAAGGCCAAAGGCGGCGACGCGCTGATCAACACCCAAGTGCAGGAGAAGTGGTTCTTGGCCTGGGTATTGAACGGCTACACCACCAAGATTTCCGGTGATGTGATCAAGCTGAAAACCGCGCAATAAAGTATGAAACTGCCAGGGCGCTGACCCCGGCAAGCGACGTATCATGGGCCTGACCTTCGAGGATGGCCCATGAACATCAGCATCATTTACGCCCTCGTGGCCGCCGCCCTGTTCGGCGCCAGCACTCCGCTCGCCAAAAGCCTCGGCCTGGGCCTCTCGCCTATATTGCTGGCCGGCCTGCTTTACCTGGGCAGCGGCATTGGCCTTGCCGGCGTACGTCTGATCCGTGATCGCGGCTGGGAACCTACCGGGCTGACCCCATCGCAATGGCCCTGGCTGCTCGGCGCCATAGCCTTCGGCGGCATCCTCGGCCCCGTCGCCCTCATGTTCGGCCTGATTCGCACCGCCGGCGCCACCGCCTCCTTGATGCTCAACCTCGAATCAGTGCTCACCGCCGTGATCGCCTGGGTCGTATTCAGAGAAAACGCAGATCGGCGCATCGTGCTCGGCATGGTCGCCATTGTGCTGGGCGGCGTGGTGTTGTCATGGACGGGCGCCGGCGGCGGCAGCCAGGACTGGACCGGGCCGCTCGCCATTGCGCTGGCGTGTTTGTGCTGGGGGATAGATAACAACCTGACGCGCAAGGTGTCGGCGTCTGACGCGCTCTTTATCGCCGGTGCCAAAGGTTTGATTGCGGGGCTGGTGAATTGCAGTTTGGCGCTTTACCTCGGGACGCAGATTCCGGGGGTGTCGCAATTGGCGCCGATCCTGGTGGTGGGGTTCCTCGGCTATGGCATCAGCCTGGTGATGTTCGTACTGGCGCTACGCGGGCTGGGCAGTGCGCGCACCGGGGCTTATTTCTCCACGGCACCCTTCCTCGGTGCCGCAGTGGCGTTGGTAGTATTTGGCGAGTCGGTGACCGTGGCGTTCTGGATTGCCTCGGC
Organism: Pseudomonas sp. GZJR-8; assembly: GCF_002916705.1. Classification (NCBI taxonomy): domain Bacteria; kingdom Pseudomonadati; phylum Pseudomonadota; class Gammaproteobacteria; order Pseudomonadales; family Pseudomonadaceae; genus Pseudomonas; species Pseudomonas sp. GZJR-8. The sequence goes on along the minus strand of NZ_JXSI01000002.1, from coordinate 32,165 downwards.
GCTGATGGCCGTAGGCGTGTGGCTGCACCTGACGGAGCGGCATGCCCATGAGCATGTGCATGAGGCAACGGAACATGGGCATTGGCATGTGCATGATGAACATCACCAACACGAGCATGGGTTTGAGTGGGATCCGGCGCAGCCTCATAGCCATGTGCATGTGCATGCGGTGATGAAGCACAGCCATGCGCATTTTCCGGATGTGCATCATCGGCATAGGCATTGAGCGCGGGTGCTGGTGGCTTTGGGCAACGTCCTACGCTCCATTCAGAAGCGACAGGCTGCCTTTTTAAAATCGCCACACCTATAGTCTTTCGGTCGCTCACATAGCGACCGGGTTTGGCGACTCGACGATAAATCGATAGAAACTCCCCCATGTATTTGCGGGATGCTTCTGCGCGCAATAAGCTGCTCGACGGTAGCTGTGCGCGGGAGACCTTCGGGTCTGCCGGTTTTTCCGATTGTCCCGGTTCGCCAACCTGCGTACAGCTGCCACCCTTTTGTTTGGCGACAAATGTGTGGTTGCTCTCCTTTGACAACCGGAGTTCCGCATATGAACCAATACATCGCCCTTACCAGCAACGACAGCGCCACCCCTGCCCTTTTTGTCGATACCACCGTGCCATTGGAAATACTCCTCGACGCCGCGACCTATCGACTTCGTGCTGTTACACAAGTCCTTGAGAACCTTGCACTACGCAGTGAGATCAGTAGTGATGCGGTGGTGCTCAGTGATTTTGCACTGCTCTGCTCGATTCCTCTGCGGGACGGGTGTGATTTGCTCGATGTCATTGAACGACGGATGAACGTGCCTTGCGCATGATCTAAGAAACCTACATTTTGAGACTCAAAAACTACACCCCTCCGGTTCTAAAACCAGAGGGGTTGTTTGCTTCAAATTGGTGGTGAAGCGAAAATCAAATAAATCCGTCCGCTTTTCTTTACAAAATAAGTCAGCTAGCGCTGGAGCGTTTGCAAGAACTCTATCACCCTAGGAAGCTCACTAGATTTTTTAATATTGAAAACATAATGATCCCTGAAACTTTCACCGTCATAACTGCCTCTTTCTATACTGATAAAAAAATTAAAATTATCAACAGTCGTAGTAGGCAAAACTGTATGAGCTAACAATAACGTCCTATCCTCTCCCGCCCCCAAGACTATATCCGAAAAAAACAATTCATCACCCGAAAAATAACCGTACTTCTCTTCTATCATTTCTCGTGCTTTTACACCTTGTTCCAAGCTCAGATCCTCAGTACGAGACCTTTCTTTCTCCACCTTATAATCTTCATTATCCATATCATGAAGGATAGTAATTTTTATTTTCGTGCCCGTGACATTTCGCACTCTTAAAGGGAGAATTATTTTGCGACCTTCAACATAAACCTTATTTATTGTTATAGGCGAACTAGATGCAAAGCTAGCTTTAGAAACCAGAAAGTTATCTGAAAACCCAGCAGGGGTGATACCCTGCCCCATAAGAGAGCTATACCTGAGTGCATAGTAAGGGTAAAAAATATTAGACCCAGAAAAAACTATATACATAAAAGTTATGAATAATGCTGCAAAGAACGATAACCCCATCACTGCGGGCCCTAAACTTGGAGGAATATTTCCTTGTCCCTTATACGCTTTGCCATTCGCATCCTCAGATTTTATAGAGGGTTTACTTAGCGAAGACATCGGCACGGTCGAATCCAAGTAGACATTTAAAATCACTACTTGTTTTGGAAGAATTCGATCCACGACAACCTTATTACCTTCTACCGCAACACCTGAGTAGTTACATGCCAAAACCTGACATAGCGATGAATTAGGAAAAACCACCTCAACCTTAGTCTCCTTATCTTTACCTTTATTATATATATGCACACAAACCGTGTAGCCCATGGTATCCGGCAAAACACAAGGTAGAACCTCATCAAAACCAAGATAAAGTTGCCTAACACGGAATGTCGAAATAAACCTATTGATTATCGGAGTCAACAGCATTGGAACCAACAACTTCAAAGCCGAAAAGATATTTTCCATAATCCTCTACTTCAAGAACCAACTTCGATCTCAATATAATACGCACCAACCCATAACAACCTAAGATGACAAAAATTTTCTTATTGGGCTGACAACAGTTACGCCACAACCAAGTTGACTCAAATACTTAAAAAACACGTCCTATCGAATCACCACAATTGGCGAGACAGAAGACTTGTCGAGTCTACATAATCGCAATATAACTAGATTATTCATTTACTCATCGACAGGGCGCAGCACCTTGCCTTGTGCATTGGCTATCGCCTGCTCCATAGCATTCAGCTTTTTCCGGCCAAAAACGTAACGAGCCCCATCTCGATCCCCAACCACGGTTAGTAAGGTCCAGCCTTCAGCCAAACGCTCGTTGGCAGCTTTAGTGGTACCCACAGAAACAACTTCACCTACGTCTTCGAAATCCATACATGCTCCCTGTGATTGCGCCGTGATGGCTCAGCGAGCGTAGCTCATTGGCCATGCCGATGGGACTTCTTTGCCTCCCCAAAAACACCGATCTGTCCCATATGGCCATTTTTCGGACACCAAAAACCACAAACCCCTGACTTTCTCTAGGAAAATCAGGGGTTTGCGGTTTCAAAATATGGCGGTGAAGGAGAGATTCGAACTCTCGATACAATTTCTTGTATACACACTTTCCAGGCGTGCTCCTTAAGCCACTCGGACACTTCACCGTATCTCGTCAAACCAGTTCAGTCTGTCGAGGCGCGCTAATGTAGTCGAAAGCCTTTCTGATGGCAAAGGTTTTTTTCAGAATTTTCATGCGGTTAGACCGTTATGCCATTCCCCGCCCGGCAAGGGGTGATGATTGTGCCATTCTCGGGCACCGGCGGCAGGCGTCTGGGACGGTTGCTGCGCCCTGCTGCGGGCCGTCTACCCTTGGGGATGCAGGAAAAGCCTGACTGGGTAGTCAGTCACGGCGCTTTACCAGCGCGGGCGTGGTGAGTAACGTCTGCGCATCTACCTCTATAACAAACCCTACAAGGAACCGCGTCATGAGTGAGTTGATTGCCTACCACTTCGAAGACGGTATCGCGACCCTGACCCTGAGCAACGGCAAGGTGAATGCCATTTCTCCGGCGGTGGTCAGTGAATTCAATGCTGCGCTGGATCAGGCCGAGAAGGATCGGGCGGTGGTGATCATTACGGGCACGCCGGGGATTTTGTCGGGTGGTTATGATTTGAAGGTGATGACTGCCGGCCCTAAAGAAGCGATCAGCCTGGTGACGTCGGGCTCGACCTTGGCACGGCGCTTGTTGGCGCACCCGTTCCCGGTGATTGTGGCTTGCCCGGGCCATGCGGTAGCCAAAGGCGCGTTCCTGTTGTTGTCGGCCGATTACCGTATCGGCGTCGAAGGCCCGTTCAGCATTGGTTTGAATGAGGTGGCAATCGGCATGACCATGCACCACGCCGGTATCGAGTTGGCGCGGGATCGTCTGCGCAAGTCGGCGTTCCATCGGTCGGTGATCAATGCCGAGATGTTTGACCCGCAAGGCGCCTTGCAAGCGGGCTTCCTCGATAAGGTGGTGGCACCGGAGGAATTGCACGCAGCCGCCCTGGAAGCGGCACGTCAGTTGAAGAAGATCAATATGAATGCCCACAAGCACACCAAGTTGAAAGTGCGCCGCGCACTGCTGGAAGCCCTGGATGATGCGATCATCCAGGATCAGGGCCACAATCTGAGTTAACACCTACATCCGTCTTACCCGAGCCCGACCTAGTGTCGGGCTTTTTCTTACAAATGAATCCGACATATCCGTAGCCGCTCTAGCCGGCCTTTGTGGGCATATGTGGAAACATGCGCTTAAACATCGCCTATCTCCCACCTCTGTAGGGGCAATTGCCGAATACAGTGCACATCCGTACACTGCGCCACCTTTTGTCCCGATGGGCCGCTTCGATGCTTTTTCTGTTACGTATGTTGTTGATGGGCCTGCACTTTATGATCGCAGGGGTATTGGGCGTACTTTTAGGGGTATGCCGGCCATTCAATCCGGACAACAGCCGCCTCTGCGCCCGCCTTTACGCATTGCCAGCCATGTGGATCTTGCGCCTGAAGGTGAAGACGGATGTCGACTCGCTGCGCAACAAGCCCGGCACCTGTGTGGTGATCGCCAACCACCAGTCCAACTACGACCTGTTTGTACTTGGCAATGTAGTGCCGCACCGCACCGTATGCATCGCCAAGAAAAGCTTGAAATGGGTGCCGCTGTTCGGCCAGTTGTTCTGGCTGGCGGGCAATGTGCTGATCGACCGCGGTAATGCGCACAAGGCCCGACGCGCCATGCTCACCACCACCCAGACCTTGCAACACAAGGACACGTCGATCTGGGTGTTCCCGGAAGGTACGCGCAACCTGGGTAAAGGGCTGTTGCCGTTCAAGAAAGGTGCGTTTCATATGGCGATTGCGGCCGGCGTGCCTATCGTGCAGGTGTGTGTCAGCAATTATGTAACGCAGATGCAGCTCAACCGCTGGAACAGCGGGGAAGTGCTGATCCGGTCGTTGCCGCCGATTCCTACCACTGGCATGACGGTAGATGACATCCCTCAATTGATGCTGGACTGTCATGCGCAAATGACCGCATGCATTGAAACAATGGACCGTGAACTTGCAGGAGCGAGCTTGCTCGCGAAAACCGTGTAAGCGACGCGGGTCATCTGATAGCGCTGCGTCATCGTTGATGATCTTCGCGAGCAAGCTCGCTCCACAAGGGAATGGGCAATATCAGTCAGCAACAACGGAACGCCATTCAGGCTAAGCTGCCCAACATCTGTCCTCTTATAAGAAGTGATCAGCACCATGGGTAGAGTTGTTGCGGCGGCCGTCTACAGCGCCGGAAAAAAAGTCTCGGATATCACCCTCGATGAAGGCGCGGCCTGGGCCGCCAAACCCGGACACTTTGTGTGGATCGGCCTGGAAGAGCCCAGCGCCCAGGAGTTGAACAACCTGCAACGCCAGTTCAACCTGCATGAACTGGCCATCGAAGACGCCATGGAAAAGCACAGCCGCCCGAAGCTGGAAACCTTCGGTGACGCGCTGTTTATCGTCACCTACTCACCGGTGCGCGAGAACGGCAAGCTGGAGTTTATCGAAACCCATATCTTTGCCGGCAACGGCTACATCATCACTGCACGCAACGGTCACTCGGCGTCCTACGGTTTTGTGCGCCAACGCTGTGAGGCGCGGCCGCTGTTGCTGGAGCATGGGGAAGACTTCGTACTCTATGCACTGCTGGATTTCGTCACCGAGAACTACCAGCCGGTCAGCGAGGCGATTCACGCCGAAATCGATGAGCTGGAGCGCAATGTGCTGTGCAGTTCACTCAATGAGCGCGATATCCAGCACCTCCACGGCCTGCGTCGTGATGTGCTGCGGCTCAAGCGTCATGTGGCGCCGATGGTGGAAATCAGCCAAGAGTTGCAGAAGCTGAGCTTTCCGTTTATCGACAAGAACATGCGCCCGTATTTCCGCGATGTGCAAATCCACGTTACGCGGCAGATGGAAGACCTCACCACCCTGCGCGACATTGCCAGCCAGACCATCGAGATCGGTGTGTTGCTGGAGGCGTCGCGCCAGAGCGTGGTGCAGCGCAAGTTCGCCGCGTGGGCGGCGATCCTGGCGTTCCCCACGGCGGTGGCGGGGATCTACGGGATGAACTTTCAGAACATGCCCGAACTGCAATGGCATTACGGCTATTTTGCGGTGCTCGGGTTTATTGCTGTGGGCTGTGGCGGTTTGTGGGCCAGCTTCAAGCGTTCAGGCTGGCTTTAGGCCGCGGTATCCGGCTTGTGTGCGACAAAGCGCATCATCCACTCCGCCACGGTTACGCCGTGGTGGTCGCGATCCAGGCTGGCCACGCCGTTGGTGTAGACCTTCTCACCCAGGGTTGTCTGAAGAATCTCCAGCAACTCGCGGGAATAATCATGGATAAATTCCGGATGGCCCTGGAAGCACAGCACCTGATCGCCGATGTGGTAAGCGGCGAACGGGCAGAACTCGCTGGAAGCGATGACCGTGGCATTGTCCGGCAACGTGGTGACTTGATCCTGGTGGCTGATCAATAGCGTCAGCTCCGGCACCTCGGGGCTCATCCATGGCGTCTTGGCATCCAGCTTGTAGGCGTGGGTGCCCATGCCCCAACCCTGGCTGGCACGCTCGGCCTTGCCGCCCAGTAGCAGGGCGAGCAACTGATGGCCAAAGCACACACCCAGCAACTTGTCGCCACGCTCGTACCGTGTGAGCAAATAAGCCTTGAGGGTCTGGATCCAGGGGTCAGTGCCGAACGAGTCGGCCTTGCTGCCGGTGATCAGGTACGCGTCAAACACCTCGTCATCCGGCGGGTATTCGCCCTGCACCACGTTGTAGACGACAAATTCGGCGGCAATCGGTTGCTTGGCGAACAGGCGCTTGAACATCTGCCCGTAACCTTGGTACTGATCGATCAAGCCTGGACGCAGGATATCGGTTTCCAGGATGCAGACGCGTAGCGACATAAAAAATACCTGACACGGCGATGGGAATATTGCACACCCCAGAGCCTGCCTTGAAATACACCCTCAAGGCAAGCTCCCCTCCCACATTTTGCTCAGCCGAACACTTCGCCCTGTGCCGCTTTCTCCAGCAACAACGCCGGTGGCGAGAAGCGCTCCCCATACTCTTCGGCCAAATAACGAGCGCGGGCGACAAAATCGTTCAGCCCGTATTGGTTGATAAACTGCAGCGCGCCGCCACTCCACGCGGCAAAGCCGATGCCGAAGATCGAACCGACGTTGGCGTCAGCCGTGGACATCAACACGCCCTCCTCCACGCAGCGCACGGTTTCGATGGCCTGGATAAACAGCAAGCGGTCGCGCACGTCCTGGGGTGAAATTCGATTGCCGGGCCGTTCGAACCGGTTTTTCAACTCTGGCCACAGGTGCTTCTGACCACCGGCGGGGTAATCGTAAAAACCGCCGCCCGCCGCCTTGCCGGTGCGCTTGTATTCATTCACCAGCAAATCAATCACCGCTGTCGCCGGATGATTCGGCAATGCCTTGCCTTCGGCCTGCAGATCCTTGGCGGTTTGCTGTCGGATATGGCTCATCAGGCTGAGGGACACTTCATCGGACACCGCCAGCGGCCCCACCGGCATCCCGGCCTTGCGCGCTTCGGTCTCGATCATCGGCGCGGCCACGCCTTCGCCGAGCATGGCAATGCCTTCGTTGGTGAAGGTGCCGAAGACCCGCGAGGTGAAGAAGCCACGGCTGTCGTTGACCACAATCGGGGTTTTCTTGATTTGCAGGACGAAATCGAAACCGCGGGCCAGGGTCTCATCGCTGGTGTGGGTGCCTTTGATGATTTCCACCAGGGGCATCTTGTCCACGGGGCTGAAGAAGTGCAGGCCGATAAACCTGGATGGGGCCGGCACCGCCGTGGCCAGGCCGCTGATGGGCAAAGTGGAAGTGTTGGAGGCGATCACCGCATCGGCACCGACCACGCTTTGTGCGGCGGCCGAGACCCTGGCCTTGAGTTCGCGGTCTTCGAACACCGCCTCGATGATCAGGTCACAGCCGGCCAGGTCAGCATCATCCTGCGTAGGGTGAATGCGCGCCAAGGTGGCTTCGCGCTGTTCGGCGGTCAATTGCCCACGGCTGACTTTCTTGTCCAGCAAGGCAGCGCTATGGGCTTTGCCCTTTTCGGCGGCGGCGAGATTGATGTCTTTGAGCACCACCTCGACCCCCGCACAGGCACTGACATAGGCGATGCCCGCACCCATCATCCCGGCGCCGAGCACACCGACCTTACGGGTGACGTGAGGGGCAAAACCCTGTGGGCGTGAGCTGCCGGCATTGATTTCATTAAGCTGAAACCAGAAGGTGCCGATCATGTTTTTCGCCACCTGCCCGGTCACCAGTTCGGTGAAGTAGCGGGTTTCGATCAGGTGTGCGGTGTCGAAATCCACTTGGGCACCTTCAACGGCGGCGCAGAGGATTTTCTCCGGTGCCGGGAAACAGCCATTGGTTTTGCTGCGCAACATCGACGGGGCAATGGCGAGCATCTGCGCGACTTTGGGGTTGGACGGCGTGCCGCCAGGGATCTGATACCCCTTGTTGTCCCAGGGTTGCCTGGCCTCGGGATTGGCGAGAATCCAGGCGCGGGACTTGGCCAGCAGCTCATCGCGATCAGCCGCCAATTGATCAATCAAGCCTGCTTGCAGTGCCTGGGCGGGCCGGACTTTTTTGCCTTCGAGCAAATACGGCAGGGCTTTTTCCAGACCCAGCATCCGCACCATGCGCACCACCCCGCCGCCGCCCGGCAACAGGCCAAGGGTGACTTCGGGCAGGCCCAACTGCACGGACTTGTCGTCCAGCGCGACCCGATGATGGCAGGCCAGGCAAATTTCCCAGCCACCGCCCAAGGCCGCGCCATTGATCGCGGCCACCACCGGCTTGCCGAGGGTTTCCAGGCGGCGTAACTGCGCTTTCAGCACCCGTACGCTGTCATGGAAATCCTTGGCTTGGGCCTTGTCGACCTTGATCAGTTCATTGAGGTCGCCACCGGCAAAAAAGGTCTTCTTGGCCGAGGTGATCACCACCCCGGCAATCTGGTCCTTTTCTGCTTCCAGGCGCGTGACGGTGGCCGCCATCGCTTCGCGGTAGACGGCGTTCATGGTGTTGGCGCTCTGGCCGGGCATGTCCAGGGTCAGTACCACGATCTGGTCCTGGCCTTTTTCGTAACGAATGGCATCGGTCATGACAAATTCCTTGGGCTCAGAGGCGTTCGATGATGGTGGCGATACCCATGCCACCGCCGACACACAGGGTGGCCAGGCCGTAGCGTTGCTGGCGCACCTCCAGCTCGTCGAGCAAGGTGCCGAGAATTGCGCAACCGGTGGCGCCCAACGGGTGGCCCATGGCTATAGAGCCGCCGTTGACGTTGACCCGTGCGGCGTCGATGCCCATGTCTTTGATGAACTTGAGCACCACCGAGGCAAACGCCTCGTTGACTTCGAACAGGTCGATGTCTTCTACCCGCAGGCCGGCCTTGGCCAGCGCCTTGCGGGTGGCGGGTGCGGGGCCGGTGAGCATGATGGTCGGGTCGGTGCTGGTGACTGCCGTGGCGACAATGCGCGCCCGCGGTTGCAGGCCCAACTCGCGCCCCTTGGCCTCGGAGCCGATCAACATCAATGCCGCGCCATCAACGATGCCGGAGCTGTTGCCCGGTGTGTGCACATGGTCAATGCGTTCCACATGGCTGTAGACCCGCAGCGCGGTAGCATCAAAGCCCATCTGGCCCATCATTTCGAAGCTGGGCTTGAGCTTGCCCAAGCCTTCGAGGGTCGAGTCGCCGCGGATAAATTCGTCATGATCCAGCAGCACGATGCCGTTCTGATCCTGCACCGCGATCAACGACTTGTTGAAGGAACCGTCCGCCCGCGCCCTGGCGGCCTTCTGTTGTGACTGCAGGGCAAAGCTGTCCACATCCTGGCGAGTGAACCCTTCCAGCGTGGCAATCAGGTCAGCGCCAATACCTTGAGGGGTGAAGTGGCTGTGCATATTGGTTTGCGGGTCGAGCACCCAGGCGCCGCCATCGCTGCCCATGGGCACGCGGGACATGGATTCGACGCCACCCACCACGACCAGATCTTCGAAGCCGGAACGCACTTTCATTGCCCCCAGGTTGACTGCTTCCAGCCCCGAGGCGCAGAAGCGATTGACCTGGACGCCGGCGACGCTGATGTCCCAGTCCGCCACCAGGGCGGCGGTCTTGGCGATATCGGCGCCCTGGTCGCCCACCGGCGTGACGCAGCCCAGGACGATGTCATCCACTTGGCGGGTGTCGAGGTCGCTGCGTTGTGCCAGCGCCGTGAGCAAGCCGGCCACCAGGTTTACCGGTTTGACGCTGTGCAAGGCACCATCGGCCTTGCCTTTGCCCCGGGGCGTGCGTATCGCATCAAAGATCAAAGCTTGGGTCATGACATCCTCGAACCGCTGTGGGTGTATGCCCCCTACCTTAGGCCCGATTGACACGGTTTCAATGACGGATGCGCTCATTGCTTTTGACCCCCTCGCTCGGACGAACGGTAGGTAGCTACGGGAATTACCTGATTAATCGTTTTAGCTGTCTAGCCCTAGGGCTCGCGCCAAGATGGCAATAAGCCTCATGCCGTTTTTAGCGCAAATGCTGATTAGCTGATATGGAATGGATCTAAGCGAAGAAGATCGGGCGCTCTAAGGTTGAACCTGTAGGACACTGCTGCCGGGTTTTGCTGGAGCAGTTGTAAGAAAAGTGCAATGTCATCTCGCGATACTGAAATAAACCGGCACGCATTTGACGCTCAGGAATAACAACAAATAGGCAGTCAGCCATGTTCAAACATTCGAAAGTACGTCAGGCGGGACTTATTCTGTTCGCCACCACACTGATTCTGATCTTGCCCAATTTAACCAAGGTTATCGGGTGACGACCCAGCACCCGGTCTTCGTGCTCACACAGCACCGGACCAGCAGCGTTTGGCAGCACCTGCCGGGATACTGCGCTTAGCGCTACCGTTGCGGGCGCTGTCTTTTTACCTGTGCGTTTCGGGTATCTTGTGCGCTATCGCCATTTATCGTCGGGCCTGTGCCTTGAAACTGATCCTCGCTTTTTTTACTGCTTTGCTGAGCCTACCCGCTGCGGCTGCGCAATTGACCATTGAGCTGGACCACGCCAGCAAGACCTGGCAGACCGCGCAGTTGCTCAAGCACCCCGAGGCGCAGGACGTACAAATCGTCGACGACGTGTCTTACAAGCGCGACATGACCTATCGCGCGGTGCCCCTGGCGGTACTCCTGCCGGGCCTGAAGCCTGCGAACCACCTGCAAGCCGTTGCCCTTGATGGCTTTGCCGCCGAACTCACCGCCGCGCCCTTGTTGGAAAAAACCGGTGCACGCGCCTGGCTGGCCGTGGAAGACCCGGCCCATCCGTGGCCGGCGCTGGCGCAAGGAAAACCCAGCGCCGGGCCGTTCTACCTGGTGTGGACCAACCCCCAAGCCGGGCATATCAGCCCGGAACAATGGCCCTTCCAGATTTCCACGATCAAGCAATTGCAGACGGTCGCCGAGCGCTTTCCAGCGTTGCTGCCCGACCCGAAGCTGGCGGCGGATGACCCGGTGAACCAAGGCTTTGCGTTATTCCAGAAGAACTGCCTGGCTTGCCATCGCCTCAATGGTGCCGGCGATGCGCAAATGGGGCCGGACCTGAATATTCCCTATAACCCGACCGAGTATTTCGGTGGCGATTTCCTCAAGCGCTACATCCGCGACCCACAAAGCCTGAGGCACTGGCCACAGGCCAAGATGCCGGCATTTGCCGCCAGCGTGTTGCCAGACCACGAACTGGATTTGCTGGTGGGGTATTTGCAGCATATGGCGGGGCGTAAACAGCAACCTTAAGCCTCCCACATCTGGCCTGCTGTGCTCAGGAAGTTTATTGCTGCTGCACGGAAACCAAGGTCGGGGCTACAAATACCTTGGCATGCATCTGCTCATGCCCGCCGCCACGGCGCATACCGCGTACCGGGCAGGCGTCGAGGTAGTCCAGGCCCACGGCGAGCTTCAAATGCCGCTCCGGACGGGCCAGTTGGTTGGTCACGTCAAAGCTGTACCAGGCGCCATCCAGCCAGGCTTCGGCCCAGGCATGGCTGGCCAGGTGCGCGCTGTCTTCGGTGTACAAATACCCCGACACATACCGCGCAGCAATCCCCAGGCTGCGCGCGCAGGCCAGGAACGCATGGGTGTGGTCCTGGCACACGCCCGCCGCGCCCGCGAAGGCTTGGGCGGCGCAGGTATCGACGGCAGTCGCACCTGGCGTGTAGATCATCGCTTGGTTGAGGGCCTGCATCAGGTCGATCAACGCGGTGCGGTCGCGACGCTGATGGCAGTGTTGTTCGGCAAACCGGCGCAAGGCTTCGTCGGGCTCGGTGAGGCGCGTGCTGCGCAGGAACGGAAAGGGCGACTGGCTTTCGTGCTCGGCCTCGCGCAACTCATCAATTTCTACCTGGCCGCGGGCTCCGATGATGATGGCGTCGTGGGGTTCATCCAGGGTCAGCACATGCAGGATGTTGCCGAAGGGGTCTACTTGGGCGCGCACCGGGCGCGGCAGGTCGAGTTGCCAGCTGAGCACGTGCTGGCGCTCACTGTCGTGGGGTGTAAGGCGCAGGTATTGAATGCTGGCACGTACCTGGTCTTCGTAGTGGTAGGTGGTTTCGTGGCTGATGGAGAGTCTCATGCCGCCTCCAGGTAAGAACTGTAGATGGCGTCGCCCAACTGGCGGACCAAGGGGATAAAGTCGGTCAGCCAGGCGTGCAGGCCTTCCTCAAGGATTTCGTCGATGGCGGTGAAGCGCAGGCGCGCATCCATCTCGGCGGCCAGGCGCTGGGCCGGGCGGCCGTTGAGACCGGGCAGGCTGGCGAGGATCTGGTCGATCTCTTCACTGCACGCCCGCAGTGAACGCGGGACATCAGCACGTAACAGCAGCAGCTCGGCAACCTGCCGGGCACCTGGGGCATCACGATAAATTTCGGTGTACGCCTCGAATGACGACAGCGCACGCAGCAATGCGCTCCACTGGTAATACGCGTGAGCGGTGCCATCGCTGACCGCCGCCTGGTCGCCGGCCATTTCATAGCGGGCATCCAGCAGGCGCAGGGTGTTATCGGCGCGCTCGATAAAGGTACCCAGGCGGATAAAGCGGAAGGCATCGTTACGCATGATGGTGCCGTAGGTGGCGCCGCGGAACAGGTGGGAACGCTCCTTGACCCACTCACAAAACCGGCTCATACCGTAGTGGCTCAGCCCTTGCTGGGCGATGTCACGAATGTCCAGCCAGGTGGCGTTGATGTTTTCCCACATGTCGGCGGTAATACGCCCACGCACCGCATGGGCGCTGGCCCGCGCGGCGCCAAGGCAGCTGTAGATGCTGGCCGGGTTGGCCGCATCCAGCGCGAAAAAATGCAGCAGCCGTTCGGCATGAAGTTCGCCATGACGCTCGTGATAATCCTCCAGCGTGCCAGTGATCAACAACGGCATGGCCAGTTCGTGCAGGCCATCGCCGCGCCCATCCTGGGGCATCAGCGACAGCGAATAGCTGACATCCAGCATACGCGCGAGGTTTTCTGCGCGTTCCAGATAGCGAGACATCCAGTACAAATCCGAGGCAGTTCTACTCAGCATGGCATCAGTCCTCGACCACCCAGGTATCTTTGGTGCCGCCGCCCTGGGACGAGTTGACCACCAGCGAACCTTCGCGCAGCGCCACGCGGGTCAGGCCGCCAGGCACCACCCGGGTTTCCTTGCCGGACAACACGAACGGGCGCAGGTCGATATGCCGGGGCGCGATACCGTTTTCGACGAAGGTCGGGCAGGTGGATAAGCACAGGGTCGGCTGTGCGATATAGGCGTGGGGCTTGGCCTTGATACGCGCACGGAACGCTTCGATTTCGGCCGTCGTGGACGCCGGGCCAACCAACATGCCGTAGCCACCGGAGCCCTGGGTTTCCTTGACCACCAGGTCGGGCAGATTAGCCAGTACGTGGGACAGTTCGTCAGGCTTGCGGCATTGAAAAGTCGGAACGTTCTGCAGGATCGGTTCTTCATCCAGATAGAAACGGATCATTTCTGTCACGAACGGATACACCGATTTATCGTCCGCGACCCCGGTGCCGATGGCATTGGCCAGCACCACATTGCCACAGCGATAGGCCGCAAGCAGGCCAGGGACACCGAGCATCGAGTCGGGGTTGAATGCCAAGGGGTCGAGGAAAGCATCGTCGAGGCGGCGGTAGATCACATCGACAGCCTTGGGGCCGTCGGTGGTGCGCATGAACACGCGATCATCACGCACAAACAAATCCGCGCCCTCCACCAGTTCCACACCCATTTCCCGGGCCAGGAAGGCATGCTCAAAGAACGCACTGTTGAAGCGCCCCGGGGTCAGCACCACCACGCTGGGGTTATCCAGAGGGCTGGCGCTTTTGAGGGTATCGAGCAGCAGGTTGGGGTAATGGTCGATGGGCGCGATGCGCTGGGCGGCGAACAACTCGGGGAACAGACGCATCATCATCTTGCGGTCTTCGAGCATGTAGCTGACACCGCTGGGCGTGCGCAGGTTGTCTTCCAGCACGTAGTAGGTGCCATCGCCATCACGTACGAGGTCTACCCCAGAGATGTGGGAATACAGATCGCGGTGCAGATCCAGCCCCTGCATTGCCAACTGGTATTGCTCGTTGGCCAGCACCTGTTCGGCGGGCACGATACCGGCCTTGATGATGCGCTGTTCGTGATACAGGTCGGCGAGGAACATGTTCAACGCCTTGACCCGCTGGATACATCCACGTTCGACGATCCGCCATTCACTGGCGGGAATACTGCGCGGGATGGTGTCGAAGGGGATCAGGCGTTCGGTGCCCTGCTCGTCTCCGTAGAGGGTGAAGGTGATGCCGGCGCGGTGGAACAGCAAATCGGCTTCGCGCCGACGCTGGGCCAGCAGTTCGGCAGGGGTATCGGCGAGCCAGCGGGCGAACTCGCGGTAATGGGCGCGCACCTGCCCTGCCCCATCGTACATTTCATCGTAATAAGTGCGGATCATGCCGTACTCCTTGTCACTGGGACGCAAGAACCTTCGCAAGGCCCGTGCCATCGACATAAACACTTGGTTATCAATGAGTTGAATAAACCAAGCGGCTTCGCCGCACCGTCCTGGTGCGCAGAACGCCCGCTGTGATGTGGGGTGCTTCATTGCAACGCGCGCTTTGACTATCAACAGCATAGTCAGAGTTGATTTCACGGCTCGGCGGACACCGCACATAATCGCTTCCATCAGCTGATCAGGAGATGTCCTACAGCCAACGCTTTTGCGCAATCGGTAATGTGTTACCTGTTGTACTGATTTACTCCTCAAGGTTCCCTTTCCGCCACCCTATCCGGGTGGTTTTTTTTGCGCGCAAGACTGCGATGTGCAGCCCTGCAAACAAAAACGGCCGACCCAAAGGTCAGCCGATACGCTGCGCTGCTCATAACACTTGCTACATGGGTAACCCACGCACCTCCTGCTTGACGCCCCATCCTTCGATGATGCCGCCGAGCGGTTCGACCACCGCTTCAAAGTCTTGCTCAAAGTCTCCTATACCGTCGTAGGTGGCGAACATGACCTTGCTCAGCTCCAGGTACCAGGCGCCGTCATCGCGCGCACTGACCTGGGCATTCAGGGACTCTCCACGAAATCGACCCGCAGCCCTGCGCGCCCGTTCCTCATCCGGGAAAATGGCGTAGAACTCGATGGGGTGAAAACGCGAAAAATCAAAACCGCCTTCTTTCATGCGGCGCAGAACGTTGGTGCTGATGTCTTCTTGATAGGCTGTGCTCATGAAAAGTGCTCCTCAAATGATGGATAGACTTTCCGTGCTTCCCGAAGCTCGCGCCCTGCTGGCGCGAGTACTACGGCAGGAACAACACCGCTGGAAAACAAGCATGTAGCTGACAAGACCAGACCTTAGCGATTCATTCGCTGATCTCGATTGCAGAGTAGCGCGAAGCTATCACCTCCACCAGAGGTGCTTGAAAGGCAGACAGGGAATATTCAGACGGAGGGAGAAATATCGAGAATCTGGATACTGTTCTGGTCTTTAAGAATCTTTACCGTTGGCTCGGGCTTACGGCCCTCGAGATCATTGAGGTCGAGCTCGGCAGCCACTGGCACCAGCTTGTTGCGAATCATATGCGCCGCATCTTCGAGGCTGGGCTTTTGTTCGCAGGTGAACTGCTCCACGGACTTCACACCGTGATCATCAACGAAGGTAATCTGCCACTTTTGCATCGGTGCCTCCTCGATAAAACCCATTGGTGGGCTTACATTTATCTGGACCTTGAGGGCTCGCCAAACGTTCCACTCAAGCCCGGAGGCACCTGATCAACAGCGCTTATTTTTCAGCGTGTTCCTTCAGGGCTTTCAAGGTGTTGAACGGCGCGTCCACCACGAACTTGTTGGCCAACCACGACGGTACGCTGCCGCCTGGCTCGGTGTGTACCTGGTAGGTCACTTCAGTTTCATTGGCACCTTTGGGCACCAGTTTCCAGAAGCCATCAACCTGGGCCACTCGCACGTAGCCTTTTTCTTCAGGCTTGTAAGTCGGCACGCCTACCAGCTTGCGCGTAACGCTACCGTCAGCGGCTTTGGTGGTGGTGACGTGGATATACGAATCACGATCCGTCACAGGGAACGGCGCCTTGAACTGGGTGTAGGTCCATGCCTCGTCGCCTTTCTTGTCGACGAGTTTCTGGGATTTGCATTCATGGATCCACACGCAGGCCCCCGCGACGTCTTCCTGCAAAGCCTGGATTTTGGCGACGGGGGCCTTGATTACCGTCACACCGCGATAGGCTTTGTACTTGGAGCCGGCCATTTCGCTCAGCGAAATCTTGATGCCGTCTTCGTCCTTGGCAACTTGCCAATCCTCAGCCTGGGCAGTGGCCGCGAACATCATCGTAAAACCGCACACCACAGCCATTCGTTTCAGCGAACCCATCGTTGTATTCCTTGTTGTTGAAGTTCCGATAGTAAAGCCCATCAAGCCGCCGTCATTTGCTCCCACCAGCCGATCAAGCGAATCGCATCGGCCTGGTCGTTACCGCAGACCTCGATATCCGCCTTGAAATCACTGCACACCGCCGGACGTTCCGGTTGACCGAACAGCTGGCACAGTTGTTCCACCGACAGGTGCAGGCAACGCACGCCTGCAGGTTTGCCCTGGGGCATTCCCGGCAGCGGTGAACTGATGGAGGGGGCGATGCAGCATGCGCCACAGCCTTCACGGCATTTCATGACCAGCAGGTCCTCGACGACTCAATAGGATGGCCGGGCTAGAGTACGCCCTTAAACAGCCGTTTTAAAATGGTCCAACAGGGGTTTTTCGCACAAAACAAAGATGACCGACCAGTCTACGACAGATGGTCGGCAACCCGGGTCACCTGTGACTGAACAGTTTATTGCTTGAATTCGAAATCCAGCGCGGCGCCTTCTACATCGCGACGCTCATCGTTACGCAGTTGCAGCTTCATCTCATTGCTGAGCAAGCGGCCGTTGATCTGGAACGCGCTGTTATCGGTGGGCTTTTCGCCAAACATCGGCGGCAGCAAGGGCACGCTCTTGGGTTTGGGCATGGTGCCGATCGGCTGCAAGTGCCTGACCATGTCCGAAGGCAGGGACAGGTCCAACTGTGCCGGTGGCAGTTTGGTCTGGGCCACTTCATGGGCCGACTTGGACTTGCTCGCCACAGGTGCGCGCTTTTTGGTCTTCACCGCTTTTTTCACGGTGGCTGGGGCTTTTTTTGCGGGCGTTGGCTGCTTGGCCGACGTTTTCTGCTCGGCACTTGCGGCGGGCTTAACGTCAGCCACCGGCGTTGCAGCCAGCACAGTGCAGACGTTGCACAGGCTTAACAGGCCAATCACCAAAGTTACACGGAAAATAGACGTCATATCGCCAACAGCATTAACGGCAGAAGGCCATATGCTCGCTTGTTGTGCGTGGCATGACAAGGGCGCAGATCAATGTTGTCCCCTCTGCCCCCCTCAAAAGCCTGCTGCAGTTTCCTGGCACAGCTGGCTGGCAAGCATGCCCAGGGTCATCAACGCCCGCTCTGCCTCGCGGTTCCACGGGGTGCCGCAATTGAGACGGATGCAGTGGTTGAACTGTTCGGTATTACTGAAGATCAGCCCTGGTGCAATGCTGATGCCCTGTTGCAGGGCACGCACGTGCAGCTCCTGGGTATTGACCCGCCCCGGCAAACTGACCCACAGGATAAAGCCGCCGGTCGGACGGGTCATCTGGGTGCCTTCGGGGAAATATTGCTGCACCGCCAGCTGGAAGGCGCTGAGGTTCTTGCGGTATTCCTGGCGAATGTAACGCAGGTGACGGTCGTAGCCGCCGTTTTCCAGGTACGCCGCCACGCCCATCTGCGTGACGCTGCAGGCGGAGTGAGTGCTGAACATTTGCAGGCGCTGAATCTCCTGCTGGTACTTGCCGGCGATCATCCAGCCGATGCGTACGCCCGGGGACAAGGTCTTGGAAAAACTCGAACAATAGATGACCCGGTCAAGACGGTCATAGGCTTTCAGGGCCTTGGTGCGGCCCAGTTCGAACATCAGCTCGCCATAGATATCGTCCTCGACGATCTGGATATCGAAATCCGACGCCAGGCGCAGCAATTGCTTCTGCCGCTCCTCCGGCATGGTGCCGCCCAAGGGGTTGCTCAGGCGCGTAGTCAGCACCAACGCTTTGATCGACCATTGGTTGGCCGCCAATTGCAGGGCTTCCAGGCTCATGCCTGTGGCGGGGTCGCTGGGGATCTCGATGACTTTGAGGCCGAGCAAATCGGCCAGTTGCAGCAAGCCGTAGTAAGTCGGTGATTCGGCGGCGATCAAGTCGCCGGGCCGGGTCAGCACGCGCAAGGACATCTGCAACGCATCGACGCAGCCGTGGGTGATCACCACTTCGGACGGATCCACGACTACGCCGGCATCGCGCATTCGGATCGCCACCTGGCGACGCAACGGTTCAAAGCCGGGGCTGAACATGTAGCTGAAGGCCCGTGGGCTCTGGAACCGCGTGACCTTGGCCAACTGCTGGTGCAGCGCCCGTACCGGCAGGTAGTCCACACTCGGCACCGCAGCGCCCAGGGGGAATACGCCTTCACGGCGTGACTCGACCAACACCTGCTGGATGATGCTGCTGCGGGTGACCAGCCCCGGGCGCTCGACCCGGGCGATGTCTGGCGTCGGCGCCGTGAGTGCCGGGGTCTGGTGCACGTAATAACCCGATTGCGGCCGCGCCCGAATCAACCCCTGGTCTTCCAGGTTGGCGTAGGCCTGCAACACCGTGGCATGGCTCACATTGAGCTGGGAGCTCATCTTGCGCACAGAGGGCACGCGCTCTCCCGGTTGGTAGACACCGCGCCGGATATCCTCAGCCAGTTGCTGGGCAATACGTTGGTAAAGCAACAGATTGGTCATGACGCAGCACTCGATTTCACGGCTATTTTATTTTTGTGTGAAACATACCAGCACAGTTTAGAAGTGTACGGGGACAGTTAACACAATAATCGAGCGCGAACCGTAGTGACAGCAAAAACTGTGAAGGGAGTACGCGTGACAAAATGTGGGAGGGGGCTTGCTCCCGATGACGGTGTATCAGTCGAAGATGTTGCAACTGAACTACCGCTATCGGGAGCAAGCCCCCTCCCACATGCAATTGCGTCAGACTTTAGCGAGCGGCACCCAGTTGGCCCTTCTCGTCAGAGAACACGATTTCCACCCGGCGGTTCTGCGCGCGGCCACGCTCGGAGGCATTGGCTTCTACCGGGTACTGGTCACCGTAACCCTGGACTTCGATACGCTTGTCGTCGACACCCAGGTCCATCAACAGGTCTGCCACCGATTGGGCGCGGTCACGAGACAGTTTGAGGTTCTCCTGCTCGCCTCCGGTGTTGTCGGTGTAGCCCTCGATACGCACCCGACGCTTGGGGTTCAGTTGCAGAAACTGCACGATCTTGAGCACGGTGCGGCTGGCCGAGTTTTGCAGTTCGGCTTCGCCGGTATCGAACAACACATCCCCCAGGGTCATCACCAGGCCTCGGTCGGTCTGGGTGGTGAGGCTGGCGATCTGCGCTTCAACCCACTTGCCCTGCTGCTGCACACTGGCCAGCTTGTTTTCGCGCAGGGCCAGTTGCAGGCGCTGACGCTCCAACTCGAGCTGGGTGCCGCGCTCGGCATTGAGGCCCTGCTCGGTGTGTTCGCGGGCGATGGCACTGTAGCGCTGGCTCAGGTAGGCGTAATGCACCACGTCGGAGCCGCTGCCCCAGTAGCTGGACAGGCGATCGGCACGGGCCAGGGACTCGCCGGCGCGGATCACATCCTTGGGCGCAAAGCGCAGCACATTGGAGTCTTCCTTGACCTTCTGGAAGTCATCGCCCGCCTGTTGCAATGCCTGCTCGCTGCTGGGCTGGCTGGCGCATCCGCCCAGTGCCGCGCTGCCCAAGAGCAACGCACAGCTCAAACCACGGATCATCGGGCTCATTGCGCGTCTCCCAATTGCAGTTGCTTGCGCAGGCGAGTGATACGGGTATTAAGCACGTTCAATTGTTCCTGGCTCTTGGCGGTCAGCACTTTTGCCTCGGCCAGGCGCGCATCCAGCTCGGCCTGCTCGGCCCGCATACGCGCGCGCTTGTAGGATTGGTCGGCCATGTTGGACTTGGCCCTGGCGAATTTTTCTTCAGCCAGTTTCAGTTCGGGCGATTCATCGGCGTTGACCCCGACCGCGTTGGCTTGCTCCAGGGCTTGCTGGGTCAGGCGCATTTGTTCATTCGGCGCAGGATCGGTTGCACATCCCGCCAGAGCGACAACGGCGAGGGCCGCGAAAAGAGGTCGAAAAATCACTGTAAATCCCTACTTTGTTGGGGTGCCGACGGGTTGTTGCAATTGCGCTTTCCAGCGCTCCAGATTGCGCTGCAGCGCGGCTTGCGCGACACCGGACGCGGGCAATTCTGTCATCTTTTTGGTCAGCTGTCCGCGCAGCCAAGGATCATTGCACGCCGAGTTATGGGAAATCGCCAGGTACAACCCGGGCTGATCGACAGGCACCTCATGGGCAACCAAGTCGTTACTCATGCCCAAGGTCTGGGCCATGGCCATGCCGGAATAGCGTCCCGCCAGCACGTAGTCCACCTCCCCCAGTAACAGTTTCTGGAACGCCGGCGTGAGATTCGGCAGGCGTTGCAGGCTGAGCTGTCGGCCGGCGAAGGTTTCGAATTCAGCGCTCAAACGGGCGCGCTCCGATACCGCACCCTTGTGGCCGTGCAGGTCAGCCGCCGTGGTATAGGCCAGCGGCGACTCCCTGCGCGTCCAGACCAGGTAGTCGGTCTGCATCAACGCCGGATGGATGTAGTCGAAGTTGTCCAGCTCACCGAGATTCAGTGGAGCATCAGCGAGAATATCCATGCGCCCGCTGCGCGCCTCATCCAAGGCCAGGGAGCGTTTGCCGCCGTAGAGCAGGTCGATTTTCAACCCAAGGTCCTTGCCCACTTGTTGCAACACGTCGGCGGTAGCGCCGATCAGGTGCGTGGGGTCCTGGGGGTCGCGCCACAGCAAGGGCGGTGCGTCCGGGCTGCCGGTGATCACCAGGCGTTCGCATTTGCCGGCGGCGAATGACAGGCTCGGCAGCAGCGTGAGGCCCAGCAGTAAAGTCCAGGGGCGCAACTCCATGGCAAGGTTCTCCTGATAAGTAAAAAAAAACCCGGTCATAAGACCGGGCTCTTTATAAGTGAAGCAGCTGGATTAGACCAGCTTCGAAAGCTCTGGTACGGCTTCGAACAAGTCCGCCACCAGGCCGTAATCGGCCACCTGGAAGATCGGTGCTTCTTCGTCCTTGTTGATCGCAACGATCACCTTGGAGTCTTTCATACCGGCCAAGTGCTGGATCGCACCGGAAATACCGACGGCAATGTACAGCTGTGGCGCAACGATCTTGCCGGTCTGGCCGACCTGCATGTCGTTGGGTACAAAGCCTGCGTCCACGGCTGCGCGGGAAGCGCCGACCGCAGCGCCCAGCTTGTCGGCCAGGGCGTACAGGTGTTTGAAGTTGTCACCATTCTGCATGCCACGCCCGCCGGAAACGACGATCTTGGCGGCGGTCAGTTCAGGACGGTCCGACTTGGCCAGCTCTTCGCCAACAAAGCTGGAAGTACCCGCGTCGTGGGTAGCGGAGACGGCTTCAACGGCGGCCGAACCACCTTCGGCGGCAACCGGGTCGAAACCGGTGGCGCGTACGGTGATGACCTTGACCGAGGCGTTGGACTGCACGGTAGCGATGGCGTTACCGGCGTAGATCGGGCGCTTGAAGGTGTCAGCGCTTTCTACCGAGATGATCTCGGAGATCTGGTCAACGTCCAGCTGCGCGGCAACGCGTGGCAGGATGTTTTTGCCGTTGGAAGTAGCGGCAGCCAGGATGTGGCTGTAGCTTTTGCCCAGCTCTGCAACCAGAGGAGCCACGTTTTCCGGCAACTGATGCGCGTAAGCGGCATTGTCAGCGTTCAGGACTTTGCTCACGCCTGCAATTTTTGCAGCCGCTTCAGCCACGGCGCCAGCGCCTTGGCCTGCAACCAGTACGTGGATGTCACCACCGATTTTAGCGGCGGCAGCCACGGTGTTCAGGGTGGCCGGGGCCAGCACCTTGTTGTCGTGTTCAGCGATTACGAGGATAGCCATGATCAGATCACCTTCGCTTCGTTTTTCAGTTTCTCGACCAGTTCAGCCACCGACTTGACCTTGATGCCTGCGCTGCGTGCAGCCGGCGCTTCAACTTTGATGGTCTTGTTGGTGGAGGCGGTGGAAACGCCCAAAGCATCCGGAGTCACCGATTCAAGCGGCTTCTTCTTGGCTTTCATGATGTTTGGCAGGGACGCATAGCGCGGCTCGTTCAAACGCAGGTCGGTGGTGACGATGGCCGGCAGTTTCAGGGAAACCGTCTGGGCGCCGCCGTCGATTTCACGGGTGACCGCAACGCTGTCGCCACTCACTTCGACTTTCGAAGCAAAGGTACCCTGGCCGTAACCGGTCAGTGCAGCCAGCATCTGGCCAGTCTGGTTGTTGTCGCTGTCGATGGCTTGTTTGCCCAGGATCACCAGCTGAGGCTGTTCCTTGTCGACAACTGCCTTGAGCAGTTTGGCAACGGCCAGGGAAGTCAGTTCTTCAGCGGACTCCACCAGAATGGCGCGGTCGGCGCCCAGGGCCAGAGCGGTACGCAGCTGCTCTTGGGCAGTGGTCGGACCGATGGACACCACGACGATTTCAGTCGCAACGCCTTTCTCTTTCAGGCGTACGGCTTCTTCCACAGCGATTTCGCAGAAAGGGTTCATCGACATCTTGACGTTAGCAAGGTCGACGCCGGAATTGTCCGCCTTGACGCGAACTTTCACGTTGTAATCGACAACGCGTTTGACAGCTACAAGAACCTTCATGGATTCCTCGTTACTCTCCGGTGAAAAGAAAGTCGCCTAGGCGAACCTGGCGGTTGATGCTCATCGGCACACAAGGGCACCTCCAAAGACCTCGGCAGTGGCCTTGCACACGGGAAAATGATGACCGTTCGTCAGCGGTGACTGAGAGGTCATTCTTTATCGCGGCGTGTAAACTGCACACCAGCTTACCTTTGGACGTGCTCTTGAAACCTGCAGTCTGCCTACGGGAAGCGCGAAACCGACCGTATCTTGACCGGAACGCCTATTCTGGTCAATACGGCAAAATGGTCAGTCATAAGCCCCGTTGCTTTGATTTACCTAGGCTGCGGGCAATTCAAACAAACGTTTGTATTGGACGCTGCCAGTGGTCTATATATAATGCGCCACCTAGAGAGACAGGTGGGTCGTGCCGTTGTGCATGACGCTACCGAACCTCCACCCATTAGAAAAAAAAGCCTGTTGAGCCTTGAGTAGGAGATAGCCTGTGGAACGCGAATACATGGAATTCGACGTGGTCATCGTCGGCGCCGGCCCGGCTGGCCTGTCTGCCGCCTGCCGACTGAAGCAGAAGGCCGCCGAAGCCGGTAAGGAAATCAGCGTCTGCGTGGTCGAGAAAGGCTCCGAAGTCGGCGCCCACATCCTCTCCGGTGCCGTGTTTGAACCCCGCGCCCTGAACGAACTGTTCCCGGACTGGAAAGCGCTCGGCGCCCCGCTCAACACCCCGGTGGTGCGCGATGACATCTATGTACTGCGCAGCGGCGATACTTCCACCAAGGTTCCCGACTTCTTTGTGCCCAAGACCATGCACAACGAAGGCAACTACATCATTTCCCTGGGCAACCTGTGCCGCTGGCTGGCCCAGCAGGCCGAAAACCTGGGCGTGGAAATCTACCCAGGCTTCGCCGCCCAGGAAGCCCTGTTCGATGAAAACGGCGTGGTGCGCGGGATCATCACTGGCGACCTCGGCGTCGACCGCGAAGGCAAGCCCAAAGACGGCCTGTACACCCCAGGTATGGAGCTGCGTGGCAAATACACTCTGTTCGCCGAGGGTTGCCGCGGGCACATCGGCAAGCAACTGATCCAGCGCTTCAACCTGGACAGCGACGCCGACGCCCAGCACTACGGCATCGGCCTCAAGGAAATCTGGGAAATCGATCCAGCCAAGCACCAGCCAGGCCTGGTGGTGCACACCGCCGGTTGGCCGCTGGACATCATGGGTAACGAGAACACCGGTGGCTCGTTCCTCTATCACCTGGAAAACAATCAAGTCGTGGTCGGTCTGATCGTCGACCTGTCCTACAGCAATACCTTCCTTTCGCCCTTCGATGAATTCCAGCGCCTCAAGCACCACCCGGTGCTGGCCCAATACCTGGAAGGCGGCAAGCGGGTCAGCTACGGCGCCCGCGCGATCTGCAAAGGCGGGTTGAACTCGTTGCCAAAGATGGTCTTCAAGGGCGGTGCACTGATCGGTTGCGACCTCGGCACCCTGAACTTCGCCAAGATCAAGGGCAGCCACACCGCCATGAAGTCCGGCATGCTCGCCGCCGACGCCGTGGCCGACCGCCTGTTTGCCGAATCCGAAGGGGGTGATGAACTGACCGCGTATGTCGACAGCTTCAAAGCCAGCTGGCTGTACGAAGAACTGTTCGCCAGCCGCAATTTCGGCCCGGCCGTGCACAAGTTCGGCGCGATCATCGGCGGCGGTTTCAACTGGCTCGACCAGAACATTTTCGGCGGCAAGATTCCTTTCACCCTGCACGACACCAAGCCGGACTACGCCTGCCTGAAGCTGGCCAAAGACAGCCAGAAGATCGCCTACCCCAAACCCGACGGCAAGCTGAGCTTCGACAAACTGAGCTCGGTGTTCATCTCCGGTACCAACCATGAAGAAGAACAGCCGTGCCACCTGAAGCTCAAAGACCCGAGCATCCCGATCGGCACCAACCTGCCGCTCTACGATGAACCGGCGCAGCGCTACTGCCCGGCCGGCGTGTATGAGGTGGTGACCAAGGAGGACGGCGAGAAGCGCTTCCAGATCAACGCCCAGAACTGCGTGCACTGCAAGACCTGTGACATCAAGGACCCTTCGCAGAACATTACCTGGGTGACGCCGGAAGGTGCGGGCGGGCCGACTTACCCGAATATGTAAGGCTGCTCGAATAGTGGTTCTACGATCAGGCTGCACCGGCTGAATCAATGGCTTCTTCGATTCAGCCGGTGGACGCGCTGTCAGCGGTGTTGAAATCGCTGATCGGCTCAACTGACGGCATTGGTTTTCAACGACTCCAACAATTCGACCATTTCTTCAAAAGATTGGTTATCCGGTTGAATCTGCTCCCTGAGCTCCCAAATACTGTAGCGGTCATCGGACTGTGCCAGGTTAACCCCTGCCGTCTTCGCCGAACCAAAATCCACCGGATAACACTTGCGAGTATTGGCGTCGTAAAGAATATTCCTTGCGGCCAAATCATTGTGAGCAATGCCGGCGTTTTCCAATTCGACCAGCATATTCAACACGCTGGCTGATAAGCCCTCTGGCAAGGCTTTATCCCCGACCATCAGTTGCTCAAGCTATTCTCCCGGCACTTTGGGCATACGCATATAGGAAACGGTGTCAGCAGCATTGCTGCCAAGGAACGTCGCACGCTGTTCTCCATAATATCGGTTAAATAACGCCACCTCATTTCTCATATCAGCAATGCGCTTGGCAGCCGGTAAAGGGAACGTTACTTTGATCACATAGTCAGCATCGTCCGGGTCGGCATACACCATCGCACGGGAGCCAAACCCGACGGGGTCTTTCAATCGTCCCTCAAGTTCATCCAGCCCACCGCCCGTGACTCCTCTTCGACGCCAAACACCCTGAGCATCGGGCTTGGCAACAATGGCGCTACTGGCCAACTGGTCGGGGTCATGTGGATCGACTACACGCAAAATGTAATGCGTGCCGTCCCCGGCATCAGGGGCATTGGCGACGTAATAGGGTCTGCCACCTAACTCGATTTCCCGCATACCTGGAAAAGAAGCGCCAGCATTGGGCGCTCTCATCAATTGCAGGTCGTTTGTCTGTGAGTCAAGTTCCCAGCGGTAGTGTTGGGCGGCAGTGCTATTGGTTAACGAGGGTTCTCCCAACTCTACATTTGCCTTCGCCATGGCAATTTCATGGGCCAGTTGCAAACCTGAGATCACCGCTGCGGCACCGCCGGCTACTCGATCATTTTGCGTCATGCCATCAACGGCGTCATGAACCCCGAAGACAATGTTGCCGGTGTTACCGATGATGGGCAGGTAACCGAAGGTATTGCCCCAAAATTCTTTCGCGGCTTTCCAGTTCTGCTGCGACGCACCAAAGACCTCAGTCTGGTCGGCCCACCTTGCGTCTTTTGCGTTAACAGCCTGAAAGTGAGAGGCAATGCCGCTCTTCAGATCGCCAAACTTCAGGTAATAATCGCTGTCTCTCGATTGGGTGTAATTGAATGTCTCCCGAACGGGTACGGCCCTATCCGCAAGCAGATTTTTTCTGCCTGGGAAGGTGGCGCTATTACCGTGAATAAGCGCCCCCAGCACGTAGTCTGCCCTTGGCCAATGCGCGTCTTTGCCGCCTTGCCGGTCACGGGCGTTGAAACTGTTCTGCACATGAGCACGATTTCTTTCAGCCCATTTGGCAAAGTCATCATCCCCGTGCAGTTCACTGACAGTGCCGCGTCTCAAATCGACCATTAAGCCTTTATCAGGTCGATGGTCATAATCACCGTGATAATGGACATAAGGAACAAAGGCATAACCTGCCAGAGAGTAACCGTATATATTTGGAACAACGACGTTTCCATTGTCCTCAAGTGTACGAATGATGGCTTTCTGGCCCGCCGGCGTAAGCTGACTGAACGTAGCCTTGTCGTCATGCAGACCTTGCAATGTCCACTTGAGCACATAGGCGTCCGCTTTCCCCGAGCGCTCTGCGAGCTTGCCCTCAGGGTCGCGCATCGGCTTGGCTATTTCTTGCTCCCAATGACCTTGAAGTACGCTGCCCAGGGCCTCAAGGTCGTTGATCATATCCTTGGCCTGCGCATTGATATGCATGCCTTGGGCGTTCAACTGGCCCCCCGGCGCCACTTTATCGTGCTTCAACGCACCGGCTGCAATTTGCCATGCCAAGTAGGTGCGTTCATCCTGATTAGTCAGATGCGAGACACCATTGAGTTCCTTGACGTAAGACTGGAACGTCACCGTGATTTTTTGATGTGGGTCGTACCCCGCCGCCAGCAATCCACCGCTGAAATAACCTGCAGGCTCCAAGAACGGACGCAGGTGCTGGAATCTGATATTGCGTTGGCCTTCGTCGCCAGTTTCCATAGTCTGGATCTGCGCAACAACGCGACCAGCATAGGCATTGATTCGCCGTTCACGCTCGCCAAACGTATACCTTGCGGTAGGCGGTGTTACATCGAGCGAGCCGTAAATTACACCCTTGGAAAAATCAAGTTCGTGACTCGGGTCAGGGGCGACTGTCGTGTTGTTGACAACACTCACTTTCATGCCTGCCGAACCGTTAACCTTACCTGCGGTTACAGGGTTTGCAGGCAGTGCAGAAACGGATTGCTGAGTGCTGATAAGCATCGTATGAGTGAGGGGCTGAACTTTCACGCGCACTACCTCCTTGGTCCCAGACGCTAATTCGCCTGGTGCAATCGTGAGTGCATAACGAGCCAGAGCAGTTCCGTTGCCACCGCGCTTAAACAGTTATCAGGTATTGCCTCCCTATTCGATGTTCATGCAAGCAAGGCTTGTCTGGCAGGCGTACCCGGCAGACTCAGGCGGCTCGCTCTTCACCAGGGTTACGCAAAAAGTAACGCTTATATTCGCGACTGAACTGCGACGTACTCTGGTACCCCACGCTGTGCGCCGCCTGCGCCACGCTCATGCCCTCCACCAGCAGCAACTGTTGGGCCTTCAATAGTCGCAGGCGCTTGAGGTACTGCACCGGCGACAACAAGGTGCAACGCTTGAAATGTTCATGAAAGGTCGACGCACTCATGTGCGCATACCCGGCCAGCGTCTCGATATTCAGCGGTTCGGCATAATGGGCATGCAGGTGATTCAATGAGGTGGCGATGCGCGAAAACTGCCCCTGTTGTTCCACCAATGCACGCAGCACATCCGCCTGCGGCCCGCGCAAGGCGGTGAACAACAATTCGCGCACCCGCGCCGGGCCCATGATCCGGCTTTCCAGCGGATCGTGCAGGCACTGCAACAGCCGTTCGACGCATCCACGCATGGCGTCATCGAGCACCACCGAACTCATCGACTCCAACGTCTGCGCCGTAGGCGGCGGCCCGGCCTGCATACCCATCGCAATCACCAACTCGCCCAACACCACCCGGTCGATGCCCACCGTCACGCCATACAGCGGCGCATCGGGCGCCATGGCAAAAGTCTCGCACTCGAACGGCACCGGCATCGCCTGGATCAGATAGTGCCCGGCGCCATACTCCAGGGTACGCGGGCCCAAGTACGCGACTTTGCTGCCTTGGGCCACGAACATCAGGCTCGGCTCGTAGATCTGTGGCCCCCGCGCCACATCGCAACTGGCGCGCAATACCTTTACACCGGGCAGGTGAGTCGGGGAAAAACCGTCGCGGGATGCAAGGCCCTCAATCAAGGCGACCAGGGTGGCATTGGCATCGAGATGGCGGGTCAGCAACATGGCAAAAAACTTCGCGAATTAGGGATGAGAGCATCATCGCAGGTCTGGCGACCAATACATCCAAACTTGAGGCAGTGTCGGACGAATAGGCATGAGACTCGGAGCAATCGCCATGGCCGCCGGTGCGCTCGGTACGCAGAATGGCTCGCCTCACTTGTCATTGCTTTTTTGCGAGGTTTCTTCATGTACACCGCCATCGGTTATGCCGCCCAGTCGGCCACCACTCCCCTCGCCCCTATGTCGTTTGAACGCCGCAGCCCGCGTGTCGATGACGTGGCCATCGAGATCCTCTACTGCGGCGTGTGCCACTCCGATATCCACCAGGCTCGCAACGAGTGGGGCATTGCCGTGTACCCGCTGATGCCGGGCCATGAAATTGTCGGTAAGGTCACCGCCGTCGGCGCCAACGTCACCGCGCATAAAGTCGGTGATCTGGTTGGCGTAGGCTGCATGGTGGATTCGTGCCGCCACTGCGAAGCCTGCCAGTCAGACCTTGAGCAATACTGCCTCGAAGGCCCGACCATGACCTACGCCACCCCGGACCGCGTGGATGGCAGCAACACCATGGGCGGCTACTCCGACAGCATCGTAGTCAGCGAACACTTCGTGGTGAAGATCCCGGCCAAGCTCGACCTGGCCAGCGCTGCGCCGATCCTGTGCGCAGGCATCACCACCTACTCGCCGCTCAAGCACTACGGCGTGAAAGCCGGCGACAAAGTCGGCATTCTCGGCATGGGCGGCCTGGGCCATATGGGAATCAAGTTCGCCAAGGCCATGGGCGCCGAGGTGACGCTGTTCACCCGCTCGGCGAGCAAGGCTGAGGAAGGCCGCCGTCAGGGCGCCGACCATGTGATCGTGTCCACCGATGCCGAGCAGATGAAGGCCGCTGCCGGGCACTTCGACTTCCTGCTCGATACCATCCCGGTGCAGCACGACCTGAACCCCTACCTCGATGTACTGCGCTTTGACGGCGTGCATATCCTGGTCGGCCTGATCGAGCCGGTAGACCCGCCCGTCAACGCCGCGAAACTGGTGCTGGGCCGTAAAGTGCTGGCCGGTTCGCTGATCGGCGGCATTGCCGAAACCCAGGAAGTCCTGGATTTCTGCGCCGAGCACAACATCACCTGCGACATCGAAATGCTCGACATCCGCCAGATCAACGAGGCTTACACGCGCATGATCGCCGGTGACGTGAAGTACCGCTTCGTTATCGACATGGCGAGCCTCAAAGCCTGATCAGGCTTTGGCGCCCAACTCCGCTGACAGCCGGGCTGCGACCTGTTTGATCACAGGGATCAGCTCGGCCATTTTCTCCAGCGGCATGTAGGGCACGGTACTGGCGATGCTGATGCCGGCGACAATTCGCCCGCCGGCATCGCGCACCGGCGCGGCCACACAACGGATCGACGGTTCGTTGTCTTCCAGGTCGAACGCATACCCGCCCGCTACATACTCGCCCATGCGCTGTTCGAACTGCGCCCAGGATTGCTCCGGGTGCTGCGGCCATTGCAGGCTTTTGCCCGTCGCCGGCAAGCTGGCGTGGTACAGGCGCTGCCACTCCTGCGGCGAATCATCCAGCAACAACGCCTTGCCGATACCGGTGCGCGCCAGCGGCATACGGTGGCCGACCCGCGAGCGCATTTCCGGGCCATTGCGGCCAGGGTTCTTGTGCAGGTAAAGCACATCGTCGTATTCACGGATCGCCAGGTGGATGGTGTCGCCGGTGAGCGCCGACAGCTCGTCCAGATAGGGTACCGCCAGGCTTACCAACGGTAGCTCTTCGCGGGCCTGGAAGCCCAGCTCGATCAACTTTGGCCCCAGCAGGTAACCAACCTGCGGCACCACGCGCAGGTAACGCTCCTCGACCAGGCAACTGGCCAGGCGGTGGGTGGTGCTACGGGTAGTGCCGATACGCCGGGCAATCTCTTTCAGATCCCGCGCACCAGCCGCCACCGCGTGCACCACGCCCAGGCCACGCAACAGGGTTTGGGTACCGGTGGGGGCGGCGTCTTTGACGGGGGTGTGGGCGTTTTCCTGCATATCGGGCCTATGTGGTAGTACGAAAACGAGCGGCATTATGGCAAATACCGCCCTCCTGAACACAGGAGATCCAAGGTGGGAGCTGGCTTGCCTGCGATGGCGGTGGGTCAGTTAAAGATAGGCTGGCTGACAGCCCGCTATCGCAGGCAAGCCAGCTCCCACAGTTTAATCTTCACAGGGCGAACATTAGCGTTGCTTCATGCGGTCGATGATGACCGCCAGCAGCAGGATCGAACCCCGGATCACATACTGGTAAAACGTGTCGATGTTCTTCAGGTTCATCGCGTTCTCGATGATCGCCAGGATCAGCACCCCGGCAATCACATGGCGAATCATGCCGATGCCGCCGCTCAGCGATACGCCGCCCAGCACGCACGCAGAGATCACTGTCAGCTCGAAACCCTGGCCGATCATCGGCTGGCCCGAGGTCATGCGCGACGCGAGAATCACCCCGGCCAATGCGCCGATCAAACCGTGCACGGCAAAGATGATGATCTTGGTGCGATCGACATTCACCCCGGCCAGCAGCGCGGCTTCCTGATTACCACCAATGGCCATGGTGTTGCGCCCATAGCTGGTGTAATTGAGCAGCCAACCGAAGAACACGAAACACAGCACAGTGATGATGATTGGCACCGGTACGCCCATCAGTTGGCCATTGCCGAATACGAAGAAATCTTCATTCATCACCCCCACTGCCTTGCCGTTGGAGAAGATGTACGCCAGGCCGCGCACGATCTGCATGGTCGCCAAGGTGGCAATCAACGCATTGATGCGCAGCTTGGCAATCACGATGCCGTTGATCAGCCCCACCACCAGCCCCATGGCCAGTGCCGCCGACACGCCGAGTACTACGCTGTCGGTGTCACGGATCACGATGCCCGCCACCACCCCGGCACAAGCGATCACCGACCCCACTGACAAGTCGAAGTGCCCCGACGCCAGGCAGAACAGCATGGTGCACGCGGCGATGCCCACCGTGGATATCGCCAGCCCCAGGCCGCGCATGTTCAGTGGCGAAAGGAAGTTGTCGATAAATACCGCGCTGAGTACAAAAATGCTCAACGCTGCCAGCAGCATCACCCAGTCGTCGAGAAACTTGCGCTGGTTGAACCCCGGCCAGAAACCCTTTGCAGTTTTAACTTCAGACATAGCCAACCCCTCTCATTTCTTCAAGCCCGCGAACGCGGGAGCGCCAGTTGCAACAGGCGCGCTTCATCCGCTTGGGCGCGGGGCAGTTCACCGCTCAGGGCGCCTTCGCTCATCACCAGGATGCGGTCGGAAATGCCCATCACCTCCATCAGGTCGCTGGACACCACGATCACCGCAATGCCGCTGGCCGCCAG